>JAJEDI010000085.1 GCA_022821585.1 Caldilineaceae bacterium
GCGCTTCCAGCGCAATCCGAAACTTGTAGGCTGCCGAGTGCCGCCGCCGTTTCTTGACCATCGTACTGCCCCTCCACAGGCTTGGTGACTTGCTCCATTATACACCTTAGCTTGTGGTCCAGTTTTTGGGGCCAAGCTCAGGTCGCTCATCGCTTTAGCGTCGCCTTGCTTGATCTCCGCGACAGCCTAAGGGGTCGCTGTCGATGTCATTATCCTAGAAAACAGAGCCCTCTCTATCCCCAAGCCATCACCCCCGTCAGGCCCAACCCTCTCGCCATTTTGCTTGCCCACCCGTACAGCGGTACAGTAATCCTTATTCGGCAATCCATCCGGCAAGCATTACGTGCCCACTAATGCCTGCACGCTTTTTTCTGTGTGAGGCGTATCATTCCTCAAATCAAGCACGGTGGCTAACTTTAGATATAGATTCGTAAACTTTGCCTTCGCCTCTTCTCGTTCCCCTCTTCCTCTCCTTTTCTTCTACTACAAACCTACCCCTCTATGTCTTTCAAATAATATGGGATGCACCCTGCCTAAGACGCTAGTTCCATTAGTCCCGCACATTCCCTTGACCTGCCCCCCAAAAGCTGGTCCAGTTACTATGTTAGAATTGGGCCGTAGAAAGGGGGAGAGATGGCCAAGAAGAGACATACGCCGGAGCAGGTAATCAACAAGCTCAGAGAGGCAGAGGTGGCGATAGCCGAGGGCGGCACAGCAGCGGCCTTCGCCTTCCCACAGCCACGCCGCTCCGCTCGGCGCCAACAGCGCACGTCAACTTACGGTTTCGCCTGCGGCGACCAGGGCAGCGCTCCCGGACGGCGCGATAACAACAGCCAGACAGCGCCCCGGCCTTACGGCCGGACAGGCCCGCCACATTCTCATCGACACGCACACACGAAGGAGACATCGCAGTGTTCTCAGAAGAAATCATCCTTGCAGCCCTGAAACAGCTGACCGAAGGACGCAAAAACGTCATAATCAGAGACGTGGTGAGCGAAAATCTCACAGACCAAGAATTCGACCAACTCGGAGAATACTGCGAAGAACAGGGATACATCGAAGACAAAATGGGATTCCTGGGCAGCGCCAACATGTTCGCACAGATCACATCCGAAGGCATGGAATACATTCGCGAAACCGAAGGGCAAACCCCATGACCCACCCGCGGCCCCCGCCGCAACAACCGCCTGCGGCGTCGCAATAACAGCAACAGACCCTTACAACAGGCCGAGAATCAACCCTACCCCACAGGAGAGCAAGATCATGGCAACTGTAGACCAAAACCAAACTTGCAAGATTTACAACCTGCCGGAGTTTACGGCCCGGGCTGTGCGCGAGTGGCTGGGGCGGGTGGGAGCCAGGACGCTCTACATCTAGCCTGGGTCGCCGTGGGAAAACGGCTACATCGAGAGTTTCAACGGCAAGTTGAGGGACGAGTTGCTGGACAGAGAGGTCTTCTATACCTTGCTGGAGGTGCGTGTGCTGACGGAGCGGTACAGGCGGACTTACAACCGGATCAGACCACACAGTTCTCTGGGCTACCGGCCGCCGGCCCCTGAGGCTCTCTTGCCTGTCGACCCTGTCCCAGTCCTTGTCGGACTAACATAACAAGTGGTACAAACATCGGGGGCAGGTCATTCGCGTCCCTTCGCGGAAGGAAAAAGGTGCTCTCCGTGGCCCTTCGTGGAAAAAGGTGTTCTCAGCAACCCTTCGAGGATACAAAAAAGGAGTTACCCAAATGACAATCGAACAACAACACTTCCACACCCTAATCACCTGCACCCAACTAGCCGCCGCCCTCACCTCCACCACCAACCTCCGCATCCTCGACTGCCGCTTCGACCTCACCGACACCCAAGCCGGCCGCCAGGCCTACACCCACAGCCACATCCCTGGCGCAGCCTACGCCCACCTCGACCAAGACATGTCCGGCCCCATCCTCCCCGGCATCACCGGCCGCCACCCCCTGCCCGACCCGCACGAATTCGCCCGCACCCTCACCCGCCTCGGCATCAGCAACAGCTCCAGCGTCGCCCTTTACGACGCCAGCGGCGGCAGCATGGCCTCCCGCATGTGGTGGATGCTGCGCTGGGTCGGCCACCACTCCGTCGCCGTCCTCGACGGCGGCTGGGACGCCTGGACCGCCGCCGGTCTCCCCACCCGCAGCGGCGACGAAACCGTGCAGCCCGGCAGCTTCACGGCCACCCCCCGCCCCGAGCTCGTCGTCGACGCCCCCGAAATGCTCGCCAAAACCGCCAGCGGCGGCGCACTCGTCATCGACGCCCGCGCCGCAGACCGCTTCCGCGGCGAAAACGAGACCCACGACCCCATCGGCGGTCACATCCCCGGCGCCTCCAACCTCCCCCAATCCGGCAACCTGCGCGACGGCCTCTTCCTCCAACCCGCCGAGCTCGCCGCCCGCTTCAGCCAGTTCATGGGCAACCGGCCCCCGTCCGAAGTCATATTCTACTGCGGCTCCGGCGTCTCTGCCTGCCACAACGCCCTCGCCCTCGAACACGCCGGTATCGGCGAAGCCCGCCTCTACCCCGGCTCCTGGAGCGACTGGATCACCGACCCGGCCCGGCCCATCGCACAAGGCTAGAGGCCCGCAGGGGCAACCCTCGTGGTTGCCCTGGCGGCCGCACAAGGTAAACTGGGTACAACCAGACGAACATAATCCGAAAAAAACCAGCTCAGGATCTTCCCAATGAAAACGCGAACAGGCAACTTCCCCATCGGCTTCCGCCAGGTCAACGCCAAATGGAACAGGGATATCCCCTCCCTCATCGAATGGGCCGTAGCCAACAAACTGGAAGCAATCGATCTGACCACCAATCCCGAGAGCGCCCTCAAAACAGTCTCCGCGGCCGGCCTGCGCATCGGCTCCATCGACCTCCCCGACAACAGAGGCATGATCGCCGCCGACCCCGCCCGCCGCGCCGAAGCCCTCGCCCGCAACACCGACTGCATCCGCGCCTGCACCGCCGCCGGCCCCCAGAACTTCTTCGCCGTCATGCTGCCCGAAGACCCCGCCCTGCCGCGCCGCCAAAACTACGACTACATGGTCGAAAGCTTCGCCGCCCTGGCCGCAGTCCTCGAAGAAAGCGGCTCCCACTACGTCATCGAAGGCTGGCCCGGCCCCGGCGCCATCTGCTGCACCCCCGAAACCTACCGCGCCTTCTTCCGCGACGTCCCCTCTCCCGCCATGAGCGTCAACTACGACCCCTCACACCTGATCCGCATGGGCATCGACCCCCTCCGCTTCCTCACCGAATTCGTCGATCGCGTCCATCACGTCCACGGCAAGGACACCGAAATCCTCGCCGAAAACCTCTACCAATACGGCCACGAACAGCCCGCCACCTTCGCCGACCGCATCGCCTTCGGCGCCCACAGCTGGCGCTACACCATCCCCGGCCAGGGCCTCTTCCGCTGGGGCGAAGGACTCCGCATCCTCGCCGAAAACGGCTACAACGGCGCCGTCTCCATCGAGCTCGAAGACGCCAACTTCAACGGCGCCGAAGAATCCGAAAAATGGGGCATCCTCCACGGCGCCAACTTCCTCGCCGGCTGCTGACCGAGGAATCCACCCCCTCAGCCTCAGCCCCCCCAAAAAAAAGGCCGCGAGAGCCTCCCTTCGCGGCCCTTCGCGGCTCAAAAAAGGACGTTCTTCGCGCCCCTTCGCGTCATTTCGCGGAGAGAGAAAGGTGTTCTTCGCGCCCCTTCGCGTCCCTTCGCGGATTATGGAAGTTCCTACAATTCTCAAAACTCAAACGACCCGTGCAACTCCGGCACAACCACATCACCATGCCCCTGCTCCCGCAACTTACCCGCCAGCGCACCCGCCCCCTCCGGCTCCCCATGCACCAGAAAAACCCTCTCCAACCGCTCCCGGTCAAAGTGTGACGCCCACGCCACCAGCTCCGCCTGGTCCGCATGCGCACTGTACCCGTTGATCCGCGCCACTTCCGCCCGCACATCGTACTCCTCACCGAAAATCCGTACCTTCTCCCTCCCCTCCAGAATACGCCGCCCCAGCGTATGCTGCGCCTGAAAGCTCACGAACAGCACCGTGTTCTCCGGCCGCGTGATGTTGTTCTTCAGATGGTGTAGAATCCGCCCGCTCTCAGCCATCCCGCTCGCGCTGATGATGATCGCAGGCTCCGTCAGATGATTCAGCTGCTTGCTCCGCCGCACCTCCCGCACATACTCAATGCGCGGATAATCAAACGGGCTCCGCCGCCGCCCATCCTCCAGAAAAGTCTGCACACCGGTATCCCACGACTCCGGATGCATCCGAAACACATCCGTCGCATTCACCGCCAGCGGGCTGTCCACAAACACAGGGATCTCCGGAATATCCCCCTCGCATCCAGCTGATTCAGAGCGAACACGATCTCCTGCGTCCGCCCCACCGCAAACGACGGTATGATCACCTTCCCCCGCCGCCGCGCCGTCTCGCACACCACCTCCCGCAACCGCCTCAGCGCCGTCTCGTACCGCCCGTGCAGCCGCGCTCCGTACGTGCTCTCCATGATCAGCAGGTCGGCCTCCCTCGCCGCCGCCGGACTCCGCAGCAGCGCGATCTCGTCCCGCCCCAGGTCCCCGCTGAACACCAGCCGCCGGCGCTTCCCGCTGCTAAACTCCTCAATCTCCAGCTCCACAAACGCCGAACCCAGAATATGCCCCGCATTACGAAAAGTGAGCGTCACCCCGTTCGCGATCGGCACGGGCCGCCCCTCCCCCACACTCACAAACAGCGGCAGCGTATCCCTCGCATCATCCCGCGTGTATATCGGCGCCACCGGCGGCTCCCCCCTGCGCGCCCGCCGCCGGTTCAGATACTCCACATCCTTTTCCTGGATATACCCGCTGTCCATCAGCATATACGCCGACAGATTCCGCGTCGCCGCCGTGCACCACACATTCCCGCCAAACCCCTGCTTCACCAGGTTCGGCAACTTCCCCGTGTGGTCGATATGCGCGTGGCTCAGCACAACGCAATCGATCGACGCCGGCTCCCACGGAAAATTCAGATTCCGCTCGTACGTATCGGCCCGCCGCCCCTGATACAACCCGCAATCCAGCAATATCCGCTGCCCGTTCACCTCCAGCAGGTGCATCGACCCCGTCACCTCCCCCGCCGCCCCATCAAACGTAATCCGCATCAACCCCTACCCCCTATCCTAACAACCGACCTCTGCTGTCTCTGACTACTGACTACTGACTGCTGACTACTGACTACTGCAGTTCTGGGCGGTCGGGCCTATTCGGCCCTCCCTTGTGCGGGGGCTCCGCCCCCGCAACGCCCCCCCTCCTAAAACCCCCCGCCGCACCAAGTGTGTGGGCAATACGCCATTGGCGTCCCGCTGCGACCCGCGCCTACCCCCGCCTCGTGGCTCGTTCCGAGTGTGCGCCGGCGCAGACAAGGCAACGCCCACTTACGCCCAACGTTCACCGCTATGACCATCGAGAGCCCGCCATTGAAATCCTGACGGTGCGCTCCTTCACTCCGGACCCAGCCGGAAGGCACACAGTACGTACACAAAACCTGGCTTGGCAGTAACCTGACTACTAGAGCCCGTTGACGTTTGGCTGAAAGCGATTGGCGGGAGCAAAGTGCGGCTGACCCGCGCATTCAAGCAAGGAAAATCCCAGTAGCCCTTGGTGTTTTTCGCGCTTCTTCGCGTGCCTTCGCGGATCGATTGGTCCTGTCTATCACCACATTCTAGCCAGAAACATCCCTGACAAGCCCGTAGACTTTAAATTCCCGTTGTATTCTGAGAGGCCTCCCTAAAACGTCAACGGCGCCCCAATCGCTGACTACTAACTACTGACTACTAACTACTGCAGTCCCCCCTGGAACATTCGTGCGCGCAAAGACTTGACACCGCACAGATGTTCTTGTATAATTGGGATATGAATTGGGAAATACCTGCGATATTTGGGATAATCGTGAACCGTCAACCCGTGAACACCTTGAAAATTGACCGCAGCATTCTGATTACGACTAAGTAATAGCGAATTCATCAACCCAAAAGGAGGAACACAATGAAACTTTCCGATCGCCAGAAGAGCATGCTCGCCTTCATCGCCGAATTCGTCGAAGAAAACAACTACCCCCCCTCCATCCGCGACATCGGCACCGCCTGCGCCATCTCCAGCACCTCCGTCGTCAAGTACAACCTCACCAAACTGGAGAAGGACAAGCTCATCAGACGCGACAAGGAAGTAAGCCGCGGCCTCAGCCTCGACTGGGACCGCCTCCAGGAAGCCGGCCTCGCCGGCGACCTCGCCGGCGCGCCCCCGACCCACCAGGGCGGCGACGGCTCCGCCTTCAACTTCTTCCAGGTGCCCGTCCTCGGCTACATCGCCGCCGGCGAGCCAATCCAGGTCGAAACAACCGACCACTACACCGCCGACGAATGGCTCGAGCTCAACGAGACCCTCTACCGCAACCCCGCCGAGCTCTACGCCCTCCGCGTCCAGGGCGACTCCATGATCGACGCCAGCGTCCTCGACGGCGACATCGTCATCCTCCGCCACCAGGAGCGCGCCGAAAACGGCGAAATGGTCGCCGCCTGGATCGACACCCAGAACGAGACCACGCTCAAACACTTCTTCCTCGAAGGCGATCAGGTCAGACTGCGCCCAGCCAACCCCAGCTATCCCGAAATGTTCCTGCCCGCCGCCGACGTCAGCGTCAAGGGCAAAGTGGTCTCGGTAATCCGTCAACTCGAATAACGTCGGCCTTCTGCCAAAAAGGGACCTGCGGGGTCGAACGCCAAGTCTGGCCCCCGCACACAACCTGCCGCATCCGTCCATCCCCCGGCTGCGCTGCCCGTCCCCCAGCCGCGCCGTCCATCTCCCTACTGCGCCGGCACCGGTGCGGCCGCAATTCCCTCCCCTCAACTACACCATTCGCAGCCGCCCGCTCATCCCGCTTCCTCCCCCGGTACCGCCCGCGCCTACACGCTTTCCCCTTGCTCCGACCCCCGACGCAGCCTCTCCTCCTCCGCCAACCGCGCCAGCTCACGCCGCACCTGCGCCCGCCGTTCCAGCAAATAATTGAACTGCTCATCACACCCCGCAATCGGCGCCGGATAACTGCTGATCTCCTCCCGTATCCGCTCCCTCTCCGCCTCCAACTGGGTCCGGTCCGCTGCGAAACCCGCCTCCCGCTCCGTATTTACCCGTTCCACCGCCATCGTCCTCATCCCCCCTGATTCCAACACCCGCCCTCCCCCCAATCCCGTCGACCCCCCGCCAAACCGGCCCCCATTGTAGCACGCCCACCCGCCTCCTCCCGTTTCCCATCCCCACCGCCAAAACCCGTAGGGGCACCCCTTGTGGGTGCCCTCGTCCTCGCGGCCTGGTTGGAATGCATGCACAGGCCCCTACCCATATTAAATATTATATATGGGAATGAACTGTCTGGACATCACATATAAGTACATCCCCACAAGCCCTAAACCTCCCATCGCGGGAACGCGCAATGCCGCCAATATTACACATCGCCTGTGTAACTTTTCGACCCCATTTCAGGCGTCCCTACCAGAGTAAAAACTACACATCCTCTGTGTAATTTCTCACCCCGCGCCAGCCCAATTCCCTACCCCCATTTCACTGCCAAAATTCGCTCCCTTGCTCAAAAACTCTTCCCTACCAAATCCCGACAGACCAACCGCAAATTTCGACACCGGCGTAACCGTCTGAGGGCAACTTCGCCCTGCACGCGAATTCCTCTAAAATGCACCTGACTCTTGACTGCTCGATCCAGTCAGGTTCACAACAGAGCATTCGCAACGAGGTTTCCAACAAGTGGCCAAAGTCTCCATCGACAGGGAAACAATTCAGGCCGTTGCCCGGTTGATCGCCCAAAAATTCGATCCGGAGCAGATCATCCTCTTCGGCAGCCACGCCCGCGGCAACGCCGGCTCCCACAGCGACGTCGACCTCCTCGTCGTCCTCAAATCCCTCGACGACTGGCCCAAACGCGGCAACCCCATTCGCAGGGCAATTGGCGAACAATTCATCCTGCCCGTCGACGTCCTCGTCACCACGCATGACCGCTTGGCAAAGCAGCGCGACAACCCTTACTCCTTTGTCAACACGGCTCTCGAATCCCAGGAAATCCTGTATGAGCGAGCGGCATCCTGAACAGGACTGGTTCAAAAAGGCAGAACAGGATCTGGAGATGGCCCGACGTGCCATGCTGCCCGGCGATCCGATTCCCGAAATGGACTGCTATCACGCTCAACAATG
The DNA here is from genome assembly GCA_022821585.1 of Caldilineaceae bacterium. Lineage (GTDB taxonomy): Bacteria > Chloroflexota > Anaerolineae > Caldilineales > Caldilineaceae > Bin5. Next base: position 8,266 of record JAJEDI010000085.1, read on the forward strand.
TGCCGAAAAGTACCTGAAAGGGTTCCTGGTCTCCAGATCACGTAGTTTCAACTTAGTCCATGATCTGTTCTATCTCACACAGGAATGCGCGCAAAGTCAGCCGGCTTTCAGCCAACTGAAACTGGCGGCCGAGACTTTGGGCAGGTACGGCGCAGGAGTACGCTATCCGCTGGAAAACTTCGTAGATCCCGACGAACAAGAGGCGTGGGAAGCAATTGCACTAGCCGAAGAAGTCGCAAACTTTGTGAAGAACCAAATCTAGCCCCACGGCCGCCTTCGCCCGCCTCCACACTTCCACTCTTAACTCAACGCCCTTCCTCATCCACACGCCCCCTGCATCCTCGACACCTTCCCCACCGTCCGCCGCCACCCTCCTGCACAATCACCGCAAAGGACTATCGCTCGCCCAATGGCTGTAGTATACTTAGCCCCATTCCTGGGGCACCGGCCATCCCGGTAGGTGCCTTGGCAACAATCTGTCCAGCTTTCATATTTCAATACCTCCTATGACCTCCTTGGCCCCGCAACTCCAAAACAGCGGAGGCAAAAACAAGGCTACCTGAACTCACGCACCCGACAGCAGGAGAAAATACCATGGCCAAAACTGGTCGGGCGGTCATCGCCCAAGGACAGGACTTCGAAATCCGCGAATACCCCGTACTCGACCCCGAACCCGGTAAAGTGCTCCTCCGCCAGGAGCTTGCCGGTATCTGCGGCACCGACCTCCACATGTGGCAGAACGGCTTCCAGAGCGAAGTGGTCCTCGGCCACGAAAACGTCGGCGTTATCGAGGCCATCGGCGCCGGCGGAGCCAAGGACTACATCGGCCGCCCCCTCGAGGAAGGCGACCGCGTCATCTTCTCCCCCGGCACAGGCGGCTACGGCGCATACGGCTTCTACGACACGCCCGATGTCGCCCCCCACTTCTACGGCGGTTTCGCCGACTACATCTATCTCGGCTTCGAAAATACCTGCATGCTCAAGACCGACTGCTCGCCCGAAGTCGCCGTGCTCACCGAGCCCTACACCATCGGCGTCCACGCCGCCATGCGCGGCAAAGTACAGCTCGGCGATACCGTCGTCGTCCAGGGCAGCGGCGCCATCGGCCTCGTTACCCTCCTCTGCGCCAAACAGATGGGCGCCGCCAACATCATCGTCGTCGGCGGCCCCGCCAGACGCCTTGAACTCGCAAAAGAGTTCGGCGCCGATGTCACCATCAACATCGAGGAAGTCACCAGCGTCGAAGAGCGCACCGAGCAGGTCTACTGGCACACACCGCTCAAGCGCGGCGCCGATATCGTATTCGAATGCTCCGGATTCCTGGCCGCCACGCCCGAAGGACTGGGCTACTTGCGCGGCAGCGGCACCTACGTCGAGGTCGGCCATTTCGTCGATATGGGCTCCATCGACTTCAATATCAACCAGCTCCTCATGCGCAAAAATCTGACCTTCGAGGCCGTCTGGGGCAGCACCTACGAGCACTTCGTACGCGGCCTGCCCATTCTCGAGAAAGACGAATTCCCCTACGGCGAAATGGTCAGCCACAAACTGCCCCTCGACCGCGTGGCCGACGGCTTCCACGCCCTCGACGGCACCTACCGCCTCGGCGACGAGCAAGTGATCAAGATCGCCGTCAAAGCATGGGACGATTAAGCCCCGCTGACCTCTGACAGACTAGCGATATGCTTAAGCAAAGTGCCGTCAATCCGCAAAAGCCCGCGATGTCGCGCCAGGAGAATCCGATAGCCGCTGATGTTCTTCGCGCCCCTTCGCGCCCCTTCGCGGATAGAAAAGAGATGTCTCAAACGACTCTCCGCGGATAGAAGAAAGGTGTACTCCATATCCCCGCCGCAGCCGCGGCGAGTCTCAATCAGGCAAAGGAGATTGCCATGCCGTTCGGAACCGGCGCCTATCAGTACGAAGTAATCGAAAACTGGGCCAAACTGCCCGCAGGGTGGCAGTTCGGCTGGGTAGCCGCAGTCGCCTGCGACTCACAGGACCGCGTATTCGTCTACTCGCGCAGCGAGCATCCCCTCGTCGTCTTCGACGCCGACGGCAACTTCCTCGCCTCCTGGGGCGAAGACGTCATCGAGGATGCCCACGGCATCTTCATCGACAACGAAGACAACGTCTGGTGCACCGAACGCGAGACCCACTGCATCTTCAAGTTCAACGCCCAGGGCGAGCTCGTCATGACCATCGGCACGCCCGGCCAGGAAGGCGCCCCCGGCGAACCCTTCCGACTGCCCACCGATCTCGCCGTCGCCTCCAACGGCGACCTCTTCATCTCCGACGGCTACGACAACGCCCGCGTCCACAAATACTCCGCCGCCGGCGAGCACATCCTCTCTTGGGGCGACTGGGGAGAAGGCCCCAGCCAGTTCACGCTCTCCCACTGCGTCCGCCTCGACAAGGACGACCGCGTCTGGGTCTGCGACCGCACCAACGACCGCATCCAGCTCTTCGACACCGACGGCAACTTCCTCGAAGAACGCACCGGCCTCCTCAAACCCGATACCATCTACTTCGACCCCAATGGCGAAGTCGTCTACGTCGCCGAGCTCGAACAGCGCGTCAGCGTCTGGACCCTCGACGGCGACCTCCTCAGCCACTGGGGCGGCGCCCAACCCAGTGACAAACCCGGCGAATTCGCAGCCTGCCCCCACGGCATCTGGGCCGACTCCCGCGGCGATCTCTACGTAGGCCAGGTCCAGGTCGACGACGGCCTCCAAAAATTCCGCCGCCTGTGAGAGTAAGATTCCGTAACGGTCAAGTCTCAGGGTTTTGCAATCGTTAAGCGTGCGGTTTCTGATCGAGGTAAAGGCAGTGGCGGGTAAACCGTCACTGTTGCTGGTCCGCCAGTCGAGGACATTCACGGTGATAACAAAAACAGGTTTCCGAACCGAATATCTGCCTGCTGGCAGGTTACAAGTAAGAGTAGCATGACCCGCTTCGACACCTCCGTCCTCACCCCCGACCCGGTCGCCCGCCGCCCCATCCTCGCCGTCCTCGACGCCGCCCTCGACGCCGTCGACCCCTTCGCCGCCGTCCAAAACATCCTCCAGCGCCACGACGAAAGCCTGACCGTCGCCGACCCTTCAGCCAGTGAACCGGCGCCCACGTTGACCTACGACCTGCACAGCTACCGCCGCATCTTCGTCGTCGCCGCCGGCAAGGCCGCCTCTCCCATGTGCAGCGCCGTCGAAGCCGTACTCCAGGACCGCATCAGCGGCGGCTTGGCAGTAACCAAGTACGACCACGCCCAGCCCGCCGACCCTTCCTCAACTGCGCAGTCCACCGTCCGCGTCGTCGAGGCCGGTCATCCCCTTCCCGACGAAGCCGGCGTCATCGCCGGCAAAGAGATGCTTGCCCTCGTCGACCAGGCCGGCGCAGACGACCTCGTAATCGCCCTGCTCTCCGGCGGCGGCTCCGCCCTGCTGGTAGCCCCGGCACCTGAATTCACCGGGAACTCCGGCCAGACCTATCCTGCCCTCACCCTGTCCCACATGCAGGCCATGACCGACGCCCTCCTCGCCTGCGGCGCCACCATCAACGAGATGAACTGCCTGCGCAAACACACCAGCGCCGTGAAGGGCGGCCAGCTCGCCCGCTCCGCCGCCCCCGCCACACTCCTGACCCTCGCCCTCAGCGACGTCATCGGCAGCCCCCTCGACGTAATCGCCAGCGGGCCCACCGTCCCCGACGTAAGCACCTGGACCGACGCCTGGGCCATCGTCGAAAAATACAGCCTGACTGCAGCCCTGCCAGAGGTCATCCTCAAACGCCTCCAGGCCGGGCTCGCCGGCGACATCCCCGACACGCCCAAACCCCTCGACCCGGTCTTCGCCAACAGCAACACACTCGTCGTCGCCGACAACCGCACCGCCGCCACCGCCGCCCTTGCAAAGGCTACCGAACTCGGCTACAACACAATCCTGCTCTCGACCTACGTTGAAGGCGAGGCCGCCGAAGTCGCCAAGGTGCTCGTCGGCCTGGGCCGCGAGGTGCAGGACAGCGGACTGCCCGCGCCCGCACCCGCCTGCCTGATTCTCGGCGGCGAGACCACCGTCAGCCTCGGAGACAATCCCGGTAAGGGCGGCCGCAACCAGGAGCTCGCCCTCACCGCCTCTCTGCCTCTCCAACATCTGCCGGGGATCACAATCGTCTCACTGGCCACCGACGGCACCGACGGACCCACCGACAGCGCCGGCGGCCTCGCCGACAACGGCACCGTCCACAGAGGCGAGCTTGCCGGCCTCTCCGCAGCCGACCACCTCCGCCGCCACGACGCCTACCCCTACCTCCGCGCCGCCGCCGACCTGCTCCTGACCGGCCCAACACAGACCAATGTTAACGATCTTCTCTTCGTGTTTGTGCACAATGTGTGAGAGAATGCAGGAAACGCCTGCCGGTCGAAACTGTTCGGGCAGCGGCCGCGACCTGTTGCGAACACAGCCCGCACCCGAAACTAACCCTGGTATTCCGTACGACTTTTAACACATACAGGAGCACTGTTCATGCCTAAGTTGACAGTAGAAAATGTTGGCACGTTCGATGTACAAGCTGGTAAACGCCTGGTCCTTGCTTTGGTTGAGGACGCAGCCGTCGATCAGCTGCATGCCTGCGGTGGCAACTGCAAGTGCACCACCTGCCGCGTCGCCTTTGTCGGTGGCGAACCTGCAAAAATGACCGTCGCCGAAAAAGAGAAGCTGGCCGAAAAGGGTCTGTCCGGTGTGCGCCTGTCCTGCCAGTGCCTCGTCGAAGGCGATATGACCGTTCAACTCATCAGCCGCCTTGAAGGCAGCGGTCGCCCCGACCCCGGCCCACCCCCGGAGACGACAATTCAGCCGGATCCGGAGTGGACGACCGCAGACTGAAGTCATAACTGAATCCATCGCGCCGGCTTACCTTCCGGGGCAGAGCCAACCGGGGACGGTGCCAGTCAAGGCCCCCGTACTAGGGAGCCGGCGCGCAGAAGCTTGGCCCTCTCGCAGCCCCTGCGGCCCCCCGGGCTCGATACTCTTCCCTGGAACAGACATCCCAGCGAGGCGACTTTGACCAGCCCATCAGAGCAACCCACCCACGCCGCTGGCGCAGCAAATCACGCCCGCCGGCCAATTCTGATCTCCGCCATGCAGCTGGAGGACGAGCTCAAGAGCGGCGAAAGTACCGTCTGGGACCTGATCGACATCGCCCGCCAGACCGGCGCCGACGGCGTGGAGCTGCGACGAGAGACTTGGCCCCGGCTCGATACCGAACTGACCGAAGCCGCCCGCCGCATCGCTGACGCCGGCCTCCTGGTTACATACGCCACGCAGGCCACCCTCTTCGGCAACGCCGAGTCCTCAATGCAATTGCGCCAGGACATCGACACCGCCGCCGCGCTGGGCGCGCCGATCGTCCGTTTCTTTCCCGGTCCCACGCCGTCCCCCGACGACCAGGCAGGCTGGGCCCGCGCCCGGCAAGTCGTCGAATACGCCGCCGCCCAAAACACTACAATCGCTCTCGAAAACTACGCCCGCACCCCCGGCGGCACCTTGGCCGAAGTCCACGGGGCCCTCTCTCGGCTGGCCTCCCCCGCCCTCTGCACCAATCTCGACATGGGAAACTATCCCAACCACGGCCAGGACGTCGTCGCCGCCATCGACATCCTGGCAGAAAAGGTCGTCGCCGCCCATCTCAAAGACAAGACCGCCAATCCCGCCGATCCACCGGCCCCTCTCGGCGCAGGCGTCCTGCCTCTTGCCGAAATCCTCAACGCGCTCGATCGGCTGCCCCAGCCTGTCTACTACATCTTCGAGTTCCGCGGTGCCGGCGACCCCGTGGGCGGTATCCAGCACAGCCTTGCCTATCTCAAGCAACGAGCGGGTAAATCTTAGACATGTTTCTGATCGATGGGCGCGGCGTGAAGGCCTCCTCCGAGCCTCTCCTCCCGGAACTCAGCAAACATCCTGGAGCAGTGAAATGAGCGAGAAGGACTCTCTGGCCGGCAAGAAAGCACTCGTTACCGGCGTCGATCACGGCGGCATCGGTCAGGGCATCGCACTCGAACTGGCCCGCCGCGGCGCAGCCGTTGTCTGCCACTACCCCTACAGCGACGAGGGCGCCGCTGCTGCCGTTGCCCGGATCCGCGCTGCCGGAGGAACTGCCGCAGCCGTGCAGGGTGACTTCAACCAGTCCGCCGAACTATGCACGCACGTCGTAGAGACCGCCGCCGATTACCTCGGTGGCCTCAACGTCCTCGTAAATAACGCCGGCCTGACCGAGACGCGCCCTATCACCGAAGTCACGCCCGACCACTTCGACAAACTGTTCGCAATAAATGTGCGCAGTCAGGTATTCTGCATCCAGCGCATCCTGCCCTACATGCAGGAAAATGGCGGCGGTTCGGTGATCAACCTCGCTTCGGTTCATACGCACGCCGGCGTCCCCGACTACTCCGTCTACGCCGCCACCAAGGGCGCCGTCGCCGCCCTCACCCGCCACCTGGCCGTCGAGTTGGCACCGCAGAAGGTGCGGGTCAACGCAATCGCGCCCGGTCTCATCGAAGTGCCCCGCTACTTCGCAGACATTCCCGATTACAACCCCGCCATCTTCGAAGCCACAGTGCCCTGGGGCCGCCTGGGCGAACCCGCCGACATCGGCCACGTGGCCGCCTTTCTCGCCTCCGACGGCGCCGAATTTGTCACCGGCCAGACCATCTACGTCGACGGCGGCACCGTCGCCTATATGTCCTTTGGTGCCCATCTGGACGGCCAGGACTGGAGTTCCGGGAATTGAACCTCGAACTCGGCTTGCTTTGACTTCTGCCGTTCAGACTCTTAGCAACAATCTGACCTCGATTTCGACCTGTTCATCACCCCGAAGTTGCCCCCAGACTCGGCTCTCCTCCGGCCTGGCTAGCCGCCTCTTCCTGTGTGACTCTTGTCAGAATTCCTTGGCCTGAGTACAATTACGGTGTATTTCGTACAGGCTCGTTTTCATGCATGTCCAAGAGGAAGGAGAAACTGAAATGGATCGACGAAGATTCCTGAAAGTGGCGGCTACAGGTGCGGTGGGCGCAGCCGCCCTGACCGTAGCCGGCTGTGAACAAGCCGGTGTCATGGCGCCGGGCCAGCTCGAAGGCGCTGTCGCAGAGGACGCAAGCCTGCCCGAGATCGAATGGCAGATGGCCACCAGTTGGCCGCCCGCCCTCGATACGATCTTCGGTGGCGCCGAAACCGTTGCCCAGCGCGTCGCCTCCATGACGCAAGGCAAATTCAGAATTGAGGCCCGCGCTGCCGGTGAACTCGCCCCCGGTCTGGAAGTCCTCAACGTCGTCGAAGAGGGCGCTGTGCCGATCGGCCATACCGCCTCTTACTACTATATCGGCAAGAGCCCGATTACCGCTTTCGGCACGGCCCTGCCATTCGGCCTCACCTCCCGCCAGCAGGACGCCTGGCTCTATGAAGGCGGCGGCCTCGAGATGCTGCAAACGGTCTACGCCGAAAAATTTAACACGATCCAGTTCCCCGCCGGCAACACCGGTGTGCAAATGGGCGGCTGGTTCAACAAGGAGATCAACTCAGTCGCCGACATGGAAGGCCTCAAGATGCGCATTCCCGGCCTCGGCGGCCGCGTCATGGACCGCCTGGGTGTAACCGTGCAGGTGCTGCCCGGCGGCGAAATCTTCCAGGCCTTGCAGACCGGCGCCATCGACGCCGCTGAGTGGGTCGGCCCCTACGATGACGAAAAACTGAGCTTCCACAAAGCCGCCAGCTTCTACTACTTCCCAGGCTGGTGGGAGCCGGGCCCATCCCTGGAAATCCAGATTAATCTGGACGAGTGGAACAAGCTTCCCGAGCAGTATCAGGAAGTCCTCAAGACCGCCGCCTACGCCGCTAACGCGACCATGATGGCGCGCTACGACGCCAAGAATCCTGCCGCTCTTAGCCGCCTGATCCAGGACGCCGACATCACCATGCTGCCCTTCCCCGACGATGTCTTGCAGGCCGCCGAAGAGTCCGCATTCGAGCTGTTCGACGAGACCGCCGCCAATGACGCCGATTTCGCATCGATCCTCAAGGAATGGTCCGCCTTCCGTAGCGCGATTCAGGCCTGGCACGGCCTGGCCGAGCGCGGCTACCTGCAATACGTGGGCCGAAGCCGCTAATTTGCGCACGTGCAGCGCACCTTTTTCCAATAGATGAAGTATCTGGAGATGGGAGGGCGCTCCGCAGCGCTCTCCCATTTTGTTCATTTCGAGGGCTGATGGCGACTGCTCGTATCGACTTTCCTGCTGATGTGCAGGGAAAGGAGAAACCCGCAATGGAGCGGAGAGAACTTCTGCTTTGGGGCGCGACCGGCGCTGCCGCGCTGGGCGTCGCTGGCTGCGAACAGGCCGGCCTGATTCCACCGGTTCAGATCGAGAACGCTGTGGCGGAAGACGCCCGCCTGCCGGCCATCGAGTGGCAGATGGCAACCAGTTGGCCGGCCGATCTGGACTCAATTTTCTGGGGTGCGCAGTTGGTCGCCAATCGCGTCGCAGCTTTGACCAATGGCAGATTCCTGATCCGGCCCCGCGCAGCCGGTGAACTGGCTCCCGGTCTGGGTGTATTGAACGCCGTCGAAGAGGGAACCGTTCCTATAGGGCACACCGTCTCCCACTACTATACCGACAGGGGGAACGTCATTGCCCTCAACAACGGCCTGCCCTTTGGTCTCACGGCCCGCCAGCAGAACGCGTGGCTGTACGAAGGCGGCGGATTGCAGCTACTTCAGGAAATCCATGCGGAACGGTTCAATATCATTCAGTTCCCGGCTGGTAACTCCGGCGTCCAGATGGGGGGCTGGTTCAATAAAGAGATAAACTCCGTCTCCGACCTGGAAGGCCTGAGAATGCGCATTCCCGGCATCGCCGGCCAGGTGATGGAGCGGCTGGGCGTATCCGTGCAGATGTTGCCCGGCGGCGAGATCTTCCAGGCCCTTGCGAACGGGGCTATCGACGCCGCCGAATGGGTCGGGCCCTACGAAGACGAGAGAATGGGCTTCCACACGGTCGCCGGCTTCTACTATTACCCCGGCTGGTGGGACCCCGGCTCGACTGTGGAAGTCCAAATCAACTTGGACGAATGGAAAGAACTGCCCGAGCAGTATCAGGAAGCGCTTAAGGCCGCCGCTTACGAGGCAAATGTGAGAATGATGGCGCGCTACGACGCCAGGAACCCGGCCGCTCTCCAACGCCTGCTCAACGACGGCGGCGTCACCCTGCGGCCGTTTCCCGATGATCTGCTGAATACCGCTGAGGAGGCCGCCTTCGAGCTCTTCGACGAGACTGCGGCCGCAGATGCAGACTTCGCTTCCATCTTCAAAGAATGGTTAGCATTCCGCGACGCGATTCATGCCTGGCACGGTCTGGCCGAGCTCGGATACCTGCAATACGTGGGCCGAAGCCGCTGATGTGATCTGCGTTTCGCCGAACTGCTGGCGGTGATGAACAGAATACAAGAGGGGCGAGCGCACGCGCTCGCCCCTCTTTCGTTCTCGGTCATGCGGCTCCTCTTACCCTATGATGCCGCATCCACCAACCAGGTTACTGTCTCCGGGATAAGGATTACGATGATGAGGGCGATGCCTTGCAGCACCATGAAAGGCAATGCCCCCTTGTGAATATCCGCAGTCTTCACCTCAGGAGGCGCTACACTTTGCAGGTAGAACAGCGAAAATCCGACCGGTGGCGAGATGAACGCCATATTCAGATTGATCGCCATCATCACCCCGAACCAGACCATCTGTGCATTGGTAAAACCCAGCTCCAGGGCGGCAGGCACAAACAGAGGCATCGCGATAAAGCTGATCTCAATGAACTCCAGATTGATGCCCAACAGGAAAATCGCAATGTTGGCGACGATTACAAACCCCCAGAACCCGCCCGGCAGACTCGTTAGCAACCCCTGCACGTAGTCCTGGCCCCCTAGGCGGTCGAAGACCAGCCCGAAATAGGTCGAGCAGAACAGAATCATGATCACCAGGGCAGTGATATTGGCCGTGGAGCGGGCCGCGTCCTTGATTAGCTTCCAATTCAAGTTGCGGTTGAACGCTGTGAGGATACAAGCGCCTATCGCGCCTACAGCGCCCGCTTCCGTCGGCGTGGCGATACCTTGGAAGATGCTGCCAAGCACCGAGAAAATCAGCAGGACCGGCGGAACGACCGCTATCAGCGTCTGGCGCATCAGAGCCGCGCCCTGAACTGTTCGTGCTTCGGGCGGCAGAGCCGGCGCGTCCTGTGGACGAACTATGGCGATTCCTATCACGTACAGGGCGTAGAGGCCCGAGAGAATCAGTCCCGGAATCAGCGCGCCCACGAACAGATCGCCTACGCCCACCCCAATCTGATCGCTCAATACCACCAAAACAAGACTCGGCGGCAGCAGCTGTGCCATCGTCCCCGACGCCGTGATGATTCCGGTCGCCAGCTGGTGATTGTACCCATATCGCACCATGATCGGCAGCGACAGCAACCCCATCACAATGACGGTGGCCGCAACCACCCCGGTAGCCGCCGCCAGCAACGTCCCTACCAGCACCACCGCCAGCGCCAGACCGCCGCGCATCGATCCCAGCAAAATGCCGACCGTCGTCAACAACCGCTCAGCCAGCCCCGATTTCTCGAAAATCGCCCCCATAAAGACGAAAAATATAATTGCCAGCAGCGTAAAGTCCGACATCGTGCCGAACCAGCGGTTGGGCAGCAGTTTGATCCAATTCATGTTGAATATGCCCAACGCCCAACCTATCAACATGAATACGAAGGCGGTCCCGGCAAATGAAAACGCCACCGGATATCCATACAGAATCAGCACAAAAAACAGTATGAACATCACAATCGCCAGCCATTCCAACCCCATAGTCAATCCTTTTCGTGTGACCCGCGTGGTGCGAACCTACCAGGACTTCCCCTTCTCAACAGCCAACTGCGAACAGCTGCATCCGGCCCGTGAACTTCCTACTCAATCCGCAAGGCCTCCTGATGTTCCGCCAGCTCCTCAACCTCTTCCTCTGCCCCTCGCAAAACCGCGAGCAGTTTGATCAACTCGGAAATCGTCTGCAGCAGCAAGAGCACAAAGGCAACGATGATCATTGCCTTTAGAGGCGCACGCGGCAACCCATCTGGATCAGGTGACATTTCCCACTGACGCCAGGAGGTCATCACCGGATTTACTGTCACCCAGATGCCGATGACGCAGTAGGGAACAAGCAGGAACAAATGTCCCCAGAAGTCAAGCATCGCCTGGCGCTTCCTGCTCCAATTCGCATAGATAAAGTCCACGCGTACGTTGATGCCGTTCTTCAGGATATAGGCAAATCCCAGAAAGAAGACCAGCGAATAAAGGTACCACTGCATCTCGATAAATAGATTGGAGGACAACTGTACCCCAATGAACCTCGCGCTGTAGCGCACAAGAACATTGTAGAACCCAACTGCTACCGTAACGATCACGAGATACACGGACACGCCGCCAACTCGTTCCGAGAGGCTGTCAATGAGACCGGCAACTCGCAGAAGTACCCTTAACATCGTTGCTGTTCCTCTATCTGTGCGGTTCGCAGGACTGGCACAGCCCGTCTCCAATCTTCCAGTTCACAGCCGCTACGCAAGACCGTTCTATCTTACCCGAAATAGTCTGAGATACAACATCCTCCTTTTCCCGTATGCCGCCAAAGCAACCGCTGCCCCCGTTGCTGGAGCGTCTCTGTTGGTACTCTTACAGATTGGTGATTATGGAGTATAATATTGTTGTACAGAAGTTATACTTACTCTAAGGCAGTAGTGTTCCGTTTGTGCAGACGATTCATTCAAAAGGATTCTCAATGGTTTGGCAACATTCTCAAGCAAAAGTCGGTGTCTATGTTGACGCCGCCAACATCTATCGCAATGGTGGCTCCCGCATGCAGTATGATATTCTTCGAGAATTTGCCTGCCGGGACATGGGCGAACCGGTGCGCCTGAACGCTTACGTTACCCATGATACCGAACGCGCCCAGTGGGATATCGATTACCGCGTCGGCGCGTTTCGCTTCCACTCCGCACTGCGCGATCTCGGCTACAAAGTGATTATCAAGCGTGTTCGCTGGTACGATGACGAGACAGGCAACCGCTATGCCAAAGCCAACTCCGATCTGGATCTGGCAGTGGACGCGCTGCTCCAGTCCGAAAATCTCGACAGGGTGCTGATTGCAACCGGTGACGGAGATTTCGTTCAGGTGGTGCGGGCGCTACAGAACAAGGGCTGCCGCGTGGAAGTCGTCGCCTTCGACAATGTCTCAGGCAATCTGCGGCAGGAGGTGGATCTATTCATGTCCGGCTATCTGATCCCAAATCTTCTGCCCGTCCCCGACGGCTCTGCCGAATGGGGCCAGCCCGATTCTACTGTGCGCGGCTGGTGTTACTATTACAACGAGGACAAGGGCTTCGGCTATATGCGTTTCCTGACCAAAGTGTCACCCCACCTGTGGTTGGTGGACAAACGCAAAAGCCCCGACTCTCCCTATGAGAGCGCCTTCTTCCACTTCTCGATGATGCAGGACGAATCCGTAAAGGATTACCTGCCAAGCCGCGAACATATTTTTGAATTCCGGCTCATCCCCTCTGAACGCGATCAGAACGAACTCACCGCAACCAATATTCGCATGGTCTGCTCTCTGTAGCGGCAGTTTCTCGTTGCAGTTGGCCGCGTATTCGCGTATCATTGACCGCGTGACGCCGACTGCCTGCGCGCCTTACCCATTGCCGTCCTTCCCACCAGGAGCTTGAACCCCATGCCTGCTGCAATCTCTGCCCAGCAACCGCTCGCCGTAGAAGCCGGCGCCAAAGTCCTCATGTCCGGCGGCAATGCCATCGACGCCGCCGTAACCGCCGCCCTTATGCAGGCCGTGGTCAGCCCCCAAATGTGCGGCATCGGCGGCTATGCTGTGATCAATCTGCACCTGGCCGGACAGTCAGGTTCCATCGGAATCGACGCGCCCGCGCTCGCCGGCGCCCTCGTCAAGGACGACATGTGGGTGGAAAAGCTCATCCGCCCCAACCCCGGCGGCTGGGGCTTTTTCCTTGATGGCAACGTCAACGAAGCCGGCTACACCTCCGTCTGCACTCCCGGTGCGGTCAAGATGTTCTCTTCGCTGCTCGAGCGTTGGGGTACCATCGACTTCGAACAGGCCGCAGAACCCGCCATCCGCACCGCCCGCGACGGCTTTGTCGTTACCGACTCCCTCGCCGTCGGCTGGAAACGCAGCAACCAGTACTGGGAGGGAATGAGCCTGCGCGACTACATCAACAGCAACCCGGAGGCCCGCCGCATCTATCTCCGTGACGATGGCCAGCCCTATGACACTGGTGAAACGCTCCGAAACCCGGACTACGCTGCCTCACTGCGCCACATAGTCCAACACGGCAGCGAAGACTTCTACCACGGCCAGTTCAAGGAGCGCATGGCTTCCGACTTGGCTGCCAACGGCAGTTTCGTCACCCGGCAGGACTTTGAACAGTACCGCCTGCGCGAGGACGCTTCCCTCTCCGGCAGTTACCGCGGCCACGCCGTCACCAGCTCTACTCCGCCCCACGGCGGCGCAACCCTCGTCGCCATCCTCAACATCCTGGAGGGCTACGATCTGGCCGCCATGGGCCACAACTCGGCCGACTACATCTATACCGTCGGCCTCGCCATGAAGGCCGCCTTCGCCGACCGCAATCCGCACCTGGCCGACACTGAATTCGAGGATGTACCACTCGATTGGATGATGTCCAGGGATCGGGCCGCCTTCTGGCGTGAGCGCATCGACAGCGGCCAGCCCATTGAACCTGCACCCTCCCAGCCGGAGACCCCTCACACCACCCACCTCTCAGTCATCGACGCCCAGGGCAACTGCGTCTCACTTACCCATTCTCTCGGTTCCTCTTCAGGCGTCATCACCCCCGGCCTCGGCTTCATGTACAACAACTCCATGGTCAACTTCAACCCACTGCCCGGCCATCCCAACTCGATCGCGCCCGGCAAAGGCCGCACCACGGGCATGACCCCGACCATCGTCTACAGCAACGAAACTTCCGACGACGGCGCCCAACCCCTCCTCGTTCTGGGAGCGCCCGGCGCCACCCGCATCATCACCTCCGTCCTGCAGGTAATCCTCAACGTCATTGACTTCGGCATGGATATCGAAAAGGCCGTTCACGCCCCCCGCTTTGACTGCCAGCTCGACGCCATCAACTGCCAGCGCCGCATCCCCGTCTGGGTCCTTGACGAAGTCAACAAGCGCCATCCCGCCGCCCACATCCCCTATAGCCACGGCGGCCTCGCCCTCGTCCACGCCCTCCACATCGACCCCCAAACCGGTGCGCTCAGCGGCGCCGCCGACACCGGCGCCGAAGGCATGGCCGCTGTCGTGTGACCTGTACGCTGGCTACGTCGCTGATGAATGGATAGGAGAAGGACCTCATGCCTGGTGCCAATTACACCTCTGAGGAGGTTGCATCCAAGGGAGACACCATATATCGCCAACAGCTGCAGAAGATAGTCGAGCCTGAGTACAAAGGCAGCTTCCTGGTCATTGATATCGAAACTGGTGCCTATGAAATCGACGTTGACGACCTCATGGCAACGAAGCGTCTACTTGCCAGCTATCCCGATGCTGTCATCTACGGTCTGCGCATCGGCTTTCCAACAGCCTACCGTATCGGCGGACGTTTCGCAGTGAATCAGAAGTGATTACAGGGAAAGTTACAGAAAGGCGAGAAGCCGTCATAGATGTGGAGGTTGTTGGACAAAAACAGAGGAAAGTAAGGGTTGAAGCAGCAATTGACACAGGGTTCAATGGCTATCTGACACTGCCGTCGGCTACGGTAGATTCCCTTGCACTGCAACCAGCTGGAAGTCGAATTGCCACGTTAGGTGATGGAAATACAGTGATACTGGATGTGTATCTGGCAGTGGTCATTTGGAATGATCGGGAACGCGAAGTTCTTGCCTTGCAAGCAGAAGGGGGGCGCCTTGGTCGGCATGTCACTACTCTACGGCAGTCGCGTGACGATAACCGTTTTGGACGGCGGCGATATCACAATTGAGCCTATTCAATGATTGAGACTACTCTTGGGATAATCCCCCGGATGACTGCCATGATGAAAATGATGGACTCTAGATATGGTTCGTGAGGAAAAGTTTGAGAGGGGCACCCACCATGGGCGTCATCCACTGAATGGACAAAACAGTTGCTTGAACACCCGGTGCTGAAGACCTGATATGAAACTCTACACCATCGGCTTTACCCAGAAGAGCGCCGAAACCTTTTTCACCCAACTCAAACAGTCAGGAGTCCGCACACTGATCGATACACGCCTGAACACCCGGTCACAACTCTCCGGCTTTGCCAAGCAGAACGACCTAAGGTACTTCCTGCGCGAAGTCGCCAAGATCGACTACCTGCACCTGCCCCAACTTGCGCCAACCCAGGACATCCTCGACGCATTCAAGAAGAAGAAGGGGACGTGGAAAGCCTATGAACGATCCTTTCGCGCCCTAATGGCTGCCCGCAAAATCGAAGAAGAGCTCCCACCGGAACTCTTCGATAACGCCTGTCTCCTATGTAGCGAGCACAAGCCACACCACTGTCACCGTCGTCTCGTCGCCGAATACCTCCTTGAAAATTGGGACGGGATCAACATCGAGATCGAACATCTCCAACCAACGGACCCCACCTGAATCGCCGGGCCGCCCCGGAACTGCAAGCAAGTCAATTATTTTCAGATCGCCGAAGCACAGTACCTCACCGGTCCGGCTCAAACACTGACCCGTCCAACACCGTCTGTAAACCCGCCGACACCAGGTCCAGCCGCCGGATCTCCTCCACCGGCAGCTCCAGGCCGACCGCGCCTACCGTGTCCTCAATGTGCGCCGGCACATCCGCACCCGAGATAATGCAAGTCACCTCCGGCCGTGACAATATCCACGCTTGCGATACCTGTCCAGGGGTCGCCCCCACGCGCTCGGCCACCGCGATCACCTCCGCCACCACGTCCGCTGCCCGGTCCCGCAATGTGTCCTGGAAAGCGTGCCGCCGCCGCCCGCCCCACAGACTGTTCTCCTCCGGCAAACTGTCAGGCGTGTAAGTCCCACTCAGCAGACCCACCGCCAGCGGGCTGTATACCATAACGCCCAGCCCCATCTCCGCCACCATCGGAAACATCTCCCGCTCCAACTCCCGGTTCAGAAGATTGTATGGGTTCTGCACCGTTATCGCCGGCGCCGCGTTTAGCCGCTCCTGCACCCGCAGCGCCTTCACCACCTGCCACGCCTGGTGGTTGCAGATGCCCACATAACGCACTTTGCCCTGCTGCACCAGGCTGTCAAGAGCACCAAAAGTCTCCTCGACCGGCGTCGTTTCGTCCAATCCGTGGATCAAGTAAACATCGATCCGGTCCGTGTTCAGCCGGCGCAGCGAACGCTCCGCCTCGCGCAGAATGTGGTAGCGGGATAGGCCGCTGTCGTTGGGGCCGTCGCCAATCTCGCCCCGCACCTTGGACGTGATAACCACATCATCGCGCCGCCCTAGCAGCGCCTTCCCCAGCAGTACCTCCGATGTGCCTCTGAACGCCCGGTCGTCCCCCAGCCCGTAGATGTTGGCGCAGTCGATCAGATTGACACCCAAGTCCAGCGTAGCCGCCACCAGATTGCGTGCCTCCTTTTCGTCGTGCTGGCCTCGCAGCCCAAGCCCCAACGCCACGCGCGAAACCTTCACGCCCGCGCTGCCAAAATTCACGTATTGCATCCCTCTCTCCTCGTGTTCGCAAGCGAATTCAGGTCGGTATCCCCAAACTCCGCCTCGTCGCATGTTCCTGTCGTCCTGATTCGCAGTATAAAGGTTCGCTAAGGAAGATTCAACTGTCATACCATATGTTGGTTCAAGGCCTGGCTGATATTTGTCGGCACAGGACAATTGGGGTGCATCCCAAAATGGGGGCGACCTTTCACATGTCTGAGTTGAGGTCTAGGCCATGTCCAGCCCACAAATCCAATCTAAGGCTACCTAAGTGGCTGCTCTCTCCTGAATTTCTTGAGCGGTCGGCCGCAAGCGGCCTCCCTTGTGCGGGGGCTCCGCCCCCGCAACCCCCCCACACCTACAACAAGCCTCGTCGACCGGGTGTCGACAATTGTGACAGGTGCCCAAACGAAAGTTTTTAGCCAAAACACCTCTAGCCCGTCCCCCCCAGACAACACAGCGGTACAC
>JAJEDI010000079.1 GCA_022821585.1 Caldilineaceae bacterium
CCCTCGGCTAGCGCCACCTCAGCCTCTCTGAGCTTTTTGATTACCTGCTCCGGCGTATGTCTCCTCTTAGCCATCTTTCCCCCTTTCTATGGCCCAATTCTAACATATTAACTGGACCAGTTTTTGGGGGGCAGGTCACACGCATTGCAGTTGATTCGGCGAGAACGTCATTCTGTCTCCTTTGCATCTTCGGGAGTGTAAACTAATATCTCGTTTCTTAACATCACCATGTCATCTAAAATTCCTTCTAGTTCTTGCGTTCTCTTCCCAATAGCCTCAAAAGGCAACTCCCTATATCTTTCCAATTGCTGAAGAAGTGGATCTTCGAGAGAACTAATCTCTTGGGCAATTTCCTCTCCAAGATCCAGGCGGTGGATTACCCTCAAAAGAATATTTCTGTGAAGCTGAATTTTGGCGTTCAGGATTTCCTCGGACATGTAATGTTCCTTTTACAGACAGCTACCCTTGTCGTTTCCCAAATAACTTGTCCACGATACTCCTACTCTGCCACAACCCAATCCTACTGTCGAATATTGACATTTGAGGTCAGCTACTCCTACAAATGACGACAAACGTCCAGACTGTTTTCATCTGGACGTTCATAAATTCAAGACTCGGATTAGAAACTGATACATTCCAGATCTCCTCTCCGTGAATACTGTTCAGCCCTCTTAGAGTTGACCAAACAGGAGCGGAAGGTGGACATACGGGAACTAAGACACATAACTGTGGAAAGCGGTCGTGAAATGATCTGCGAGCGCGACCAAGTGGTCAGTTCGGTGATCGCGTTGCCATCTCCACGGCTGGCAAAGGCTATCGAGAGCTGTGGCCACGTGGACATTCCGGGTAGCTGCTGGATACCGGCTCAAGTGTTGAAAGACGGAAAATTGTAGACGTAGACAGTAAGCCGGGAATCCGGTCGTGTTGTTGATGAACTGACTTCTATGACATATTTGCCTGAGAAAGGCGGCGATCCTCCCGTCTTGCTGGTCAGCACGGCGGTCCTGGCCCTGCTGGTGGTCCGCAGCCGCTATGATCCGCTGTATATCCGAGACTCAAGGTTTGCGGAGCTTTATCGTGCGATACTGAATCAGATTGCGAGCGAGATCGGCGAGCTGGAGTGGTGCCTGGCTTGGACCTGGCTATGTTGCCGTTCTGACAACGCCAGCGGGGTACGCTGAGGAACTTACAGTCGAACGGGAAGAGCACAGACGCGGCAACCGGGCCGCGTCGGCAAGCTCCAAGAGGGAACAATGCGGGGATGGCGGTTGACGCGGCGCGGGGACTACATCAACAGCGAGCTTGCAAACCGGACGCGGGCGGCCGTTGTGTCGTTGGAGCGTTCCGGCCTGTGGGCCTTCGTTGTACGCACCCTGCAAGGGCAAGAGAAAGGGCGGGGCAGGAACTATCCGACGGCGGACGCGGCCATGCAAGCCGCGGAAGCGTCCACTGCGCCGGCCAAACCGAACAGAAAGATTGCGGCGCAGGTGATGGACCACCTGAACGCAAAAAAGGGAAAGGCATAATAGGCGCAGACAAGCGGACACTGCGGGATCGTGGCCGCGGCCGCGCCGCTGTGCTGCCTTCGGCTATCCCCACCTCGGCCTCTCTCAGCTTGTTGATCACCTGCTCCGGCGTATGTCTCTTCCTGGCCGTCTTTCCCCCTTTCTGCGGTCCGATACTTACATTTTACCCGGACCAGTTTTGGGGGGGCAAGCCATCCTTGCAAAAACGCGTAAAGTTTCTGTCACTGATAGCTGGCAATTCTCTTTGCAGACATCCTGCCATTGTCACCCATGTGAAAAACAGTTCAAACATCAACGCGCCCACATTAGTCTGCAGGATGTTCGGATTGGGACGGAACCTGTACAGGTTAGCGGTTGCTTCGATTTGACCATTAGTCCGGGGTCTGATAGCGTAAGGTCGCGGGAAAGAGAATCCGCCCCACTTGGTGCAGCCGGGCCGGCCAGGAGCCTGCAAGGCTTTCTTCGGGAAAACCGTCCATCCTGAATTCGCAGTTCCTTGTGCGCCTGGCACTGCCTGAGTGGGCCCCAATCCTAGGAGAGGCTAAGGGGCAAAAGTTCAGCCAGACTGTAGGCCGAAAGGCGCGGGCGGGGAAGTTTTTCCGCCTCTTGTCAGGGAATGATCTCTGATTCGCAGACCACTTGCGGTACCTGTCAGGCTGAAGGACAGAGGGCGCCAGGTCAGACGGCAAAGTTGACCCCGCCTTTTGGGAGTGCTTGCCCCGGATGCCGGCCTCTCTTCGACCAGACAGCCATAGGAGAGAACTATGCGCGTCCAGTACCGATTGTTAATGTTGTCGCTGATCGTCATTCTTGTAGCCGGAGCCTGTGTGCCGGCCGGGCAGAGCGCGCCGAGCGAGGGAGCGGCTGCGCCGGCAGCCGGGGAAGCCCCGGCGGCCACCATAGACACCATTATATTCAGCGACTTGAACTGGAGCAGCGCCCAGATTCAGAACCGGGTCGCGCAGTACATTGTGGAGAAGGGCTACGGCTATTCGACGGACGTTGTATTCGGCTCAACCTTGCCACTGTTCCAGGGCTTGCGCAATGGCGATACCCATGTGACCCTGGAAATCTGGCTGCCCAACCAGAATGAGGCCTGGTATGAGGCCCTGGGTAACGAGGAGGTTGTCGAGATTGGCGCGAGCCTGGGCAAGGACTGGCAGTCGGCCTTTGTAATTCCCAAGTATCTGCAGGAGCAGTATCCAGAGTTGGACAGTGTTGAGGACCTGAAGGACGAGCAGTTCAAGGAGTTGTTTGCAACTGCCGAGACAGGCGGCAAGGCGCGACTGGTTTCCTGTGTTATTGGCTGGTCGTGTGAAGAGGTTAATGCGGCGCAGATCATCGGTTACGAGTTGGAAGACCATGTCCACGTTGTGAATCCGGGCGATGGCGCCGCGCTGAATGCTGACCTTTATGGCGCCTATGAAAAAGGTGAGCCGTGGGTCGGATACCAGTGGGGCACCAACGATCCGGCACTCATTCTGGACCTGGTCCGCCTGGAGGAGCCTGCTTACAGTGACGAGTGCTGGGAAGCGGACAAGGCTTGCGCATACGAGGACGCCGATATTCTGATCGCCGTGCATCCGGACATGGTTGACGGCGCTCCGGACGTTGTCGAGATGCTGAAGGCGTGGGACTTCAATATCGAAGTGTACAAAGAGGTTGCCCGCTGGCTGAACGAAAACAGCGACGCCAGCAGCAATGACGCGGCTCTGTGGTGGCTGAACAGCAAATCGGACATTTGGAGCGGTTGGGTGACCGACGATGCCGCGGCGGCAATTGAGGAAGCGCTTGCGGCGAATGAAATCCCGGAGGGATGGCCTACAGAGTAACCGAAAGGTCATTTCGCAGTACAACCGTGAATCTGAACCAGGAAGGGCGGCCCCGCTTTTGGGGCCGCCCTTTTTGTAAGGTGAGCTTCTTCCAAACAGGCCACAGAATTGTGCTTTGACCCTCTGTTTGAGCGACGGAATCCAAACGGAAAGGGAGACGTACGAAGATGCGAGAGAACAGAGCCAAACACAAGCTGGAACGGGGGAGGCGGTTGTTTGCCTCTCAGGGAACAATGCCACTGACGTCATAGATCAGTTGGGCCCGCTGGGGTTTGACACATTCTGGTTGGAATGGGAGCACGGCTTAACATAATTGGGGATAAGGAACGAAGACGGGGAAAAGGGAGGCAAGTAAGGACGGAGTATGGAAACCCACGCCCGACCGGCAGGGGATTTTGCAATCCTCCTGAAAATGAGGGACACACTGGCCGGTGACGGTCTGTTGAACTGGGATGAACGGGTGCCCGTCACTGAGTGGGAAGGGGTAGAATCCGACCCGGAGGCGGCTGTGCCGCGGGTAATTGGTTTGAACCTGGCCTGGCAGAGGCTAACGGGGAGAATTCCCGCTGAGCTGGCCAGACTTTCAAAGCTGTACTGGTTGGACCTCACCGGCAACGACCTTACCGGAATCATACCCCCCGCCTTAGGTCGCCTCAGGAATCTGGAAGTCCTGCGGCTCAGCGGCAACCATCTGACAGGGGTCATACCGCCGTCGCTAGGCCGGCTCACCATGCTGTGCGAATTGGACCTTGGAAACAACAGGTTGACGGGCCCCATACCTCCGGAACTTGGCCGGCTGTCCGAACTGTACCTCCTGGGTCTCTTCAGCAACGAGCTTACGGGAACCATCCCCCCGGAACTGGGTGAACTTTCCAATCTGGAACTGCTGGATCTGTCAGACAACCGGCTGGATGGCGAGTTGCCATCCGAACTGTGCAGTCTCACCAACCTGGAAAGTCTGCTGCTTTCCGACAACCGTTTGACGGGAGAGATACCACCCGATCTGGGGAAACTGCCCGATCTGACGATGTTTGATCTCACCGGCAACCTGTTTTCCGGTAAAATCCCGCCTGAAATGGGCGCTCTTATCAAAGTGCCGCCGGAGGATTTCGAGTAAGGGCTCCTGGCGGGCCCCGGACAGTGCCGGTCCGCTAAGTGGAAGGGTGAACCTGGCCCAAATGGGGCGAGACCGCGAGATAGAGAGAAAGCTTCTTCGTTTGCCTGGTGAAGGCAAGCAGACCGGCGACGGGATTGACGACAAAATTTTTCGCGCTTCGGTGATCGATTGTGTTCAAACTGTGCCTTACTTTCGAGACGGTCGACGGTGGTCTCCATGGCGGAGCGCTCCGTCAGCGCCGGAATGGTAGCTGGTTCCTGGCTACTTCGAAATTGGCACAGTACTGATACAGATTTCTAAACAACTAACACATGAATGTCATATCAATAGTGTATACTGGCTCTTGATAACTGAGTTCAGAGTTCGATGATGGCCAGTTGGAGAGCCATCTCTTTGCCGTAAAGAGGTAGGGAACGCTTCCTGGGTTGCCAGATTCAGGCAATCAAACTGGCGACGGAATTGACGGCAGCGCTGCTCTTCCCCTCGAAAAGACGCTTATTTACTCCGAATTCAGGTTAATCCATAGTGCCCTCAATTTGAGACTAAGACCATTGTCTCGGTCTTTATTCCAGGATCTCAGGTGTCTCGCCTGCCCTGCCGGTACTGCCAACTTCTTGATCTCATTTTGTCCCACATTGGACATCTGATCGATGCGTAATTGCATCTGCCGCAGACAGTTAAGACGTCCGGCCAGCAAGGGGGAGACCATGCGCTCTGTCCTCAGAATTCCGGCTGTCCTGGTCGTTGTGTGTGCCCTGGTTGCTGGCCTCAGTGGCCCTCGCGTGTTTGCATCGACACGTATCGCTGCGGACGCCAGCACGGACAGGGACGCGCTGATTGCGCTCTATCAGGCCACGGACGGCGACAACTGGGTGAACAACGGTAACTGGCTGAGCAAAAAACCAATCTCGGTATGGCATGGCGTCACCATAGACGATGAAGGCCGAGTTTCAGAACTGCTCCTCGATGAAAACCAGATGAGAGGGCATTTACCGCCCGAACTAGGCAACCTGTCCAACTTGACAGTGCTTAGCCTGTACTCTAATCAATTGAGCGGGACAATTCCATCCGAATTTGGCAACCTTTCCAGCCTGGAAGTGCTGGTGCTCTCCGCAAACCAATTGAGCGGTTCGATTCCGTCGGAGCTGAGCAACCTTTCCGATCTGCAAGTGCTGGCTCTCTGGGACAATAGATTACGCGGTTCTGTTCCGCCAAAGTTGAGTAAGCTCTCCAGCTTAGAATTGCTGGATCTCTCCTCTAATCAGTTGAGCGGTTCGATTCCGTCTGAACTAAGCGAACTCTTAGGCTTGGAATGGCTGGCGCTCTCTGCAAATCAATTGCGCGGTTCAATTCCGCCAGCGTTAGGCAAGCTCATCAACCTGGAAAAACTATATCTTTCAGAGAACCGGTTGAGCGGAACCATTCCGCCACAACTAGGCAACCTCACCCGTCTGGATACGTTGTTCCTCTTCTCGAATCAGTTGAGCGGTTCGATTCCTCCAGATTTGGGCAAGCTCACCAACCTGACAAAGTTGGGTCTCGCGAACAACAAACTGAGCGGTTCGATTCCTCCAGATTTGGGCAGTCTCACCAACCTGACGGAGTTGGGCCTCTGGGGCAACAAGCTGAGCGGTTCGATTCCGCCCGAACTAGGCCGCCTCATTGACCTGGAATGGCTGCACATTTCAGACAACCTGTTTAGTGGATGCGTCCCCGGAATCTTGCGAGATATCGAAGACAGCGATCTGTACGAACTGGGTTTGTCGTTTTGTACGGACAGGGACACATTGGTCGCGCTTTATCAAGCTACGAACGGCGCCAAGTGGCAGAAAAACTTCAACTGGCTGAGCGACAAGCCAATCGGTACTTGGTATGGTGTCACCACCGACAATAGTGGTCGCGTTGTTGAACTGGATCTCTCAGAGAACGGGTTGAGCGGTACGATGCCACCTGAACTGGGCAACCTCACAGAACTTGAGTGGCTATACCTCCACTCGAATCAGTTGAGTGGGGTAATTCCATCAGAATTGGGGAGGCTTACCAATTTGGAATTGCTGTCTCTTGGAGACAACAGATTAAGAGGGGTGATCCCATCAGAATTAGGAAACCTCACGTACTTGGCAGTACTGCACCTCAGAGGGAACAAGCTGACCGGAGAGATTCCCTCGGCCTTGAGTAAACTCACCAACCTGCTCTTGCTGAACCTCTCAGACAACGAGTTGGGTGGGGAGCTACCGTCCGAGTTGGGCAATCTCACCAACCTGGAATGGTTGGCTCTCTTCGAGAACAGATTGAGTGGGACGATACCGCCAGAATTGGGCAAACTTACCAACCTAAGAGGGCTGGAACTATGGAACAACAGGCTGAGAGGGACAATTCCTTCAGAGCTGGGCGATTTCACCAGCCTTACGGTGTTGGATCTCGAAGGCAACCGGCTAAACGGGGAGATTCCGTCCGAATTGGGTAGCTTGGAAGAGCTTGAAGAAGTGTATCTCTCAGGCAACCGGCTAAGTGGGTGCGTACCTGAAGTATGGCGCAATGTTGAGAAAAATGATCTGGACGAACTTGGTCTGCCATTCTGCATCACGCCATTATCGACTGTCACGGTAGTCCCTAAGAATCTCACCAGCCCTCAAATCTTCGACAAAGTCTCGCCGGCGATCGCTTACATTCAGACGGGAATCGGCTCCGGCAGCGGCGTGCTGATCGAGGGGGGTTACGTGGTGACGAACGCCCATGTGGTCTGGCCTTTCGGCACGGCGCGCGTCGTCTTCCCGGATGGAACCGAGTTTGAGCAGGTGCCGGTGAAAGGCTGGGACCTGTTGACAGACCTGGCCGTTCTTGGCCCGGTTGACTCCCACGCGCAACCTGCGACACTACGCGACGGAGAGAACATTCCGATTGGCTCCGACTTGTACCTGATCGGTTACCCGGGCGAATACGCCCCCTTCCCACAACCGGTGATTGTGCCGGGAATCCTGTCGGGCCTGCGGCAGTGGGAGCCTGTTGGCGTCACCTATTTCCAGACGCCTGCTCCGACCGCGGGCGGACAGAGCGGCGGAGCGCTCGTTTCCTCTACAGGCTACGTGATCGGTATCAGCGGCTTCACGATCATAGAGGGGAAATTCGTGCTTTCTGCTTCGTCCGCCGACCTCTTGCCGCGCATCTCGCAACTTATCGCCGGCAAGAATCCTACCGGCCACGGCGAGCGGCGGCTGCCGCTGGAGGGTGGCGCCCGTCGTCATGAACTTACTTTGCAAAGCTATGGGGACGCCTACATATTTAACGAGCCGGCGGGCACAGCGATCGAAGTCGAACTGAGCGGTGCGGACGAAGGCGGATTCCGTGTCTTTGACTCCTATGGTTACGAAGTCACCGAGGATGAGACCGATTCATTTTCATTTGAAACGGAACACAACGGGCCGCACTTTCTGGTCGTTTCGGAATCGGGGTCAGGCAGATTTACTCTGACCTCGAACCGCCCGCTTACACGGTTTGACGACCCGGAGCGTGACAAACAAATTCGGGTGGGACAGTCCCTTTACGGCAATCTTGATTTTCCGGCGGACATTGATTCCTTTTTCCTTCGCTTGAAGCAAAATGAGACGGTCGAGATTGTGGCGCGGTCGGCGCTGGCCGATACAGTCCTCGCAATCTGGGCTCCGTTCGCGGAGGAGTGGGCCGACGATGATGACAGCGGCGGCGGCCTGTTCGGGGAGGATGCACGGATCATCTTCCAGGCGCCCCAAACCGGGAAATACGAACTGTTCGTGGCAGACGCCGATTTGTCTGCGCCGGGCGGGTACGTCATCTCTGTGAACCGGGCCGAGGCTGCGGACACACAAACACCCTTGGCTTCGTCAGGTTTCCCCGCGCGTCAGACTCCCGTGGTGTCGATCCACAACCCGCTCGTGATCCCGATTGGAGACGCGCCGGCGGTCTCAGCGGGCGTTCCCTATGAATGGTTCGCGGCTGGGTATGAGCCCCCAACCGGCCCGGCGGTGACGGTCAACGGTACCATGAATGTGCGCGAGGGGCCGGGCACCAATTACCCCATCATCGGCGCGGCTGCGGCGGGGCAGCAGTACGCTGTGATCAGCAGAAATGCGGCCGGCGACTGGTGGCAGATCGAATACGGGGGCCGGTTGGCATGGGTCTACGGGGGGCTTGTGACGCCGTCCGCCGGCGCCGCGAATGCGCCGCAGGCGGACCCGTCCGGCTGGCTGACGTATGAGGATGAGGCACGCGGCTTGTCGCTGTCCGTTCCGCCAGGATGGCGCTATTTCGACCCCGCGCAGCCTTCCCAGGCCGATTTGGCGCTTTTCTCCGCGGCCAGAAAGGGCGATGTCGAGCAGCTCGACATCGCAGAGATGGGCGCACTGGTTTCCGCAATGAGCGTCGGCAACGACGATGCTGTAGTCGGACTCGGCCTCCAGTCAGATCAGGCCGATGACGCGTCCAGCAACTTCATGCTTGTCTTCTCCTTCGCGGCCGGTGACCTGAACCTGGAACGCTACCTGCAGGTGGTCGCCGACCGGCTACTGGACGGCTATGGTGTCGTGGCTGACAGCGTCGAGCTGGCCCCGGCACTCAGGCCGTTGGGCGAAGAGGCGGTATCGATCCGCTATCGCGAGAGCGAAACGAACAGCGAAGTGTGGCAGGTCTGGCTGCTGTCCCCGGATGAAGAGACGCTGCTCGCCCTCGCGTTCAGCGTTTACAGCGATGAGTTCGCCGAACTGGAGCCGCTGCTGCGTGAAATCGTACAGAAGGCGCGATGGACCAATGCCCCTGCGCTCACCTTTCCGGTCGTGACCGTCAACGGAAATATGAACGTACGCGGTGGGCCGGGCACGTTCTACCCCGTGCTCGGTACGGCCAGTGCCGGTGAACAGTTTGCCGTCACCGGCAAGAACTCATCCGGCAGCTGGTGGCGGATCAACTTTAACGAACAGTCCGGGTGGGTCTACAGCCAGCTGGTGACCGCGTCTGGCCCGCTTGAAGATGTCCCGCTGGTAGAGGCGTATGATTGGGATGCGTTCCATGACAGCCAGCGCCGCTTATGGGTCTTTTATCCGCCGGGCTGGTTCTTCTTCGACCCCACGCAGCCTACCGAAGCTGACCGGAGGAGTCTCGCCGATCTGATCGGCACGGAAAATGCCAATGACTTTCTGCGCGACTTTTCTTCGGACATGGACAGCGAAGATATGGAAACATTCGTCGGCTATGGCTTCGCGACGGGGTGGGAATTCGGCGGGCACGTCGAATCCACGATCCACCCGGCCAGCGGTTTGGAATTGCGCCGGTTGATTCCGATCTTGGAGAACGGGTTGAGAGAGGCTGGGCTTGACGTGGAGAGAATTGGCGTGGTCACAGATCTACGTTACGACGGAGCGGAGGTGGTTTCGATCTTCTTCCGCGACAAACGCGCCGGGTTGGATTCGAATGAAATTCGCTGGCAGGTTTGGATGTTGTCCCCGGACAGAGCCTCGTTCCTTCGGATTGACTTCACTTTCGACAACGAGGGCCTAGCCGAACTGGTGCCGTTGCTGAGCGAAATGGTGCGCCGCATACGCTGGGAATAGCTGCCGGGCGAGGCAACCTGCCCGAGTGCCGTCGGGCAACCAGCCTGCGCGGTCGGGGATACGCAGGAAGGGCGGTCAGCAGACGCTCCCCGTCTAATCAGCAGTGACTGCCGACTACCGAACACTTGTAATCTGTGCGATAAGGGTCAGTTGGGCGTCAAGCGGCGTAAAATAGAACGAATCATAGTAATATGGGCACTCGAGGTTCACCCCAATCGCCAGGAGCCGTTGACATTTCAATGAAGTAGGCCAGATCGGCACAATCGAGAGCAGGGAAGTGGGGGAGCAGACGATATCTGGCCGTGCCCGGGGGCCCAGCGCCCTATCGTTTCTAATGTAGATCCCAAATGAATCCACGAGCTTGCGAATATCAATAGAACGAGTCCGACGCCTGCGATGCCAGACGGAAGTTCGTGCAGAAGGTCTTGGTTTCAAATTGGATGCACATGAGTTCCCTATCTTCATATAATTATTATATTGTTATGGATAAGCAATGCCCTGCCTCTTGAGAGTTTTTTCTCGCAAACGCTCGTAAACTCTCGTGGATCTCTCGTAAACTCTCGTACGAGAGTTTACCTGTTCCCGTACGAGCGCCCTACCTGTGTTCAGGGAGCGACCAGCCCAGCTTTTCAAGCAGTTATACTGAAACTGTGCCTCTTCAGCCCGCTTTGAAACACTGCTTTTTCACCGAACGCAGCCGGAAGAGCTTGCCTTCTCGACACACCTTGGAAATATCAACGGCCCTAGGCCACGAAATGGAGAATTTGTTCTGAGTTAAAGAAAGGTTCCGAGAGACTCCGTTCTGAATTGGAGTCTGTTAACGACTGTCTGGCCGCCTGGTTGCGCGGTCCGAGATAGTTTACTAGCGCCTGGATCTCAGCCGCAGGTATCGAGATTACTCTGCTCGATTAGAGGTTGGGTGCCTTGCAGTTCAGCGCCAAGCAGTCAGCCCAGTACGTATTCGGGAAATGCATATTCACTCCCTCCCTATCCGCCCCACTGTCGCATCAATTCCAGCATGAAAAGCAGCGCGAATAGGGGCAGGGCGGCCATACGGCGCCAGCCCCATGATTGACGGGCGAGGCGGAATAGCCACCCGAGGCCGAGGCGGCGGAGCCAGTGCGGGGCGCGGGGGGTGTGATTCTTCGTTTAGAATGCTCTTGGCATTTGGCCTACTCTCCCCATACTTTGCCGGGCTGCCGATTTCTTTGCATACAGAAAGCTCATTACCAGTCTGCTTTCAGTCATCTGAAACAAGGAGGTCAAGATGCCGCCAATTTCATTTATGCCAAGAGAACGAAACGCGGCTAGAGAATATGCCGAACGACTTTCCGGTGGTAGCAGTGATGAGGAGGTCAAACGGCGCCACAGGGTAGGCCAGTTAGGAGCAGTTGCCTTTTTCAACTTCATTCTGAGGAACCATCGTTTAGCATTGGGAGGCGACGGGAAGCCATTTTTTAGGAGAGATGATGAAAATGATCGGATGGATTTTCGAACTGAGGATGGCAAGGTAGTAGGAATTCGGACCGCGAGTAAGGATCATTACAGGAACATCTTCGTATCTGTAGACGAATTCAGAACCAGTCCAAAGGATTACTACGTGGGCGTCCGCATCAGTGAAGATGAACGCTCGGCCACTATAGTGGGATATGCAACCCGTAAAGACATTGAAGAGTCGGACGTTTTTGACTTTGGTGAAGGTAAGGCATTCGGATGTCTATTGGATGACTTGCGGAGGATTCCAAAGCTGCTGAATCTCTTTCCCCGTAACCCCTACGCCTAGCGCATGCGCGGAGCTGAGTCGTCATTTCATGGATAGGGACTCAAGATTCGGAATTCGAATTCTGGGTATGGAGAAGCTTCGTTCTCGGTTGAAAAAGATTCCGTAACCCTGAATTTCAGGACAGAGGCAGATGTCGAGAGTCTGCACACCGGCAGCGCGGTCCGGAAAGTTATTCCAGCGCCGAGATTACTGGTGTAGGCTTCGCGATTCCTCTCCTCAGCAGGCCGTTGTGTGTCTGACAGTTCAGGGCCAAGCAGTTAGCCTCGTTCGTAATCCGATTTTCTGGCTATTTTGTCCCCGTCCGCCCTCCAATCCTCACCCACTCCATCAATACCAGTAACGCGAAGCGGGGCAGGGCGGCCATGCGGCGCCAGCGCCAGGGTTGGCGGGCGAGGCGGTAGAGCCATTCGAGGCCGAGGCGGCGCAGCCAGTGGGGGGCGCGGGGGGTGATGCCGGCGACGAAGTCGAAGGCGCCGCCGATGCCGAGGGCGACGGCGACAGGCAACTCCTGTTTGTGCTGGTGAATCCAGATGTCCTGGCGGGGATGGCCGTAGGCGACGAAGAGCAGGTCTGCGGGCGCGTCGGCGAGGCGCTGGCGGATCTGCGGCCAGTCGGTGTCGGCGGGCGAGCCGCCGTATGTACCGGCGACGGGCAGACCGGGATAGAGACGGGAAAGCTCGGCGGCGGCGCGTTCGGCTACGCCGGGGGCGGCGCCGAGGAAGAAGATACGCCATCCTTGCAGCGCGGCTTGTTCGCAGATGCGGTGGATGCCGTCGGAGCCGGTTACGCGCTCGTTCAGGCTTACGCCGGCGAGGCGCGCGGCCCAGAGGACACCGACGCCGTCGGGTGTACAAAGATCGGCTTCCGCCAAGACTTGCGCGAAGGTGGGCTGGCGGCGCGCGGTCATGATGAATTCGGGGTTGACGGTGCAGACCTGGCGGGTGGGCTGAGAGGAGTGAGGAGCGAGGAGTGAGGAGTGAGTTTGCCCGCCGCTGTATTCATCTTCCGAAAGGTTGTCAGCGAAAGGACCGGTGTTCTCAGTCTTCTCACTGCTCCTGGCTCTTTCTTCGGCCTGCGCTTGCGCGATCCAGCCGCTGACTGCGTCGAGGGCCTGCTGGAAGTCGACGCAGTCGACGCGCACGCCCAGAATCTGTATTGATGCCCAACCCTGCTCCCGCGGAGAGCTCATTTTTTGGCGGCGGCCTCTTCGAGCACGGCCAGCGTCTCGCGGGCGGCTTTTTCCCACGAAAAACGTTTGACATTTTCATAGCCTTTGGCGATCAGTTCCTGCCGCAGGTTCTCGTCCTGGCTGAGGCGCAGCATGGCCTTGGCGATTTCGTCGACGTTCTCGGGATCGACGAGCAGGGCGGCGTCCCCGGCGATTTCGGGCAGAGCAGAGTTTTTGGC
The DNA here is from genome assembly GCA_022821585.1 of Caldilineaceae bacterium. Lineage (GTDB taxonomy): Bacteria > Chloroflexota > Anaerolineae > Caldilineales > Caldilineaceae > Bin5. The sequence continues at coordinate 13,248 of JAJEDI010000079.1, forward strand.
GCACATAACGGCGACTCCTTTGATTTGGGCTTCGAGTACGGGCAGACCGAAGCCCTCGAATAGGGATGGGAAGGCGAAGAAAAGAGCCTTGCCCATGAGCGCGGCGACGGCTGGGTCAGGCAGATAGCCGGGGAAGTGGACGCGGCCGGCCAGTCCTTTGGCGGCGGCATGGCGTTCGTACTCCTGGCTGAGCCAGCCCCAGCGGCCTACGAGCACGAGGTCCCAGCCGATTTGTTGCCGCTGGATTAGGCGTGCGAAGGCATCGATCAGGCGCAGCAGGTTTTTGCGGGGCTGGATGGTGCCGACGTAGAGAGCGAAGGGACGCTGGTAGGAAGGCGCAGTGGCCGCGTCCTGGTCGGGAGGGGATGTTCGCGGCACCGGCGCTTCGTGGATGACGCGGATTTTGGCTTCGGGCACGCCGTAGAAGCGCTGCAGATCGCCGGCGGTGTGACGACTGACGGCGATGATGCGCCTTGCGGCGGCGGCGCTCCAGCGGGTGGAGAGCTCAAGGTAGAGGCGTTGGACGGCGGTATGCGAACGGGGGAAGTGGCGATAGCCGACATCGTGGAGCGTGACGACGGTGGACGGCAGAAGGGGCGGCGGCAGGAAGGGGACGACGTGGGCGGGCACGAAGAGGACGTGCGGCGGGCGGCGGCAGAGCTCCCAGGCGAGGGTGCGGTGGGTCCAGAGGCGGTTGCCGGGCAGTGTGCGGACGGTGACGGCGCTTTCGTCGTGCGGGAGCGGGGCGGCGCCGCGTATCGCCTCCGCGGTCGGTGTTTCGGGTGCATAGAGGCGGAAGGCGAAGCGATCGCCGGGCGCGGCGAGCATGTGGCCGATGATCTGGCGGGAGTAGAATTCGGTGCCGGTGGGCTCGGTGCGCAGGCTGCGGGAGGCGTCGATACCTATAAGGAGAGGAGAGAGTGAAGAGGAGTGAGGAGAGAGAGTTTCTCGTCCTTCACTCGCCGCGTCACGCGTTTCACTTCTCACTGAGCACTCCGGCGTGTATTCCGGCCGCGACCAGTTCCTCCGGCCCGATCGGACCCTCTCGCAGCAGTTGCGGCTGTGGTCCGCTGAGGTCGAGGACGGTGCTGGACTGGGCGAGGGGGGCGGGGCCGGCATCGATGAGGAGGGGGATGCGGCCGGCGAGCTGGTCGAGCACGGCGGCGGCTGTCGCGCATGGGGAGACGCCGCTGCGGTTGGCGCTGGAGGAGGCGAGGGGGCCGACGCGGCGGGCGAGCGCACGCAGGAACGGGTGCGCGGGCAGGCGGACGCCGACGGTGTCGCCGCCGGCGGTGAGGGCGGCGGGGAGGTTGCTGCGCGCGGGCAGTACGAGCGTGAGCGGGCCGGGCCAGTAGCGTTCGGTCAGGGCCTGGGCCGCGGGGTCGCCGGCCGCGCGTACGACTGCGCTTGCCTGCTCTGCGTCACCGAGCAGGACGGGCAGGGCCTTGTAGTCCGGACGCTCCTTGACGGCGAACAGGCGGTCGATGGCGGCGGCATCGCCGTAAAGGCAGACAAGGCCGTAGACGGTATCGGTGGGGACGCCGATTACGTCGCCCTGCTGCACTGCGGCAGCGGCCTGTTCGAGGGCGTCAGTTTGGTCAGCCGTAATCACGACTGTCATCGGTTCTGCTCCACTAAAGTTGGTATATTTGGCTGCGTCGGCCTTTGCGATGCGGGCGTGTTTGCGCCTCTGCAAAAGGCTGCGCTGTAGTTTTTGCTTTACTGTGCGCTGTGTATACTTTACAGTGCCCTGTGTATACTACTGATGGCTTAACGGTACGTCAACAATCATTGCGATATGAGAGACGAACACCCATTTGAAGATCTCCTGGTGCTGATCAAGGGTGCCGGCGACCTGGCGACCGGTGTGGCGTGGCGGCTGCACCGCTGCGGCATCCCGGTGGTGATGACCGAACTGCCCCAACCGCTAACGGTGAGGCGGACGGTGGCCTTTGCGCAGGCCGTGTACGACGAAGAGCACGAGGTGGAGGACGTCACGGCGCGCAGGGCGCTGGCGGCGGATGTGCCGGATGTGCTGGATGCGGGGGAGATCCCGGTTGTGGTCGATCCGGAGATGGAGGCGATCGACGAGCTGGCGCCGTCGGCCGTTGTCGACGCGATCGTAGCGAAGTGCAATACGGGCACGACGCTGGAGAGCGCGGAGTTCGTGGCGGCGCTGGGGCCGGGTTTTGAGGCCGGCGTAGACTGCCACGCGGTGATCGAGACGAATCGCGGCCCCAACCTGGGGCGAGCGATCTGGGAGGGCGCGGCCGAAGCCGATACAGGCACGCCGGGCGCAATTGCCGCGCCGACAGATGCGCAGGAATCGGGGGAGGGCGGCGATCGCAGCCCGGCAGATGATGCGGCGGCGCGGGTGCTGCGCGCGCCGGCGGCAGGCCGCTTTCAGGCGTTGGCGCGCATTGGCGACTGTCTAGCGTGCGGGGAACCTTTCGGCGCGGTTGTGGAGCCGGCGGGCGAGGAGACAACGCTGCTGGCGCCGTTTGCAGGCGTGCTGCGCGGGTTGATCCATGAAAGTGTAGCGCTGCAGCCGGGGCTCAAGATCGGCGATATCGACCCCCGCGGGAATCCCGAGTATGCGTTTCGCATCTCCGACAAGTCGCTGGCTGTGGGAGGCGGCGTGTTGGAGGCGTTTTTGCACTGGCACTTTGGCCGAAGCGACGACAGCGTGACCGAGGAGTTGGGGTTCTGATGGAGAGAAACCTTTCCCACAGCCCTCCCGAGCAGGAGGGCATCCAGGTCTTTCCGATCCCTGGCATTCCGCTGGTGCAGCCGGGTGATGATCTGGCGGCGCTTATTGTCGAAGCGGCCGGGGCGGCGGGACTCTCCCTGATGTCCGGGGATATACTGGTGTTGGCGCAGAAGATCGTGAGCAAGGCTGAAGGGCGGCTGGTGCGTCTGGCGGATGTGAGGCCGGGCGAGGAGGCGTTGCGCCTGGCGGAGGAGACGGGTAAGGACGCGCGCGTGGTGCAGGCGGTGCTGGACGACAGTAATGCGGTCGTGCGCGCGCGGGAGGGGGTCCTGATCGTCGAGCAGAGCAGCGGCTGGGTGTGCGCGCACGCAGGGCTGGACCATTCGAATGTGGCGCCTGAGGAAGAAGAGACGGTGGCACTGCTGCCGGCGGACGCGGATGCCAGCGCGGCGGCGTTACGCGGCCGGATCCTGGAGGAGACCGGGGCAACGGTGGCTGTGCTGATCAGCGACAGTCACGGGCGGCCGTGGAAGATGGGGACGGTTGGCGTCTGTATCGGCTGCGCGGGTCTGCCGGCGCTGTGGGACCAGCGGGGGCTGACCGACCTGTTCGGATATGAGCTGGTCGCCAGCGAAGAGTGCATTATCGATGAACTGTGCGCGGCGGCGACGCTGGTGATGGGCCAGAGCAGCGAGGGGCGACCGGCGGCGATTGTGCGCGGTTACAAGCGGCCGGACGTCGCGGACGCGCCGGCGCGTTCGATCCAGCGGCCGGCGGAGAAGGACCTGTTTCGGTGAAGGGCAGGGCAAAAAACAAAGAGGAGCGAAAGAATCTCACTCCTCCTGATGGTACCCCCGACAGGATTCGAACCTGTGCTCCCGGCTCCGGAGGCCGATGCTCTATCCACTGAGCTACGGGGGCAGGCCGCACTGAGAACGATAACACAACGGTTGCTCCTCAGGCAAACAGTATCGTTTGGGCGGGTGCATCCCTGATTTGGGGTGGGAACAGTCTAGCGGGGAATCGGTGCCAGCGGTTGCTGAAATTGTTTACTGGCTCTGGGAGAGACGCAGTGCAGGCGCCAAGCCTGGCCTTACCGTGGTGGGGTCCGTCAGTTGGAGGGAGTGCGAGGGCAGGCACAAGGCCGGCACCTTCGGGGATCTGATGGGACTGGCGGGACGTGGTCTGGCCAGGCACCTTCGATTAGGCACCTGTCACCAATATCGACACCCGGTCGACCAGGCATGTTGTAGGAGGGGGGGCGTTGCGGGGGCGGAGCCCCCGCACAAGGGAGGGCCGAATAGGCCCGACCGCCCAAATGCAGTAGTCAGTGGTCAGAGGAGGCGTTTTTCTTACCATAGAGTTGAATGCGGACCGGACTGTGCTGAGTTGCTACCTAAGGTATAGGAGAGTTTGTCCCATTTTGGGATGCACACGTTTTGGCGGCGCCTGGCACCTTTGCACGGCGGGAGTTATCGAGCCGTTGTGGGCGTGATTGTAAATGACTTTCGGCCCTCCCTGTGCTATCATTCTTCGTAATTGTCCATTAACGGTTGCCAGTTGTCGTGTACTGCGCGGCCAGCGGAATTCTACACCAACCACCAGCCACAAACTCGGGCTTTTGCAGAAGCGCATTCAGTGCGGTCGCCAGAGCCTTCAACCACCTGTCTTAAGGAACGCGCCACCGTGTCAACGCCAGCAGCAGTTCGAGTACAGTCTTTCGGCACGACCGTCTTCGCCGAGTATTCCGCTCTGTCACTTGAATACGATGCGATCAACCTGGGGCAGGGCTTCCCCGATTTTCCCGCGCCGGATTTTGTGATTGAAGCGGCGCGCACCGCGCTGGCCTCCGGCTACAATCAGTACGCGCGCAGCGCCGGCCATCCGCGGCTGGTGAATGCGCTGGCGGCGGTGTACAGCCCGGTCTTCGACCGCGAGCTGGATCCGCTGACGGAGATCGTTGTGACCACGGGCGCGACGGAGGGGATCTACGCGACGGTGCAGGGGCTGGTGGACCCGGGCGATGAGGTAATCCTGATCGAGCCCTTTTACGACAGCTATCCGCCGTCGGTGATCATGGCGGGCGGGACACCGGTCTATGTTCCCCTGCGGCCCAAGCCCGGCGCCACCAGTGCGGCGGACTGGCAGATCGATATGGAAGATCTGCGGGCCGCGATCAGCGCGAAGACCAAGCTGATAATTATCAATACGCCTCTCAACCCCGTGGGCAAGATGTACAGCCGCGAGGAGCTGCTGGCGCTGGCGCAGGTCGCTCAGGAGCATGATCTGCTGGTGCTGAGCGATGAGGTCTACGAGTGGATGACCTACGACGGCACGCCGCACGTGCGCATAGCGACCCTGCCGGGCATGTGGGAGCGCACGGTTACGCTGGGCAGCGCGGGCAAGACCTTTTCCGTGACCGGCTGGAAGATCGGCTGGGCGATTGCTCCGGAACCGCTGGCGCACGCGGTGCTGATGGCCCACCAGTGGATCCCTTTCGCGGTGACAACGCCCCTGCAGGAAGCGGTGGGGGCAGCGTTTGAACAGGTGGAGGAGCGCGACTACCTGCATGAACTGAGTGTCATGTACCAGGGCAAACGGGAAATCCTGCTGTCGGCCCTCAACGATGTCGGACTGCCGCCGGTGACGCCCCACGGCAGCTACTTTATTCTGGTGGATACGACCGACCTGGACCCGCCTCTGCCTACGGACGATCTGCGCGACGTGCAGATCTGCCGCTGGCTGACGAAAGAGATCGGCGTGACCGCCATCCCGCCCTCCGCATTTTACAACCCCGAACACAGCCATCTGGCCGAGAATGTCGCCCGCTTCTGCTTCTGCAAGACGGATGCGATTCTGGAGGCCGCGGCGACGCGACTGCGCACAAATCTGTAACTCCCCACAGCCGGCGTACAGTTTCCCATGGCCAGTGACTGCACTGACCACAGAACACTGACCGCTGAACATTTACCACAGGACACTGGACATGGAACTTCGGGTAGAACAGGGGAATATCGCTGAGAGCGATGTGGATCTGATCGTAATCAATCTGTTCGCGGGGGTCACCGCGCCCGGGGGCGCGACCGGTGCGATCGACCGTGCGCTCAACGGCGCGATCAGCCGGTTGATCGCGCAGGGGGATTTCAGCGGCGAGGCCGAGACGACCGCGTTGCTCTATGCGCGCGCGAATGGCGGCGCGGCCGGGGATGAAGAGGCTGACTCAGGCGGGCTGCGCGCGCCGCGGGTGCTGATCGTGGGTCTGGGCAGCAGCGAAGGGTTTGGGCTGGGCCAGATCCGGAGGACGGCGGCGGTAGCGGCGCAGGCCGCGGCCAAGCTGAAGGGCGTCAAATCGATGGCGACGATCGTTCACGGCGCCGGGATCGCCGGTCACGACGCGGATGCGGCCGCGCAGGAGGTGGCGCTGGGAACGATTCTGGCCAGCTACCGGTCCAAACAATATGGACGTAAGGAAGACGGCACGGGATTGGCGAGTTGTACGGTGGTGGAGTACAGCGCGGCCAAGCTGGAGGACGTTGAACGCGGGGTAGCCCGCGGGGAGGCGATCGGTCGCGCGGTGTGCAGTGCACGCGACCTCGTCAACGAGCCGGCCAACCTTCTGACGCCGGTGGAGATGGCGGCCCGCGCGGGGGCGATGGCGGCCGACGTTGGCTTGAAGTGCACGGTGCTGGACGAGGCTGCGATGCAGGAAGAGGGCATGGGGATTCTGCTGGCGGTGAGCCAAGGCAGTGTGAATCCGGCCCAGTTTGTTATTTTGGAGCATGCGCCTGCGGGAGATACGGAGGCGCCGCTGATTTTTGTGGGCAAGGGCATCACGTTCGACACCGGTGGCATCAGCCTCAAGCGCACCGGCGGCATGTGGGCGATGAAGGACGATATGGGGGGCGCGGCGGCGGTGATCGGCGCGATGGAAGCGATTGGCCGGCTTGGCGTCCCGCGGCGGGTGATCGGGGTCGCGCCGTGTGTGGAGAATATGCCGGACGGCGAAGCTTTCCGGCCGGGTGATATCGTGACCGGCATGACCGGCAAAACGGCGGAGATCATCAGCACAGACGCGGAGGGGCGGCTGATCCTGGCGGATGCGCTGGCTTACGTCGCCCGATTCGATCCGGTGGCGGTTGTGGACCTGGCGACGCTGACGGGCGCAATCGGCACGGCGCTGGGAATTCATATTCGCGCCGGCCTTTTCAGCAACGACAGTTCTCTGGAAGAGAATCTAATGGCCGCGGCCGACTACAGCGGGGACCTTCTGTGGCCGTTCCCGATGGATGCGGAGTATGAGAAGCCGATCAAGAGCGACATGGCTGAGGTCAAGAACAGCGCCGGGCGGTCCGGTGTGAGCAGCAGTGCGAAGTTTATTGAACATTTCACTGAAGGCTACCCCTGGGCCCATCTGGACATCGCCAATATGGTGCTGGCCGAAAGCCGTATCAACGCGGAGACGCCAAAGGGCGCGACGGGATACGGCGTGCGGCTGCTGGTTGAACTGGCAGAGCGGTACGCATCCGCCTCCTGATTTGAAGACGAAGGCGGTCGAGCGGGCCTCCGTCAGGAACCGGAAGCCGGTGACTGAGGATTGTAGAACTGTAGGAGAGACAGGTATGCGGATGAGAATAGTGCGACGGTTGGGTTGGGGTGTTTTCGGCGGTCTGTTTCTGGCGGGGGCTCTGCCGAAGTTGACGCTGGCGGCAGGGACGGAGCAGACGGTCGGGACGGAGATCACGACGGTGATGCCAGCGATGGTACCGTTGCTGGGGGCGGCTGCGGGGATTGAGCGCTTGATGGAGTTGGGCTGGCACTACCTGGAGTGGGGCGCGCTGCGTTTTTTGGGCTGGCGGCCCAGCGATCTCAAGTCACCCGGCTATATCGCGTTCAAACGCAGCACCAGCCTGCTGGCGGGCATTTTCCTCGGCGTTGTGGTCTCCAACTACAGCGGCATGCGTTTGATGGCCTATCTGGGCCAGTCGCTGCCCGGCTTTCTGGACCAGGTGCCAGACCTGTGGGACATTCTGGTAACAGGACTGATGATCGGGGCGGGGACGAAGCCGACTCACGACCTGCTGGGGATTATCACCCAGGTGAAGAATTTGATCGGGAGCACCGCTTTGAAGCAGCGGGAAGAGGCCGGCGCGGCGCTGGCTGAAAGTATCCTCAAACTGCGGCAGGCCGATGCGCCGGCATCCTACCGTGTGGATGTGCCGGGCGTGGGCGCGACGCAAGTGCCTGGTGCGCCGGCGCAGGCAGCGCGCAACCGGATGCTGGATGAAAGCGGCGGGCGGCGTCGCGAGCGGAACATTGACCGCTATGCGAAGGCACTGCATGATAATTTGTATAGTGGGAATTGAGGGGGGAGGGATTGACTCCAGTGCCTCTATCGGCTTGGAGGTCGTATAGGACACAGTATCCCCGGCAGGAGGCCCGGGCGCTGGCTAGTTCCGTTTCAGTGGCTTCGATACAATTTTCGGAAGCAGTTCCCCAACCGATCTGCAAAAGCGTCAGAGACGCTCATTGTGGTGAGCCCCGATGTTTGGGCCCCGAATAGAAAATCGGCACATCTAGTCAGGCTCCTCTGGCCCCTCTAACATAGCCCGTCTATGGATAGGCTCCGTTGTATCCCGCAACAGTTTCTGAGAAAAACCATTGGTGCCCCAGAGGTTGGGGCGGTCATTGTCAGGGCACAGTTTCTCTTCCTCCTGTCCTAGGCAGAGGCCGATTCGCGAGATTTGACAAAGTTTGCCCTCCACTGTTACATTTGTTCTATTCCATTCATTATTGCAGATTGGCGTCCATAGAATCCGTTACTGAAATCTTCAGTTCGTTGACGTACCGGTTGCGGTGACGAAAATCGACATTTCACGTTGATTTGTATGGCGTTTACACACTCCCGGCCTTACTCGAAGGCACGGCTCTTCGCGTTAAAGGCGTTTTGACGCCGGTTTTTCGGATCGGATATTGGGAAAGAGCATTAATCTGAATGGCTAGAACCAATCATGCAGACAGCAACATAAGCAAGGAGAGGTTCTCGTTAGCTTACATCAGGGCTGTCGCAGCCCACGCAGGTTTCTATACAGATGAGCCGCAGGTAGATAGAAGCAGTATAGACGGTGTTTTGCGGGCTGACTTTGGAAGAGGCCCCAGAATCGAATTCCAGGCCAAAGCAACTTCCCAGGACATTCATCGTGAAGACCACTTGGCCTTTTCTTTACCAATCGGAAACTACAGGGACTTGTCTCAAGAAGCCATGGTCCCCCGCATTCTGATCGTTGTACTCATGCCCCAAGAACGGGGACAGTGGCTTCACCAGACAAGCCGTGAACTCTGTATGCGTCACTGCGCTTACTGGCTTTCAATGAGGGGGCAGCCGCCCGTCCCCAATACGACCAGCGTCACCGTTCGCATTCCTGTTGCCAACATCTTCGGCAGTGAGCAGCTTTCCGATCTTATGGAAAAGGTCGAAAGGGGGGAGCTGGTATGAGAGTTGAAATACGCGACCGGGAGGCGTTATCTTCGTTGTCACTCTTGAGCCTGCGTACATATCTCAAATCGCGGCAGTGGAATGACGAGGGTGATTGGGGAAACCGAGCGACGCTCTTCAGCAAAACCCATGAAAACAGAAAGTGGGAAATCCTTTGCCCATTTCGAGACACATTCGCCGACTTTGCTGAAACGATGGGCGAAGCGATTTCAGTTCTCGCCACTGTTGAAAACAGGTCGCAGCTAGACGTATTCCATGATTTGGAACGTACTGGAGCGGATGTCATCCATGTGCGCTCACCAAACGGGATGGCCGAGAAGGCACTCTCTCTCCGCCAGAACACGGAAATGCTGGATGCCGCTTACAGTTTATTGGCCTCAGCTGCCCGCGCCGCCGAAAAACCCAGCGCGGCTTATCGCGGTAGAACCAGCTCCAATGTGACCGACTACCTTGACAATGTCCTTCCCCTTCCGGGTTATCATGAAGGATACGACCTGACACTGCATTCCCCGGTGCCGGCGGGGTTCGGTACGCAGACTGACTTTGGAGATGCTTATACAGCACCCTTCCCCCGGCGGGCTACGAAACAGTTATCCAAAGCACTTCACTATACTTCGCGGGCGATCACCGAATCCGTATCCGGAGATACGCTGGAGCCTTTCAGCCAAGTGGTAAAGGAAGGAGTTAGCGCCAATCTTTGCGAATCAGTGGCGACGCTGGCAGAGAACGGGCGAGGAATCGAGATAGCTCTGTTTTGGGCGGGTGTGCGCCCATCAAACGTCCCAGACACAAACTACAAGTTTTCTGAGAATTCGGCGGGTATACTGTCGGAGGCGGCAGATTTTCTCCGGCGCAATGATCCTTCCTTTGACGAACATTTGATTGCACAGGTTGTCAAACTAGAGAAAAAGCCTAACAATTTCGATGGGAAGGCGGTCCTTTTGACGGTAAGGGATGAGAGATTGGTCCGCATTCAAGTTGAATTTGAGCAACCTGTCTATGACTTGGTGATTCAAGCGTTTCGAAACCAAGAGTTCGTCAGCTTGGATGGCGATATACTTCCAACCAGCAACGGGTATGAATTGCGACAGCCCCGGAACCTGACTTTCGTTGAGAACAATGGGTGATTCTCCGTCAGGCCCCCTCTAAGGGCGGCACTAGACAATGCTTAGGGAGAGGCAGCTATCCCCTCTCTCAGCCGCCATCATCCCTCCATGCTACGCAATCCCCGTCCCACAACAATCATTACGCCGACATCATTTCTCCACAGGCACATCATCTTGTGCACAACCTACACCGGCTCCACGAAGACGCGGACGTCGTAGAAGCTGGCTGAGGCGCCCATGTCGGTCTCGTCCTGGGGGGTGAGCTGGTTGACGTTGCGGCCGTCGGGGCTGTGTTTGTTCCACCAGATGCCGGGAGCGAGGACGGTGCCGGCCATGATCTCTTCGGTGACGCGGGCGGTGAGCTCGACCTCGCCGAGCTCATTCCAGACGCGCAGCCAGGCGCCTTCCTCGATGCGGCGGGCGGAGGCGTCGTGCGGATGGATCCAGAGCAGGGGTTCGCGCTCGCGGCCGCGGAAACGCTCAAGGTGCGAGAAGGACGAATTGAGGAAGGAATGGGCCGGCGGCGAAATACAGGCAAGCGAATGCGGATCCTGCTCCGCCTGGACGCTGCCGTTCTCTTTCTCCTCACTCCTCGCCCCACTCTCCTCGCTCTTGGGCGGCGTGTAGGTGGGCAGCGGATCGTAGCCGTCCTGCGCCATGCGTTGGCTGTAGAACTCGCACTTGCCGCTCGGTGTGGGGAAGTTGCCCTCGGCGAAGGGCAGATAGGGTTGGGGCAGGTTGAGGCGCACGAACCCCTTCTCCAGCAGGGCCTCCCAGGTAACCGTCTCGTAGATAGGATGATGCTGCGCCTCGATGAAGCTGCGCAGGACGGTCTCGTCGTCCTCGTAGAAGCCGCTGTCGGTGTAGCCCATGGCCTGGGCGAGGCCGCGGAAGATGGCGCTGTTGGGCCGCGCCTCGCCCACCGGTGGGATCGCTGGCCGGTTGAGTGCTAAGAAATGGTGACCGTACATGCGCTGTAGGTCCCAGTGCTCGGCCTGCGTGGTGGCGGGCAAGAGATAGTCGGCGTAGTCGGCGGTGTCGGTCTGGAAGTGCTCCAGGACGACGGTGAACAGGTCCTCGCGCGCCAGGCCGGCCTGGACCGATGACTGGTCGGGTGCGACGGCGGCGGGGTTGCTGTTGTAGACGATCAGGGCCTTGACCGGCGGGCCGGCATCGTCGGGCGCGGGCTTGCGGTCCACGGGCCGGGGCGCGTAGTGGGACGCGGCGAGGCGGGTGCGGTCGAGGCTGAGGGCGTCGCCGAGGCGGTTCATGTTGATGGTGCGGGGGATGCGTCCGGCGAGGAGGTCGGGCCGTTCCAGGCCGCTCTTTTCGAGGTGGCGCAGCTGTCCGCTGACGCTGAGTTGGATGCCGCCGCCCTGTTCGCGCCAGGCCCCGATCAGGGCGGGCAGACAGGTGATGTTGCGCATCGCCATGCCGCCGCCGTAGTGGCGTTGCAGGCCGTAGTTGACCCGGATGGCTGCGGGTCTCGTCGTGGCATAGTCTCGCGCCAGTTCGCGGATCCGGTCGGCCGGGACCCCGGTGATCCGGGCCGCGCGCTGGGGCGGCCATTCCTGCAGGCGTTCGGCCAGTTGCTCGAAGCCGACCGTGTGCGCGGCCACGTAGTCGCGGTCGTGCAGGTCGGCGTTGACGATCTCGTGCATCATGCCCAACGCGAGTGCGCCGTCGGTCCCGGGGCGGATGGGCAGCCACTCGTCGGCGGCCCTGGCGGTGCGGGTGCGGGCCGGGTCGATGACGATGACGCGTGCGCCCTGTTTGCGCGCGTCCTGGATAAAGGGCCAGAGGTGCAGGTTGCTCGTGAGGGTGTTGCTGCCCCAGATCAGGATCAGGCGGGCGTGGGCGTAGTCTTCCGACTCGATGCCGATGGTTGAGCCGATCGTATAGAGGTAGCCTTCGAAGCCGGCCTCGGAACAGATCGTGTAGGCGAGGCGGCTGGCGCCCATCTGCTGGAAAAAGCGGTCGGAGATGCCGTGTTGCTGCAGAAATCCCATGGTGCCGGCGTAGGCGTAGGGCAGAACCGCCTCCGGTCCCCATTCGTTGATGACGCCTTGAAGACGGGCGGCGATCTCCGCCAGCGCCTCTCGCCAGGAGACGCGCTCAAAGCGGCCGCTGCCTTTGGGCCCGACGCGGCGCAGGGGGTGGGTCAACCTGTCGGCATGGTAGACGCGTTCGAGATAGCGGTCGACCTTGCCGCACAACGTGCCCTGCGTCACCGGGTGGTCGGCGCAGCCCCAGATATCCAGCGCCCGCTCGCTTTTTTTGTCCACAGCAATCTGCCAGCTGCATGTATCGGGGCAGTCGTGCGGGCAGGCGCCGGTTACGATGCGGACGGCGGGATTCTTTTCATAGAGGGCGAGTTTCGACATGGTATCGGCTCATGAAAGTTGGTCAGCAGGGGAAAGCTCGTTACGCCCGGCGTCGGGCTGCTGCGGTTGGGGCATCAGTGTAGCAGTGAAATCGTGCAAGGCGAAATTGGCCCGTGAGAGCCCGGATGGATATGATAGGCGGATTGCGCTGCGTACGGCGCGTGCGTTGCTTGCAAGGCGGGGAAGTGGGGGGAGGGAGAGCGCCCTCTCCGGCGATCATGCAATCTGCACAAACAAACGTGGAAAATCGTTATTCGGATTGTCCATAAATGGGCCGTAAGTGGCAGGGTATACTACTGTAGTTATCGATCCATCGTTTTGTATTCAGGTCAATAAGGACCCCACGCCATTTCTGAAAGGATTAAGTGAGGAATGAAACTCAACGTAAGTTCAATTGCCGATCTGAACAGTGCCATTCAGGACAATCACATTCAGATGGTGGATGTCAAGTTTACCGATCTGTTCGGCCAGTGGCACCACTTCACAATGCCGGTTGAGGAGTTCGATGCGGATGATGCGGTCAATGAAGGGCTGGGCTTTGACGGCTCGTCGATTCGCGGTTTCCAGAGCATCGAGAACAGCGACATGGTGCTGCGATTGGATCCCTCGACCGCGATCATCGACCCGGTCTGCGCCATGCCCACACTGAGCGCGATTTGCAACGTCCATGACCCGCTTACGGGCGAAGCCTACAGCCGCGATCCTCGCAACGTCGCCGGCAAAGCGGTCAGCTACGTCGAAGCCGATGGCATTGCCGACACCATCTTTGTCGGGCCGGAAGCCGAGTTTTTCATCTTTGACGGTGTTTCCTATGAGGCGGGCCGCCACACGGCCGGCTACTACGTGGACAGTGTGGAAGCGCCCTGGAATTCCGGTGAGTTGGGAGGAGGCCATTCGGTCGGGCTGAAGAGGGGTTACTTCCCGGTTTCTCCCTATGATACGCTGCAGGATGTCCGTTCCGAGATGACGCGCAAGATGATCGATGCGGGCATCGATATCGAAGTACATCACCACGAGGTGGGTACGGCAGGCCAGGCTGAGATCGACATGAAGTTCAAGCCGCTCCTGCAGATGGCCGACCAGGTACAGTTGTACAAATACATCATCAAGAACGTCGCCAAGGATAACGAGAAGACGGTGACGTTCATGCCGAAGCCGCTTTTCGAGGACAACGGTTCGGGAATGCACACGCACCTGAGCTTCTGGAAAGACGGCACGCCGCTTTTCGCCGGAGACCAGTACGCCGGCCTCAGCGAGATGGCGCTGCACTTTACCGGCGGCCTGTTGAAGCACATCAACTCGCTGCTGGCCTTCTGCGCCCCTCTGACCAACAGCTACCGCCGACTGGTTCCCGGCTATGAGGCCCCGGTGGTCGTGGCCTACTCGGCCCGCAACCGCTCTGCCGCCTGCCGCATCCCGATGTACAGCCAGTCACCGAATAGCAAGCGCATCGAGTTCCGCTGCCCCGACCCCGGCGCGAACCCGTACCTGGCCTTCGCAGCGATGGTGATGGCCGGCATGGACGGCATCAAGAACAAGATCGACCCGGGCGACCCGGCCGAGATTGACCTGTACGAAGAGGATGTCCTGAAAGAGGTGGAGATGGTGAAGGGCAGCCTGGGCGAGGTGCTGGACGCGCTCGAGGAAGACCACGACTACCTGCTCGAAGGCGGCGTCTTCACGCCGGACCTGCTGGATTCGTACATCGAGTACAAGCGGCTGGAAGAGGTGGATGCAGTCCGTCTGCGCCCGCATCCGCAGGAATTCGTGATGTACTACGGAATTTAGAAGAGTTACACTGAAAATTCTTAACAACGAGGGGGCGGCGCGGCGCATTGTGTCTGCCCCCTTGTTCTTTTGATACTGACGGTTGTTCAGTTTTCAGTAGTTCAGGCTCTGAATTTTCATGTTCACTCACTTCATCGATAAGGGCTGACTTCTGAAGACGATCTGAAAGGGGAAGGCAGATATGCTCTTGGATGCATTTGCAGACGAAAAACTGATGGAGACGCTGGAAAAGATCGACGACACGATCAAGAGACACAACGTGCGCTTTGTGCGTCTTCAGTTCAGCGATATCGTGGGCATCGTCAAGCAGGTTACGATCCCGATTGAACTCTGGGATCGCGCGGTTGAAAACGGTGTCTGGTTCGACGGCAGCTCGATTGAGGGATTCGCGCGCGTCGCTGAGAGCGACATGTATCTGGTGCCGGACCTGGATACATTCATGCCGATCCCCTGGGAGATGGAGCTGTCCACCGCCCGCGTTGTCTGTGATGTTTTCACCCCAAACGGAGATCCCTTTGCCGGCGATCCCCGTTATATTCTGCGCCGGCAGTTGAAGCGGGCCCAGGAGCTGGGCTTTGATTTCCTCGTCGGTCCGGAGCTGGAGTTTTTCCTGTTCCGGCGCCACCAGGATAACAGCCTTTACCCATTGACGCCCCACGACGAGGCGGGCTATTTCGACGTGAGCTCTGATTCGGCGCATGGTGTGCGCCGCCAGATGGTTGATGCGCTGAACGCCCTGGGCATCAAGGTCGAGGCATCCCACCATGAGGTCGCCAGCGGGCAGAATGAGATCGACTTCCAGTACGGTCCTGCCTTGGCGGCAGCGGACAATACGATCACACTGCGGACAACGCTGAAGGCGATCGCGCAGAAGAACGGGCTTCACTGTACCTTCATGCCCAAGCCGATCACTGGGGTGAACGGGTCGGGCATGCACGTTCATCAGAGTCTGTGGCGATATGGTGAGGATGAGACCTGCATGTACGACGCCGACGATGAGTATGGCCTGAGCAAGACGGCGCTGCACTTCATCGCGGGGCAGCTTGCGCACGCAGCGGCGATCACCCCGATCATCGCGCCGCTGGTGAACAGCTATAAGCGTCTGGTGCCCGGCTATGAGGCGCCGGTCTACATCTCGTGGGGGCGCACAAACCGCAGCGCGCTGATCCGCATCCCCCGCATCAATCCCAACCGGACGCAGAGTACGCGCTGCGAACTACGCTGCCCGGATCCGAGCGCGAATCCCTACCTGGCCTTCGCGGTGATGCTGGCGGCGGGCCTCGACGGCGTCGAGCGCAAGCTGGACCCGCCGATGCCGGCCGAGGAGGACCTCTACCAGATGAACGGCGACCGCTCCGGGCTGGAGACGTTGCCGGGTAACCTGGGCGAGGCGCTGGATGCGCTGCGCGCGGACGAGGTGGTGCAGGACGCGCTGGGCCAGCACGTTTTCGAGCGCTATGTCGAGGCGAAAACGCAGGAGTGGGACAGCTATCGCAATTTCGTAACGCAGTGGGAGCTGGACCGCTACCTGGGCGTGTATTAGCGAGCGGCGGCCTGTACAGGCCGCGAGCGGCTGTAACCGCAGCCGTCCACATCCCCACCCGTGCGGCAACAGGCATGTAAGAGAACCGGGCGCGAGTTGAGACGCTCGCGGGCGTTGCAGACCTGCCCGCGAGTTTTTGCGTGCAGACCGGCGCGCTTGCGCCACGACTTCGGCCCCGGTGTCAACCCATTTCTGTGCACAGGCCCGGGGGCTCTCTTCTCCTCGTTCGACGTTCTCCTGCCATATCGCCTCCCGATCGAGAAGAACTGCGTTATGGGAAAAAGTAGACAAACGGGCCATTCACAGGTACAATGAAGGGGAATAACTGAATCTGAGGAGCGAGTGTGGCCGCCGGCGCGAGCGTTTGTGCAATTTAGGGTGGCCGAAGGGTCAACGAATAAGGGTTCCCCCTTTATTTCGTCCTCTGCTCGCCCTGCGCGTATATGTTGAACTTTCAAACATAGAAGACTCTTTTTCGCGCTGGGAGCTGTTGCTACCCGGCGTTTTTGTATTAGACGAAATTCACGGCAACGCAGGCGTACCGCCTGTATTGCTTTACAAAGGAGAGATCGAATGGAACAAACGCAAGTAGCACCTATTGAAACGGACCGTCCGCGCGAGGTGGACGCCGACACGACGCAATTGCGGGTGATTCCGCTGGGAGGACTCGGTGGAATCGGAAAAAACATGATGGTACTGGAGTCCGGCGAAAACATCCTCATTGTTGACGCCGGCCTGATGTTCCCGGACAGCGATATGCACGGTGTGGATGTAGTGATCCCGGAGTCCGAGTATCTGCTGGACCGGTTGGACTGGATTCGCGGCATTGTGCTGACGCACGGACATGAGGACCATATCGGTGCATTGCCCTATCTGATCGACCAGGGGCTGGATGCGCCGGTCTACGCCACAGCGCTGACGAAGGGCTTGCTTCAGGGCAAATTATCGGAGCACGGCTTGCTGGCGCAGACGGAACTGCATACGGTGACGGAAAGTGACGAGATCGCGCTGGAGCCGTTCACAGTGGAGTTCTTCCATACCTGCCACAGCTTCCCGGACAGTGTGGGGGTCAGTGTTTCCACGCCGGCGGGGCGGGTGATCCTGACGAGCGACTACAAGTTTGACGATACCCCGGTGGACGGCAAGTTGACCGAGGTGGACAAGCTGGAGCGCTGGGGTGATGAGGGTGTGCTGCTGCTGCTGGGGGACAGCACGAATATAGAGACGGAAGGCAGTACGCCCAGCGAAACGAAGGTCGAGGAGACGCTTGACAGTATCTTCTCGCAGGTGGATGGACGGGTGATTCTGGCAACCTTTGCCAGCAACATCAGCCGCGTGCAGCAGATCATTACAATTTCCCGTAAGCATGGACGGCGGGTCGGGATGATCGGGCGCTCGATGATCAATAATGTGAAGATAGCGATCAGTCTCGGCTACCTCGATATCCGGCAGGACGAGCTTCTGACGGCCAAGGAGATGGAAGAGCTGCCCTCCCACCAGGTGACGATCATCGCCACAGGCAGCCAGGGAGAGCCGACCAGCGCCATGGTGCGCATGAGCATTGGGGACCAGCGTCAGATCAGTCTGCGCAAGGGCGACACGGTTGTGCTGAGCGCGACACCGATCCCCGGCAACGAGGAGCTGTTCAACCGCACCGTGGACAATCTGTACCGGCGCGGGGCCAGGGTCTTTTATCATGAACTGTCGGACGACGTACACGTGAGCGGACACGGCGGCAAGGCAGACTACCGCCGGATGCTGGAGATGGTGCGACCGCGCTATTTCATCCCTGTGCATGGTGCATACCGGCATCTTGTCCTGCACGGAGAGCTGGCGGAGGAGGCAGGGATTGCGCCTGAGAACGTCTTCGTTGTCGAAGACGGGCAGGTGGTCGAGTTCGGCCATTTTGAGGAAGAGACCGATGCGGTCGAGGCGCGGTTGGGCGAACACGTGAGCGCCAGCCACGTTTTTGTCGATGGGTTGGGCGTGGGCGACATCGGCAGCGTCGTTCTGCGCGACCGGCGCCATTTGGGAAGCGACGGCTTCCTCGTCTGTATCGTGGCGCTGGACGAGTTCGACGGCTCAATCCTTTACGGTCCGGAGATTATCAGCCGCGGGTTTGTCTATATCCGGGACAACGAGGGGTTGATTCTGCGGGCGGAGGAGATCGTGCGTAACGAGGTCAAAGTGAAGGCGGCGCCGACGGCACTCTCGCGGCGGGTTCGTAATGCTCTGGCCAGCTTCTGCAGCAATGAAATGGGGCGGCGGCCGATGATTCTGCCGGTGGTGATCCAGGTATAGGCGGCAGCCCGCGGCCGGAGGTAGTGGAAGCGGGTGCGCGGTCAGGCTGAAGCCGGCCCTTTTCGGAAACGGATGGACGGGGGAAATCCTGTTGCGGTGGGAAGACGCCCATCGTTCGGTTGCAAAGCGCGGGTAAAACGTCGGGTTTCAGAGCGTTTATACATTAAGAACTGATTGGTGAAATCCGAGTTCATTGGTATACTGTGCCGGGAACGTTTGTTCTTTCCCCGCGTAGCGCGTAATGAACGATTGGACCTTCATTGGCCGGTGCGATTCCTTACCACGGGCCGCGACCTAACTAACCTGAGTTCGGAGTTAGATAGTGGTTGGCAATAGTGCCAACTCATTTTCGGGGAGATGAAGAGACGGCTTTTGGGGTTGCCAAGTGTAGGCAATCAGGCCGGCGATGAGATTGACAAGAAAGTTGGTGCTGCTGCG
>JAJEDI010000008.1 GCA_022821585.1 Caldilineaceae bacterium
CATACAACACCAAGACGCACGTAAACTCTCGTGAACTCTCATGAACTCTCGTCCAATGCTCATGCCAGACAACCTGCACCGGCAAGCCCCCGACACGGCCATCCGCGGCGCAACCCCGCCCTCTTGCGCCGCTCGGTTCCCAACCTCCTACGCAGAGAGAAAAGCGCCCAATTCCGTGTTTCTGCCAAAGGATCACGATCAGGTTGGAAGACTGACAATCTCCTCAAAGCTCTCTCCCATTAAGATGCTTTTGCCCTGTGTGTGAATTCTTCACCTCTTGACACGAAGGACCACCCTGTGCTAATCTGTCTACCGAGGAACCTTAGAAATCTGCTTCTCTTATCCAGAGTGGGGGGAGGGACCGGCCCGATGATCCCCCGGCAACCTGCCGGAGTCCCGGTACTCGGTTGCTGACCGGTGGGTGGCACGTCTGACCGCTTGGCCCGTGGAACGCATTGCATGCTCTGTACACCGGCTGCCATCTCCGTTCAGTTCCGTTGGGTTTGCTCTGAAGGTGCCAATTCCGACGAGCCAGGCACGGCTCGATAGATGAGAATGCCCTGCGTGCAAGAACCCCTCTGGATCGACTCGGAGGGGTTTCATTTTGGCGAAGGGAATGCCGATCATGCGCACCGTCTACTGGCAGGACGAGAAAGTGAAAATGATCGACCAGCGGCTACTGCCCGGCGAAGAGGTGATCGCCGAATTTGCTACAGTGCCTGAGGTCGCGCGCAGTATCAGTGAAATGTACGTGAGAGGCGCGCCCGCCATTGGCGCCACTGCCGCCTATGGCATGGCGCTTGCCGCCCACCTCTGCCAGGCCGGCGACACCGAAGGTCTGCTCAAGGACTTGCGCCAAGCCAAGGAAACTTTGGACGCGGCAAGGCCTACGGCAGTCAATCTGAGCTGGGCCACTCGCCGGCTCCTCAATCTGGCCGAGCACGTCGCCCAGGAAACCTCCGCCGCACCCGGTAGTGCAGGCAATTTGAGGGACACGCTGCTGGCTGAGGCCGAAGCACTTGCCGATGAGGACGTCAAGATAAATCGTCGCATGGGTTTCAATGGCGCCGCGGTCGTACCTGACGGTGCAAATCTTCTACATCACTGCAATACCGGGTCGCTGGCAACAGTGGACTTCGGCACCGCCCTGGGCGTCATCTACGCCTGCCAGGAGCAGGGCAAGAACATCCATGTCTGGGTGGACGAGACAAGACCCCGCCTGCAGGGTGCCCGCCTGACCGCTTGGGAGCTGATGCGCGCCGAAGTACCCATGCATCTCATCGCCGACAACGCAGCCGGTCACCTGATGCGCACCGGCCAGGTCGACGTCGTCGTATTCGGAGCCGACCGCGTCGCCGCCAACGGCGATGTCGCCAACAAGATTGGCACGTACAAGATCGCTGTCGTCGCCAGAGAAAACGGCATTCCCGTCTACTGCGTTGCCCCCACCAGTACCGTCGACCTCGACCTTCCTGACGGTGACCACATTCCAATCGAAGAGCGGGGACCCGAGGAGGTTGTTGAAGTCGGCGCACGTGCGGTAGCGCCCACAGACGTACCGGTATACAACCCGGCATTCGACATTACGCCCCACCGCTACGTGACCGGGATCGTTACCGAAGAAGGCATCTGCTATCCCCCGTTCGACCAAAGCTTGAAAACCGCCGTAGAAAAGGGGCGGGCCGCCATCGAGGCGGAGAGGTCGGAAAGAAGATAACCATGGACGAACAGCGCCGCTTTGAACGCATCTGCGTCTTTTGCGGCTCCAGCCCCGGGGTCGACGGCGAATACACGCTTCAGGCAGCCGCCATGGGAGAGGAGATCGCCAGGCGCGGCTATGGTCTCGTCTATGGCGGCGGCAATCTGGGACTCATGGGAGCCGTCAGCAGAGCTGCCCACGCCGGCGGCGCAACTGTCTACGGAATCATCCCTGGGCCTCTTGCTGCTAAGGAGATAGCCGGCCAGACAATCGGGCATCTTGAGGTCGTCGAGACCATGCACCAGCGCAAAGCACGCATGGCTGAGCTCGCCGACGCATTTGTCACCTTGCCCGGGGGAATCGGCACACTGGAAGAGCTGTTCGAAACGATCTCCTGGATCCAGCTTGGCATCCACAACAAGCCGATGGGCCTGCTCAACGTAAACGGATTCTTCGATCCTCTGCGCCAGATGCTTGCCCACCAGATCGAGCAGGGGTTTATCGCCGACAGATACAGGCGCCTGCTCGTCGTCGAAGATGAGCCTGCCGCGCTCGTCGATGGCCTTCTCTGCCACAAGACGCCCGAAAGCTCTGTCCAGTGGATCACCTCGGCACAGGCCTAGCCGCCCTCCAATTTGCCGCAGACTGACCATTCTTTCTCTGTACCGAGGCTAGTCCACCCACATTCTCGCAAGACGAAATCGCGAATGACTTTCGATCGTAGGGCCCTGCCCCAAATCGTAGCTCTCGGGGGCCACAGTATCACGAGCAACGAAGAAGACGTTGCTCTGAGCCGGTACATTCTGGACCAGGTTCCCGCCCAGCAACCTCGTATCTGTTTTTTGCACCAGGGAAGCGGTGAGGACGCCTTCTATATTGCCAATTTCTACCGCCATTTCTTGGAGCTCGACGCACTGCCGTCTGACCTCTCCCTCTTCAGGCCTCATACCGCCGACCTCGCCTCGTTTCTCCTGGAACAGGACATAATCTACGTTGGTGGTGGTAATACGAAGTCAATGCTCGCACTTTGGCGGGAATGGGGAGTGGACCGCATTCTGAACCAGGCCTGGCAAAAAGGAACTGTTCTCTCCGGAGTCAGTGCAGGCGCGATCTGCTGGTTTGAGCAGGGCCTAACTGATTCGATTCCGGGAAAACTCACTCCGCTTGACTGCCTAGGCTTTCTGTCCGGAAGCTGCTCTCCCCATTTCGACGGTGAACCCGGACGCCGGCCTAATTACCGTCGGCTGATTGCTTCCGGCGAGATGAAAGACGGCTACGGAATCGACAACAATGTTGGCCTCCATTTCGTTGGCGCCGAAGTATCGCGAGTCGTTTCATCTCGCGCCGGCGCCCAAGCATGGCAAGTACAGCGTACAACCGAAGGCTCCACTGAATCAGACTTGCAGGCCTCCGTCATCCTAAGACTGGAAGATGACGACGGCCGGCTGTCAGCGCGGTCCAATCCTCTGACGGGTGACCTATGAGAATCGTTGTTTCCGGCTCCATCGCCTATGACTACCTGATGTCATTCCCTGGCCGATTCACCGACCAGATCATTTCCGAAAAACTGACCCGCTTGAGCGTCAGTTTTCTGGTTGAAGACATGGTTCGCCAGCGGGGAGGAACTGCCGCCAATATCGCCTACTCGCTCAAGCTCCTCGGAGGCGACCCGATTCTCTTTGGCACCGTCGGTCAGGACTTTGGCGACTATAAGGCCTGGCTGGACCAGCACGGAATCAACACCGACCATGTCGTTGAAATCCCCAACAAATTCACTGCCAGTTTCTTTGTTAGTACCGACGAAGAGCAGAATCAGATAGCCAACTTCTACGCCGGCGCAATGAGCGACTGCCGCGATCTCTCCCTCGCCGAACAGGGGCTGACCGATGCCGATGTCGTCATCATCAGTCCCAACGATCCGCAGGCCATGCTCAACTTCACGTCCGAGTGCCGGGATCTGGGCATCCCTTTTGCCTACGACCCCAGCCAGCAGACCGCCCGGTTGAGCGGAGACGACCTGCGCAGCAGTATTCCCGGCTCCGCCTGGCTGATGGTCAACGATTACGAAATGGCCGTAATCGAAGACAAGACTGGTTGGTCGAGAAAGACGATTGTTCAGGAGGTCGGCACGCTCATCGTCACCGAAGGCAGGGCAGGGAGCCTCATCTACCACCAGGGACAGGAAGTCCACATTCCGATTGCTCCACCGCAAAAAGTTGCCGAGCCAACCGGTGCTGGCGATGCCTACCGCGGTGCCTATTTCGCCGCCTACAGCGCCGGCATGCCCGTTGACGTCTGCGGACGCTTTGGATCGCTGTGCGCCACCTATGTTTTGGAGCAGTTCGGAACAACTAATCACAGCTTTACCAGGCAGGAGTTTGCCCATCGCTACGAGGAAACCTTTGGTGAAGCGCTGCTCTGGGGTGAACCGGCCTGAAATGCGCGACGCGCACTTAGTCAATGGGCAAGTTCTTGACATCCTGTCCAGGGATCCCGTCTGGGCCGCCTACGCGATTGCAGACCTCCGCCAGGACTTGGCCCTCCATTGCCGCTGGCTCGTCGCCCCGGACGCCAGCGGACTCGCGCTCTTGTATTTCGGCTTGGAGCCGCCCATCCTTCTGACCTCAGGATCGCGTGAAGGTGTTGCCGCCGCTCTGGCAGGTGCCGACCTTCCCGAAGAACTGTTCTTGAGCGTCCTCCCATCGCACCTGCCAGCAGTTGAACAGGACTATCAGCACGTGGTGCCCCGAAAAATGTTGCGTATGGTACTCCCACAGGGCAGACCTGTTCCAGCTCCCGACCTGGCGGCGCGGCGACTATCTCAAGCCGACGCAAGCCACCTATTCGACCTGTATCACCACGGAGGTGACTACGCTCCCGACGCCTTCGACCCCAGCCAACTCGACGACGGCTACTTCATCGGCATTGACGACGAAGACGGCACTCTTGCGGCTGCCGGCGGAACCCATGTCTCCTTACGCACAGAAGTGCAGTCGCTGACCAAGGAAAGCTTCGGTTCTCTGGAACAGGTCATTACCAGAGGGGTAGCGGCAATCGGCAACATCTACACAAGGCCCGATCGCCGCGGCCGGGGCTACGGAAAAGCGGTCACTTCCAGTATTGCGCGCGCTCTGCAAAAAGACGATTTCTGTGTAATTGTACTGAATGTAGACAGTCAGAATTTGGTTGCCAGATCCATTTATGAGAAGCTAGGATTTAATTTACATTGCCATTTCATAGAAGGATTTGCTAGAAAGACTCGATAGTCGATCCTGGGAAAACGGCTAGAATTGGTTTACTCGATAAGACCGGATTTAAGTTTCCGAAAGAAGAACACTCTCAAAAGGAGTTAAGCAACAGATGTCCACCGCGGTTCAACAGAAAAACTACGATATTGCCGACATCGGCCTGGCCGAACGCGGCCGCTTTCGCATGCAGTGGGCCGCCAAAGAGATGCCCGTGCTCGACCTGTTGGAAGAACGATATCGCCGAGAACGCCCCTTTGAGGGTGTGCGCATGGCCGCGGCCATGCACGTCACCAGCGAGACCGCCAACCTGATGCGCATCCTCCTCGCCGGCGGCGCCGAAATCGCCCTCTGCGCCAGCAACCCCCTCAGCACCCAGGATGACATCGCCGCCGCCCTCGTTTCATACTATGAAATGCCCGTCTTCGCCATCAAAGGCGAAACTACGGCGCAGTACAACGCCCACCTCAACGCTGCCCTCGATACAGGGCCTCACCTGACAATGGACGACGGCATGGACCTCGTCGCCATGCTCCACACTCAGCGCAGCAGCCTGCTCGACGGCGTCGTAGGGGGAACCGAGGAGACCACTACCGGCGTTATACGCCTCAGGGCGATGGCCGCCCAGGGCAAACTGGCTTTCCCTGTCATCGCCGTCAATGACGCCATGACCAAGCACTTCTTCGACAACCGCTACGGCACCGGTCAGAGTACCTTGGACGGGATCATTCGCGCCACCAACGTGCTCATGGCAGGCAAGACCTTTGTTGTTGGCGGCTACGGCTGGTGCAGCAAAGGCATTGCCATGCGCGCCAAGGGCATGGGGGCCAACGTCATCGTCACCGAGGTCGATCCATTACGCGCACTGGAAGCCGTCATGGATGGCTTCCAGGTCCTGCCCATGTCACAAGCGGCCACTGCCGGACACATATTCTGTTCCGCTACGGGTGACATCAACGTGATCGACCTCCATCACATGGAACAAATGCGGGATGGGGCAATTCTCGCCAATAGCGGCCACTTCGATGTCGAGATTAACATGAAGGCGCTTGAACTGATGTCAACCAAAATCACGCGTGTACGCGATTTTCTCGACGAGTACTCCCTGGAGGACGGCCGCCGTATCTACGTCGCCGGCGAGGGCCGACTCGTCAACCTGGCCGCCGCCGAAGGACACCCCAGCGCCGTCATGGACATGAGCTTCGCCAATCAGGCTCTTGCCGCCGAATACCTGCTAAAACACAGCGCCGAAATGAGCGGCAACGTCTACGATATGCCTGAAGAGCTCGACCGAGAGATCGCTGCGCTCAAACTCAAGGCCATGGGCGTTGAAATCGACACACTGACTGACGAACAAGAGGCCTACCTTAACGAGTGGACTCTCGGCACAGCCGAATGAGACTTACGCCCCCAGGCAAGCGGGCGGTAGTCAGGAGAACAGCAAATGAGCAGCACCTTTATGACCGCTCCCTCCCTCCTCTTTACCAGCGAATCGGTGACGGAGGGGCACCCAGACAAGATGTGCGATCAGATCAGCGACGCCGTGGTTGACGCCATCATGTGCCAGGATCCGGATGCGCGCATCGCTTGTGAGGCGGCTGTGAAGACGGGCTTTGTAATCCTTCTCGGTGAAATCACGACCAAAGCCTCCGTGAACTATGATGAACTCGTAAGAAAGGTGGTCAAAGATATCGGATTTGACAACAGCGCCAAAGGATTCGACGCCGATACCTGCGGCGTGCAAGTCGCCATAGCATCGCAGTCGCCGGATATTGCGCTGGGCGTGAACAAGGCCCAGGAATTCAAGAATGAAACCATGGACAGCGAGGAGGATGAGATTGAGTCGGTCGGGGCAGGCGACCAGGGCATGATGTTTGGATTCGCCTGCAATGAGACCGACTCGTTGATGCCCTTGCCCATTTATCTGGCCCACAAGCTCAGCCGCCGCCTTGCCACCCTGCGCAAGAACGGCGAACTGCCCTGGCTGTGCCCGGACGGTAAGTCTCAAGTAACGGTGGAATACAGTTTTGGGAAGCCGAAACGAATCCACACCGTCCTGATAAGCACGCAGCATCATCCCGACATTACCCAGAAGGAGATTCGGCACAAGGTAATTGAACATTGCATCACTCCGGTCCTTCCGGAGGACATGGTCGATGAAGACATGCGCATCTTTGTTAACCCGACAGGTCGCTTCGTCGTCGGCGGCCCAATGGGCGACGCCGGACTTACCGGTCGCAAGATCATCGTCGACACCTACGGCGGTATGGGCAGGCACGGGGGCGGCGCATTTAGCGGCAAGGACTGCACCAAAGTAGACCGCAGCGGCGCCTACGCAGCCCGCTGGGTTGCAAAAAACATCGTCGCCGCCGGGCTGGCTGACCGCTGCGAAATTCAGCTTGCTTACGCCATCGGCGTGGCCCAGCCCCTGAGCGTCAATGTCGAGACCTTCGGCACCGGCAAGGTCAGTGATGAACAGCTCGAAGAACTGATCGAGGAACACTTCGATCTGCGGCCGGGTGCTATCATCCGCGACCTGAATCTTCGCCGCCCGATCTACCGGCAGACTGCAGCCTACGGACACTTCGGTCGCGACGACATTTCCTTGCCTTGGGAAGTTACAAACAAGGCACGTTTACTGAAAAGGGCTGCCGACTGAAACTGTCTTCAACTATGGAAACACGGCATTACCCTGACGGCGCCCCGTTTTTCCTTCGTGGATTGCCGCCGGCTTTCTGGTATATCGTAACTGTCTCGACAGGGCTGGCAATTGTTGTCATTCTCGTCATGGTCGTCTCAGGCTATCGCGACGGCCTCCGTCGCGGGGAGGCGCAGACGCGGCAGCAGATCGCCATTCTCTTGCAACGCGCTTCCGACATGCTGGACGCCGGCATGAACGAAGAGGCTCGTACAGTCTATGGAAGGATCTTGGAGTTCGATCCCGATAACGAGGCCGCCCGCAGCGCCCTCTTGGCAGTGGAACAGATCGACACAACCGAGGTATTCCCTGAGAAGCAGGCCGAACCCAGCCCGGTTGACTTCGAATGGGCTAAGGCGTTGTCCTTGTTTGACGAGGGCCGATGGCAGGAAGCGATTGAGCGCTTCATTCAAGTGCAGTCTGCGCAGCCCGATTACAAAAGAGAGGAACTGAAACAGAGGCTGTTTCTGTCCTACGTGGAGCTGGCGAGAGCCACAGTTGCCGAAGGGAAGCAGGAGGAGTCGGCCGTGCAGCTCTTCGACAAGGCTCTGGAACTGCAGCCGAATGATACGCTTGTCAGGGAAGAACGCTTCATGACCGCCCACTACGTCGACGTAAAGACCTACTGGGGTGCCGACTGGTCGCGCGTCATCGGTCTCCTCGTAGATCTCTACCGCATCGATCCCGAATATAGAAACGTACGCCACCTTTTGCAGAGAGCGCATGTCGAGCAGGGAGAGGTATTCGCTCTCGACGAAGAGTGGTGCGCTGCCGCCGCCTCCTACACAAGTGCCATCGCCGTACTTGACTGGCTGGACCTGCGAGGCAGACGCGACGAGCTGACCGCCCAGTGCAGATACTCAGGTAGCGAATAGACCATTGCCCCCGCCAGGGTGTTCAATAGCGCATCTCTCGATTGCTGCCTTCTCGTTCATGAATCTGACTCCCGGAAGCATGTGAGATTCAAGGAAGCGCCAATCCTTCAGACCGGAATGTTTCCTCCAACGCCCTGCCCGGGTGCATCCCAGATTTTTTGCGAGACTCGTCTTACCAGTGTTGAATCCAGCCTGGTCGACGAATCAACTCTACTGGGCGGACAATAATTTGGGATACACCCAATGCTTCGGAAATGATATGGATAGTGACATAGGCTAGGTTTTTTTGAGGTTGTGTAGGTGGTCGTGTTTGTTTGAACTTTTGTCCTATGTTATTAGGTGGATACCGCTAGGATAAGAACAGGTTGATATGGGCGTGTTCGGCATGGGATCCACGGCTAAAAAGGGCGAGTTGCAGCAATTGAAGGAAATGGTGAGGAAGGTATTTGAGTATACGCCACCGAAGGATTCTGGGCGCAAGCATGTTTTGCGGGAGCGTGAGGTGAAGCATCGGAGGCGTGAGGTGGTGGACAAGAAGTCGACCCGGTCTGGGTGATATCAAGCGGGAGATGTTTAGGCCTCCCGTGGTTGTCCGGCGGTTTCGTTTTTCTAGTGCAGGGCGTCAAATTCTTCTTCGATGGCGGAAAGGGCCTGTGTGGGGATTTTTGAGGACATGGTTGGTCTCCTAGGTTGGTGTGTTGCTCATGCGATCCTCTTGATAGTAGCACAGGGAGGTTGAGGTGTTTCTTCTGCCGTAATTGTTGTTTGTGTCACTAAGCGTATAATTCCCCAAAATGTCCATGACGACGGTGAATTTTTATGAATTTGTTCATAGAAAATGTCCGCAATGTCCGCTCAAACGCGTTTTTCTGTTCGATTTTTGGTTGTTTCGGGTCGTAATTCGATGCAGGTGTGCGGATTAAGCACAGCCGTCGGGCTTGGCGGCTGGCGTTTTTTGGGTCCTAGAATGGCACGGCACTGTCGTGCGCAGGTTACTTGCAGGTCGCGCTGTCTTGCACTGAGGTTTCCCAAATGGTCGGTACTTCTTGCCAGGACTTTCGAGTTAGTCATCATTCACACCTCTAACTTGACAAGACAACTGTGGTTGCCTAAAGAAACCAAGAACCTGTGAATATCGGCAAGGCAGGCGAGACACCCGTGATCTCGGTTTGAAGACCGAGCAAAAGGTCGAAGTCTCAAATTGAACGCACTTTAGATTTGCAAACAGTTTTCTGCAACTAATGAAATCAACATCCCAGCAGAGCATGGAAAATGTAAGCCTTACTATAGGAGAGTAACGAACAGCCGCTCACTCCAACCACGCCGCAACCTGCTCCGCAACCCGCGCCACCGCGCTCGCCCCGTCCTGCTCGCCCGTCAGCACCCGGTTCACCTCAATAAAATAAACCAGCGAAATCTCAGTATAATACCCGCCGGTCATCGCCGCCGGCCGCGCCACCGCGTGCTCGGCCAGGCTCTCCGCGATCTGCTCCGCCGCCGGAATACGAGCTTGCACATCCTCGTCCTCGTACAACGCCGCCATCCCCGGCGGCGTACCGTCCGCCAGCGCCCGCCGCCGCTGCGCCCTCGCGTCCGTTAGACAGCGGGCCGCACCCGCCGCCGCATCCTTGTAACGGCTGTAGCGGCTCACCCCGATCTGCTGACCCCCAACAACGCTCGCATGTCGCCCCTCCGCGCCCTCCCCTCTGGGCAATCGCGTCACGCCGAACCGGTCGCGGATCGGGCTGTCCTCCGCCTGCCCCAGCCCGTACGCATACGGCCAGTTGCGCATGAAGGCCGCATTGCCGTTCTGGAACTGCCAGCGCGCATCCTCCTCCTGGAAGACCGTCACCGACTCCGGGCTGATCGCGCCCACCCACGCCGCCGCCCTGTCAAGCGCACCGGCCGCGACGTCGTCCAAAGCCAACCGCCCCTCCGCATCCACGATCAGGCCGCCCCCCATACTCGCCTGCCACTCCAGCGCATTGACCGTCAGACCCTCGTACACATTCCCCTGCCACACGTACCCCCAGAACTCCGCATTTTCGCCCCGCTCCCCCGCCTGTATCGCCGCCGCCATCCCCTCCAGTTCGCTCCACGTGTCCGGCGGCCCCTCGAAACCGTACTTCTCCAGCAGGTCCGTCCGGTAGTAGAGCAGGCCGACGTCGCCCATCTGCGGCAGCCCGACCAGCGCCTCGCCCACGCTGTTATTCTCCAGGTAGATCGGGAAATACTGACGGCGCTCCTCCGCCGTCAGATGCGGATTCAGGTCCAGCAGATGCGGCGCCAGCGTCCCCGACCAGACGACGTCAAAGTCGATCAGGTCGATGTCGTCCGACTCTGCCGGCAGGAATTGTCGGTAAAGCCCCAGCCGGTCCACCGGATTGGCCGGCGCCGGCAGCAGTTCAATCACCATACCGACCTCCTTGCCGCAGCGCGCAACGAGCTCCCTGTCCACCGGCCGCACAAAAGCCGGCCCCATCCAGCGCAATAGCGGCCGCGGCGGCGTCACCACTACAGGGTCCTCCCCCACCGCCGCGCCGCCGTCATCCCCGCCGCAGCCCGCATACAGCAGCAACACAAGAAGCGAGACCCAGGCCGTCGCCCATCTGCGCCCATTCCTGATCACTTGAACCACCGTTTACCTTCCATCGACTCCTGCAAAAGCCCTTCGCTATTGATAATCTTATGTCCTCTTCCGGGCGGTCGGCCGCAAGCGGCCTCCCTTGTGCGGGGGGATTCCCCCCGCAACGCCCCCCACCATTATCCCCACCGGCCGGGTCTTCTCGTAGCCGCAGGGCGCCCGCCATCAAAAAGCGTACCGCCCCGCCAAAGTCAACCCGCCCGCCGAATGAGACAGCCAAATGTCTAACTCACCCCTTACCCTTACAGTCCCCGCGGCCAAACATCCATCCCCACGAGGCAACCAACTAAAAACTAGAAACCAAAAACTAGAAACTAACCAAAGAAACCACCGCCGCCTCACCCGCCGCCAACTCAACCTCCGCGCTGACCGCCAACTCCGGGCAGTGGACCAGGTACGCGCCCGGCGGAAATGGTCCGAACTCGGCGCGGTAGGACGGCTCCGCCTCCCCGGCCTCGCTTGCGTCCAGCTCTTCCATGCCGCCGTCAGCATCCGTCACGACAATCGTCAGGTCGGGCCGCCCCACCCACTGCACCCGGATCATCCCGGGTGTAGCTGCAGCCGCTTGAATGCGCGTCTGCCGGCGCCATCCCTCCTCTGACTGCCACAACTGGATGCTGAGCCGGTCGCCCGCGTCCAGATGAATCCCCCGACTGCCGAAACCCTCAGCGTAAAGATCGTAGTCGCCGGCCGGCAGGCTGTCGAACCTGAACTCGCCCGAAGGTTCCACCTGCGTCACGTAGCGCTGCCCCTGCGCGTCCACCAGTGCCACCTGCCGCGAAGGCCGTGAGCCCCCCAACTGCTGCCGATCGCGCGCGGAGGCGCCCGCCGTTCCCGGCTGCATCTGCTCCTGTAGACGCATCTCGCCCTGCAGCATCGCGGGATCCGGCAGCGCCGGCAGCGTCTCTTCCGGCAGCAGGATGAGATCGCAGCAGGGCCGGTTGCGCCCGTCCAAAACAAGCGGGCGCGGCCAGTTCAGCAGCCGCCTCTGTTTCACTTCCACATAATATCTGCCGGCGGGCAGGCCGGTGAAGACATAGCCGCCCTCCTCGTCCACCTCCGCCAGGCGCTCACTCGGCCCCCCTCCCGGCTCCTCAGCCCGCAACCGCACAGTGCAACCTTCTCCGCCCTCCACGCTGCCGCTGATCGCCGACTCCCGAGGGGGGGTTCTCTTCTCATCATAAGAGTAGGCAAACAGCACATTGGTCTCCACGCCCTCCTCGATGGAAACCTCGCACGTCAGGGGCGTTTGACCACTGTCCGGCAGCCCCAGCACTTCCAACCGGTAACTGCCGGCCGCCAGCGGTCCCGTCTCGCACTGGGCTGTCTGCGCCTGGCTGCTACGCGCCAGCGGCACGACCCAACCCTTCTGTTCGCTGTCGCTGATGCGCAGCGCCGGCGGGCGCGTCCGCCGGCCCCCTTCATCCGTCCCGCTCTCCGTGCCTGCCGGATTCGGCATAAACTCCACGTCGCAGACCAGCATGCCGTCATCCAGCACGGGCCGCTGTTCTATCTCGAAACCCCATCCGTAAGCCGTCAGGTTAAAGGTCAACTCCTGGGCCGGCCCCAGATCGATTGCGTCTACACGGCTGCCCGCAGGGTCGATCACCTCCAGGCTATACTGGCCCGCCGGCAGATTCACAAAACGGTAGACGCCGCTCGTCCTGGCGATCGATTCGTACGCGAACCCGTCACTGTGCGTAAGCCGGACCTGCGCGCCGGCCCCACCCCGTACCTTGCCGCTCAACACGCCATCCCCCGTTGGCCGTAATCCGTAACCCCTGCTGGGAACGGGGGCCTGAGGTGAACGCTCCTTCCGCGCCCGCGGCCGTTTGGGTTCCGCCTTCAGCAATGAAACGATCGGGAGTGTCGACCAGCCAAACGTCTCCGCGACCGGAACCGGCCCCGCCGGCAGCGAAAGCGGTTCCCCCTCTCCGCTTTCCTCTTCACTCTCTCCCCGCTTCTGCGGACTGTACCAGGCGTTCTGCTCGTCTACCGACCCTGACCCCTGCAGTGCCTCGTGCGCCAGCAGCCAGAAGGCCGTGCAGAAATAGTAGTCCGGCGCCGGCGGGGCGCGGCGGCTCGTCCCCATCATCGCCCGGCAGATCTCCAGCGTCTGCGCCGCATGCAGCGCCTGTGTTGTCCTCGGGTAGCGCGGGTCCGTGATCTCATTCATCAAATAGCCGCTGGCCGTCGAAAGGATCGGCAGACTGCGGCCAATCAACCGCTCCACGTCACCGTTCAAGCGTTCAAATGCCCGCCAGTATACGCCATGCGCCGGCGCCTGACCTTCAGCCGGCACAGCGGCCGCCTCCTCCCCCCAGCCGTCAGGCGCGTCATCATCGTGCCCAGCAGGTAGTTCCCCACTCCTGTCCGCCGGCTGCCGCCGCACGTCGTCGACCCCGGCCGCCGGCCTCCCCTGCCACGCCTCCGCGGCCAGGGCCGCGTAAAACTCGCGCCCGGATGGTGCGGCCCCGCTCTGGGCCGCGTCACTGGGATAGTGCGGCGGACGGTTGCTCGAATAGTTGTGGATCGCCAGCCAGATCGGTTTGTCGAACAGCGTTTCGCCTCCAACGCGCGCGATCTCCTCCGCCAGCTGCCACTCCCCCTCCGGCGTCAGCGCCGGGATTGCCGGCAGCCCGCCCCGCTCCAGGACCGCCTCCATATTCGCCGCCGCCGCCCGCGCCGTCATCGTCAGCGCATCCTGCGGCAGCCTCGCCCGTCCCCAAAAGGCGGCCGCGTCCGGCTCGCTGTCGAGCTCAAAGTAGCGCACTCCGGCCTCGACCAGCCTCTCCACCTCCTCTAGTTGCGCATCCGAGAGCCGTCTCGGTCCCGCTGCCCCCCGCACAATCTGAACGATCGGCATGATCTGCGCAGCCAGCAGCGTCCGCGACAGTTCCAGCGCACCGCGCTGGTCCGCAATCTTGACCCACTTCACGCCCAGTTCCGTCAGCTCCCGCAGCCAGAACGTCTCCATCATCTCCGGCGCAGCCGCGCTAACGCCGGCGCACCAGTGGATGCCGATACCTGTGTCCTCTGCAGGGCGGGGATATTCATGCAACTCCATAAGCGGTCATTATACAGCCGTTCACAGACCGTGACTAGCGTTCGCCCCATTCAACAACAAGCCGCCGCCAACACGCTCTGCAGCGTTTGCACCTCCCGGCGGATTGTCTATCTGCCTCATAGTGCTGTAAACTAAGCCCGAATTCCGTCCGATCCGGCAATTCGGATGCAACACTTTTCTGTTGAGTCCCGTGTGAACTGCATATTTTCGTCGTCAAAACCGACGACTTTGGAGCCTGGCGTACACGCTTTGCGCGCACTATGCGTCATAATCGAGTAATCTGCCCGCATCGCGTACCGCCCGGACGACTGGCTTGGCCGCTGGGCGCATCCGCAACCGCCAAAACCCTGCCGGCCCCAGACCGCTCGCTTTGAACCACCGCTTAAAGGAAAGCCCCATGCAAGAAGTGCAAGACGTCGCCAATCGCATCATTGCCAACGTCGAGCAGGTTATCATTGGCAAGGATCGGGAAGTCCGCATGACCGTGGTCGCTTTGCTATGCGAGGGTCACCTGCTTATCGAAGATGTGCCCGGCGTTGGCAAAACGATGCTGGCGCGGGCTATCGCCCGCACCGTCGGCAGCACCTATCGCCGCATCCAGTTCACGCCCGATATGCTGCCCAGCGATGTCACCGGCGTGAGCGTCTTCAATCAGAAAAACCTCGAATTCGAATTCCGGCCCGGGCCGATTATGGCCCAGATCGTTCTGTCAGATGAGATCAACCGCGCCACGCCCAAAACGCAGTCCGCTCTTCTGGAGGCCATGGAAGAGCGCCAGGTCACCGTCGACGGCACAACCTATGACATGGCCCGCCCGTTTCTCGTGCTGGCCACCCAGAATCCCATCGAATATGAGGGCACCTTCCCCCTACCCGAGGCCCAGGTAGACCGCTTCCTCATGCGCATCCGCCTCGGCTACCCTTTGAAGGCGCACGAGGTCAACATCCTCGGTCTGCAGGCCCTGACGCATCCCATCGATAATCTCGACAGAACCGTCTCTGTCGAAGAACTCTCAAAGGCCCAGGAAGCCGTACGCGACATGTATGTCGACGACAGCGTCAAGGAATATATCGTCGACCTCGTCGCCACAACCCGCGATCATCCCGACGTCTACCTCGGCGCCAGCCCTCGCGGCAGTCTGGCCCTCTTCCGCGCCGCCCGCGCCTGGGCCGCGATCGATGGACGCGAATATGTGCTGCCCGACGATGTCAAACTCCTGGCCGAGGCGACCCTTGCTCACCGGCTCATCGTCAGCCCCTCCGCACGCATCAAAAATGTGGACGCCGCCCAGGTGATTGAGGACGCGCTCGCCCATACACCCGTGCCCGGCAGCCGCGTTAGAGCCAGTTGAACGCCTATCGAAGTTTCCGTGTTTTCAGTCCATATCCCAGGTCGTTCGTCACCACGTAGTGGCCACCGGCGCAATGACGCCACAAACTGAAAACTAGAAACCGAAAACTAATAACTGCCGTCAATGTCTTCACGCCTCATTTTCTTGCTCGCCGCTCTCGCCGTCGCCTGGGGCTTTGCGCTCAACAGTGGGCGCCCTCTCGCCTTTAACCTCGCCTACCTCCTGAGCGGCATCCTCGCACTCAGCTATTTCTGGTCCTGGACCAGCACGCGCGCCATCCATATCAATCGGCATACCCGTGCCCGCCGCAGCCAGGTCGGCCAGCACTTCGAAGAAAGCTTCGAAGTGCGCAATCACGGACGGCTTCCCAAACTGTGGCTCGAAGTGCGGGATTTCTCCACCGTCCCCTTCCATGGCGCCAGCCGCGTCGTCAGCCACCTCCAGGGCCGAGCACACCATCGCTGGCAGGTACGGACCTACTGCCAGCAGCGCGGCTACTACCGACTCGGCCCCATGCGCCTCCTCAGCGGTGATCCCCTGGGCCTCTTCTCCATCGACCAGACGCTGAGCCAGACCAGCGACCTCATCGTCTATCCGGCCACCGTCACCCTCTCCGCCTTTCAACCCCCCGCAGCCGACCTGGCCGGCGGCGAAGCCCTGAACCGCCGCGCCCAATACATCACCACCAACGTCTCCGGCATCCGCGAATACGCGCCCGGCGACAGCTTCAACCGCATCCACTGGCTGTCGACCGCCCGCACCGGGCGCCTCATGACCAGAGAGTTCGAGCTGGACCCCTCGGCAGACATCTGGATCTTTCTCGATCTCCATAGCCGCACCGCCCTCAGCCTGCCCTGGAAATTGACGCCCCCGCAGGCCGGCGTCTTCGGTCTCAGCGGCCGCAGACGAGATGATGCCCTGGAACTGGCTCCCAGCACGCTCGAATACGCCGTTACCGCTGCCGCCAGCATCGCCCGCTACTTCCTGCTGCGCAACCGCGCCGTCGGCCTCATCTGGCACGGCAGCCAGCGCTACCTCCTACAGATCGATCGCGGCGAGCGGCAGATGCGCAAAATGCTGGAAGCCCTCGCCGTCGTCTCCGCCGAGGGCAGCATCACCTTCGACCAGCTCGTCGTGACCGAGGGCGTGCGCCTCAATCGCAACGATATGATCCTGGCCATCACCGCAGACCCCGACCCTGCCTGGGTGCGCGCCCTGCGCGAAATCCGCCGCCGCGGCGTCCACAGCGTCGCCGTCGTCATCGACGGCTCCACCTTCGGCGGCCAGGAGCCCTACGCGGAGCTGACCCACGAACTCGCCCTCTCCAACATCCCTGCCTATCAGGTCCAGCGCGGCGACGACATCGGCGCCGTCCTCGGCCGCCCCAACAACGGCGACCAGCGCCCCGAAATCGCCAGCCTTTAGAACAGAATCAGCCCACCTCTCGCCCGCTTCTCAAATCCCGCACCCACCGTCCACACCAGCACCCATAAAAGACTCCCTACGACCCTCCGTGAATCAAAAAGAATCGCTCTTCGCGGCCATTCGCGGATAAGCACTTTTCTCATTTATATCGCTGTTCTGACAGAGGTCAACGAGCCCTAGCGGACGTGCCCGCACCGCGCGTTATGCCTTTGCAGAGGAAGTACCGGGCGTGCGCAGTGGTTTGGTCAGGAAAAGGTGTTGTCAGGGTCGGCGTTCCGCCCCGGCCCAAGGCGACCCCGCCGCTAATCGTTCACGGAGCGTTCTCGTCGCGTGTGTGAGGCAGGAATCAGACGCGCAGGCTGCGCAGGCGTAGAGAGTTCAAGACGACCGAGATCGAAGATGCGGTCATCGCGAATGCCGCGAACATGGGGCTGACGAGGATGCCGAAGAAGGGATAGAGCAACCCGGCTGCCACGGGCACGCCAGAAGCGTTGTAGGCCAGGGCAAGGAACAGGTTTTGACGAATGTTGCGCATGGTCGCACGCGCAAGCCGCCGGGCGCGCACGATTCCGTCGAGGTTGCCTTTGACCAGTGTGATGCCGGCGCTCTCGATGGCTACGTCGGCACCCGTACCCATGGCGATTCCGACATCAGCCTGGGCGAGCGCGGGCGCGTCGTTGACTCCGTCGCCCGCCATCGCGACCTTGCTCCCCGCGGCCTGCAGCTCGCTGATGAGGCGGGCCTTGTCCTCGGGCAGCAGGCCGGCGCGCACATCATCGATGCCGACATGGGCGGCCACCGCCTTGGCGGTGCGCTCACTGTCGCCTGTGGCCATGATAATGCGAAAGCCGAGCTGATGGAGAGCCTTGAGAGCGCCGGGGGTGGAATCCTTCACAGGATCGGCGACGCTGACCAGTCCGGCGAACTGTCCGTCGAGCATGACGAACATCACCGTTTCGCCGCCGTCGCGGCGGCTGTCGGCAGTTGCGGTCAACGCCTCGAGATCGAGCCCGAGGTCCTGCACCAGCTTCAGGTTGCCGATCATGACGGTCTGGCCGTCGACCGTTCCTTTAACCCCTTTGCCAGTCACGGCTTCAAAGTCAGTCGACGCAGCCAGTGCGACCTCACGATCCTCAGCCCCCTGAACGATTGCCTTGGCCAGCGGATGCTCGGAACCTTTCTCCAGGGTCGCGGCCAGCTTAAGCACCGTGACCGCGTCGTGGCCGGCTGCGGGCAGGACGGCCACCAGCCGCGGGTTGCCCTCTGTCAACGTGCCGGTCTTGTCGACGATGAGCGTGTCGACCGTTTCGAACCGCTCCAGGGCCTCGGCGTTTTTGATCAGGACCCCTATCTGAGCACCGCGTCCCGTTGCCGTCATGATCGACATGGGGGTCGCAAGACCCAGTGCGCAGGGACAGGCGATGATCAGAACCGCGACGGCCGCGATCAGCGCGTAGGACAGCGGGGGCGCCGGGCCCCAAATTGCCCAGACGATGAACGAGCAGGCTGCGATCAGGATCACCGCCGGCACGAACAACCCCGCTACTCTGTCAGCGTATTGCTGGATCGGTGCGCGGCTCCGTTGCGCGGCTTCCACCATCGCGACGATCTGGTTCAGCACCGTGTCGGCACCGACTCGCGTAGCCTCCATGATCAGGCTGCCGCTACCGTTGACGGTTGCGCCGGTGAGAGAATCGCCCGGTGTTTTCTCCACGGGTACCGGCTCGCCCGTAATCATGCTTTCGTCCACAAAGGAGCGGCCATTGACTACCAGGCCATCGACCGGCACCTTGTCGCCAGGCCGCACGCGTAGACGGTCCCCGAGCCGCACTTCGTCCAGCGGGACCTCTTCCTCGCGCCCGTTGTCGCGGATTACCAGCGCGGCCTTGGCCGCCATGTCGAGGAGGGCGCGGATTGCTTTGCCGGTACCCTGGCGGGCGCGGAGCTCCATGAGCTGACCCAGAAGCACCAGTGTCACGATCACTGCCGCGGCTTCGAAATAGACCCCGACATGGCCCTCCGCGTCGCGGAATCCGTCGGGGAAGATGCCGGGTACCAGCACGGCGACCACGCTGTAGAGCCAGGCGGCGATCACGCCCATCGCAATCAGTGAGAACATGTTGAGCTTCAGCGTGCGAAACGAGGTCCAACCGCGCGCGAGGAAAGGCAGACCGCACCACAGCACCACCGGCGTGCCTAGCACCAACTCGATCCAGAGCGCGTCGCGTTCGCCCAAGGCCGCGCGCGCCCCTCCGAGGCCTAGAAACGGCCCCATGGCGAGGACCAGGAGGGGGACCGTCAACACGGCTCCGATCCAGAACCGCCGGGTGAAATCCGCCAGCTCGGGGTTCGGCTCCTCCTCGGCCATGGCAGCGGATGCAAGCTCCAGACCCATGCCACAGATCGGGCAGGAACCGGGCTGTGTCCGGCGCACGCGCGGATGCATCGGGCAAACGTAGACCGCACCTGTATAGCCGGCCGGAACCGACTCATACTGCTCGTCCGCGCTCATGTCACTAATCCTTAATGGCGATGGGCGCCCTCACCCTCAAATTCGCACCGCAGTGAGTGTGAGGGCAATATGATGTTGGCGGCCCGCGACGCCCCGCGCTTCCCCCGCGTCTTGGCAGGTCCCAAGTATGTACCAGCGTAGGCCAGGCAACGCCCAATCAGGTCCAACGTACACCGCGATGACCATCAACAGCCCGTTACAGAAATCCTAACGGTACGTTCCGTCACTCCGGATCCAGGCAGACCGAACACAGTACACACAACATGGCTTAGAAGATTCCTGCAAACCAAAAACTACAAGACTAACTGCTCTCCCGTACCACCAGCCGCGTCGCGTCAATATGCGGCGACTCGATGTCCGCCTCACTGATCTGTTCGTTTATCAACTGAAAAAGCGTGCGGATCGCCAGTTGCAGCTGGCTGTCTATATCCCGGTGAACCGTCGTCAGCGGCGGGCTCGATACGCTGGCATCCGGCAGATCGCCAAAGCCAACCACCGCCAGGTCGTCCGGCACGGAGATCCCCTCCCTGCGCGCCCCGCTGAGAATTCCCAGCGCCCGCACATCACTCACACAGAAGACCGCCGTCGGCCGCCTTCGCAGCTGCCGGATGTTCTGGAAAGACTCGTGGCCGGCCGCAGGCACGCCGCGCGCATGCACAATCTGCACCGCCGACGGCGGCAACCCGGCCTCCGCAACCGCCTCCGCAAACCCCCGCACCCTGCGCTCGATCGAGGGAATCACCACCCCGTCGCGACGCGGCGTCATCGTGGCGACCGCAAACTGCCGGTGTCCTCTTGCCAGAAGATGCTGCGCAGCCGCATACGCGCCGCCGTGGTCGTCGATGTTGAAGGTCGGTGCCTGCAAGTCGTCGGCGCTGTCGAGCAGAACGGTCGGCCGCAGCGAGCGCTGCACCGCTTCCGTCAGCGGGTGGCCGCGGTCGATGCTGAACATCAGGAAACCGTCCGCCGCAATCGAAGCCAGCCACGTAAACGGCGTCACCGCTTCGCTGCCCGGGCCCGGGTCGCGGCCCCACGCCTCGTGCATCGACGCCAGCACGATCCGTTTTCCCTCCCGGTCGCAGGCCGCGCCGACTTCGCCCAGAAAGTGCGTGAACAGCGGATCGTGCAGCATCCAGTTAAGACTGGTAGGCACCAGCAGCCCGATTGCATTCGTGCGCCCCGTCGCCAGCGTGCGCGCCACCGGATGAGGCTGGTAGCCCAGCGTCTCCGCCGTGTCCAGGATATGTTCCCGCGTCGCGTGACTCAACTGGTGCGGAGCATTATACGCGAACGAAACCGCCGTCGGGGACACGCCCGCATGCCGCGCCACATCCCGCAACGTCACCCGCTTCCTCTTCCTGCTCAATACCCCATTCCCCTCTACGACGCCCGCCCCAATCCTGAACACCGCAGTTTCCAAAAACTAGAAACTGAAACTAAAAACTAGAAGCCAGCCTCCGCCAGCGCGCTCCTCTGCAAACGGAGCAGCTCCTCTATCCCCATCTCAGCCAGCAGCATCATCGCGTTGAGCGCACCCTTGCTGAACGGTTCCCCCTCAGCTGTGCCCTGCGCTTCCACGAACTCGCCGCTGTCCGTCATCACCACGTTGAAATCAACATCCGCGTTCTGGTCCATCTGGTAGTCCAGATCCAGAAACGCCTTGCCGTTCAGAATGCCCACACTCACCGCCGCCACCTGCCGGATCAGCGTGCCCGGTTTCGCCCTCCTCCTGCGCTCCAGCCGTTTGACCGCCAGCGCCAGCGCCACATAACCGCCCGTGATCGCCGCCGTGCGCGTACCCCCGTCCGCCTGGATAACATCGCAGTCCACGATTATCTGGCGTTCGCCCAGTAGGTCCAGATCGACCGCCGCCCGCAGGCTGCGGCCAATCAACCGCGTGATCTCCTGCGTCCGTCCCTTCGGGCGCATCGTCTCCCGGTCAACCCGCTGATGCGTACTGCGCGGCAGCATCGCATACTCGGCCGTCACCCACCCGTGCCGGTGCGAAGACCGGTGCAGCCAGCGCGGCAAACGCTCCTCCACCGTCGCATTGCACAGCACCTTCGTGTTCCCCATACTGATCAGCACCGAGCCTTCCGGGTGCAGAATATAATCGAGTTCAAACCGGACCGGGCGCAACTCATTCTCCGCCCGCTGTTTCGTAGCCACGACTACGCAGCGCTCCTTTCCCGCGTTTCCAGCCCCTGCCGGCAGCGGCCAATGACGCGTTTACTAAACTGTTTAATTGACCGCGCAATAATACGCCCTAACCCGCTGGGGCGCAAACCGTCGCGGTGGAAAATTTTATGGGGCCCGTATAACCGTAAGTCCGGGAATTCCACTGAAGTCCCGGTCGTGAGAGGCCAGCGGACACCGCAGCAAGATGGCAGTGGCAGCAATCCAGGCGTCAGCCGACTGCAAGGTACGTCCGGCAACTTTCCGCTCGGCGCGGAGTTGGGCGCAAACGTTTACCAATCAGTCGCTGGGCCAGATAACCGTGTATCCCCGAAGATGGTTGGCGAGTTCATGTCTGCGCTTGTGGCCCCATTCTCCAAAGTAGGCACCGTGCCAGAGTTCCTCCAGCGTCTGGAACGAGATCAGTGCACGGCGTCCTTGAGCCTGCTGCAGATAGAACGAGGCCCTGCTGTCTCTTTTGAAGATGTACGATACAACACTGGTGTCCAATACTAGCAATCCGGCGACTCCTTTCTGCCCTCGTCGCGGCCGGAATGGATAATATTGACGAACTCATCGACATCGAACGGCTCGCTGGCGGTGATCAGATTGTCCGGATCGAAGATCTTCGGGTTTGGATCGTTCAGGA
Source organism: Caldilineaceae bacterium (assembly GCA_022821585.1). Classification (GTDB taxonomy): domain Bacteria; phylum Chloroflexota; class Anaerolineae; order Caldilineales; family Caldilineaceae; genus Bin5. Next base: position 22,341 of record JAJEDI010000008.1, read on the forward strand.
ATCTATCCATGTCGAAAGGTTCGCCCCACTGGTGCGCAACAGTAATCTGCTCCACAGTGACGGGCGTCCAGTCCCCTTTCTGATTGAACTGCCCGTGTCCCCTGACTTCCACATGCTGTCTCGCTAGGCGCTGCATATCTTCGGCATGCTCCTCGCTGAAGCGCAGACGTACGAATGAACCTGCATAGTCGTGCAGTTGGGCCGTTCCCCTATGCCAATTCACCTCCCTGAGCCAGCCCTGTAAGAGGGCCTCTTCGCTTTGCGGTACGGAGCGGACAACAGAACTCGGGCGTTTGATTTCTGTCTTAAGAGGAGCATCGGCGCTACCAAGCCAGACCCGCACGTCCGCGGGGAGTTCAGAGGGTATGGCATCGAGTCTGTTGGTCACCTCTGGAGGCAGCGCTGAATCCGGGCTGCCATCCCAGTTGTAAATGGCTTCGACTGCCTGCTCCCCGAGGTTTTCCAAGGAAAGTTGCCCATCGAGTTCCGCCAAGGTCAATTCGGCTACCAACGAGCCTGGCCGTACGGCAGTTAACTGTAAGCTGCTCTGCTCACGCGCCCAGCGGGGAGGTTGCCCGGGCCCCGGCTGGCGTCCTCCTAGATGTTCGACCATTAGTCTCATCGCGTCCTGCATACCTGTCAACGCATGGGCAAAGGCATCTACGGGCACGCCGCTCTCGCCGACGCTCGGCCCTTCGAATGTGAGATACAGTCTGTTCATCTGTACGCCCCCCTTTCGTCCCTCAAACCGGGTCCCCGTCAACAATCTCATCCAGCGTCGGATCACCCGCCTTCGGCAGCTTGACGTTGTCCAGACTCATCACCGCGTCGATGATGTTCAGCAAAAACCAGGCGTCGGTCTCGCCCATCCTGAATACCTCCGGCTTGGCCCGCGCCGTATCGCGCATGATGCCCAGCCCGTCCCGGTACGGATCGAACGAAACGATCTTCTCCAGCCGCACCCGGAAACTCTTGCTGTTCCCTTTGAAATAGATATGCTTGGTCGTGATTCCCAGCGCACCCGAATCAGTATGCTGCATCGAGCTGGTCGCCACCGAGCGGCCGCGAAACGCGCCCGGCCGGATGTAAACGCCCTTTGCCACGCGAAAGCTAACCCCCAACGACCCGCCTCGAAACTCCCGCTGCGTCACCTGCTCCAGGTAATCTACGCCGCCGAACAACCACAGCAGCTCCTCACTCTTCATCAGGTTGAAAGGCGGCCGCACCTGCCGCCGGTCAAACCGCGGCACGACTGCGTGCTCGCTCAGCGAATTCAGCAGGTTCATCATCCTGAACAGCGTAAAGTATCCGTTGCTATCCAGATCGCGGGCGCCGAGACTGTACTGTGCACGGTAGCGATTGAGCGCCCGCTTTTCCTCGTTCGACAGGAAATGGTCATCCATGGCCGCCTTGACAGCCTGCCCCCAGCCTTGCGCCAGGGCAGCCGTCATCGCCGCCCCCGATGTGTCAATAAAGGAAGATGCCCCGATCGACCGCACACTGTCGGTCAGCCGCTCGACGTCAATCCCGTACAGTGCGGCATCCACACAGACCTTGCCTATACGCTCCAGGCCTCGCTCATGCGCCGCTGCGCACGCCTTGTGCTCCTTGCGTAGGAAGCCGGCAGACTTTCCGCAGTACCTGCAATCCCCCATCATCGCCCTCCTCGCTATACCGCGCCGCCCTCAGCCACCGAGACAATGGTCCGTCCCACCGCGGCGTCTCCGACTGTTCAGGCCGCGGCTGCGAGGATGATAAACGATCTCACCCCACCGTTCAATTCCTCGCAGGGGGAGCGCCGCCGCGACAATTCTCATTAACCCTTCCAAGGTGCCCGGTTCAGCGTAGATGCCTCCCACATATCGCGCCTGAATTCATCGCATGTCCGCCCGGCTTCTGTCTCCCCTGCATGCTCTGGCAAAAAGTGATCAACGATCTGCATACGATCTACCTACGATAATGACGGGATTCTGCCGCTGCGCGGACGCCAATGCGTCGGCATCCATGTCCAATGCCTACGCAATTACAACGCGCCTCCACTCCATTACTCTGGAAAGCCGACCTCAACCTCGGCGAATCGGTGCTCCGATCCCGCCGCGCCCCCACAGCCTTTTAGTGCCTGAAATCGGTCCATAAGGCTTGACGTCGGCGATACACCGATCTACGATCAGGATCCCTCCGCGCCCCTCGCGTCGCAGGGAACTGTACTTATTGTTTTTATCGGTACGACAACCCAGAAAGGCGGCCAAAGCGGAATGACTGCATGCAGCGCGGACAGCGTCATCATCGGCGTACATGCGCGCGCATCGATCACACGAAATCGGCCGCCCGAAAAGGCCCCCTCCCGAGCGCGGTTGAGGTGGATGCACGATCCCGATCCACATCCTCTATAGGGCACACGGCGCGCCTCCGGTTTTCATTCTTATCACCAACACGCGCCAAACCCCCTGTTTCATTCGAGCGGCTCGTCTTCCCGCTCCCCGTTCATCTGACAACCCCATAAACCCTGGGATGCACCGGTTTCGCACTGCCGGTCTTTCTGTCTCCGCCTCCCAATTCGGCGAACGCTCCATCCGCAGGACTGAATGGAATCGTTCAATTTTATGCCCAATGGCAGGCAAGGTCGCCGATAGGAGAGAGGCAAAGACGATGCGAATACGAACCAATCTCACGATCGTCACTATAGTAGGGCTGGGCGCACTGTTGATCGCTGCCTTGGCCGGTACCATCGCGCCCCGGTCGCAGATCGCCTACGCCCAGAATCCTCAACCGTCAGTGCACATTGATCTGAATAACATTTTTGGGAATGCTACACATGGTCAGGCCTTGGCCTTTTACACCTTCAAGAATTTCCAAAGTATTACGTGCGACAAAAGTGTCGGGGGCCCGCACCATACAACGTACGATGACGTCTGTTACTACGAGACCGAGATATATGATCGCGCCACCAATATTCGCCATGCGGGGTGTGGAGAGAGGTTGGGCGGGCCTCGCAGCTTTCCGAAAGGCGACGGAATTGAGGTAAGAAAAGATTCCGGTGCGCTTCCCTCTAGTTGTCCGACAGGGGGACAATATATATTGAAGGTCATTCTGATGGGTTCCGACAAGGTGGAAGTGGCCTCCGCGGTCGAATACTTTGGAGTCAATGTGACGCCAGAACCGACACCTATCGTTACAAATACACCGACCCGGACTCCGACGTCCACGCCGCGGCCGCAAACACAACAACAGCCACAACAACAACAGCCACCACAACAACATTCGACCGCAACACCAACGGCCACGCCGACCGTCGATACGCAAGGGCCACTACACCCACCACGGGACGACCCCAACCAGCCGACCGCGACCCCGACGGCCACGCCGACCGTCGATACGCAAGGGCCATTACACCCGCCACAGGACGACCCTGACCAGCCGACCGCGACTCCAACGGCTACGCCTACAGAAGAGGGCAACGGCGGCAACCAAGGCAATGGCGGCAATCAGAACAACGGTGGCAACCAGGGCAACCAGCAGAACAACCAACCGGGCAACAGCGGGGGCGGCAATCAAGGCAACAACAACCAGGGCCGCAGCAACAACCAAGGTGGCGGCGTCACCGTCAAGTCCTTCATCAGCTACCCGACGCCCCTGCCGCAAACGTGGCAGCCGCAAACGCAGTCGCCCATCGCCATCACCGTCCCCGAAGTAATGAACGTCCGCAGCGGCCCCGGCCTCACCTACGACATCGTCACCACCGTCCCCGCCGGCACGCAAGGCACCATCGTCGGCATCGACCCCGACAACGACTGGTATCAGGTCGAAATAGTCGGTATCGCCGGCCAGGTCTGGATCTACCAGGGCCTGACAACGCTCGTCGGTTCGCTGGGGGGCGTCAAACAGTACACCGCCCTGGAGATCGCGCAACTGACGACCGGCTCTCCGGGCGCGGACGGCTCAGTTCCGCTCGCCATCACCATACCCGAGCTGATGAACGTGCGCACCGGCCCGGGCCTGACCTACAACATCGTCACCACCGTCCCCGCCGGCACGCAGGGCTACATCTACGGCATCGACCCCGACAACGACTGGTTCCATATCGAACTGGAAGAGTTCGAAAATCGTGTCTGGGTCTACCAGGACCTGACCACCGTGATCGGCTCGCTGGTCGCCGTCAAGATCTACACCGCCCAAGAGATAGCGCAGCTGTTGGGCGCGCCCGGAGCGGACGGTTCCGTGCCGCTCGCCATCACCGTGCCCATCACCATGAACGTGCGCACCGGCCCCGGCCTGCTCTATGACATCGTCGGGGTAGTGCCCCAGGGCACACAGGGCCGCATCTTCGGCATCGACCCCGACAACGACTGGTTCCAGATCGAGCTCGAAGGGCTGGACACGCTCGTCTGGGTCTACCAGGATTTGACGACCGTGGTCGGCTCTCTCGCCGGCGTCAAATGGGTAACCGAAGCCGAGTTGGCCCTGCTCCCCGCCGCCATCACGCAACCCCTGCTCCTGAACGCCCGCGCCGGACCGGGCCTGACCTTCGACATACTCACGACCATACCCCAGGGCACCTGGGCCAGGATCACCGGCATCGACACGCTGGGAGAATGGTACCGCGTCGAGCTTGCCGACCTCGACCAGCCGGCCTGGATCTTCCGCGACTACACCAAGGTCGCCGGCGGCACCCTTTCGGGGCTGATCCAGCTTGCGCTGGGAGGATCGCCCCCAGCGGCAAGACAACTGACCAACTCGATCTCGGTCGACCTGTCGCTGCCGCCGGCCGGCGGTGTCGATCTGGAGGTAAGTTGGATCGATGTCAGCGGCTGTGCCCAGTTCTACAACCTCTACCACCGTTCCAGCCCCGACACGACCGTCTACATATCGCTCGACCAGGCCGCCACGGCCTCGACGGTCAACTCCAAGAGCTTGAGTTTCAGCTCATTGAGCGGCGCCAGTCTCATTTCGGCCTGGTGCGGGTCGATGGCAGACGGCCGCGAAGTCGCCGAGGTCGAGATCGATCCCGGCGTGGCCGGCACCTACAGCTCAACCACGGTGAGCGGCGGCCTCGCCGCGGTGCCCGACACAGACGCTGGCACGCGCTGAGCGCACATTCCCAGCACAACAGCCATTTGTGCCCGCAAAGCTGCGAGCGCATCCCAGAAGGTCCCCGTTGCCAATGGCGGCTGCGGGGGCCTCTTTCATTGGCTGTATGCGGCTCTGAAGCCGCGTCCGCTTCCCCTCAAGTCAAGCAGGTCAAATCGTCGTTGAAAACGCACGCAGATCTGATCTACGATCCCTCTACGAAAGTGACCGACCGCCGCTGCGTCGCGGACGCCAACGCTGCTGGCCCGGCGAGGCCTACCCCGCGGTCGCCAGACTGCCAAAAGGTTCGTGGATCAGAACTGTCGGCATCGGCCCCAACGCTGAATGGTTCCTGATCGAAGTCGAGGTTCCCGGCATCGACCCGCTGGTCTGGATTGCCCGCCGCCACCCTAAGATCGCAGCCGGCTCGCCGGCCGATATCCCCAAAATAGTGCCGCAAGACAGCTCGCCCTCGTCATCAGCAGAGACTGACCAGCAGTGAGCGTGCCCCCTCGCATCTGAAACAGCCCGAGGTGCCTCCCTCGCCTTCTCAGGCAATCTCCGAATCTTCGTCAAACAGGTCTCCTCCCAAGAGCCCCGCCGGCTTCACCTGAAATAAGCACGCGGACAGGTGTGATAGTCCCTCCCAATTAGGCCCAGAAAGAGGGGAACATTCTGTGTTGAATTCACGTCCGATCAGTAGACACGGATCCGATCTCGGAAGGAGTTCAAGGACCGAGTACTTACTCTCAATTCAAGCGGTCGGGCACGTTGAAGCGGTCACGCGGGGTGATTGAACAGAAAAGCCCGGACACGCTCTTGGAATAGAAGTAGAGACTGAAGAGAATGATAACGAAACAATCGATGATTACCCTGGTCGGCGTGAGCACTCTGTTACTGTTTGCCCTGACGTTCGTCTCCTTCTTGCCTCCTACTTCAGCGATCGGGGCCCCGGCCCCGTCCCTTCAGAGGCAGAACGAGCCAGGTGTAACGATCGAATTCAATACCCATAACTCAAAGGAAGAGTACGGCACCTCAATTTATGCGAAACTTACCTTCACGAATTTTCAAAACATTACCTGCGACAAGAATGACGGGGGCACGCATAGAACAACGTTCGATGACCCATGTTATTACCAGACCGAAGTACACCGGCGCCCCCCTGAAAGCGGACGCGTGAGTCAGTGTGAAGGAATAGGGATTAGTGGGCCCCGTTCATTCTCAAAAGGTACAGGAGTCGGCAAAGTAATCCGATTCAGTCGGAACTATACCACCACCAATTGCCCTGTAGGACTCTACGTGCTGAAGGCGAAATTGAAGGAATCCGATAAGACTGTAGTCGCCTCCGCATCCGCAAACTTCGAAATTATCCCGGGTCAGCACACAATCACACCAGCGCCGACGGCCGCGCCAATGCCCCCGCCCTCCGCGCGGATTGACAACCTTCCCTCCGCCTTTGACCAGGGCCGGCAAACTCCCTTCAATATGATCTTCGAAGGTATTGACGACTCGGACCAATATAGCTACCGCGCCGATGTAACCAAGTCAGTCAACGGTGCCGCCGACAAGTGCGAGGGAGCGGGCCTCGGTGGCACCAGCCAGTTCACAGCCCAACTCAGTGAGGCCGTCGACGGTAAACTTACGCTTCCCGGCGCGATCGACGCCCGCTGCCCGTCCGGCACATACATATTGACCGTCAATATTATCGCTGAGGGTGGGTTTACCTACACCACTACCCAGGTGTTCCAGGTAAACGGCGCGTCACCTGCCCCCATCACAACCGACACGCCCACGCCGACCGCCACGGCCACCCCGCGCCCGACCCTGACGCCCACGCCCACAGCTACGCCCACAGATGAACTGAGCGGCGAATTCTCCGACAGAATCCTTCCTGTTGTCGATGATGCGGACGCCGATTCGGACGTCGACTTGGGCGCGGACACCGCCAAAGCAACCACGGCGCCGCTAACCACAAGCGCCGCGGACGGCTCCGGCGACGCCTGGCCCGGCCACTACGCCGCCGGTCGTTCCGTCTGGGACTGCCAGGACCTCAGCGCCCTGGTCGACTCACTCGCCGCCCTCCGCCGAACTATGAACGCCGGCGCCTGGCCACAGGCCGCGACCCAGCCGCAGTTCATGAACGCCCGCCTCGGCCCCGGACTGGCCTACGACGTCATCACCACCCTGCCGCAGGGCACGCGCGCCAACATCATCGGCGTCGACCCCCGCAACGAGTGGTACCAGCTCGGGCTCAGCCATCTCGACGTCCCCGTCTGGATCTACCAGGGCCTGGCCAGCGTCGAAGGTTCGCTCGCCAACGTCCGCTCGGTCCCCGCCGCGGAACTCGCCCAGCTCCCGGTTTCCGGCGCCCCAGGTAGCAGTCCGATAGGGATCACCCGGTCGGAAGTCATTAACGTGCGCCTCGGCCCCGGATTCGACTACGAAGTTCTCACCACCCTGCCGCAAGGGATGCAGGTCGAAGTCATCGGTATCGATCCCAGCGGCGCGTGGCTGCAGGTGGAACTGGAGGGGACGAGGTCTCTCGGCTGGCTCTACCGCGACCTGGTCCAGGTCGACTGTCCGCTGGTCAACGTGCGACGCATCACCGATCGTGAAATCGGACTGGTGCCTGCTGCAATAACCCAGCCCTACGCCCTCCACGCCTACTCCGGGCCGGGCCTCGCCTACGACAGAATCGCAGTTCTCCCTAGAGGGACCTGGGTGCAAATCATCGCCATCGGCGACTGCCCTCCCAATGTCTGGTACCAGATCATTGTGCCAGGGCTGGATGAACCGGTCTGGGTGGTCCGCGACTTCGTCAAGGTGGCAATCGGCTCGCTCGCAGGGATTCCCCAGCTCACGCCATAGCTGTGCCGGTCCGGTTGCTCCACCCTCTTGGGCCGCCTTCACAATAACGCATAGCAGAGGCGTCGCATTCAACTGCGGGGCCTCTGCTTTCTCTGTATCCAATCCCGCATCCCTCCCGCCGGGTGACCATAGTCGGCATCAATAACGCCACTTCCAAAAGGATGCCTGAGAACGGAACAATCCAAGGCAACCGTACGTCCCAACGGCAGGAGCCGTTCCATTTTTGGAGTGCGACTTAGCTCGAAACCGGAATGCTGAACCGACATGGACATGCACTCTCGCAGAACTGCAGTAGGGACAAAGAATCCGCAATCAAATCAGTCGGTTACAACGTTGATCGGGGCGATCATCCTGCTACTTTTCGCCCTGACCGTCATCTCCTTCGTGCCCAATCCTCCGGAGGTCCAGACCTTTGCCCCTGCGCTGCAGGAAGATCTCCAACCAGAGCAGGAGAACCTCAAACCGCACGCCGGATTCGAATCGCTGGACGGCTCCGTGGCCGCCGGGGAAAGTCTGAACATCAGCATCTTTTTCGCAAACTTCCCCTGCAACGATCAGAACGACGACGGCGTATGTGACGCCAACGACACCTTCACGACCGTCACCTACCGCTTCGACCTGGTGCAAGGCAGCACCGACGGTCCCGACGCCGACAGCTGTGAAGGATCAGGGTTTGGCGTCGTCCGCACTTTCAGTCCGTCGGAGTACAGTCACTGGAGCACGACAGGGTCGATATCTCTGGGCGTCAACAGTAACTGTACGCCCGGGTCCTATGTGGTGAAGTGCACCATCACCTACACCGAAGACGGCTCAACCGAAGAGATTCCGCTTGCCTGTAACTGTGGCATTACCATCGATCCCCCAGCGCCGCCAACGGCCACGCCCACGCCTACCGAAACACCCACCGAAACCTCTACACCGACGGTCACACCGACGCACACCGAAACGCCGACTGTGACGCCCACGCCGATGCCACCGCCTTCCGTTAGGATCGAGGGGTTGGCCCCTGTCATTGATGAGGGCCGGGAGGAACCCTTCAGCATGATCTTCGAAGGCATAGACGACTCGGACACCTATCACTACCGGGCCGACGTCACCAATACTGACGGCGAAGACGTCGATGTCGCTGAAGGGACGGGACTTGGTGGGAGCGGCCAGTACACCGGCGATCTCGATGGCGTGGGCCAGATTATTGTCCCCGGCGAGATCACCGCCTCCACACCGGTCGGCTCATATACAGTGACCGTCACCCTTATCGGCGAGGGCGGCTTCACCTACACCGCAACCAAGGACTTCCAGGTCGTCGGCTCTTCACCCTCTCCCATCTTGACAAGCACGCCCACCGCGACCGCCGTTAAACCGACGAAAAATAATCCGCCGCAGAACCAGCCGCCGACGAAAAATAACCCACCGCAGAATCAGCCGCCGACGAAGAATAATCCACCGCTAAATCAGCCCACGGCCACGCCTACCAACACGCCCGAGCCGACCGCAACGGCCACGCCTACCAACACGCCCGAACCGACTGCAACCCCCACCAGTCCGCCGCATCAGAACCAGCCGCCGCCGCAGCCAACCGCAACGGCCACCAATACTAACGCCCCCAAACCGACCGCGACTGCCACCAGTCCGCCGCAGCAAAACCAGCCGCCGCCGCAGCCAACCGCAACGGCCACCAATACGAACACACCCGAACCGACCGCGACCGCCACAAATCCGCCGCAACGAAGACAGCCGCCGCAAAATCAGCCGCCAGTGCAAAAGCAGTCGACATCCACGCCTACCGCCACGGCAATCTCAGTGCCGACTCCTACGCCCACGCCCACGGCCGATATCTCCTTTGCGCCGCCTCCGACGCAGGATGACCCGATACAGGATGACCCGACTCCGACCGCAACGTATACGCCGACCGCTTCCGGCCTGCCAACGCCGACACCCACAGCTACGCCATCAGGTAACTTTGTACTAACCGTTACGCCGACTGCCACGCCGTCAGGTAGCCTGATCCCTACCCTTACACCGACGGCCACGCCGCCCGGAGGGTCCACAGGCCCGCCTCTTGGTCCTCCCACTAGTGATTTGCCGGACGATCTCTGGGAGATCATCGTTGTTATCAATATAGGTAATCCGACCAATCCGGACACGACTCCCGACGTGGCGACGACACCGACACCCACAAGCGATGGCGACGACACCGACGGCGACGACACCGATGGCGACGACACCGATGGCGATGACACCGATGGCGACGGCACTGACGGCGACGGCACTGACGGCGACACGCCCCACCACTACGCCGGCGACCGCACCGTCTGGAGCTGTCAGGAACTCAGCGAACTGATCACCTGGTTCGCCGCCCTCCGCCAGACCATGACCCCCGGCGACTACCCCCGGGCCGTTACCCAGCCGCAAAGCATGAACGCCCGCCTCGGCCCCGGACTGGCCTACGACGTCATCACCACCCTGCCGCAGGGCACGCGCGCCACCATCATCGGCGTTGACCCCCGCAACCAATGGTATCAGGTCGAAATAACCGGCCTCGACGTCCCCATCTGGATCTACCAGAGCCTGGTCACCGTCCAAGGGTCGCTCGCCAACGTTCCCACCGTCTCCGCCGAAGAGCTCGCCAAGCTCCCCATCTCCGGCGCAACCGGTAGCAGACCTGTAGCAACCATCCAGCCCGAGATCATGAACGTGCGCATCGGCCCCGGCATCGATTACGACGTCCTCACAACCCTGCCCCAGGGCATACAGGTCGACGTCGTCGGCGTCGACCCCAGCGGCGAATGGCTCCAGGTCCAACTCGATGGCTTCAGTTCCCTCGGTTGGGTCTATCGCGACCTTGTCGTGGTAGACTGCCCGCTGGTCAACGTCCGCCGCATCACCGACAGTGAGATCTCCCAGCAGCCCGCCGCCCTGACCCAGCCCTACGCGCTCTACGCCTATTCCGGCCCCGGCCTCGCCTACGATATCGTAGCCACGATCCCTCGAGGGACTTGGGCCGAAATCATCGCCGTCGGCGACTGCCCGCCCAATATCTGGTACCAGATCATCGTCCCCGGCCTTGACGAACCCGTCTGGGTAATCCGCGACTTCGTCAAGGTCGCCGTAGGTTCGCTCGCCGGCATCCCCCGCTACGGCGTCACCGACTTCTTCCCGCCCGCCCCGGATGACCGGCCCATAGCCGTTACCCAGCCCATCACCATGAACGTGCGCTCGGGTCCGGGCCTGGAGTACGAAGTGGTCGCCGCCGTGCCGCAGGGCACGCAGGCACGCATCTTCGGCATCGACTCGACCGGCGACTGGATACTGGTCGAGCTGCCAGGGCACAGCGCACTGGTCTGGATCTACTGCCACATGACCGAGGTGAGAGGTTCCGTGGAGGGCGTCAGACGCGTGACCGCGGCCGAAGTTGCAGCGCAGCCGGCCGTTCTCGTCCAGCCGGGCGCCGTCTTCGCCCGGTCCGGTCCGGGCACCGAGCACAGCGCGGCCGCTATCCTGCCTAGGGGCACATGGGCCCTCATCACCGGCATCGGCCCCGATCCCCAATGGCTCCGCATCGAAGTCCCCGGCCTCGACGCACCGGTCTGGGTCCACCGCGGCTCTGTGAAGCTGGTCGGCTCGCTAACAGGGATCCCCCACGTCACCCAGTAGACCGGCCCCTCCCATAGAAGAGCATGTCAGGAAATGCAAAAGGCCCCGCTGCTGACAGCGGGGCCTCTCTGTATCACGGCCATCACATCGCATCGGGACATGCCCGCCCTTTGCTTACGTCTCAGAATATATCCTGCAATGCGATACTGAACTCTGCCAGCGTGGGTGAGTGCAAACTCTCCTCCGCCTCGTAGATGCCCACAACCTCAAAACGGCTTTCGCCTCTCACAAAAACCGTAATCTTCTTATCGTCAGGGTCCACAATCCAGTATTCTCGCACCCCGTATCGAGCATAGAGGTCGAGCTTGATCGTCCTGTCTCTCTCGGCTGTGGCGGGGGACAGGATTTCCACCACCAGGTCCGGTGCGCCTTGAACGTTTTCCGCCGTAATAATGCTCTCTCGTCCACTGGAAACGAACAGCAGGTCCGGCTGCACCACGTCAGTATCCGAAAGTACGACATCGAATGGGGAACAATAGACTCTCCCCAGGTTGCGCCCATAAATGAACGTGCCCAACCGGAGGAACAGCCTCCCCAGGATGTATTGGTGTATCTCTCTGGGGGATGGAGACATTACCAACTCTCCGCTGAGAAGCTCGTAGCGTTCGTCGTCCGCCGTCCTCAAATAGTCGGCGTATGTGAGTTTGGTCTGTACGTCTAGCATGATGGTCCCTCCTATGCAGAAGCATGGGAAAGAACTTTATGCTTCTCCTCCATCTGTATGTCCACCATCATAGCCTGAAAAGCGTTTCAAAGGCAATAGGTTGGCGCATGTTCCGCTACACCTCACTCCCTATCCCAGCCTCCGCCTTCTTCTCTTCGGCTTGCCGCTCCTCGAAGATCTCCGTCCCTTTCACGGCCTTGATCGCTTCGAGCCACTCCCCGAATGACCGCCGCTTCTCTCCCACCGGGTATCCAGTCAGCATTCCCTCTATGCTGATCTCCTCGTCCAATTCAGGCCAGTGAATACGCTGCCCGCCGTCGCGCAGCTCCCAACCGTTACGCTCCTCCTGCGTAGCATGGGCCAACCGCGGATACCAGATCAGCGGTGCCGAAATCATTCGCCCATCGATGAGATGCGCTGTCACCCTGCCCGCGCCGATTTTCACACCTGTCACTCTCGGCACTTCTGTTTCAATCGCTTCTACACGCAGTCCAAGCGCATCTGCAAAGATTTCCCGGAGCGCAGGCAACTCCCCGATCTCGTAAGAGCACGTCTCCCATTCATCGATTCGGTTCGGCGCAGACGCATACTTCTCTCGCAGCCAGGCGATAAATTCGTCGCGCATCGATTCGGCATCGGACAGCCACGAGGCGCACCACTTCTCTTGGCAAAAGGTGTGATAAAGAAGTATCAGGTCTTTGTCCGTTTGCGTCACGGTCACTGCAGTGTTCTTGTCTTCGGGCGGCATGTTGTCATCTGCTCCTCTGATCTTGGCAGAACAAGTGTAGCATAGTTCGTCAAGATCGACGGGAAGTCAGCGGGAATCCCATGCCCCTTCCGACATCGGCCTCTGTCGTCGCCGCCCCCTACCCCCGCAACGCCTTCACCACTCCATACGCACCCCGCGAAAAAGCCGCCAACGGGCCCCCGCGACTGAACAACGGCACCGGCCCCGGCATACACTCGCCGCCATCCAGGTCCTCAACCGCCGTCAGCACGCGCTGCAGACCCACCTCCACCACCCGCCGGCGACCCTCGTCTTCCAGGGTCAGACCGCCGCAGGCCAGAACCACAACCAGCAGGTTGGCAAGCGAGTGCTCGCGGTACAGGCGCCAGCACGCCTCGAACGTGAACCCCTCCACCCCCATCTCACCGATGATTTCAGTATACTCTTCCAGCACCTCGCGCTCGATCTGGCGGCGCACCTCGGTCGTAACGCTCCCCACCAGAAAATAAGACACATCGAACAGAGGGCACCTCAATCCGCTCACCTGCCAGTCGATGATCGCGATCTCCTCCCCGCCGTCGGCCGCAAAGAAGATGTTGTCCAACCGGAAGTCGCCGTGGCTGAGCGTCTTCGGCCCGGCCGCGACACGAACCATCTGCGTGTCGATGCGGGCAGCGTAGGTTTCGGCCAGACGGCGCATATCCTCCGAGAAAAAACTGCCGAACCTCTCAAACGTAGGCGCAAGGTGTGCAAGATAGACGAGTTGAACCAGCATTCTGCGTCTGGGCGAAAAGGAGTCGGTAAACATGTTCAACGGCGGCTGATCGGTCCTGTTCCAGTAGGTACCGTGCAACTTGGCGATCGCGCGGATGGCGCGTCGAGTCTGCTCAGGGCTGGCGCCGTCGAAATGGCTCACCGAATGCCAGTCCACAAAATCCTCCAGCACCAGCACAAAGCGGTCGCTGCCGGCTTCATAATCACCATAGAGCAAAGCCGGCGACCGCACCGGCGCCTGAGGCGCAATCAGCCTGTAGAAGTCGTATCCCCGTCTGTGTAGTCCCAGGCGTCTGCCCAGACGCCGGTTCTTGGCAAGCGGACTGGGCAACTTGACGATAACGGTCGCAGGAGCCCAGCAATTCTGCTCAGCCGGCGTTTTCAGCTCGTCATACCTGAGTTGGCAGCGCAGAATCGTGCCCATGAAGCCGACTCCGCTGCCTATGTCCTCCCAATCGATTTCTCTGACAGGAGGAAGATCAGACGCACCGCCCGCGGTCAATGCCTGTTGCATCCACTGAGCGGTAACTTCCTCCGGCTCGCTGGGAATAAGGGGTCTGGTCATAGCGCTGACTTACCTTCGAATTCAGCGCGCGCCGACCATACACGCAAGGTCAACGCGTCCGGTTATCTATGAACCTGTCAGATTTCTGCTCTGTCACCGCGGCGCAACTGTCGGACTGGACCGGTCTCGCCGCGCCTATGACGCCGCGCCGAAAAGCGAGCGGGCCGGCCCCCGCTCCGCGCGTTCATACTGTTCGTCGACGGACAGGTTTGGGCGGGCCAGCGCCTGATTCGAAAGCATGTCGCACCGCTCGTTCTCCACATCCCCGGCATGACCCTTCACCCACTGGTAGCGCATCTCGTGCCTCTCACACAGCTCCAGCAGCCGTGTCCACAGGTCCGGGTTGATTGCAAGCTCGCCCTTCCTGCTGCGCCGCCAGCCGTTCGCCCGCCACCTGCGCGCCCACCCCTTCGTCAGCGCGTCCAGCACATACCTCGAGTCACTGTAAAGCGTGACCCTGCACCGCTCCTTCAAAGCCTCCAGCCCCTTGATTACCGCCAGAAGCTCCATCCGGTTATTCGTCGTCCTCCGATACCCGCCGCACAGCTCCTTGCGGTGCCCGCCGAATAGAAGCACAACCCCAAATCCCCCAGGACCCGGATTCCCGCTGCACGCACCATCCGTATAAAGCGTCACCTCTTTCATATGCGCTGTCCGCCCACTACATCAACCTGCATTCAACCCACCCTGCTGTCACCGACTTACAATCTTCACTGACTACTGACTACTGACTACTGACTACTGACCTTCAATGCCCGTGATCGTGCTCGTCGTGCAGGTGAAAATAAACGATCTCCAGCCCCTCGACATCCGTGATCGTCGAATCGGTGTGATGCACGATGTGCAGATGACCCGTCCCGCAGTCGCCAAACTCGTCACAGCTGAGCTCGCCAACGATGCCGCTGAACTCCGTCGTGCCCGTCAACGCCTCCCGCAACCGCGCCCGGTCGATATAAAGCGTATCCCCCTGCACAACCGCCACCTCCTCAATCGCCCGCAGCAGCAGCGTCGTCGCGTCATACGCGTGCGCCATGTACACCGAGCCCGGCGGCGCATTGTACTTCTCCTCATAGGCCGCCGCCAGGTCGTCGCCATTCCTGCCCGTCGCCTCGTTCACGCTCTCTTCGAAGTTCAACTCAGGGCTGGCCAAATACATGCCCTCCGACTCCGGAATCGCCAGGAACTCGAAATCCACCAAGGCGGCGCCGCCGATCACGACCACGCCCTCCAGTCCCGCCACCTGCCCCATCTGCCGGATGATCTCGCCGGCCTCGTCCGGGAATAACGGCAGAAACAGACCTTCCGGGTTAGCCGCCGCGACCTCGGTCAGCACGTCGATCATGTCCGTCTGCCCCTTGCTGACCGTCGCGATCGTGACCCTGCCGTCCCCCTGCTCGAAAACAGTCGCAAACGCGTGGGCCAGGCCGGAAGTGTAGGGATCGCCGTCATGGAATACCGCCATGTTGTGCAGTCCGAGGTCGTGGTGCGCGAACTCCGCCACCGCCTCCGCCTCGTAAAGATCGTTGTTGGACGTCCTGAAATAACCGGGATAATGGTCGGCCCCCGCACTGCCCCGCAGGTCTGACGTCAGCGAAGGCGCCGTATTCGTCGGCGAGATCAACACCAGCCCCGCCTCGCTCAGTATCGGCGACGCTTTCACCGCCGCCGCCGAACACGATGTGCCAATCACGCCCACCACGCGCCGGTCACCGATCACCGTCTCCGCCGCCGCCGCGCCGCCCTCCGGCGTGCACAGCGAGTCCAGACCCGCGCCCATCGAGACCTCGTGCCCCTTGATCGGCCCGTAATCGGCCACCGCCAGCCCCGCGGCCCGCTGCGTCGAAGAGCCCAGCTCGCCGATGCTCGAAAGCACGAACGCAGTCCGGATCTGAATATCCTCGCCCGGGCCCACTACAACCGTCCCCAGCGGGCTGCCCACCATATTCTCCGGGATGCACGCGCCGCTCACAAGCAGCGCAAGCACCAAAATCGGCCAGAGCAACAGCCCACTGCCGGGCCGGTCTGTCTTCAACATATCTTCACTCCTTGGCTTGGAAAGTTTTCAATCAGTGCCGCGCTCACGGCGCGTACCGGTAGACAACCGGCAGACCTTCAACGTCGGTCATCGTCGAATCAGTGTGCTGCGATATCTGCACGCGGCCCGTGCCGCAGTCACCGTACCCGTCACAGGAGATCGCGCCGGTAATGCCGCTGAATCCGCTCGTGCTCCCGACCGCCTCGCGCAGCTTGGCCCGGTCGATATAGAGCGCATCCCCCTGCACAACCGCCACCGCCTCGATCGCCCGCAGCAGGATCGTCGTCGCGTCATAAGCGTGCGCCAGGTAAGCCGACGTCGAATGTTCGCCGTACCGCTCCTGGTACGCCGCATTCAGCTCGTCGCCGCTCCGGCCCGTCGCCTCGTTCACATTGGCGCCAAAATCCAGCGTCGGGCCCGCGAAATAGAAGCCCTCCGACTCCGGCAACGCCAGGAAATCTGACACCAGAAGACCTCCGCCCCCAATGCGCACCAACCCAGCCAGGCCCTCCACCTCGCTGCTCTGGCGCAGGATCGGCCCGGCCTCCTCCGGAAAGATCGGCAAAAACAGGCCCTCAGGGTTGGCCGCGGCAACTTCAGTCAGAACAGGGATCATGTCGGTTTCCCCCTTGTTCACCATCGCCACCGCCACCGTACCCCCCAGCTCCTCAAACGCCGCCTTGAACGCCGCCGTCAGCCCCGACGTATACGGGTCCCCGTCATGGACCGCCGCCATCGTGCGCAGGCCCAGCTCGGTGTATACAAAATCGGCCACCGCCTCCGCCTGGTAAAGATCGTTGCTGGCAACGCGATGATACCCCGGATGGTAGTTCGTCCCGGCGTTGCCGCGCAGGTCCGACGTCAGTGACGGTGACGTCGTCGAAGGCGCTACCATCACCAGGCCCGCCTCGCTCAAAATCGGAGAAGCCGCAGCCGCCGCCACCGAGCACGACGTCCCGATCACGCCAACCACCCGCGCGTCGCCAACCACCGTCTCCGCCGCCGCCGCACCGCCCTCCGAGCTGCACAGCGAATCCAGACCGGCGCCCATGCTCACACCGTGCCCCTTGATCGGACCATAGTCCGCAACGGCCAGCCCAACCCCCCGTTGGCTCGGCACGCCCAATTCACCCGCACGCGTCAACGCCCCCAGCGCACGAATCTGAATCTCCTCCCCGCCGCCGACCACCACCGTGCCCAGCGCAGGCGTCTCATAGTCCACCGGCACACACGCGCCGGCCAGGATCAGAACCGCCAGCAGACCGACCCAGTGCAAAACTGTAGATCGGAAACAGCGTTTCGTCTTCATCGCTACTTGCTCCTTTGTCTGGTTGACCTCCGCTCTCTTGCGCACCGTCGCAACGCCCGTCATCGCGCACTGCGCCCTGGCTGCAGACTGTCCCCACTCAGCCGCAACGCGGCCGCACACGCCCGATCTGCAGCGATCGTAAACGGTATAACTTTCGCCGCAAAATCAGGTGCTTGTTTTTCCGAAGGGGGTTATCCTGCACGCCTGGGGAAGCCGCTACCGTCCTTTTGTGACCATTATAGGTACTTTATGGCCGGATTGGCAACAATATCAGGAGATTGAGGTCTCTCCCACCGGGTCAGCCGGGGAGGCAACCCGCCCTCGACAGGGGAAAAGGGGAACCAACAAAGTCGCTATGCCGGCCCTCCCGCCGGGCCAGCCGGCAAACGAAGATTGCGTTCCGTCTCCGGACCCGTCAAATCGAAAGGTCAATACCTGTATAGGGGAGGGATCAGGCGTCGGGCGAATCCTGCTTTATCGTCGACTGCATCGAGGCATACGTTCTCTGAATCTCATCTTCAGCCCAGCGGATCAACTCCAGCCCCTTCACCACCGTCTCCAACTGCTCCTCATCCAGAAGATCCGCCAACAAATCGAGTCGCTCCCGCCCTATCTGCCAGAACCGCTTGATCGCCACTTCTCCCGATTCCGTCAATTTGCAGATTACGACCCGCCGGTCATTCGGGTCCGAAACCCGGTCCACCAACCCCTTTTCCACCAGACGGTCCATGACCGTAGTTGTCGCCGAAAGCGCCCGACCCAGGTAAATCGCTATGTTGCCCATCCGCAGAGGGCCCACCCGTTCGAGAAGGACCAGCGTCTTGATCTGAGGTATCGTCATGTCCAGACCTTCCCACTCGTCCAGACGGCCCGTATGCAACTGGCGGTTCAGGTACTCCGCTAACTCCCTGAACCGGTCGGTCAACTCCTGCCTTCTCTCATCTTGCACTTACTTTCACCCCAATCCAGCTAGTTCATCCCCGTCCCCAAGGCCACTTGATTCTGCAAGCTCCGTTGAAAGGAAAGGGACTGCACGGCGAACATTATGCTGGGAGTTCCTACGCTGCACAGGCCTTCAGACCACCCCGCACAGACTCCCTGGGAACCTTCCGCCGACCGGATTACAGGCACCTTTTTCAATGTAAGACCGCGAAACACACACCCGCAAACAACCGCCAACCTAACTCTTCAGCGTGTCAAATCCATCCCACCCAGGGATCGCAGCAGCCTGTCGAACCCACTCCGCCGTCTGCACCTCGTCAAACTCGTCCTCGTAAATGTCATACCAGCGCGCGTCCTTGTCCTTGCCCGCACCCGGCGGAAGAGGGTCCAGCAAAGCCCCGTAAAGAAACGTCACCTTCACGTAACGCGTAAATACGTGATAACTCAGAAACCAACCCTGCCCCTCTATACCGTAAAAGGGCGAATTCCACCGCACCGCCTTGCGCACATTCGGCACATTGCGCACGATCAGCGCGTCAAGTCGACGCCCCAGGTCGCTCTTCCATCCCGGCATCGCCGCAATGTACGCCTGCACCGGCGCATCCCCGTCCGCCTTCGCTATCTGAGGATTGCCCCCAGACAAAAGAACCGGCTTCTCGCCGGCCCCCTTGTCGACTGCCTTTTCCGCAACCTTGGCTGATCCTCTAGAACTCTTGCTGGCCACTCCGCTCACCACCGTCTGCAATGAACCTCAGCAGGAATCTCTGGCCGCTGTCATCTCTGGTGGAGCTAAAGGGACTTGAACCCTTGACCTCTACAATGCCATTGTAGCGCTCTCCCAACTGAGCTATAGCCCCAATATTCTATTCCTTCCGCCTTCCCGGCACGGGCACATGCACCAATCCCGCCCGCCTGCCGTGTGGAGCTGAGGGGACTCGAACCCCTGGCCTCTACAGTGCGATTGTAGCGCTCTCCCAACTGAGCTACAGCCCCGAAACCGCCGGCTTCTCACCGACCTCAATCTGCCTGAAACGCCTGCTACGTAGGAGAGTCAGTGTATCAAACCTGACCTGAACAGGTCAAATCTTTCTACCCCGGCTCTACATGATGCCCGCATAACCGCTCTCCTGCCATCCTCTCTGGTGGAGCTAAAGGGACTTGAACCCTTGACCTCTACAATGCCATTGTAGCGCTCTCCCAACTGAGCTATAGCCCCAAACCGGGCCGCCCACGCCCACAACGCGCAAGGCACGCCCCCTGAACGATATAAGTTCCCGCCCCAAATGTCAAATAATTCGACCCCAAAAACGCATCCCAATGTACCACCCCACCACCCCGTACACGCGCCGTTCACCAAAAACTAAAAACTGACAACCAAAAACGAACAACCAAAAACTAACAACCAAAACCATTCCGTCGTTCCACTACTTTCACACCGACGGCCATCCTGGTGTATCATTAGAACTCTATTCCAAAAATACACCTTCTGTACAGGAAAGGGACCAGAGCCGCAATGAAAACGGCTAAACGTATCTTTGTAAATCTGCCGGTCAGCAATCTCAGCAGTTCGGTAGATTTTTTCACCGAGCTCGGATTTGCCTTCGATGACCAGTTCACCGGCGACCACGCCTCCTGCATGATCATCGGCGATAACATGTTCGCCATGCTGCTCAGAGAGGAATACTTCCAAAAATTCATCCCCGGCAAAAGGATCGCCGACAGCGAGCACAGCGCCGAAGTCGTCGTCGCACTCTCCGTCGACTGCCGCGCCGAAGTCGACAAAACCATCGCCAAAGCCCTCGCCGCCGGCGGCAGCGAATGTAGAGACGCCACCGACGCCGGATGGATGTACGGCCGCGCCTTCCAGGACCTCGACGGCCACGTCTGGGAAATCTTCTCCGTCGATGCCAAGCGCATGGAAAAAGCCATGAACGGCCACAAACGCTGACCCCCCGTGATACCGCCGCAAGGCCGCGCCCCGTATCACCACAAAACCCTGTACTGCCACAAGTCAATAGCGAAAGCGAACCATGCTAAACGTCCAGCAGGCATTCTATAATCTGCCCGTTCGTGACCTCGACCGCGCCAAAATCTTCTTCGCCCAAGTCGGGTTCGAACTCTACCCCCAATACACCAGCGAACTGGCCGCCTGCCTGAACATTCGCGACACCACCTTCGTCATGTTAGTCACAGAGGACTTTTTCAAGAGCGGCCTGCCCGGCAAACAGATCGTCGACAACCACCAGAACGTCGAATCGATCATCGCCCTGGCCCTCGACAGCCGGGAGGAAGTCGACCGCCGTACCGAGCTCGCCATCGCCGCCGGCGCAACACCCGTCAGCGAACCCAGCGACTCCGGCTTCATCTACAGCCGCAACTTCCAGGACCTCGACGGCCACGTCTGGGTTTTCAACCACCTCGACTTCGCAAACGCAGACCCGGACACGGACGCAGAAGGAGAATGACATCCATGGCCGCCATCAGCAAAATCAGGCCCAATCTCTGGTTCGACGGCCAGGCCGAAGCCGCCGCCAACTTCTACGTCTCCATCTTCAAGAACGCAAAGATCCTCTCCGTCGACCATATCTCTGCCGGGCCCGCCCAGGGCAACAAAATCGTCATCTTCGAACTGGAAGGACTCAAATTCACCGCCTTCGACGCCGGCCCCCACTTCCAGTTCTCACCCGCCGTCTCCTTCGAAATCGCCTGCGACTCCCAGGCCGAAATCGACCACTTCTGGCATAAACTCGCCCACGGCGGTCAAACACAGCAGTGCGGCTGGCTCCAGGACCGGTTCGGCCTCTCCTGGCAGATAGCCCCCGCCGAACTGCCCCAACTCATGCACAAAAATCCGCAAGCCGTCATGGAGGCCTACCTCGCCATGACCAAAGTCGACATCGCCCAGCTGCGGGCCGCCGCCCAACAGGAATGACCCAGGCTCCGCCGCTCCACCCAAATACAACAACCATCCAGGAGACCAAAATGACACTCAGCATCTATCTCAACTTCGACGGCAACTGCCGCGACGCCTTCGATTTCTACCGCTCCGTCTTCGGCGGCGACTTCATCCACATCTCCACCTTCTCAGAAGGCCCCGACGATATGCCCGTCTCCGACGAGGAAAAAGACCGCATCATGCACGTCTCCCTCCCCATCGGCGACAGCGTCCTCATGGGCAGCGACACCTCCCCCACCTTCAGCCCGCCCCACCAGGCCGGCAACAACTTCTCCGTCTCCTGCCACCCCACCTCCCGCGAAGAGACCGAACGCCTCTTCAACGCCGTCTCCGCCGGCGGCACCGTCACCATGCCCCTCGACGACATGTTCTGGGGCTCCTACTTCGGCGCCTGCGTCGACAAATTCGGCATACCCTGGCAGTTCAACCACGACATCCAGCAGGAATAACCCCTCCCCCCGTTGCCGCCGCTTGCTGTCGTCGCCTATCTGGGCGGTCGGCCGCAAGCGGCCTCCCTTGTGCGGGGGGGAACCCCCCGCAACGCCCCCCTCCAAAAACATGCCTCACCCACCGTGCTTACTCTTTCCCAGTAACGTGTCTAGCCACCAATGTCTCCCTCCCACTGACTACTGACCACTGACCACTGCCGTTCCGACCACTGCAGTTCCAATGACATCGCCTTCAGATAAGCACGACGAAACCGTCTCTATCCTGGAACCTTGGCTCTGCACGGCCTGCGACCATGTCAATCGCTCCGACGCCCAATTCTGCGGGCGCTGCGGCCGCCCCGTAGACACAACCTGTACACAATGCAGGACAGTCAACCCCGGCGGTCATCAGTTCTGTGATGCTTGCGGCGCTCCCCTTTACGATACGCCCGCCCCGCATCGAAGCACGCCCGGCCTCATCGACCGCCTCGGAAAGCGCCTTCCCGATCCCCGCAAAATCGCACCCCGACAGGGACTTGTCTGGCTCACACCGCACCCCAACTGGCACTGGTCGCGCCAGTTCCTCAAACAATGGACCTTCCGCAACCACCGGGAGCTCCTCGCACTCCTCCTCCTGACCGCCGTCGCCGCATTCCTGCGCATCTACCGCCTCGAACAGATCCCCGCCGGCTTCCACGGCGACGAGGCCTGGTCGGGAATCGAAGGCCTCCGCATCCTCCGCGAAGGCTGGATCGGGCCTTATTCGACCTCCGCCATGGGCCAGGCCACCGGGCCCTTCTACCTGACTGCACTCCTGATCTGGCTCCTCGACGTCTCCAGGTTCTCCGTCCGCCTCTCCATGGGCCTCTTCGGCATCGCCACAATTCCCGCCGCCCATCTGCTGCTACGATTGGGGTTCGGCCGCTGGGTCGCCCTCTTCGGCACCACCGCCCTCACCTTCAGCTACTGGCACCTCCACTTCAGCCGCCTCGGATTCGGGCTCATCTCCCTCGCCTTCGTCGCTACTCTGGCCGCAATAACGTTGCTGTGGGCCATGAGGTCCAAATCGCGTTGGACCTGGCTGCTGGCCGGCGCCTGCCTGGGACTGGTGCCCTACACATACTTCGCCTATCCATTCTTCATGGCTGCCGTAGCCGCTATGCTCGCATACTACATGCTTCTCCATAAAGAAGCGCTCCGAGAAAAACTGGCCTCCCTGGCCCTCTTCGCCGCCGGCTCCCTGAGCGTCGCCTGGGCCGTGGTCTCCCTCATACTCGACTCTCCCGACAGCTACTTCGTCCGCATGTTGGGCGGGTCAGTTGGAAACTACCGCGAATTCTCGGAGGCAGGAGGCACGTGGGAAAGTGTGGGATTCCTGGCGCAGCGCGCGTGGTACGCACTGAACTTTCTCTACGCAAACACGAGACTTGACTTTGTGGACGGTCTAGGAGGGAAGGGGGCACTGGATCTTGGGACCGCAGTGCTGGCATACGTGGGGCTGATCGTAGCGATAAAAAGGTGGCGCAGTCCGCCTCATCTGTTCGCCGTCCTGGCCCTGTTCTTCGGCCTGCTGGCGTTGGTCGTGACCGAACCCTCGAGCGGCGCTATGAGACGCACCATCGTCGCCATTCCCTGGGTCTTCGGTCTGGCCGGAATCGGCGCCGTATTCATCTTTGACAAGCTCCGCCGCCGCTTCGGGACATGGGGACGCGCCCTCGCCACCGCCGCCGTCGCCGCCGTCCTCCTTGTGGGCGGAATCTGGAATCTCAACTACTACTTCGTCGAACTACCGCAAGGCCCGGCCTTTAAGCGTACATTTCCCCAATACTATTTCGAAGCCCTCGACGCCGCCAACGCCTTCCCTGATCCGGGCACCATCTACTACTACTCCGGGCAGCGCAGCTTCACCTACGAGACCATCCGCTTCCTCTACGCCCAAAACCGCGGCATCGACCGCTCCCGCGAATTCGGCACATTCGACCTCCAAAAACTCGACCCCGGCCCCGTCACATACCTCCTCGAAGGCGCCTACATTCAGGAAATCGACACAATCATGACCATGTACCCCGGCGGCCACCTCATCATCCAAGACAGCATCCAACCTCTCTACATCATCTACCACCTCCCCGGCTAACCCACTCCAGCTCCCCAGATAGACCACACAACCCCCCATCCACTAGCAACTGACCACTGACCACTGACCACTGCCGTTAAGGTTCATACGCATACACCACCGGCAACGCAGTAATATCCGTCACCGCCGCATCCGTATGCCGCACAACATACGCCCGGCCCGTCCCGCAATCCCCGAACCCGTCACACGAAATCTCCCCGATCAGACCCCGAAAACCCCTCGTCCCGCTCAACGCCTCCCGCAACCGCGCCCGGTCAATGTATAGCGTCTCCCCATCCGCCACCGCCACCGCCTCGATCGTCCGCAGCAGCAGCGTCGTCGCATCATACGCGTGCACCATCGAAGCCGACGTCGGCGCCTCCCCGTACCGCGCCACGTAATCAGCCACCACCTCCTCGCCGCTCTTGCCCGTCGCCTCGTTCACATTGTCCCCGAAATGCAGCTCCGGCACCACAGCATAGAAGCCCACTGCCTCCGGCGCCGCCAGCACCAGCGAGTCCGGCCCGATCAGCACCAGCTCCGCCAGCCCCGCCGCGTCGCCCGCCTGCCGCGCGATCGCCGCCGCCTCGTCCGGAAAAACCGGGAAGAACAGCCCCTCCGGGCCCGCCTCCTCAATCCGGCCCAGCACCGGCATCATATCGCTCTCCCCTTTGCTGATCTGCTCCATCGCGACCACCGCACCGCCCAACGCCTCGAACGCCGCCGCAAACGCGCCCGCCAGCCCCGTCGTGTACGGATCGCCGTCATCGACCGTCGCCATCCTGCGCAGACCCAGCCCGTGGTAGGCAAACTCCGCCACCGCCTGCCCCTGGTGCAGATCGTTGCTCGCCGTGCGGTAATAGCCCGCATGATTGTGCGCGCCCGCCTTGCCCCGCAAATCCGAAGTCAGCGACGGCGCCGTATTCGACCCCGAAATCACCACCAACCCCGCCTCGCTCAGAACCGGCGCCGCCTCAACCGCCCCCACCGAGCACGAAGTCCCGATCACCCCCACCACGCGCCGGTCGCCCACCACCGTCTCCGCCGCCGCCCTGCCTCCTTCCGCCGTGCACAGCGTATCCAGCCCCGCACCCATCGTCACCCTGTGCCCCAGTATCGGCCCGTAATCATCCACAGCCAGCGCCACCGCCCGCTGCCTCGGAATCCCCCGCACCCCAATCCCCGTCAACACCTCCATCGACCGGATTTCAACTGCCTCCCCCGGCCCCACCACAACCACCCCCAGCGGACTCTCCGGCACACAACCCCCGCCCAGCACCAGCGCCAGCACCAACCCAATCCAGCGCAACTGCGCCCATCGCAGAACAGTAACCTCTCTCATCGACCTGAATCTCCTTACCCTGGCTGGCACCCGGTTCCCTGCAACCACCTGCAGTCACTGCTTCTTCGTACAAACTCATACACAAATCAGATCAAAAAGGTGTTCTTCGCGTCCCTTCGCGGAAAAAAGGTTTTCCCCCTAACCCCTGCCGTCCCCCCCCACACCACCCACTAAAAACTACCTACTAAAAACTGCCCCTACGGTTCATACCTGAACACCACCGGCACCTCCGCAATATCCCCAACCGACGGGTCCGTATAATGCGAAATATGAATCCGCCCCGTCCCGCAATCGCCAAAACCGTCACACGAAATCGAGCCGATAATCCCCGCAAAACCGGCCGTCTCCGTCAACGCCTCCCGCAACCGCGCCCGGTCGATGTAAAGCGTCTCCCCAACCGCCACCGCCACCTCCTCAATCGCCCGCAACAGCAGCGTCGTCGCGTCGTACGCCAGCGCCACATACGCCGGATTCGCACCCTCACCGTACCGCGCCGCATACGCCGCGTACACCGCATCCCCGCTCCGGCCCGTCGCCCCGTTCACACTCTCCCCAAAACTGAACTCCAGCCCCGCCAGATACACGTCCACCGACTCCAGCTCCGTGAACATCAACGACACCCCCGTGATCAGCGTCGCCCCTGCCAGCCCCTCGACCTCCCCGACCTGCCGTACCACATGACCCGCCTCCTCCGGAAACAGCGTAAAGACCAGCCCTTCCGGCCCCTCTGCCGCCATGCCGGTCAGCACCGGCACCATCTCCGTCTCCCCCCTGCGCACCACCGCCACATCCGTCACCGCGCCCCCCAGCGCCTCGAACGCCGCCACAAACGCGCCCGTCAGCCCCGACGTGTACGGGTCGCCGTCATGCATCGCCGCCATCCTGCGCAGGCCCAGCTCACCGTACGCAAACTCCGCCATCGCCTGTCCCTGGTACAGGTCGTTGCTCGACACCCGGTAAAAGCCCGCATGATAATCCGCCCCCGCATTGCCCCGCAGGTCCGACGTCAGCGACGGCGCCGTATTCGACGACGAGATCATCACCAGCCCCGCCTCGCTCAAAATAGGCGAAGCCTCCACCGCCGCCACCGAGCACGACGTCCCGATTACGCCCACCACGCGCCCGTCGCCCACTACCGTCTCAGCCGCCGCCGCGCCCCCTTCCGCCGTACACTGCGTATCCACACCCGCGCCCATCGACACCCTGTGCCCCTTGATCGGCCCGTAATCCGCAATCGCCATCGCCACCGCCCGCTGCCGCGGAATCCCCAGCTCGCCCAGTTCCGTCAACGCCTCCATCGACCGTAGTTCAATCGCCTCCCCCGGCCCCACCACAACCGTCCCCAGCGGGCTCACCGGCACACAACCCCCGCCCAGCACCAGCCCCAAAACCAGCCCAACCCATCCCCACCGCACCCAACGCCGCTTCCAAACCGCTTTCATCTCCCCACCTCTCCTTACACTGACTCCCACCCGATTCCCTGACATCACCAACACCCCCCAGCCTAATTCCTCCCCCACCAATCACAAAAAATCGCCCCCCGACACGATGAAATAACCCTCCCCCACTCCCCTCTCCAACCACTAACCACAAACCACTGACCACTGCAGTTGTGCGGTCGGGCCTATTCGGCCCTCCCTTGTGGGGGGGGGCCCCCCCCCCCCCCCCCCCCCCCACAAAAAAGCGTGTGGGACAGGGTGGGGGATAATGAACAAGGGGGCAAGAGAAAGGGGT
>JAJEDI010000087.1 GCA_022821585.1 Caldilineaceae bacterium
GCCGACAGGATGCGCCATTCGGTCGAACTGATATAGAAGGCCGCCAGGATCGGCGCCAGCTGAAAGATGAGGAACCCCAGCAGCCAGGGTGAAATCGCGATGTAGCCGGCGATCGCCTCTTTGCGCGCGATGCCGCTCATACGCGGTCGTCTCCCGGCCGCGAGTGCATCTGCGGCCTGACCGATCTGCGCCTGCCTGCTGCGCATCACCTCTCCCTTTCCGAAAACTGGTGGTCAGCGGATAGCGCCCCGCAGCGCGCCCCGCCGCCAGCCGTTAATGTATATTCTAAACCAAAAGAGGAGAGGATTGTTTCCTCTCCTCTTCGGATACATACGGGCAACGGCAGCGCTCAACGCGCCGCCGCTAATTTCCCCAGAATGCAGCGAGGATCTCGTCGACCTGGGGTCCGGCCGCCGCCACCGCGTCCTCAACCGACTTCTCCCCCAGAAATGCCAGGTTCAGCTCAGGCGTGATCGCCCTCGACATGATCTCCGTAATCGGTGCGATCGTGGGCCAGACCTGCATGTGCGGCGCGCTGTCGATAAACACCTGCCGCGTCGGCGGCTTGGGCAGCCCCGCGAAGTGTTCGCTTTCGGCAATATGGCTCATCGCCGGTACGTCGCCGATCGTCTGCGCCACCGTGATATTGCTTTCCTCGTCACTGATGATCTTGAGATACTCCCAAGACCAGTCCGCGCTCTGCGTGCCCTTGGGAATGCCGTGTCCGTAGTACTGGGTATAGCCGACCGGTGGCTGGCCCGCCGCGCGCGGCAGCGGCCCGACATCCCAGTCCAGCCCCTCAACACGCGTCAGCGCGCCGATCCCCCACGCGCCGGCCGTGAACATCGCCACCCGCCCGGCCGTAAACAGGTCCTGTGCGCTTCCCAGCCCCTCGATTTCCGCCGGGGTGGGGGAGACACCGTGCGTCAGCCGCAAATCCGCCAGCCACTGAAGCGCAGCCAGCGCCTCCGGGCTGCCAAGACCGGAGGACTGCTGGTCGTCTGACAGCACGTCCCCGCCGCCGAGCCGCAGGAATGGATACCAGTAGGGGAAGAACATGCCGTACACGTCCGTCCTGCCGTCCCCGTCGGAGTCTGCAGTAAGCGCCTGGGCCGTCTCCAGGAACGAGTCCCAGTTCCAGGTATCGTTCTCCCACGAAGTGGGCAGATCGTCCAGGCCGGCCTCCGCGAAGAGCGCCCGGTTGTAGTAGATCACGAACGGGTTCCAACCGCGCGGCACGGTTACCAACTGGCCTTCGGTCGTGCCCAGTTCGATGATCCGCGGGTAGAACACATCGAAAGTGAACTCGTCGTCCGCGTCGGCGAAGGGAATCACATTCAGCAGTGCTTCCTGGCCCCGGAAAAACGGCTCCCACCTGTGGTTCAGTTGCATCGTGTCCGGCGGTGTCCCGGCCGCGATCGCCGTCAGCACCTTCTCACCATACTGGCCGCCCGGCACCGAGTTCTGGCTGGCCGTCACATTCGGGAACTTTTCCGTCATTCGTTGGGCCAGAATCTCACGGTCTTCGATAAACTCCGGCCGCGTACCCCAATACTGGGCCACAAGCTCGATCGGCTCTTCCGACATCGATTCGCCTTCGTCCGCCGCAGCCGCACCCGGGTCTCCTGCCACAGGCGCGCACGCCGCCATAAACGCCCCACCCGCAACCAGCGCCGAACCCTGCAGAAAATGCCTTCTGCTCAACCTTCTAGTCGTCATAGTCAATCTCCTCTGTGTTGATTCTCTCTCTTTGCACTCTTGGCGTTCCCCACCTCGACAAGCGTTCACGCAGGACTGAAAAAGTTACAAATCAGTTCGGTCAATTCGCGATCCCGAGCGGGTCGAGCCAAGGTGTTTCTCACCCCTCAATCCTCTTCACTCTCTCCTCGCTATTTTGGGCGGTCGGGCCGTCGGCCCTCCCTTGTGCGGGGGGATTCCCCCCGCAACGCCCCCCTCCGGCTAACCACCTTGTTCATTCTTTGCCAGCAATGTGTCTGGCCAACAGTGCCTGACACCTCTCGCCGTCTCTGGCCACTATCCTCTGCAGTTCAGCGGCCTCTGGGGTTACTGACCACTGACCACTAACCACTGACCACTGCAGTTCCGCCCTACTGCTTCATCCCGCTCAAAGCAATGCTGGAAATGAACTGCTTCTGCAGCATCAGGAAGACCACGATGACCGGCACACAGGCGATCACCGAGCCGGCCATCTGGATATGGATCAGCGTGATGAACTGGCCCTGCGCCATCGCCAGCGCCAGAGGCAGCGTAAACAGCTCCTTCGAGTTGATCACCAGGACCGGCCAGAACAGGGTGTTCCAGATGCCCAGGAAGCTGAAGATACCCAACGCGCCCAGACCGGCGCGGGAGAGCGGCATGATCACGTACAGGTAGATATGCCAGTGGTTGCCGCCGTCGATCAACGTCGCCTCGTCCAGGCTGATCGGGATCTGGTTAAAGAACTGGCGCAGCAAAAAAGTGCCGAACGGGCTGAAAAGGCCGGGGAAGATGAGGGCGGTATAGGTATCGATCAGCCCGGCCGACCAGACCATCGTGTACAACGGGATGATGGTCACGTAGTGGGGGATCATCATCGTCGCCAGAAAGAGCAGGAAGATGGTGTCGCGCCCGGGGAAGCGCAGGCGGGAAAAGGCATAGGCGCCCAGTGAGCATACGATCAACTGGCCAACTACGGACACTGTGGTCACAATGGCGCTGTTGAGCAGCGCGCGGCCGATGTTGTAGTTGACCACAGAATCGATGTAGTTGGACCACTGCGGCACTTCTGGTATCCAGATCGGCGGGAACGACTCAACCTCTTGCAAGGTCTGCAGCGACGCCGAAATCATCCACAGGAAAGGGAACAACAGCGCTGCCGCACCCAGGGCAGTGACCAGCTGCAGGCCGACAGTCTCTCTGCGCCTAAGCTTCATTGAAAGTCTCCACGCCTGTTCGCGCCGCCTACTGGTAGAAGACCCATCGTTTCTGCAAGATCCATTGAATGAGGGTGAAGAGCAGAATAATGGCAAACAGGACCCAGGAGAGCGCCGCCGCGTACCCCATGCGCAGGTTCTGGAAACCGCGCGTGTAGATGTAGTAGCTCAAGGTCCGGGTCGAGTCGGCCGGCCCGCCGTCGGTCATGATGAATATCGGGTCGAAGATCTGGAGCGTGTTGATGATGCCGATGATCAGGGCGAAGAACATCGCCGGCGAGAGCAGCGGCAGCGTGATCTTCCAGAACTGCTGCCACCTTGAAGCGCCGTCAATGCTTGACGCCTCGTAAAACTCATTCGGTATCGATTGCAGACCGGCCAGGAGAATAATTGTCTTCCAGGAGAGCGTCTTCCAGGTGATTGTGATGATGACGGCCGGCATGGCCCATTCAGGACGCGACAACCACGGGATCGGGTCGATGCCCAACGGCCCCAGCAGAGCGTTGATCGGGCCTTCCAGGCTGTACATGTAGCGCCACGCGATCGCGACCGCGGCCCAGGTGGTGATCAGGGGCAGAAAGTAAATCGTTCGGTAAAGGTCGATGCCGCGCATCGCGTTCTTCAGCAGCAGCGCTGCACACAACCCAAGCAGCGTGTTGAGCACCTCCAGACCAACTGTAATATACAGCGTGTTCTCGAGCGTGTGGTAGAAGGTCGCGTCGGTGGCAACTTCGACGAAATTACTCAGACCGACGAACTTGATCGGATCGATGATGTTCCACTCGGAAACACCCAGCACCAGGGCGGTGCCGATGGGGAGCACCTGCAGCAGGAACAGGCCGAGCAGGCTGGGCGCCAGAAACAGGAGCGCGACATAGAGGTCCTTGTGACGTCTTCCCTTGGGCCGCAATATGGACCAGGGAGCAGATACCGTCTGCGCCTTTTGCCCGGTCGCCATCGTTGTTCTCCAACTGAGCGGTAGTGAAGAGAGAGAAGCAGGGAGCGGGAAGGCTTCTCTTTCCCTGCTTCTCTCCTTTAATCCCTTCTTTCTTCTTGCCTCTCGCGCCTATGCCTCCAGCAGTGGCTCCGTCTCGGTCTTGATCTGGATGGCGGCCTCTTCGGCTGTCTTCTCGCCGATGGCGACCAGGTCCATCTCGCGGTCCCAGATCTCCAGGAACTCTTGGTTGCGCCGGATGAACGGCTGCGGGTGCACCGTATCCATCATGAACAGGTACGATTCGGGATGCGCGGGCGGCTCGAACAGGAAGGAGTCCGACTCCATCGCCGCCTTCACCGAGCTGCCGGCGTGGCCGTTGCGCAGCAGGAACTTCGCGCCTTCCAGCGATGCCGTGTACTGGATCATGTCCCAGGCCGCGTCGGGATTGGGCGCGCCCACCGGAATAGTATACGAAAAGCCGCCCGTCCAGGTGGCGTACTGCACCGACTTCGGCTGCGGCACGACGCCCCAGTTGATGTCCGAGCCTTCCATGCCCTTGCGCGTCCACGTGCCCACGTCGCGCAGGGCCAGTCGACCCTGATCGAACAGGCCCCCGGCGCCGGCATCCGCCGAACGCAGGTTGGCCGGCCCCAGTTCATGCACCAGGTAGAGGTCGAACTTCCACTGGATCGCCTCGACTGCAGCCTCCTGGTCCACGAGCACCTCGGTCTTGTCCTCGTTGAATATATTGCCGCCGTTCTGCCAGATGCGGTTGACGATGTTCCAGATGCGCACCGGTCCGTTCGTCCAGCCCCAGATCTTCTCGTCGCCTTCGCCGCGCATCATCTCTTTGGCCGTCTCGACGAACGTGTCCCACGTCCAGGTGTCGTTCTGGAAGTGTTCATACGGTGTGGTCACCCCGAACTCTTCAAACATGTCGATGTTGTAACCGATCCCCATCGGGTTCACTTCCGCCGGGATCGCGTACGGTTTGCCCTCCGACTTGAAGAAGTCGGTAATCACGTCATAGAAGTGGCCGTAGCCCGGCTCGTTGATGTCCCAGGTGGGATGCGCTTCCACATAGTGAGTCAGGTCGGTGAGGAAGCCTCGGTTCTGGAAGCGGGCGAAGTCGAAATCGACGATCATGCCGACGTCCGGCAGGTCGCCCGACGCGAAGCGGGTCAACAGCCGGTCGTGGTACTGACCGAAGGGCGCCGAAATAATCGTAACGTTGGTATTGGACGTCTTCTTATACTCGTCCATCAGCAGGCCGTACGTGGCGTCCCACGAGCCCCAGACGGTAAATTCGATCTCGGTCGCCTCCTCCATCGCGTCATCGCCCGACGCCGCCGGTTCCGAAGCCGCCGGGGCCGCTACCCCGGCGCAAGCCGCCAGCAGCGCGCCTGACGAAAGTAGGGCCGAATGTTGCAAGAAACGACGTCTGCTCAACTTGTGCGACTGCATGTGGGTCTCCTTTGCGTGTGGTTATGATATTGAGGTAAGGCCTGTGGGGGCAGGCCAGGTCGCGTCCGATGTGCCCCTGCCCAAAAAGAGCGCGCAGGCGGCTTGCGAAGCAATGATCTATCCTGCAAGGATAGAGTCTATCTTATGCAATCAGCGTATTCTGTCAAACTGGTTCCGCAGGTTCCGGCGCGGCCTTCGGGGGCCTGGTACCAGGTTCCCGGGTCACTGCGTTGACCTTGAAGAACTCCAGTTTGCGTCGGTCACCGCGTCCAAGTTTTCCTGCGGCACTGCATCGGGAATGATGACGTATCCGTATTCTCCCAGAAGGTACGCTGCACGGGGCTGAGAAGGCGGTCCTTTACCGCGTGTTCGGGGCGTATGGTAGCGGTCATGGTTGGCTCACGGCGACTGAAAATTATAGAGTTGTTTTCGGCGGCGGCGAATTCTATTGGAAGGGAACACGGCGACGCAAGTTTAAGGCTGTTTTGTGCCAGGGCGGCGACCCTATGTTTGGCGCTGTGCAGGCTGTCTGCCGTTTGAGCCTTTGAGCTGATCCGCGATGCTTTTGAGTCTGTCGACTGCTGAGATTACTGCTTTTTCACTTTTGGCGTCAGGGGGAACATCAATCGGAATGCAGCGTTTCCAGTCGACTTCATGCACAGGGGCGGTCACGTCAGCAAGCTGCGGTTCTTCATCATTTTCGAAGACGAGCCACAGAGGAGTGTGGCCGTGCCGCGCCCAGGCGCCCAAATGAATACCGAGCCACGCCCTTAAGTCACCAAATCGGATGGACTGACCGAAACCTTCCTGTCGAGGGGCTGCTCTAGTATGTTGCAAGATTCCGGCAACCTTACCTCGTCTGGCTACCTCGTCAATAGTCCCGTGTAAGCCTGTCACTTGCTGCGCGATGTTAGGTTCTAGCTCCTCCGGGCGCCATGGCAGGAAGGCGTACGGGTCCATCCTGTCGGCACCACCCTGAAGATGTCTGATGTCGGAATATTCGTCTGCGGTCGCGATGGAATCTGGCTCAAGCTGTAGCGCAATACTCTTCAAGCGTCGGACAACAGAACTCAGTATTTCGGCGTATTCAACTCCCGGCGGCAATTCAATCGGAACTCGAAAACTCCACCCACGACCGGGGCTAAACATTCTTTCGGTGAGTTCGTTCCCCTTCAGTTGACCATGACCGTCACCATCCAATCTTAGCCACAAGGGTGTGCTGTGAAATTTCGCCCATGAGAATACCTCAATCCCGAACCACGCCTTCATCCTGCCAATTTGGATGGAGCGACCAAAGCCTCCCGCTCCCCCTGCCGCGACATTCCCTCGCTTCAGGAATCCAGCGCTGTTACCGTGATCAATCGCATCTTCAACAAGCCTTCGCAGACCTTCCATCCGCCGGGCGAATTTGGACCTTAACTCTTCCTGACTCCAGGAAATATATGGGTCTGGATTCGCATCATCGGTGAGGCCGCGTAGCTGCTTTAGGTCGCCGACAGCGACCGTGTCTCCGTCCTCACAAGCTTGAGTTTCCATGCTGCCGAGCAGAGCGGCCCAGCTAGTCAGCAGAAGGCGGTGTTTTCCGTCGGATATCGAGGCGCTACGCAATTCACCTGAGTCCGAAATGATGGATAACTCAATCTTTGGTTTCTCCTCCCTTGCTCGTTCACATAGATATGGCCACAGAGATTCTAAACGCGATTCGGGCGCGATAAACAGAAGCGCAGCAGGCTGCTTCTTCCTGTTTATCTGCAGTTGTCTGAGATACTGGTTCGGCTGATTTTTTGTCAGGTCGGCAAAGAACTTCGCTTCAATCAGCACATGATTTGAGTTGTATTCATCAAAGCAGACGAGGTCTGGGATCGCTCCTTTTTCGTCGCGTTTCCAAGTCGCAACTCTGTGGATGTAACCAATGTCAAAATCCTCGCCGCTCAGAAAATCCGTTAGTGCTCTTCTAGCCGTTGGGGACTGAGTCAGAATATACCCCAAGGCTTCAACGGCCGTATCCTCGATCTGGCTCTGCAATTTAGTGTGCGCAATATGCGCAAACAAAGTTGTACCGTACGACATTACATTATGTCCTTTCGTGAGTTGCGGGTTTCTAACACGCCGTTTCAATCTGTAACGTCGGAACGCTAGGGCCCAGAGCCGCCTTCGGCCAAACGGTCAATGAGTTCGCTCAGTTACCCGACGCCTGTCTCCGCCTCCCCATCCCCAGCCCCACTGACCACCCTCTCCATCAACTTCAACAACGCCTCCCAACTCGTCAACATCAACCGCCGCTCCTCGCCCGAAACCGTCGCCGCGCGCAGATCCCCCGGTGTCGTCGCGCCGGAAAAAGTAAACTGCTCATCCGCCCGCCGGCTCTGCGCTGGCGAAGATCGGTGAGACGCTCCTCAACTGGCGATGTCTAGGATGATCACTTTCGATCATCTTAGTCGAATCGAGGCGGTTTGCGCATGGGTGAACGCGGAGGGACTTTCAACTCGACCCCGCCCAGGGGGGCAAACCTGGCGCGAATGGCGGCCGCAAGGTTCTCCCGGGCTGGGGGCTGGTGATAGAGCGCCGTTCTCAAGATGACGCGGACTTCCTCCTCCATGGAACGACCGTTCTCAGCTGCCCGGACGCGCAACCGGCGTTTCAGCCCTTCTTCGAGGTTACGCACGGTTATGCTGGCTAAGGCGGACCTCCATTTACTAAGCCACGTCATCAAAACGTGACTGCATTGCTATCACATCACTGGGGTCTCCGCCGGATGCAGACCGTCAAAAACCCTCGTCCCCCCGCTCGATCGTACCGCGCAACTGCCTAATAGAGGCCCCGCCGTCGCCATCCCCCGCCCCACTCACCACCCTCTCCATCAACGCCAACAACGCATCCCAACTCGTCAACATCAACCGCCGCTCCCCGCCCGAAACCGTCGCCGCACGCAAATCCCCCGGCGTCGTCGCGCCAATGATCGTAAACTGCTCATCCGCCCGCCGGCACAGCTCCGGCCACAGCCTGGCCAGCCGCGCCGCCGGCGCAACGAACAGCAGCGCCGCCGGCCGGTCCAGCGGCAGCCCCTTGAAATACGCGTTCGGCTGGCCTTGGCTCAGACCCGCCCAGAGCACTGGCTGAACCAGCACCCGCACGACACCTTCTTCGTCCCGACCGGCGAGACCCGGGCGCTCCCCTTCCACGACCACATTCTCGCTGCGAACCCCGGCAATCGTCCCGACCGCCGTACCGCCCTCCCGCAGAGTGGTCGCCAGCGCACTGCGCGCCGCCTCCGACTGGGAGAGGATATGCCGCAAGGCATCAACGACTGCGTCTTCAGAGTGCTCGGCACGTCCGGACGCGTCTTGACCGGACCGGTTCGATTCATTGGACATCGTCCAGGACCTTTCCTGTGTTTCGGGCGCCAAGCTGTTTCGTCACAATTGAGGTCTGCGGAAACGCGCTGCAAGGCCGGCACGCAGACGCACGGCCAACGAGGGCCCTTCGAGGATATATTCTACTGTGAACCGGTTGTGTGTGGAGCTTGCTGCCAAGTGCTTTCAGGAGGACTGCCGGCGCAGCCGGGCCAGCTCGGCCTTCATCTGTCGCAACCGCTCTTCAGATTCTCGGCGTGCGGCTGCTTCCTTTTCTCTTCGTTGCACCGCCGCTGCGTAACGACGTTTTGCCGCTTGGTGCGCCGCAGCCTCCTCCTCTGCTCGTTGCTCCGCCGCTCGGCGAGCCACAGTGTCTTTCTCCGCTCGTTGCTCTGCCGCTTGGCGCGCCGCAGCCTCCGCATCGGCTCGCCGTGCTTCTCCTTCAGCCTTGGCGACGGCGGCCCGATAACCGGGAAGCACATACCCGAAATACACATCGTCCAGAGCCAGCTCCACGATATCCCGCTGCCGCCCCAGATCCTCCAACCGGAACTGCAAACCTGGCAACACCTCCGAAGCGATTACGCCCTCCCCATCCGGCTCAATCTCCTCGTAACGTCCCCCAGCGATCAACCGGTAGAAGCGCATATGCTCGCCGCTGGGATCGAGTATGTAGTACTCCTTCACCCCGGCCAGCGCATAGTCCCGCTTCTTCTCTTCCGTATCCCGCAGCACTTCCTCCGGCGTGAAATCGGAGAGCGCCTCCACGACCATATCGCAAACCCCGTCAACATGACGCTGATCAACGCCTCCCCACGGCGCCGGGTTGTTTTTCAGGAGCACGCCGATGTCCGGCTTGCGCACCGCCTTGCGCTGCCCAGAAGGCTCCGCAGGGTCCTTCATCGTCAGGACAAAGCCGACCCCCAGATTGATCAGCTTGGCAATGGGTAATGTACTGACATAACTGCGCAGCAGATCGAAAAACCAGGCGCAAAGCGCGAGTTGCGGCGCAGTGTGTGGGGGGCAGGCCTCCAGCCTGCCGTTGTTCCATTCGTAGCTTACGTCAATGTCCCGGTATGGGTTCTCATACCACTTGACCCAGTACTCTTCAAGGGTGACGTAGCGGCCGTCGTCGGGTGCAAAGGGATTGACAGGCACGCCGGCCGGCGCAAGAGGTTCCGCCTGCATGGACGAGCCTGCAGGCTCAGACATTTCTGGCTTGGCCTCCTGGGATGTCTCAGGATGGGTTTGGGAACTGTCGCGTGAGGTTCTTCTGGATTCCATTTTACCTCCTCCGGCATTGCGGCTGGACGCAACCCGGACTGCGTGTTGGCATTCCATCATCACTGCAGCTGCTCGGCTACAGTCGCTGGCGAACCCAGGGCGACCGCGACTTACGCTGTAAGTCCCTGAAAAAGGGAGTCGCAGTTCCAGCCGGCAGGTTTGCGTTTTGGGGCGATTTCGGGGTCGCACGCGCCGCGACCGAAGGGGTTCTTTGAGGATGCAATCACTTGCAAAAGGGCTGTGCCTGGGAAGATTGCCCCGCTCCAGGCATTCAGGAGGACTGCCGCCGCAGCCGGTCCAACTCCTCTGCCATCGCCCGCATCTGCTCATCGGCTTCCTGGCGCGCCGCAACTTCCGCCTGGCGCGCCGCAGCTTCCGCTTGGCGTGCCGCAGCCTCCTCCTCCGCTCGTTGCTCGGCCGCTTGGCGCGCCGTAGCCTCCTCCTGGCGCTCCGCAGCTTCCGCATCGGCTCGTTGCGCTTCTGCTTCAGACTTGGTGACGGCGACCTGATAATTCGGCATCACATACCCGGAATACACATCGTTCAGAGCCAACTCATCCCCCTTCGGCTGCCGCGCCAGATCCTCCAACCGAAACTGCAACCCTGGCAACACATCCGAACCGATTACGCCCTCGGCATCCGGCTGAATCTCCTCGTAACGTCCCCCACCGATGAGCCGGTAGAAGCGCATATGCTCGCCGCCGGGATCGAGAATGTAGTACTCCTTTACCCCGGCCAGCGCATAGTCTCGTCTCTTCTCCTCCGTATCCCTCCGCACTTCCGCTGGCGTGGAATCGGAGACCGCCTCCACAACCATATCGCAGACCCCGTCAAAATGACGCCGGTCAACATCTCCCCACGGCACCGGATTGCTGTTCAGTATTACGCCGATGTCCGGCTTGCGCACAGCCTCGCGCTGCCCGGAAGGCTCTGCAGGGTCCTCTATCGTCAGGACAAAGCCGGTCTCCAGATTGATCAACTTTGCAATAGGGTTCGTACTGATATAGTGGCGCAGCAGATCGAGAAACCAATTGTAGAGGTCGAGTTGCGGCTCGTTCGGCAAGGGTTTGGCCTCCAGTCTGCCGTTGTTCCATTCGTAGCTTACGTCAATGTCCGGGTAGGGGTTCTCATACCACCTGGCCCAGTACTCTTCCTTGGTGACGTAGCGGCCATCGTCGGGGGCAAAGGGATTGATGGGCGGGCTGGACTGTGCGGGAGATTCCACTTGCGTGGCCGAGCTTGCGGGCTCAGATACGCCTGTCCGGGCCGCCTGGGATGAATTTGTCTTGGTTTGGGAACTGTCGCGCAAGGCTTCTTCGGACTTCATGCTGCCTCCTTCGGCACTGCGGCTGCGCGCAACACAGATGACGTGGCGACATTCTATCACGACTCCAGTGCCCGCGACTAGCACACCCTTTCCCCGGCCTGTGCCGGATTCCTGAGCCAATACGACCAACCCTTCTTACCATCGCGACAGGGATCTGCTGAAAGCCATCAACTGCTCGCCGGCAATCCTGCTATTCCCTGAAACCCAGTAAATCCCGATTCAGACAGCACCCGCCCAGCAATTCCCACGGTTGACAGACCCCCGTTACTCGTGCAGAATTGACCCTGAATTCCGGTATACAAGATTTCCTGCACGGATCCAACCTACGGGAAGCCAGAGGCGGCGGCAACCAGCCCGCACCAAACCGCGCGACCTGCGCGCCGCGAAAGAACCCCTCACCATGGCAGCAACCAACCTCAGAGAGAGGCGATGGGCCAGGTTCCTGAACAGGTACGGCTTCATTCTCGCCGTCCTCGTCCCCATCCTGCTCTGGTTCACCATCTTCTCCTTCGGCCCCATCCTCTACGCACTCTACGCCAGCCTGACCAACACCCACAGCCTTGACCCCAGCAGGGCCAGGTTCGTCGGCCTCGATAACTACATCTCCCTCTTGGATGACAGGCGTTTCCTGGCGTCGATGCGCAATGTCGTCCAGTTCGTCCTCACCAAGGGGGTCCTGAACATCCTGCTCTCGCTCGGGCTGGCGCTCCTTCTGGAGCGGCTGCGCCGCGGGCGCAATCTCTATCTCTTCTTCATCTTCATGCCCGTCGTCATCTCCCAGGTCGCTGTCGCCATGCTCTTCCTCTGGCTCTACGACCCCCGCCTCGGTCTCATCAACTACCTGCTCAGCCTGGTCGAGATTCCTCCCCAGAGTTTCATCCGCAGCACCGCCCAGGCCATCTACAGCGTCGCCATCGCCGACGTCTGGAAGACCTACGGCTACGCCGCCGTCATCTTCCTGGCCGGGCTGCTCGATATCCCGCAGGACTACTACGAGGCCGCCCGCGTCGACGGCGCCACCCGCCTGCAGACACTCTGGCGCGTCACCCTGCCCCTGTTGAAAAATCCACTCGTGCTCGTCATGGTCCTGATCGTCATCGACGGCGTCCAGCACTTCACCATGGTCCAGGTGATGACCGGCGGCGGCCCGGCCGACAGCACGCTTATGCCCAGCATTCTCGTCTACAACTACGGACTGGGCGCCAACAACTACCGCATGGGCTATGCCTGTGCCATATCTTTCCTGATGTTCGCCGTGATTCTCGTCGTTACCGTACTGCAGCTGCGCCTGTTCCGTTCCCTCTACGACTGAGCGGGCAGACCCACATGAAGCGAGGAGAGCGTTGACAGTTCGAACCGAGAGGCGACTGCCATGACCGAGGTCAGCCTCGATCGCGCAGCGGGGGCCGATGCCCGCATACGCCTGCGGGAGCAGCTGGTTTCCCTTATCACCCATCTGGTCCTCGTGATCTTCGCCTTCATCGCCTTCGGCGCCATGATGTGGATGGTCCTCGCCTCCTTCAAATCGGCGTCGGAGATTATCGCCAAGCCGCCCACCTTCCTGCCCGAGGCCCCCACTCTTGGCAGCTACGCCCTCATCCTGCGCGAACAGGCATTCGGCCGCTTCTTCATCAACAGCATCGTCGTCGCCCTGCCGTCCGTGCTGCTCATCCTCTTCAGCAGCTCGATCGCCGGCTTCGTCTTCGCCAAGTTCGACTTTCCTGCCAAAGAGGTCATCTTCACCATCATACTCAGCACCCTGATGGTGCCGCCCGCCGTGACCCTGCTGCCCCTCTTCCGCCTGGTCAGCAGATTGGGCTGGGCCGACACCTATCAGGCCCTCATCATCCCCGTCTGCGTCAGCGCCTTCGGTATCTTCCTGCTGCGGCAGTTCATGGAGGGCCTACCATCCGAGCTCCTCGACGCCGGCCGCATCGACGGCGCATCCAACTGGTGGATCTACCGCCACATCGTCCTGCCGCTCTCGGTCTCCGCCCTCAGCGCGCTCGCCATCTTCAGC
Organism: Caldilineaceae bacterium; assembly: GCA_022821585.1. Taxonomy (GTDB): domain Bacteria; phylum Chloroflexota; class Anaerolineae; order Caldilineales; family Caldilineaceae; genus Bin5. The sequence goes on from JAJEDI010000087.1 coordinate 13,319, forward strand.
TTCCTCGCCAACTGGGACTCCTACCTCTGGCCCCTGGTGATCATCTACGAGGAAAAGATGAGAACGCTGCCCCTCGGCCTCGCCTATCTGCTGGGATGGTCCAGCCGGCCGCGCTACGACCTCTTCCTCACCGGCGCGGTCATCACCGTCGTACCGGTGGTCGTATTCTATTCATTCTTCCAGGCCCGCTTCGTGCGCGGGGTCACGCTTACGGGTCTGAAATACTGACGGGCAGGGAGCCGGCCCTCCGGTTCTCTGACGGTTCGTGAAGTTACCTGTATTGGAAACGGTCTTTTCAACACACCAGTAGCAGAGGAGAAAACGATGAACCAGAACCAAATGACCCGCCGCCAAATGCTCCAACTGTCCGCCGGCCTCGGCACCGCCTCGCTCCTGGCCGCCTGCGTGGCCGCGCCGGCCGCGCCTGCAGAAGACGGCGGCGGAGAGGCTGCCCCGGATATGGCCATGACCGAACTGAGCCTTTGGTCGATGAGCTACCCGCCCCACGACAATGCCTGGAATATGCTGGCCGACCAGTACAACGAGGCCAACGACGAGCGCAACGTCACCGTCGAGCCCAAGACCGACCCCTGGACCACCTACGCCTCCGGCCTCAGCGCAGGCACGGCCGGCGACCTCCTCTCCATTCACGGCGCCGCAGCCGCCTCCTTCATGGCGACCAACACCCTGCTCCCCCTTACCGAGACGCTCGGCGGCATGGGCACCATCAAGGACCGCTTCTTCTCAGCCGTGATGGACTACTACACCTACCAGGGCGACGTCTACGGCATCCCGCTCCACAACAACACACCCGGCATCGGCTTCATCACCAACCTCGACCTGTGGCAGGAGGCCGGCATGGACCCGCCCCTGACCTACACCCACTGGAATGACGTCTGGCAGGACGCCAAGTCGTTGACGCAAGCCGACGACGACGGCATCATCAACGTCGCCGGCCTCTCCATGCGCAACTATCACAATATCCAGTACCTGTGCGGCGCCATCTACGAGCAGGGCGGCTCCTACCTGAATGAAGAGACCGGCGAGTGGAGCGTCAATACGCCCGAAGGCATCCGCGCCCTCACCGAGCTGTTCCACGACCCCATCTTCACCCACGAGGTCGATTCGCCCGACCTGCCCGCCGTCTTCAACGGCCTGGCAGAAGGGCGCATGGCCATGGGCGGCATCTGGATCGATTACATCCCCTTCGCCGCCACCGCCTTCCCCGAAGGCAACTTCGGCTTCACCATGCGCCCCGGCATCGACGGCGCCGACCCCGTCGTCGTCGGCGAAGGCGGCTGGGGCCTCAACGTGAACGCCGCCAGCGAAAATCCGGAAGACGCACTCGACTTCATCGACTACCTCAACGACGACGGCGTCATGATCCAGTGGCTGCAATCGCAGCATTCGCTGCCCTGCGTCTTCTCGCTGCTCGACCATGAATGGTACTCCAGCGACGAAGCCAAGTTCCTGCAGCCGGCCCTGGCGACCGTGCAGGACTGGGTCTGGATCGGGCCGGTCGGCACCAAATATGCCATGGACGACGTCTTCTGGCCCGGGCTGGAGGAGCTTTCCCTCGGCGCCATCGGCGTCGAAGATCTGGCAGCCCGCCTCGACGAAGACCTGACCCAGAGGGTGCAGAGCTTCCGCGAAGACACCGGTTACGAGTGGTAATCCACATACAGGGAGGGGTGAGTGGAGCGTTCTCACCCCTCCCTCCTCTCCACTCTCTCCCCGGTCCGTCCCCACCAAGGAGTCAAACATGAGCAACTGGTTTCAGATCCTGCGCGAGCAGCTGCAACTCCCCAATATCGCCGCAGACGGGACGGCCGTCCCCTTCAGCATCAGCGGCATCGCGCCCGAGGCCTGGCATGTGGCCGGGATAGAGAGCGCCGGCAATTCCGAGCACGTTCTGACCGCCCGTACCGGCGACGGCGCCGAAGTCCAGTGGCACATGCGTTTCTTCACCGACACCCGCGCCGTCGAATGCTGGGGCACGCTCACCAACCGGGGTAGCCGCCCGCTGCGTAATCTCAGCGAATGTCTCACATGGGATCTGGACCTCCTGCTCCAGCCCGCCTTCGGCGAACCATGGGTCCGCCAGGTGAACGGCGTGCAGTTTCTGGCCAACTTCTTCCCACCCCACGACTTTGCCATCGTCGACCGCCAGCTGCTGAAGACGCCGCAGGTCTATGCCCCCCTCGCCATCATGGCGGGCGAAGGCGGCCGTCCTTCCGACGGCCATCTGCCCTGCGCCATCATCTGTGAAGAATCTCTCAGCCATGGCATTGCGCTCTTTCTCGAATGGTCCGGCCTCTGGCGCATGAGCCTGGCGCAGGAGACACGCGAGGTCAACGACCCCGATACACCCTGGCCGGTGCGCCTGCAGGCCGGTCTCTGGGGCCTGGCGCTGCATCTGCAGCCGGGCCAGTCACTGCCGCTGCCCCGTGTCCTCCTGACAGCCTTCGCCGGCGACCTCGAAGACGGCGGCAACGCCCTCCGCCGCCACATCCGCCGCCATGTCATGCCTCCATTGGGCGGCGAGGAGGTCCTGCCCCCTGCCACCTTCAATCACTGGTTCGCCTTCCATAACGATTACACCGACCAGAGTCTCAGGCCCGCTGTCGACGCCTCCGCCGCGGCTGGCCTCGAGTATTTCTGCGTCGACGGCGGCTGGTTCGCCGGCGACTTCCGCGACGGCATCGGCAACTGGAGCGAGGGCGATCCCAAAAAATTTCCCAACGGCATCGCCCCCTTCGCCGACTACGTGCGCGCCAAGGGGCTGAAATACGGCACCTGGTTCGAGCCGGAGTGGGCCAACAAGGACAGCGAAATCTACCGCGACCATCCGGACTGGTTCTGGGAGACGCCCGAGCGACCGCCGGTCATGCGGCCCGCCTTCCCCTTTCAACACCCCGAATTCGCCCTCATCAACCTGGGCCTGCCCGAGGTGCGCCAGTGGTGGCTGGACCGGATCGTGCGCGCCTACGAGGAGTGGGGCGTGCGCTGGATTCGCTGGGACTACAACCAGGACCCGCGCTCGAATTGGGAGCAGGGCGTGCCGGTCGGCGAAATCGGCTGGCGCCAGATCCAGCATGTGCAGGGCCTCTACCAGGTGCTGGACGACATTCTGGAGGCCTGCCCGGAGCTTTTCATCGAACAGTGCGCCAGCGGCGGCCACCGTATCGAGCTGGGCACCGTGCGCCGCGGCCACAGCTTCTGGATGAACGATCACACCACCCACTCGGCGATTATCCGCGCCCTGCAGCACGGCCTCAACACCGTCCTGCCCGGCAACTACGCCAACACCAACATCTGCCAGCAGCGCCATGACTTCACCACCTACGACTACCTATCCCACGCCGCCGGCGGCTTCGGCTACAGCGGAAAACTGTGGGAGGCGCCCGCTGCCGATTTCGAGCGCTACCGCGCCGCGGTCGAAGACTACAAAGCCTACCGGGAGCTCCTGCTGGGCGACTACCGGCGCCCCACCGGCCAGCCGGCCAGCGCCGACGAATACGCCCAGGTGATCTTCAGCGACGGCGGCCGCTCTGTTACAATGGAGTTCAATGCCGATTCTCCCGGCAGCGCCAGCCTCAGCATGGACTAGCGAGGACCGAGAAATCCCGGAAGGGGAAGTCAGTTCCCGGCTTCTCCTCCCGTTTCCTCTTCAGACACACCACAATCCATTCACAACCTGTACAGGCAACCGACTATGACATCGACCGCGGCGAACGTAAAGGACAAGATCATCCTCGTCACCGGCGGCGCCCAGGGCATCGGCGGCGCAGCCGCGCAGCTGTGCGCGCAGCGCGGGGCCGAGGTGATCATTACCGACATCAAGGACGAGACCGGCGAGGCGCTCGCCGCCTCTCTACAGGCCGAGGGCCACAAAGCCCGCTACGACAGGCTCGACGTGCGCCGCCGCGAGGACGCGCAGCGGGTCTTCGGCCAGGTGAAGGAGCGCCACGGCTGCCTCGACGTCCTCATCTGCTCCGCCGGTGTCCTGCGGGGCCCCAATCTGATGCCCGACGCCTTCCCCGTCGACGTCTTCGACGACGTGATCGCGGTCAACGTGCGCGGCGTCTTCCTCTGCGTAAAGGAGGCCTACCCCCTGCTCAAGGCCAGCGAAAAAGGTGTGATCCTGCTGGTCGGCTCGGGGGCGGGCGTCACCGGCGCCAGCTCTTCGATCGCCTACGGCACCAGCAAGGGCGCCGTCAATGGCATGGGTATGACGCTCGAAAACCACTTGGCGCCCCAGGGTATCCGCGTCAACGTCGTCTGTCCCGGCGGCATCGAGACCGAATTGAAACTGCGCCAGATGCGCGAGTCGGCAGAGGCCCAGGGACAGGCCTTCGACCTGGAAGACGCCCGCTCCCGCCTGGGAGACCCCGAAGGCGTCGGCGAGGCGCTCGCGTTCCTCGCCTCCGACGATGGTCGCTACATACGCCGCAACCTCTTTACACGCTGACACTTGGCGCAGACGAGGAGCAGGGAGGGCCGCTCCTCGTCGCCCTGTGCCCGTGTCGCCAAGCCCCGGACTGTTGAACAATACCTCCTCGCCAGGACGCCTCTCCTCTGTGGGGGTTCCCTTCAACTGTCGTATAATGGAATGCACTGATTACAGAGCGCACTGTCAGCAACCTGCACTCTTCAATCGTCGTATTTTAGAGTGCACTGATAGCAGAGCGCTCTGCCAGAGATCCGCACCCTTCAGTGCAATCGCGCAATCCAGGCGCAAGGCAACGCACCGGGCCATAAGGAGAACCATTCCATGCCGATAAAAATCGCTATGATCGGGGCCGGCTCGATCGGCTTCACCCGCAAGCTGATGCACGACATTCTCGCCGTGCCCGAGCTGGCCGGCACCCACTTCGCCTTCATGGATATCAACGCTGGCAACCTGGAGATGGTGATGCAGCTGGCGCAGCGGGACATCGACGCCAACGAGCTGCCCGCCGTCATCACGCCCACAACCGACCGCCGCGAAGCCATCACCGGCGCCGACTACGTGATCTCGGTCGTGCGCCAGGGCGGACTCGACGCCTTCCAGCTCGATATCGACATCCCCCTCAAGTACGGCATCGATCAGTGCGTCGGCGACACCATCTGCGCCGGCGGCATCATGTACGGCCAGCGCACCATCCCCGCCCTGCTCGACGTCTGCGCCGACATCCGCGCCGTGGCCAAGCCGGATGCCCTCTTCCTCAACTATTCCAATCCGATGGCGATGAACGTCTGGGCCTGCAACCAGTACGGCGGCGTGCGCACGGTCGGTCTCTGCCACGGTGTGCAGGGCGGTCACTGGCAGATCACCCGCTGCATCGAGGAGTGGGCCAAGCGGGAGGGCCTGATCGCGGCCGCTGAATCGGTGCACCGCGACGAGGTCGATATCATCTGCGCCGGCATCAACCACCAGACCTGGTACACCCAGGTCCAGTGGCGGGGCATCGACATGGTGCCGCGCATGCTGGAGCTGTTCGAGGGCCACCCGGAATACCCCACCACCGAAAAGCTGCGCATCGACATGATCCGCCGCTTCGGCTACTACACCACCGAATCCAACGGCCACGTCAGCGAATATGTACCCTGGTACCGCAAGCGCCCTGACGAGATCAACGACTGGATCGACCTCTCGCGCTGGATCAACGGCGAGACCGGCGGCTACCTGCGCGTCTGCACAGAAGGCCGCAACTGGTTCGAGACCGACTTCCCCAACTGGATGAAGCAGGAGCCGCCCACCATCGCGGCGGACAAGCGCAGCGAAGAGCACGGCTCCTACATCATCGAAGGGCTGGAGACGGGACGCCCCTATCGCGGCCACTTCAACATCATCAACCAGGGCCATATCACCAATCTGCCCGACGGCTGCTGCATCGAGATCCCCGGGTACGTCGACAAAAACGGCATGAACATGCCCGTCGTCGGCGACCTGCCTCTCGCCTGCGCCGCCACCTGCGCCGCCAGCGTCCAGGTCCAGCGCATGGCCGTCGAGGCGGCCGTCCACGGCGATGTCATGCTGCTCAAGCAGGCCATGCTGCACGACCCCCTCACCGCGGCTGTCTGCAATCCCGAAGAAATCTGGCAGATGACCGATGAGATGCTCGTCGCCCAGGCGCGCTGGCTGCCGCAGTACCAGGAGCATGTCCCCGCCGCGCAGGCCCGGCTGGATGAGGCCGAGCGCAACAATACCCGCTCGCAGTTGCGGGAGAACTGGAAAGGCGCGGCGCGTCTGCACACCAAGAGCGTCGCCGAGATGGCGCAGGACAAAGCCGCGGCCACCATGAACGCCGCGGCCGCCGATAAAGGCGAAATGACGAAGGAACCGGCCTGATTCAGAACCAAGGAGTCAACATGTCAATCCAACTGACGCAGGAGCAGCTTGACAGCTACCGGCGCAACGGCTATCTGGTCGTCGAAGGACTGCTCGATTCCGATGAAGTCGAGGGGCTGCGCACCCGTATGCGCGAGTATACCCACGGCGGCCGCTCGCAGGAGCGGATTAGCGTACAGCTCGAACCGCGCGTCCAGCGCGGCGAGCTGCAAGTCGATGAGCCCGGCGACGGCATCCGCAAAATCGACGGCCTGGTCGAGTCCGACGATCGTTTCAACGCGCTCGGAAGCAACCGCAACATCATCAGCGTTTTGGAACAGATCATCGGTCCGGACATCAAGATGTTCCGCAATGCGGTCCTGCTGAAACCGCCCGAAGTCGGCTCGGCCAAGGGCATGCACCAGGATTCACCCTACTGGCCGATCGAACCGATGGACCTCTGCTCCTGCTGGTTCGCCTTTGACGACGCCACCGCCGAAAACGGCTGCATGGCCGCCATTCCCGGCAGCCACAAGTGGGGGCCGCAGCCCCACATCAACGTCACCGACGACTACGTCGTCGATCCCGAGTACTATGACGAGGCCGACATGCAGTTGGCGCCGGTGAAGGCTGGCGGCGGGCTCTTCTTCCACTCGCTCCTGCTCCACTACACCGCGCCCAACCGCTCCGACCGCTGGCGCCGCGCCATCGCGCTCTCCTACATGTCGTCGCGTTCCACGTATACCAGGGACGGCGAAGGGCCGGTCTACCACCATATCCAGGGCCGGACATTCGACGGCTGCGTCCGTTGAAAACGGCTGCGGCCACCGTTCAGCTTTTGCATGTGCTTTGGCCGCTCGATTAAGGAGTGAAATTTATGCAGTATCGTATCGAAGGCACAACTCTGCCGGTCGTCACGGTTACACTTACCCCCGGCCAGCGCATCTACTCATCCTCCGGCGGCATGAGTTGGATGACGCAGGACGTGGAGATGGACACCAATACCGGCGGCGGTCTGGGTAAGATGTTCAAACGCGCCCTCTCCGGCGAATCCCTCTTTGTCGTCGACTACTACGTCGAACGGGGCGAGGGCGAGGTAGCCTTTTCCGCGGAGTTCCCCGGCAAGATCCTCAATCTTGATCTGGCCGACGGTCAGTCGTACATTGTGCAGAAGGACGCCTTCATGTGCGCCGACAAGAGCGTCGATCTGGACATGCACTTTCGCAAGCGGCTCGGCGCAGGCCTCTTCGGCGGCGAGGGCTTCATACTGCAGCGCCTGACCGGCCCCGGCCGCGCCTTCGTCAACTTCGACGGCGAGATCCTCGTCAAGGAGCTGCAGGCGGGCGAGCTGCTGCGCGTCGACACCGGCCACGTGGCCATGTTCGAGCCGACCGTCGATTTCGATGTCGAGATCGTGCGCGGCTTCAAAAACATCCTGCTCGGCGGCGAGGGCCTCTTCCTCGCGACCCTGCGTGGGCCCGGCAAGGCCTACCTGCAGACCATGCCCATGGACAAACTGGCCCAGAAGATCGCCCAGTACATGCCCCAGGTCGGCGGCAAGGGCGCCAGCGGCGGCACCAACGTCGATTTTGGTCAGTTGTTCGGGGGGCGCTAGTCACTTCTTGACTGCTCGCAACGTAGTGAGAGGGAAAGCAGGAGACACTACAGAGACGTCAGAGAGTTGAGGTAACTGTGTTCACTTGCACGGTCTGTCATGCGCAAGAGTGCCGGAACGAACTGGTAACCGAACTCTTCCAGATCGATGGGCAATATGTGCTCGTAGAAAGGATTTCAGCCGTGGTTTGTGCCCGTTGCGGGGAAGAATCTTTCGTCCGCGGCACAACGGAAAAGATTCGTCTTCTGGTTCATAGCCGGGCAGAATCCACGAACTCCATTGCCATGCCGGTATTCGAGTTTGCATAGTATAGCGACTATAGGATCTGTGGAGGTTGGCAATCGGGCTTTCTTGTCCAGAAGGCATCTTGCTGCGGCTATAACCCATTCTCTCACAAGTTGCATTCCAGATCAGAAAACTCTATCAGCCCCTCCAATCCCTCCTCCGCAAAGACTCGCCGCACGCGCTGCGCCGGATTCTCCCTCCGCTCCAGCCGCTGCCATAAAGGAGCGAGCATGCCCTCCTCGCCGTAACCGCGGCGGGCAAGAGCGGCCGCGACCAACTCAAGAATGTCGGCCAAAAAATCGGGCACCGGCTCGGGCGCGGCCAGGCCGGCGCGGACTGACTCGTGGTGATACTCTCTCAACCGCGACCAGGAGGCTGACATAAGTTCGGGATTCCCTCTCTCCTCACCAGCCGGCGCGAGCGCGCTCTGCATGTAATCAGTAATCTCCTCGCGCCCCTCCACCAACCCCAGATAGAGTGCCGTCGCAGCCATCAGTTCGTCCGGCGGCTGCTGGCAGGCCGGGCGCAGTTCGACCGTGCCGTAGGCCGTGCGCAGACGGGCACTGTGCCAGATATAGTGATCGTGCAGCAGGAAGGCGTCGAAACAACCAGGCGAGAGATTCGCGCCCTCACTTCCCGCCATTCCAAAATCGGCGCGCAGCACCTCGGCGAATGGCCGTCCGTCGGGCAGCAAACGCTCTCCTTCGCGGCGGAGCAAGGCGGGCATCCCGCTGAGGCGGGCGACGAAGTCGGTCACGTCGGCGTAGGGGCTGGCGATCATGCCATGGCGCTCGCCGTAGGGAGAACCGATCATGCGCCCTTCGCGACCGGAACAGTCGCCGGTCAGCGCGCCGGCAACAGCCGGCGAATTGGCGCACAGGGCCACCACCACCGGCGCCATCAAGATACCGAAATTGAGAACGCTGACCGCCTCATCGCGGCAGATATCGACGTGGGTCTGGTCGCTGGCGGTCACGGTATACCAGATCCAGTCGTCGCCCATGATGTCGGCGAGCGCGTGGTAACGCTGTTTGGGCGACAGCAGGGCGCGCGCAGGCGGGCTCAGCGGCTGCACGCCATACCCCAGCACGCGCCAACCCAGCCGCGCCGCGGCCCGCACCAGCCGCTCCACAGCTGCGCGGAAGGCGCTCTCCAGTTCAAAGAGGGTGGTGTAGGGACCGACGTTGAGCTCGATCGTACCCTTGCCCACTTCGAGCGCGTAGCTGTAGGCGGCGCCGTCGAGACCGACGATCAGATCGGTGTTGACGGCATCCTTTTTGACTTTGAGAGGAGAGAGGGATGAACCTTCGCCCGTATCCTCCGCCAGAAGGAGGGGCCACAGCCGGTCGATATCGGCGGCGCGTCCGCTTTGATCGACGACGGGGAATTCGGCTTCGCGGCCGACCGTGCGGGGACCCTGCAACTGCGTGGGAAAGTGCGCGGCGAAACGGTCGGCCAGGGCCTCGTATGCCCGGTGCAGTGAAGGCTCCACTATACCAAACCGGGTTGGAAGGGCCTGATTGTGGCTGAAAGACGGCGGACGATCGTGGGCAGCGCGGCGTATGTGCGGCAGACGGCACTGGCCTGCGTCTCGTCGCTGCCGCGGTCTTTGACACCGGTGAAGAGGATGGCGTTCATCCCGATCGACAGGGGACCGATGATGTCGTTGCTCTCGCGGTCACCGACATGGACGATCTGGTAGGGCGCCGCGCCCAGACCAAGCGCGGCCTGCCGGAAGACGTCGGGCTCCGGTTTGGATGCGCCGATTTCGTCCGAAAAGAGCATGTAGTTGAAGTAGCGCAGCAGGCCCTGGCGCTGCAGAAGATAGCGCAGCCCGCGGCCGGTTGTGTGGATGGTGTCGGAGATGATGCCCAGCTTGTAGTGCAGCGAAAGCTCGTCCAGTGCGGCATGCACGCCCGGCGTAAAGTCCGGTTGGATGCGCACCTCCATCGTTTCGATCTCTCGCACCAGTTCATCCACCTCGCGCATCAGTCGGGAGAACCGCCCCGGCCCCGGCCGCAATCCGAGAAACTCGTAAGCGTCGTACATGCGCGCGGCGATGCCCGGCGTATGCAGTTCCTCGTGCCAGGCATGCTGGAAACTCTCGTTGGCGTGCTGATACGCCTGCACCGCCTGCTCGTAGGCGATCTCCGGATGCTTCTGCGTCACGTGGCTCGCGAACAGTTCGACGCGCGCATTGGCTTTGCTCGGCAGGCCCAGAGCCTCCCGCTTCGGCTCATCCGAATCGTCGATGGCAATCGTGTCCCAGAAGTCGAAAGTGATGGCTTCAATCATGACTGCACTGGCCGGTGGCCAATGATCAGTGGTTATTGGTCAAGCGTGAATCCGGCTGTCGGGTCGGCAGATGATCAATCCGGGCCATGGCTTCGAGAAAGCGGGCGTTTTCATCCGGCCGCCTGGCCGCGATGCGAATGTGCTCGGGCAAACCGAACGAGGTGCAGTCGCGTACAAACAGCCGCTCTTCAACCAGCCGGTCGCGTATCGTCTTGGCATCCCCGACCGGCAGCAGGAAGTAGCTGACCGTCGTCGGCAGCGGCGCGAACCCGCAAGCCCGCAGACCATCCTGCAGGGCCCGCAGATCCCTGCGCAAACGCGTCGTCGTCTCCTCGCGCCAGTCCATCTCATCCAGCGCCGCCAGTCCTGCCAACTGGGCAACGCCGTTCACGCTCCACGGCGGCTGCATCTCCTGCAACCGTTCAACGATCGACGGCGCCGCCAGCAGGTAACCGAGACGCAGCCCACCCAGCGCGAAATCCTTCGTCATCGAGCGCAGAACGACGCAACCCGGCCCGCGCGCCCGACCTGAGTTGCCGTTCCTGCCTGCCATCACCCACTGCGCCGCGCTCCAGGGGTCTTCGGTGAACTCCGCATAGGCCTCATCGATCACCCACAGGGCATTGGGCGCGCCTTCCCACAGATAGCGCAACTCGCCCGGTGACAGGTACTCGCCCGTGGGGTTGTTCGGATTGCAGATGAAGACCAGCCACGGCGAGGACGTCTCCAACGCCTGCCGCGTCTGCGCCAGCGTCGTGCCGCCCGGCGCATAGCTGCGGCGTCTGATACGGTGCCAGCCGGGCAGAGGAAGATGGATGGGATGCCCTCCCGCCATGATGACGCCGTCGGCGTACTCACTGAAGGTGGGCGACAGAATCGCGGCTTGGCGCTGGAATCCATAGGCGTGCGCCAGCAGCCAGATCAGGTCGGCGGTGCCATTCCCCACCAGCACCGCGTCTGCCGGCAGACCGTGGTAAGCGCCGATCTTTTCACGCAGACGCTGGCTGCGGCTGTCCGGATAGCGCGCCAGGAAGGAGCGGCTGATCTCGTCTTGAACAGCTTCGACAACCGACGCCGGCGGGCCGTACGGGTTGATGTTCGACGAAAAATAGACGACTTCGGAGGGGTCCAGCCCCAGCGCATCCAGCTCCGCGTAGTCGGGTGTTCCGTGTATCGAGGTGGTTGGCATTTCCAGGTCCGGTTTGCACGCCGTTAGGGGGGCGCGGCGCCCATCGAGACTGTCGCCGGGTATGCTATCACAACGGCAAGCTGCGCGCCACTTATAAGGCGATTTGGGCGCATCCCAAAATGGGGACGAACTTTCGTATACCTCTGGTGACACCCAAGCCATGGTCAGTTCCAGTTCCAGTTTCCGCCAGAAAAAGCGCCGTCTCTGACCACTGACCACTGACCACTGACTACTGACCACTGCAGTTCTGGGCGGTCGGGCCTATTCGGCCCTCCCTTGTGCGGGGGCTCCGCCCCCGCAACGCCCCCTCTCCTACAACATGCCTAGTCGACCTGGTGTCGATATCTGTAACAGGTCTCCAATCGAAGGAGTTTCGCCCAACCACGTCCCGCCAGTCCCATCAACTCTCTGTAGGTGCCGGCCTTGTGCCTGCCCTCGCGCCCCCACCATTTTACGAACCCCACGATAAGGCCGGGCCCGGCGTCTGCCCCGCCCCTCTCCAACAGCCGGTAGACAGTTTCAACCACCGCTGTCATGGATTCCCCGCCAGACTGTTCCCACCCCAAATCTGAGATGTACCCGGCGATTTAGCCCTGATCCGTTTGCGTATCCCCTGGTGTACTGGTACATTTCAACCATCGAGTCGCTGCACTGCAAACATGACGGAAAACCCTATGCGCACACCGGACGACCTGCAACGTTTCATCGACGAGAACGGGATCGAAGCCCAGCTCCTGCGTGAAATCGGAGACACGCCCACCGTGCCCGCCGCCGCAGCAGCCCTCGGCGTGGAGCCGGACCGCATCCTCAAAACGCTCCTGTTCCTGGCCCAAAAACCGGGCGACCGGGATGCCCCGCCGGCCCCCTTCGTCGTCATCAGCCACGGTGAGCGCCGCGTCGAGAAACGCCCGCTGGCGGATCTGCACGGCGTGGGCATCAAGCGCATCAAGCTGGCCTCTTCCCACGTCGTGCTGCAGATGCTCGGATATCCCGCCGGCGGCGTGCCCCCGTTCGGACATAGCACTGCGGTGCAGGTGCTGCTGGACAGTTCGATCGCGGACCTGGCCCCCGGATTCGTCTACGCCGGCGGCGGCGACGACAGGACCATGCTGCAGCTGACGGTCGAAGAGCTGACGCGGGTCGCCCAACCGCAGCTCATCTCCCTGAGTGCCTGAAACACACGAGAGCCCTCAATGACAAGGACAGGGCAGGCAGTTGCCACCGTTGGCAAAGAGTTCAGCATCGGCGAATACACTGTGCCGGACCCCGCGCCGGGCACGGTACTGCTGCGGCAAGAACTGGGCGGCATCTGCGGTACCGACCTGCATAACTGGCAGAAGGGCATCAAGCGGGCAACGATGCTGGGACACGAAAACGTCGGCGTGATCGAAGCCCTCGGCAAAGGCGTGACCGCCGACTATAACGGCACCCCCATCAGAGAGGGAGACCGTGTCGTTTTCCATCCCCGCAACACCGTCATGGCTTCAGGCCACGGCGCCGCCGGCGAGCCCTTCAGCGGCGGGTTCGCCGACTACATCTACCTGTCCGACCCGGCGTCATGCATCATCAGGTCGGAGGCGCCGCCGCAGGTGGGCGTTTTTGCCGAGCCGTTTACGATCGGCGTGCATGCCGCGTTGCGCGGCGGAGTCAAAATTGGTGACACGGTCATCGTGCAGGGCGCCGGCCCCATCGGCATGATGTGCCTGATCGCGGCCAAAATCAGCGGCGCCGGCCGCCTGATCGTCATCGGCGGTCCTGCCGGCCGCCTGCAGCTTGCCCGCAAGCTGGGCGCACACGAGACAATCGACATCATGGCCGTGCCCGACGCCAATGAGCGCAGGGAGATGGCGTTGAAAATGACGCCGGGCCGTGCCGGCGCCGAAGTGGTGATGGAGGTCGCCGGATTCCTGCCCGCCTTCCCCGAAGGCTTGGAACTGGTAAAAGAGGACGGCGTCTTTGTCGAAGTCGGCCACTATGTGGATGTCGGCACGATCGAAGTAAACCCGCACCGGCACTTTCTGCGCCCCAATCTGCGGCTGGAAGGCGTTCGCGGCAGCCAATTCAATCACTTCGTGCGCGCGGTAGCGGTCATGGAGAGCGGCGGCATCGACTTCGCGGCCGTGATCAGTCACATCCTGCCCCTGGAACGGGTGCGGGAAGGCTTTGACGCGCTCGACAGCGGCTATATGCTGGACGGAAAGACGGCTTTCAAGATAGCGGTGCGGGGGGCCTTTGGGGCCTCCTGAGCGCCCCTTTCATGCCAACCTCCGGAACGCGGCCGCGTGATTGCGCATCAGTTTCCACGTCTCGTTCCCGCTGCGGTCATTGGCAGCGAGTTTGGCCCGAATTGCCCGGCCGCAAGTCCTTGCGCTGAGCACAGATTGAACCTTTAAGGAGATAACGATGACACGGGTAGGACTGGCAGTTTCCACCGAAGGACAACAGTTCAGCATGGGCGAATACACTGTACCCGACCCCGCGCCGGGCACGGTTCTGCTGCGGCAGGAGCTATGCGGCATCTGCGGCACCGATATTCACAACTGGCAGAAGGGGATCGAGCCGGCAACGATGCTGGGCCACGAAAACGTCGGCATCATCGAAGCCCTGGGCAAAGGCCTGACTACCGACTTCAACGGCACCCCGGTCAGAGAGGGCGACCGGGTCGTCTTTCATCCCCGCAACAGCGGCATGATCTATGGCTACCGCACCGCGGACGAGCCTTTCAGCGGCGGTTTCGCCGACTACATCTACCTGTCCGACCCCGAGTCCTGCATGATCAAGTTGGACGCGCCGCCCCAGGTGGGCGTCCTCGCCGAGCCGTTCACGGTCGGCGTGCATAGCGCGCTGCGCGGCGACGTCAAGATCGGCGACACCGTCATCGTCCAGGGGGCCGGACCCATCGGCATGATGTGCCTGATCGCGGCCAAAATCAGCGGCGCCGGCCGCCTGATCGTCATCGGCGGCCCTGCCGGCCGCCTGGAGCTTGCCCGCAAGCTCGGCGCCCACGAGACGCTCGACATCATGGCCGTCCCCGACGCCGACGAGCGCCGCGAGATGGCGCTGGGAATGACACCCGGCCGCGCCGGCGCCGACGTGGTAATCGAGGCCGCTGGCTTCCTGCCGGCCTTCCCCGAAGGGCTGGAGCTTGTCAAAGAAGACGGCGTCTTCGTCGAAGTCGGCCACTTCGTCGATGTCGGCACGATCGAGGTAAACCCGCACCGGCACTTCCTGCGCCCCAATCTGCGTCTCGAAGGCGTCTGGGGCAGCCGCTACCACCACTTCACGCGCGCGGTCGCGGTCCTGCAGAGCAGCGACGTCGACTTCAGCGCCGTAATCAGCCACGTCCTGCCCCTCGAGCGCGTGGCCGAAGGCTTCGACGCCCTCGACGGCGGCTACGAGCTGGACGGCAAGACTGCATTCAAGATCGCGGTTCGGGGTTCGTTCGGCGTGGATGCGGGCTGAGGGGGGTCTGTTTGTAGTCAAGAGGTGTTGCGGAAGAGCAGTGTTTCGGCATGAAGCTGCCGATTCCTCTCTAACGATCTGGCTATTACGCGGCCATTAACCTGAATCTATCGCCATTCTGTGGGCGATGAGAGCGTATACGCCCTTGACAATCCGTTTGCCGGTTGCAATCGCCAGCGGATCCGACATCTCAGCCCCGGGCAGATAGCGAGCATCAGCCGCCACCTGGTCCAGCGAGGCTGCCTCGATCTGTTCTAACGTATCCGTATCGTAAAACCGCAGCGTCTCCGTCCCGACCTGCCACTGCCCGCCCGCAGACAAAACAGCGGCCATGTCCTCGTGATCGTACGGCCACTCCCAGGTGGTCCGGCCCTGCACGCTGCGCAGAGGCGACGTACGCGTGAACAGGTCCGGCAAACCGGAAACGATCAGCAGCGGCGCACCCGCTTTCAGCGCCCTATGCAGCCGCGCCAAACCCATCCGCATTTCGATCGGGTCCATGCACAGCAGCGAAAAGAAGCAACAGGCCCCCTCAAAAGCATCCGTTTCCTCCAGCTCCACCAGCGCCAGCTGACGGAAATCCTGCCCCGGCACAGCCTGTCGGGCCTCGGCGATCATCTGCGCCGACGGGTCAATGCCGGTTACGCGTTGTCCCGCGGCGGCCAGTGTAGCCGCGATCGGTATGCCGTGCCCGCAACCGATCTCCAGTGTCCGGCCACCGGCGGGTAACATCCCCAGCCAGCCCTCGAACGCCTCGCGAAAAAACGGTTCGGCCAGATAGTCATGGCTGTAGTCGGTGCCGAGCGCGTCATAGGCCGCCGCGTTGACGCGGCTGCTGAACGTATTCACCTCCGGGCCGTACGGCGGCGTCGCTGGACCCGTCGGGGTGGTGGCTGGCAATTGGTATTCCAGCGCCTGTCGCAACTCCTGGTCGAATGCCTCGCCGAAGCGCGCAAGTTCATCACCGCTGATCCGGTCCAGAGCGAAGGTGATGGCGGACCCGTCCCGGGGACCACCGTCGGTCAGCCCACTGACGGTCAGCTGCAGCGTCACCTGATACGTCGGACTGCCCTGCGCGTCTGCGTCCCCGGCGCGCGCCATCAGCAGCGCCGGCGGGCAACCGCTGCGCCAGGTTGCGTAGGGGGTCTCGCCGTTGATCAACTGTTCGATCGGTTCGGCTAAGCGCCAATCGTCAACCTGCAGAATGTGACGCAGATACGTCAGCGGCGCGCCCTCCAGCCCATAGCTGATCTCCACCCAGACCGCGTCAATAGCCGCACACTCGGCATCGCCCAGCACCAGGCGCACGTGCTGATTGACCGCGGCCGGCGCCCAAGGGCGAACTGTGAGCGCGAGAACAGCGTCAGAACCATCCGGGTCCGTAGGGGTCTGTTGGCGAACGTGGGCCATGAGTCGGAGTCAGAGGACCGAAGTCAGTTGCGCGCTGCGGACTCGTCGCTGACCCACCGCAGCAGCGTCGCCGCATCGCGCAGAAAGGCCTCCGGCGCGTCATCCTCCACGAACTCCAGCAGCGCATAGCGCGTGCGCTCGGGGTCCCCCGCCTGCGCCAAATAGTCCCGCCACAACTCCTCGCCCTCTGCCAGGGGACGGCGCTCTCCCGTCTGCAGATGCCAGTGGAAGACATGCAGATGTTCCAGCCAGGGCCGCACCATCTCCAATCCGGCAAGGTTGTCAGCGCGCGCGGCGAAGCGGGGCGGCTGCCACAGCGAGCGCACATTGGCATGGTCTACGCTCTGCAGGAGACGCAGAGCCGCCGCGTTCGTGTCGGTGAGCGTATTGCCGTGGTACTCGTAGACGATGCCAACCCCTTCGGCCTGGGCCATGTCGGCGATGCGGCGGCTGTCCTCTACCACCGTCTGAAAGTAGGCCTCGTCCGCCTCGTCGCTGCCCTGGTTTCCGGGCCATACGCGTATCTGCGGCGCGCCCAGCGCCACCGCCGAGGCCAGCACCGCTTCGAACGGTCCGGTTTCAGGGTGGCCGACGCGGTAGTAGGAGCCATAGGCCGCCGCGTCCAGACCGGCGTCAGCACCCATGCGGGCGACCGTCCGCGCCTGCGCCTCATCCCCGTGCGGAACATGAATATCCCCGCCCCACTCGACCGCGGCCAGACCGGCCTGCGTCACCAGGGCGATAATCTCCTCCACAGAGAGTTGGCGAAAAGTTATGGAGACGAGTCCGGGCAAAAACATAAGTGATCCTGTCGGGGACGGAGACTGCGCGAGCGGGATGCCCGAGTGGCAGACAGATGGTCCGCATCAGGCCAGCAGCGGCAGCATCTCCTGTGTGACCTCGTATTCCATGCGTTCACCCGCCAGGTAGCGGGCCAGCTCCGTCACCATCGTGCGGCCCATTAGCAGGCATTCGGTGTTGTGCGCGCCGGCGATATGGGGAGTGAGAAGCACGTTGGGTAGGCTGTAGAGGGGCGACCCCGCGGCCGGCGGCTCCGGATGCGTGACATCCAGCAAGGCATACAAGTCCGGCCGCTGCTGCAGCACGGCGATCATCTCCGGCTCGTTCACAACCGCGCCGCGCGCCGTGTTGATGAACGCGGCGCCCTCTTTCATCGAGGCCAGATGCGCGCCGGTTATCATGCCGACCGTTTCCGGCAGCCACGGCGTATGCAGCGAGACCACGTCACAGCTGCGAAACAGCTCCTCCAACCCGACCGGCTCCACGTGCAGTTCCGCGGCCAAAACCGGCGTCAGGAACGGGTCGTAAGCCAGAACGCGCACCGCCGGCAGCGTCTCTTGCAGCAGCCGCGCCACCCGGAGCCCGACCTGGCCCAGCGAGATCAGGCCGACGACGCCGGTGTAGAGTCCGGGCAGCGGATCCTTATCAAACGAACTGTAGGTTCCCTCTTGACGGAGCTTGTTGGCGAAATGCCAGACGCGTTTCAGGCTCAGGATAATCTGCGCCAGCGTGTACGGCGCCACAAATTCGGCATTGGCGCCATAACCGCTGGTCAGGCGCACGCCCCGCTCCCACAGGGCATCGGTCACAAAGTAGCGGACCGTCCCCGCAGCGTAAAAGATCGCCTCCAGATTGGGCGCCGCGTCGAGAAAGGCCTCGTCCACCCGCGCCATACCCCAGCCGGAAAAGATCAGCGAGACATCCGCCAGCACCGAAGCGTCCCCCGCGACCGACTCCGGCGTCTGCAGCGGCCCGACAATCTCCACCTCCGCCTCAATATCCCGCCGCGTGTCTTCCCCATATATGCGGGCAAACGCGCTCTCCCCCAGCAGGTACAGCCCCTTCGGCTTCACCGTCCCCATCGCAACCCCACTCACCCCACCGCTCCCAACCCCTGGCTTCCAATCTCAAATAACGACACTGAACTCGAAGTAAGGCCGTCACTAAAAACTAAAAACTGACAACTAAAAACTCACTCCGCCATCCACTCACGCAGAACCCGCGCGTGCTGGGGAATGGCAATCTCCGGCTCCTCGACCTCCGGGTGCCACGCCTTCTCCCACTCGGCGCAGATATAACCGTCGTAGCCCTTTGCCGCCAGCAGGTGGAGGATCTCCCGGCAGGGGACCTCGCCCTCGCCCATCAGCTTCAGCTCCCAGCTGCCGTCCTCCCGCCGCAGAGCGTCTTTCATGTGGACATGCGCCAGGCGTGAACCGATGTAGTTCCACGTATCCTCGGTCGATTCGCCCATGCGGAAGGGATGATGCACGTCCCAGACCGCTTTCACCCACGGCGAATCCACCTGGTCCAACACGCCCGCCACCTCTTGCCCGCGGCAGAAAGCGTCGTGGGTCTCCAGGCAGATGGTGACGCCGTGCCGTTCAGCGTCAGGCGCGGCCTCCGCCAGACTGGCGGCGACCAGATCGATCACGTCCTCCATCGTCTGACCCTCGGAAGGACCGCCGCCGAAAGTGCGCACGATCGGCACCTCCAGGTCGCTGGCCAGCGCCAGATAGGCGCGCAGGTCGGCCAGATGCTTGGCGCGGTCGTCCGCGTCCGGCGAGGAAAAGCGCGTGGACGCGCCGATGCCGGCGATAACCAGCCCGTGCTCCTTCATCAGGCTGCGAATAGTGGCGCGGCGCTCAGCCGGCAGGTCCGGCGGAATTACCTGGCCGTCCAGTATGCGCACTTCCAGCCCGGCGTAACCGTCAGCGACCGCCTGCTCCGCCGCGCGTTCCAACGACCAGCCCGGCGAGCCAAGTGTGCTGAATACAAGAGGGTAGGGATAAGGCAAGGGAATGATCCTTTCAGGTGCTATACGTCAAGATTAAACTGAATCCCTCATCTTGCGGAAAAACGCCACCTCACGCACGAAGGTCTCGAACCAGTCCGCACCTTCCTCGATGTCATACTCGCAGTGAATCGACAGAAAACCGTCATACCCAATCCGGCGCAGCTCACCGAATACCGCCGTCCAATCAACGATCCCATCGCCGGCGTCCACCCAGCGCGGTTTGGCCGCACCGTGTCCGTTCTTCTCAACACGCTCGACGAGGACATCCTTCAGGGAGAGGATACTCAGATGCTCGCGCGCCATCGCCAGGCCAAAGTCGAACGGTTCACCGTCCACCGCGAAGTGACCCGGGTCGAGATACGCGCCCAAATAGGCCGGGTCGAAGTCGCGCAGCAGATGCATCAGCGCCGCCGCGTTAAGGCCCATACAGTAAGCGGAGTGCGTATGATAGCAGATCTTGACGTTGTAGATACTGGCCAGTCTTTCCCAGGCCGCGAAAGCCCGCCGCACGTTCTCCACCTGCTCCCAGTAGTCCATCGTCTGCGGCTCAAACCTGAAATAGCCCAGCTTCAGCAGCCGCACGTCCGCGCTGTCCATCGCCGCCAGCAACGGCTCCGCCAGGGGATGGTCGGCCGTCAGCAGATCGAAGTTGCCCGTAACCATGCCAATCTGCAGCCCGGCCTGCTCCATCTGCGTCTGCGCCTGCGGCAGCGCCTCGGCCGCGTTGTCCGGGTTGACCGGATGACCGGGCCGCACCGCCAGGTCATAGCCGTCGTAGCCGTGCTTCTGCGCCAGCTCGATCAGCTCGGCAATACTCTTCTCCTGGAGCATCTTGCTGAAAACGATCAGTTTCATGCGTTAAACTCTCCCCTGACTACTGACTACTGACTACTGACTACTGACTACTGACTACTGCCGTTCACAACCGGTGCATATGAAATCCGCCGTCAACGTCCAGCACCGCACCGGTCGAGAAGGGAAACAGCCCCTCCGCCAGGGCCGCCACCGCTTTGCCCACGTCCTCCGGCTGCCCCCAACGGCGTATCGGCGTCAGCCCGTCGCCGATCAGCTTGTCGTACTTCTCCTTCACCGTGCTCGTCATATCAGTCTCGACGATCCCCGGCCGCACCTCGACGACGTTGATGCCGCTCTCCGCCAGCCGGTCCGCGAACAGCAGCGTCATCATGCCGACACCGGCCTTGGAGATGCAGTATTCGCCGCGCGCCGGGCTGCTGGTATAGGCGCTGATAGAGCCGATATTGATGATCTGCGGCGCGCCGCCATCGGCATCCGCCGGTCCGGCTTCCAGCTGCTCCAGCATCGTCCGCGCCACCAACTGGCTGAGGAAAAACGGCCCTTTCAGATTGACGTTCATCACCTCGTCGTAGGACTCTTCCGTCGTCTCCAGAATGTCCATACGCGTGCGCGGCCCCATGCCGGCGTTATTCACCAGCAGATCGATTCGGTCAAACTCTTCCAGCGCCGCCTGCACCAGCCGCGCCCGGTCCGCCGCCGAGCCGATATCAGCCTGCACCACCAGCGCATCGCCGCCCGCCTCCCGGACCATCCCAGCGGTCTCGCTGGCCGTAGCCGCATTGCCGCGATAGTTAATAACCAGCGACCACCCTCTCTCCGCCAGCGCCAGCGCAATGCCCCGCCCAATCCCCCGGCCCGCCCCGGTCACCAATGCCACTTTGCCCATCACACCACCCTCCCACGCCACAGTTTCCAGCCCACAAAGAACAGCCGCCCACCAATGCCGTCACTAAAAACTAACCACTAAAAACTAGAAACTGCCCTACTCCACTCCCAGCACCTTACACACCGCCTCCAGGAAAAAGTAGTCCCCCCACATCACGCTCTCATTCACGCCCAGCCCCAGCCGTTCGTGGTACATGCCCTGCTTGAGCACCCCCTCCCAGCCCTCATCGTCGAAGGCCACAAACTCCGGCTCGGTCAGCGTATCCATGATCTGCAGCGCGTAGTCGTTATACTGCTTGCCCAGCGTCGGGTCGCCCACCAGCTGCGAAAGCTGGATCAGGCCGCTGGCAGCGATGGCCGCGGCCGAGCTCTCGTGCGGATTCTGCGGCTCCGCCTCCATCCAGTCGTTTTGCGGCACACCGTGGTCCGGCGTGTTTTCCATGTAGAACCAGGCGTTGTCCTGGCTGGTCTTGAGGAAGCGGGCATCCCCCGTCAGCCCGTACACCGTGCCGAACCCGTACAGCGACCAGCCCAGCCCCCGCGCCCACGACGAGTCATCGCGCCAGCCCTGGTGCGTCGTCTGGCGCAGGAACTCGCCCGTCTCCAGGTCGAAAATACCCTCGTGCGACGTGCTGCCGTCGCCCCGCACCAGGTAGCGCCGCGTGGTCAGGCAGTGGCGGTAGGCCGTCTCCCACAGCTCCTCGTCATCGGTCTCCTGCGCCGCGTAAAAGATGATCGGCACGTTCATCATGATGTCGATGAAAAGGCTCTCGTCGGAGACAAAGGAGCGCAGATACTCGCCCTTCTCCTTGAACCGCTTGGCCAGCGTCTGACCAGCCTCGATCACAACCGTGTTCTTGTCCTCCTCGCCCGTAATGTCGTACCAGCGCTTCCAGGTCGAGAAGAACAGGAAGCCGAGATCGTGGACGTTTAGGTCGGTCTTGCGGTGTTCCAGCAGGCGCGAGTAATGCTCGGCCTTCTCGCGGAAATACTCGTCGCCGGTGGCCTGGTAGACCAGCCACAGCTGTCCGCCGAGGAAGCCTTCACACCAGTTCGTCCACGCCTCGCCGCTGTGCATCCACTTCCCGTTCTGCGTGTACATCGGGAAATGGTCCGGGTGCGCCTCCACCAGGTGACGCAGCTGCCCGGCCGCGAAATCGACGGTCCTTTCACACTTGGCTTGCAGATTATCAAGGTCAATCATCGGGTTTGGGTCTCCCAAGCTCGTTTACATTGATTACATTCCGGCGGACAGCTCTTCCATTACACCGTCAATACGTGCTCAGTTCAATCTCAGTTCTCCACAGCCCCTGCGGCATCCATCACCTTCCGCAGCGACTCCACCGCGTACGCCATGCCGTCCGGGCCGCTGAATCCGCTGCTGTGCGCGGCGATCGCCAGGTGCGGCTCCAGCGCCAGCATCCCCTGGTACCCGCTGCTGATGAGCCGGTCCAGCAGCTCGGGGATCTGCCCGTCGCCTTCACCCGCGGCCTTCACGCCGCCCGCCAGCTTGCAGTCCTTGATATGCACATACCCCACCCGGCCGCCGATCACAGGCCAGCCCCGCTCGGTGATCCGCTCCTCGCCCACCTGCACAAAGTTGGCCGGGTCCCACAGGAAGACCAGATGCGGGCTGTCGATGGCGTCGACCAGCTTCACACAGCGCTCCAGCGTATCGCCGACGATGCCCTTCTCGTTTTCCAGCAGCAGGGTGACGCCCTCCGCCGCGGCGACCTCCGTCAGACGCCGCAGCCGGTCAATAGCGGTATCCACGTAGCTGTCGTAATCGTCGCTGTCTTCGGGCGGATGGAAGGAAAAGATGCGAATATTGCTCGTGCCCAGCTGGCGGGCGATCTCGCTCAGGCGGCGCAGATTCTGCACCTCCGTCTCGACCGGCGCCTCGATCGGGCTCTTCCCCACCGGGCTGCCGATCGCGCTGATCGTCACGCCGTGCGCATCGCACAGCGCCCGCACCTTGGCCACCCGCTCATCCGACATGTAGAGCACGTTCTCCCCCCACGCCGCCCGCAGCTCCAGGCAGGAAATCTTCAGCTCATTGAGCGTCTCCAGCTGTGACTCCAAATCGTCCGCGATCTCATCGCCAAAAGCGCTGATAGTAAAGGATGCAGTTGTCATATCTCCATATCTCTCCGAATGAGGCCATCCATCAATTCAATTCGTGACTCAAAATGAGGGGAGCAATCGCATCTCTCTCCTCACTCTTCCTCACTCCTCTTCACTCTCTCCTCGCATCTTTTGGGCGGTCGGCCGCAAGCGGCCTCCCTTGTGCGGGGGCTCCGCCCCCGCAACGCCCCCTCTCCTAAAACATGCCTCGCCGCCCATACGCCGTCAATCCACCGAGTGCCCCAGCGACCGGTGCAAGACCCCCGCGCGTGCTTCCCATCACCCCACGCCGGTCCCAAGGTGTTCACTAAAAACTAACTACTAAAAACTAGAAACTATCCTCATACACCGCCAATATCGCCGCCAGACTCCGCCTCCCCTCACTCCCGTCAATGACCGGGTCCTCCCCGCGGCCGATGCCGGCAATGAAGTCCTTGAGGATGGCGATATGGCCGCTGGTCGAAATGCCGCGCGGGTCGCCCGCCATGCCCGGGTCCACCTGCTCCGTCGCCACCGGCCACGGCTCGACCGTCTCCTTGGCCGGATCGGCCAGCCCCCAGCGCAGCACAGACTCCCCCTCGATCTGGATGCCGCCGTTTGTTCCGTAGACCTCCAGCCGGTGCGGGAATCCCGGTTCCGTCGCCACCGTCGCCGTGATCGTCGCCACCGCGCCGTTGCCAAAGCGCAGCACCGCGCCCGCCGTGTCCTCGATCTCCACCGAGCGATGCCGCGAATCGGCGAACGCATGCACGTCCACCGGATCGCCCAGGAACCAGAGCAGCAGATCGACAATGTGAATGCCCTGGTTCATCAGCACGCCGCCGCCGTCCATCTCCCACGTGCCCCGCCAATCCGCCTGGGCGTAGTAGGGCTCATCGCGGAAATAGGGCATCGTCACCACGCCCAGCGTGATTTCGCCCAGGTCGCCGCCGTGGATGGCGTCGTGGACGCGGCGGAAGAGCGGCTCCGCCCGCCGCTGCAGACATACGCCCAGCTGCACGCCGTTCTCCCGGCAGGCCGCGATCATGGCGTCGGCGTCGGCCAGCGAGAGCGCCATCGGCTTTTCCACCAGCACGTGCTTGCCGCTCGATGCGGCCGCGATCGCCTGCTGCGCGTGATGACCGCTCGGCGTGCAGATGCAGACCGCGTCGACCTCCGGGTCCGCCAGCAGGTCGTCATACGCGCGGGCCGGCGCGCCGAAACGCTCGGAAATCTCCTCGTATCGGGCCGGGTTGTAGTGCCCGACGCCCACCAGGCGCGCGCCCAGGTCGGCGCACTCCTGGATCGCATTCAGATGGTACTCCGCCACCATCCCCGCGCCGAGGATGGCAAAATTCACAATCGGGGAGTCAACCATTCCCTCTCCCCCCATACCTCTGTCCTCACTCACGCCTCACTCCTCTCCCCTCGATTCCCGTTCCTATTCCCTAACCCCTAACCCCTAGCTCCTAGCCCCTGTCTCTTCCCACATGCGGCGCAGGTACTCCCCGGCGGGGCCTGCCTGGGCGGCGAGGTCATCCCAACGGCACTCGATCGAGATGCGTCCGCTGTAGCCGCCCTCATGCAGGCGGCGGAAAAACTCCTCATACGGATAACTGCCTTCACCCGGCGCAACGCGATGCGTGTCCGCGACATGCACGTGCTCGATCCATGCGGCGCAGGTGGTGATGTTTTCCAGCGGTTCGTCGTCCTCCATCATATGGTAGAGATCGGCCAGCAGGCGCACGCGCAGATGCGCGGTCTCCCGCGCCAGCTCCATGCCTTCGGCGACGCTGGTGATAATGTTCGAATCGCGCGAATTCAGCGGCTCGATGACGATGGTCACGCCGTTGCGCACGGCTACGTTCCCGGCCAACCGCAGGAAGCGCACCAGCTGCATGAACGCCTCCTCCTTGTCGAACCCGTCCGGCACATTGCGCGCGCCGCCGCTGCCGAAGACGATCTTCTCACCGCCCACCGCGGCCACACGGCCGATGGCGGCCTCCAGATAGCTCTCCACCTGCTCCCAATTGACATTCGGCCCCGTGACAGGTATCTCCCCGGGCACAAAGACGTTGAAGACCGGCGTCGGCAGCGGCGCGCTGTCGAAGGGCGCACGGATCGCGTCGAAATCCGGATCCAGCGGCGACAGCGATCGCACCGTCGGCTCCACAAAATCGAAGCCGGCCGCATTCGCGATGCCCGCGTCGGCAATCGGTAGACAGATTCCAAATTGCATGGGTGGTGTACTCCAGGGGCGGCAAAAATCGGGATTTTTTTGCTGTGTGACACAGCATGAACTGTATTCTATAATAGGATTCTCACAGGCGCTATATTTTCCGGGGTTCATTGGCTTTGGAATCTCACTTTCGAAATGACCTGTCCGCCGCCACTGCCAGGAACGTGAAAGGAGGGATTTAGGGCAAAGTAATTCACTTCTGTACTCTCGATGCACAACCCAAGGGGGAATGACCGATGACCAGCAAGTCAAGCAGACGCAGTTTTCTCAAAGTGTCTGGTAGCGTCGTAGCGGGCGCAGCCGTGGCCGGATGTGTGGCCCCCGTCGCGCCAACCACGATGGATTCTGCAGGCCCTACCTCCGAACGCGTCGCCCTGCGCTTCCTCAACAAGTGGGGCTCCGGCGTGCGCCGTGAGCTGATGAACGGCTTTCTCGACAATTGGGCCGAACAGAACCCCGATATCGGCATCATCTTCGAACCCGTCGCCGACTTCGACCGCCGCATGCCCATCCTCGTCGCCGCCGGTGAGTGGGGCGACATCATGTTGTTCTTCGATCTGCAGCTGAGTGCGTTCCATGAAATCGCCGCCGATCTCACCCCCTACTTCGAGGCCAGCGGCACGCCCTTCCCCGGCAAGGAGGGCAGCGAGCTGATCCGCATCCCCAATCATGTCGGTTACGAGCCGGGCAAGGTCAAGGCCGTCCCCTTCCAGCTCAATATCGTCATGACGGGCATCAATAAGGACCTCTTCAGAGAGGCCGGCGTGCCCATGCCCTGGGAACACGACCATAACGGCGACAAATGGTGGGACTGGCACGACTACCGCGAGGCCGCCTGCGCCATCGACGACCTCGGCGAAGACATCATCGGCTCCAACTTCAGCGTCGGCAACATCGAGCAGGACGGCCTGGTCAACTGGAGTGTCGCCAATGGCGGTCAACTCATCGACGTTGAGAACAAAAAGGGCTCCTGGAACACGCCTGAGTTCATCGAAGGCCAGCAGTTCGCCGTCGACATGATCTGCCAGGACGGCTGCATGTTGAACGTGGACGACTATCAGGGCCTGGGCCAGGCTCTGGGCATCTACCCTTGGGCTGCCGGCGTCCAGGGCATCGCCTCTCGCGGCTCCGGCTACTGGGTAAGTCGCAGCGAGGCCGACCTCACCCAGGTCGCCTGGGTCCGCTCGCCCAACACCGGCAAGAGCGCCGGCCTTGGCTCCATGCACTTCCACATCGTCACCACGCAAAGCCAGCACCCGGCCGAAGCCTTCGAGTTCATTACCTACCTCGCCAACTTCGAGAACCAGAAGAACATCGCCCTCTCCGGTACGGCCGAACCGGTCAACGCCGGCGTCTGGGAAGACGCAGACTACCAGGCCACGTGGGGCGGCCCCGAAGCAGTCGAGGCCTATCTCGATGCCCTCGACAACTTCATCTTCACGCCGCAGCTCCCCGGCGTCCTCGAATGGTTCGGCGAGATCAAGATCCTCTGGGGCGACGTGCTGCGCTGC
>JAJEDI010000009.1 GCA_022821585.1 Caldilineaceae bacterium
ACTTACAACCGGATCAGACCACACAGTTCTCTGGGCTACCGGCCGCCAGCGCCTGAGGCCCTCTTGCCTGCCGAACCTGTCCCCGTGCCTGCCGGACTAACATAACGGGTGGTACAAACGTCGGGGGCAGGTCAGCCAGACGGGACCATCATAAGGCTGTCTTTGGAATGTAACAGAGATCGCAATCATATAGTGAAATGCGTTCCCGTAAATACTAGGTTTTCACGGGAAGTCACCTCGGGATCCCCTGTTTCGTTGTACCGATCCTCCCACACGTACGCCTCTCGCAACGGCTGAAACACACCTGGGATGCGGCGCCTTGCAACCGCCTTCCCGGAATGTTCAGCCCCGTCTGGGACCACATACACTATCTCCCCTCCGCGTCGCCCCACGCACGGATGAATGACAAACCCGTGCACCCCATGCGCCCCGAAAACCCCAATCTGCCGCCGGATCTCGTCCGCATCCAGCTCATCATTCCAAAACCAAAACGGCAGCACCGAAAACTCCCTCGGCGGGTCGGCAAATGTGGCAAGTGAATCGTCCATGGTCATGTCCCCGTATACAATGGCGGTTCAACGATGTCGGTCACGCTGTAGTGTACTCCATCCCCAAGGTCCCGGCACATGCCGGATGGCGCATTTCTGGCCGAGCATAGTCGCAGCACCCAAAAAGTTGAATTCAGGGCAATTGCATCAAAATCAGTGATATATCGGTGATATAATAGCAACGTGCCGAACTGCGAATGGCATAACGGAAAGCGTATCTTCACTGTCACCAAGCCATGATTCCCGCTGGCAGGGAATCTGAAGGCCAGGGAGGACCCTTCCCAGACTGGTAACTGCCCAGTACCCAACAAAGACAGCGAGGAAACGTGCGCGAAGTCAAGCGCCAAAGTCCAGGAAAAGGCATACTGCCCGCTCTGACCCGTCTTGGCCCGACCTTAACCGTCCGGACACGACGCCCTGCCTCCCACCGCCAGAGAACCGGCCTGAGTCTGGCCGCTGCGACAGTCGTGGAGAGGTTGCCAGATCCGGGAACAGACTCCAGAGACGGAAAAACTGTTGCAAAAGCGTAACAACAACAAGAGCAAAATGAAATATCGACCGACTTAAACCGACTTAATCCGACTTTTCACGCGCTATTACGTTCAAACACGTCCCACCATGTCAGATTCCGTACAACTCTCGTCCAACGCTCATACGAGACAACCAGCGCCAGCCAGGCCCTAACTGCAGCCCATCCGATAAATCCCATGAACTGCAGTTCAGACAACCCGTAAACGCTCGTAAACTCTCATAAACGCTTGTAAACGCTCGTCCAACACACAGACGAGAAAGCCTGTGCCACACCACCAGCACAAACAGTCCGCAATGAATGAAATGCTCACATCAGCCCCCAAAGCATCTGCACCGAATCTGAAATCCGTCTCTTTCTCCGATGCCGGACGGCTCCTGGATTCCACCCTCAGCCGCTGGAGTACCAGGAACCCAGTCCACCGGCTCTTGGACGAGGACGACAGTCGCATCCGCCAGGAACATGCGCAGCACAACCTGCCCATCTTGCACCGCTTGGCTTTCAACCTCCTGCGCAGAGAGAAAGCAGCCTCCAAATCGGCACTGCAGCCAAACGCAAACGAGCCGGTTGGAAAGCTGACTATCCTCTGAAAGTGCTCTCCCGATTGGATGCGTATGCCCTGAAAATGACCGTAAATATCAATCGAAAGTAGCATCAGCTAGGCCAGAACAGGCCGCGCCACGCAATTGCCGCATGTTCTGCCCGGATATGCCCACGAAAAACAATCTGAAGAATGAAACTGGAAGAACTCACAACCAACGCCGCTGTCGAGGGCGTCCTGGCAAACAGCCTCGTTACGGTGGTCAACGTGCAGTGGTACGGAGAAGACGCCGTCGAGCTGACCTACAAAACGCCCGCCGGCGAAGTCGCCAACGAGCTCCTCTACCGCGACGACGAGTCCCGCATCAGCGTCGCCGAGCAGGCCCGCCCCTGGAGCTTCGACGGCGACGGCGCCATCTTCCGCCTCGTTTCCGAGGCCCAGCGCATCCGCCTCGCCCAC
This sequence comes from Caldilineaceae bacterium, assembly GCA_022821585.1. Classification (GTDB taxonomy): domain Bacteria; phylum Chloroflexota; class Anaerolineae; order Caldilineales; family Caldilineaceae; genus Bin5. The sequence continues at coordinate 2,078 of JAJEDI010000009.1, forward strand.
CTCTTCGACCCCCTGCTGGCCGTCCATACCTCAGACGTCGAGCCTCTCCCCCACCAGATCACCGCCGTCTACGAGGCCATGCTGCCCCGCTCGCCGCTGCGCTTCCTCCTCGCCGACGACCCGGGCGCCGGCAAGACCATCATGGCCGGGCTTCTCATCAAGGAGCTGATCGCCCGCGGCGACCTCCAGCGCTGCCTCGTCGTCTGTCCCGGCGGCCTCGCCGAACAGTGGCAGGACGAACTCTACCGCCGCTTCCAGCTGCCCTTCGAAATCCTCACCAACGACAAGCTCGAAGCCGCCCGCACCGGCAACTGGTTCCTCGAGACCGACCTCGTCATCGCCCGCCTCGACAAACTCTCCCGCGACGAGGAAGTGCAGCAGAAACTCAAGGCCCGCGACTGTGACTGGGACCTTGTCGTCTGCGACGAAGCCCACAAGATGTCGGCCAGCTACTTCGGCAGCGAACCGCGCTATACCAAGCGCTACCGCCTCGGCCAACTCCTCTCCGACCTGACCCGCCAATTCCTCCTCATGACTGCCACCCCCCACAACGGCAAAGAGGAAGACTTCCAGCTCTTCATGGCCCTGCTCGACAGCGACCGCTTCGAGGGCAAGTTCCGCGACGGCGTCCACAACGTCGATGTCTCCGACCTCATGCGCCGCATGGTCAAGGAGAAACTGCTCAAGTTCGACAGCACGCCCCTCTTCCCCGAGCGCATGGCCTACACCGTCTCCTACAAACTGTCACCCGAAGAAGATCAGCTCTATAAGGCAGTAACCCAGTACGTTCGCGAAGAGTTCGATCGCGCCGGCGCGCTCGAAAACGACAAACGCGCCGGAGCCGTCGGCTTCGCCCTCACTATCCTCCAGCGCCGCCTCGCCTCCTCCCCGGAAGCGATCTACCGTTCCCTGCGCCGCCGCCGCGAACGGCTGCAGGGCCGCCTCCAGGAGTTGGAGGGACTGCAGCGCAAGGGCGAGACCGCTCCAATCGCCGCGCCTGCCATGCTGGCGCTCGACAGCGAAGACTTCGAAGATCTGGAAGACGCCCCCGAAGACGAGATCGAGGCGCAGGAGGGAGAGGTCCTCGACCAGGCCACCGCCGCCCAGACCATCGATGAGCTGCAACAAGAGATCGGCACCCTCGCCGGCCTGGAAACCGAGGCCGGGCGCGTCCTGCGCCGCGGCCGCGATACCAAGTGGCGCCAGCTGGGAGAGCTGCTCGACAAGCTGTTCATCCGCACGCTCGCCGAGACCCGCGTCCCCTACGGCGCCGGCAAAATTGCAGAGCCCGTGCCCTCGCCCCAGCAGAAACTGGTCATCTTCACCGAACACCGCGATACCCTCAACTATCTGCATACCCGCATCGCCGGCCGCCTCGGACGCGAACAGGCCGTCGTCACCATCCACGGCAGCCTGCGCCGCGAGGAGCGCCGCGCCGCCCAGGAAGCCTTCCGCCACGACCCGCAGGTACGCGTCCTTCTCGCCACCGACGCCGCCGGCGAGGGCATCAACCTCCAGCGCGCCCACCTCATGGTCAACTACGACCTGCCCTGGAACCCGAACCGCCTCGAACAGCGCTTCGGCCGCATCCATCGCATCGGCCAGACCGAGGTCTGCCACCTCTGGAACCTGGTCGCCTCCGAGACGCGCGAGGGTGACGTCTACGAGCGCCTGCTCGAAAAACTGGAGCAAGCGCGCCAGACACTCGGCGGCCAGGTATTCGACGTGCTCGGCAAAATGCAGTTCGATGGCAGGCCGCTGCGCGAGCTGCTCGTCAACGCCATCCGCTACGGCGAGCAACCTGAGGTGCGCGCCCGCCTCACCACCACCGTCGAAAACGCCTTCGATCCCGAAAAACTGAGCGAACTGCTCGAAGAGCGCTCCCTGACGCCCGACGCATTGGATTCCAGCCGCGTCCACAGCGTGCGCGCCCGCATGGAGCGCGCCGAAGCCCGCCGTCTCCAGCCCCACTACATCGAGTCCTTCTTCCTCGAAGCCTTCCGGCGCGTCGGTGGCCGCGCCCGCCAGCGTGAAAGCCGCCGCTACGAGGTCACACACGTCCCCGCCCCCGTGCGCAACATCGAGCGCACCGTCGGCGCCGGCCTACCCGTCATGCGCCGCTACGAACGCATCGCCTTCGAAAAATCCCTCGCCGCCGGCGACAACCATCCCCCCGCAGCCTTGGTCTGCCCCGGCCATCCCCTCCTCGACGCCGTCATCGACAGCACCCTTGCAAGCCATCGCGACCTCCTCAAGCAAGGCGCCGTCCTCGTCGACGAACGCGACCCCGGCACCGAACCCCGCGTCCTCTTCTTCCTCGAACACGCCATCCAGGACGCCAGCCTCACCCGCGCCGGCACCCGTCGCGTCATCTCCAAGCGCATGCTCTACGTCGAGCTTGACGCCGCCAACAACGCCCGCCACGTCGAATACGCCCCCTACCTCGACTACCGCCCCCTGGCCGCAGATGAACCGCAACCTGAAGCCATCCTCGCCAGACCCGAATGCACCTGGGTCGGCGCCGGCCTGGAGCAGACTGCCCAGCGCTACGCCGTCGCCAGCGTCGTGCCCGAACACGTCGACGAAATCCGCCGCGCCCGCCAGCCGCTTCTCGACAAAACACGCGATGCCGTACAGGACCGGCTGACCAAAGAGATCTCACACTGGGACCGCCGCGCCGAGGACCTCAAGCTGCAGGAGCAGACCGGCCGCACCAACGCCCGCCTCAACTCCGCTCAGGCCCGCCACCGCGCCGACCGCCTTGAGGAACGCCTCCAGAAACGCCTGGCCGAACTGGAGCTGGAGCGCCAGATCTCTCCCCGTCCGCCCGTCGTTCTCGGCGCCGCCCTGATCGCGCCCCTCGGCCTGCTCCGTGCCATGGCAGGCGAACCGCTGCCCCGCCCCCCTGCCGCAACCACCGACACCCAGGCCGCCGCCGCCCGCGCCCGGCAAATCGTAATGTCCGTCGAACGCAGCCTGGGCTACGAACCCACCGACCGCGAGTTCGAAAAACGCGGCTACGACATCGAAAGCCGCGACCCCGCCACCGGCCGCCTCCGCTTCCTCGAAGTCAAAGGCCGCGTCACCGGCGCGCCGGCCATCACCGTAACCCGCAACGAAATTCTCTACTCGCTCAACAAGCCCGACGCCTACATCCTCGCCATCGTCGAATTCCTCGAAGGCGACGACCACCGCGTCCACTACCTCCGGCGCCCCTTCCACCGCGAACCCGACTTCGGCGTCACCAGCGTCAACTACAGCTTCGCCGAACTGCTGGCACGGGCAGGGAAGCCCGCGTGACTGAAGGAGTCCGTCCTGCGGCAATGCAATTACTTTAAGTTGAGCAACGCCATGGGCATCGAGAAGCGATCGATTGCTGCCAGACAACGCGGTTCCGATTGGCTGGGTCCCGGAAAAACATTCCGAATCCCGTGGCATTTCGAAGGCCGAATTCGCGCGCAGATGGAACTGAACGCTCCTTCATATCAGCGAGACCATTGCCGGGAAGTTGTCCGCAGACAAGGGGACTTCGTGTCTATTCGAGAAGGAGTTGGGACTCGCGGAAATCACCTGGCTCGGCGTCAAGAGACTTCCGGCTGCGCTAGGTGCGACTAGTGGGAGCAGAGAGTTCCTACTGAGGCTGAACTTGAGCCGCGCAATGGCAAAAAAAGAGACGCCCCGCAAGGGGCGTCGGGCCAATGATACTATCATTGGGGTAGTGTCCAAAGTCTAGCCTATCTCAGAGAATTGGTCAAACCCGATTTAGGATGAGACTCAATCAGGGGCCATGACAAAAGAGGATCGGAGATTGCAGCCCAACACAGGCAAGCAGTTGGCAAGCTGCTTTTCTCGTGAAGATTCCGGCTTTGACAGTTGAGAGCACCGCAGAGGCGCACAGATAAGAAACGCCCCCGTTTGAAGTCGGTATCCATTTGGTCGCCCATTAAGGGGCGACTCACAGGTTGACCCGTTCAAGCGGGAGCGTCAGGCCAACGATATTCTCGTTGGGGTGGTAAAGCTAATGTACAATATGGTTCACTTAATGTCAAGGATGAGTTCTTGAAATATCTCCAGCACGACAAAGGACTTGGCTCCTGACGCCTTGCACCAGAAGGGACGCAGAAATGCAAAGGGTGACCGTTTATATTGATGGATTCAATCTCTACTACGGGCTCCAGGACAGAAAATGGCAGCGCTACCATTGGCTCGACGTGCGTCGCTTGTCAGAGAATCTGCTCCACCCTGGACAGAGCTTGGTTACAGTACGATACTTCACCGCCAGAGTGCACTCTGATCCAAATAGGCCAAACATACAGAGGCAACAAGAGACATTTCTTGAGGCACTTGGGACGCTGCCGGATGTGAGTATCCACCTAGGCTACTATCTTCGAAAAAAGAAGACGTGCCCAAAATGTGGAGATGTAATCTGGATTTACGAGGAAAAAATGACGGATGTCAACATTGCATCCGAACTACTTGGAGATGCTCACGACAATGTCTTCGACACGGCGATTATAGTTTCCGCAGATAGCGATCTAGCCGGTCCGGTAACTACCGTTCTAAGAAGGTACCCAAACAAAAGAATGATTCTTGCTTTTCCGCCCAAAAGGGTCTCCCAACGTTTGCGACAGGTAGCCACTGCAAACTTCATCATAGGTCGCAGGAAATTTGCGGAAAGCCAACTGCCAAACCAAGTCACCAAATCCGACGGCTACGTCCTGTCGCGGCCGTACGCCTGGAGCTAAGGAACAGGAATGGATCAGACCATAACCCGCAAAAAACTCATCGAAGTCGCCCTCCCGCTCGACGCCATCAACGCCGCCTCCGCCCGCGAAAAATCAATCCGCCACGGCCACCCCAGCACCCTGCACCTCTGGTGGGCCCGACGCCCTCTCGCCGCGGCCCGCGCCGTACTCTTCGCCCAACTGGTTGACGACCCCTCCGACCTGCCCGAAGAGTTCCCCACCGAGGAGGAACAGAAGAAAGAACGCGACCGCCTCTTCGAGATCATCGAGGAATTGGTGCTGTGGGAAAACACCACCAATGAGATCGTGCTGGAGAAAGCGCGCGCCGAGATCCGTAAAAGCTGGCGCCGCACCTGTGCCGACAACCGCAACCACCCCCGCGCCGCCGAACTGTTCGACCCGGAAAATCTGCCCGCCTTCCACGACCCCTTCGCCGGCGGCGGCGCCATCCCCCTCGAAGCCCAGCGCCTAGGCCTCGAAAGCTACGCCAGCGACCTCAACCCCGTCGCCGTCCTCATCAACAAAGCCATGATCGAGATCCCGCCCAAGTTCGCCGGTCAGCCGCCCGTCAACCCCGAGAGCAACGCCGGCCAGGTCGGCATCAGCACGGCCTGGAAAGGTGCCGCCGGCCTCGCCGAAGACGTCCGCTACTACGGCAAATGGATGCGCGACGAGGCCGAAAAACGCATCGGCCATCTCTACCCCAAAGTGGAAGTCACCTCGGAGATGGCCCAAGAACGCCCCGATCTGAAACGCTACGTACGCCGCAAGCTCACCGTAATCGCCTGGCTCTGGGCCCGCACCGTCCGCAGCCCCAATCCAGCCTTTGCCGACGTGGAAGTCCCTCTGGTCTCCACCTTCATACTGTCGAAGAAGAAGGGCAAGGAGGCCTACGTTGAGCCAGTTATTGAGGAGAGAGGTTATCGCTTCACTGTAAAGACCGAGATGCCTCCGAATTCGGCGAACAAGGGAACCAAAATATCGCGGGGGAGCTTTAAGTGCCTGTTATCTGGTGTACCTATTCAATACAAATACATCGACGATGAAGCGAATAATGGCCGCATGGGAGCGCGCATGATGGCGGTCGTCGTTGAGGGTGACAAAGGTCGAGTGTACCTGGAACCCACTGCAGCTATGGAGGAATTTGCGCGAAAGGCGAGACCGACATGGAAGCCTGAACTACCAAGCCGAGGGACCTGGGCCAGCAATGCTCAAGGTCGCCGTTACGGGTTTAACACATTCGGAGACTACTTTTCGCCTCGCCAGTTAGTGGCGCTAACCACCTTCTCCGACCTGGTAAGCGAAGCCCGTGACAGCATCTGCCAAGAAGCGGCAACCGCCGGCCTGCCGGACGATAGCGTCCCCCTGCGCGAAGGCGGCACCGGCGCGGGAGCTTATGCCGAGGCGGCGGCGGTGTATTTGGCGTTTGCAGTAGACAAGGTCGCCGACTACTGGTCAACGATCTGCAGTTGGCACAATTCCGGCGAGAAAATACGAAACACCTTCGGCCGCCAAGCCATTCCCATGGTATGGGACTTCGCAGAAGGCAATCCCTTTTGTAATTCGTCCGGAAATTTCATGGCCATGATTGACTGGGTATGGAAATCCGTGAAAACTACGCCAGCGTATAACGGCGGAAAAGTTCAACAAGCAGACGCCGCAACCCAGGTCGTGAGTAGAAACAAGATTACCTCCACCGACCCACCATATTACGACAACATTGGCTACGCTGATCTTGCCGATTTCTTTTACGTCTGGATGCGCCGAACCCTACGGCAAAGCTTTCCTGATTGCTTCTCCACGCTTGCCGTGCCCAAAGCCGAAGAATTGGTGGCAACGCGCTACCGGCATGGCAGCAGAGAAGAGGCCGAGAGATTCTTTCTGGACGGAATGACCAAGGCCATGAGCCAACTCGCCGATCAGACTCATTCAGCGCTTCCAGTCACCGTATATTACGCCTTCAAACAGTCTGAAAGAAAAGACGAATCGGGGGCGACAAGCACAGGCTGGGAGACTTTTCTTGACGCGCTCCAACGTTGTGGCTTTACTATAGGCGGCACATGGCCGATGCGAACGGAACTCAGAAACCGACCGGTTGCGGGCGGCGCGAATGCCCTAGCTTCCAGCATTGTTCTCGTCTGTCGGAAAAGAGCTTCCGACGCGCCACCAGCCACTCGCCGCGAATTCGTTGACGCCCTCAAAGTCGAACTCCCCTCCGCCCTGCGCACCATGCAAGCAGGCAATATCGCGCCCGTCGACCTCGCCCAAGCCGCAATCGGCCCAGGCATGGCCGTCTTCAGCCGCTACGCCCGCGTCCTCGACGTCAGCGGCAACCCAGTCACCGTGCGCGACGCCCTTTCGCTCATAAACCAGACCTTGGAAGAGGCTCTCGCAGAACAAGAAGGCGACTTCGACGCCGACACCCGCTGGGCCGTCGCCTGGTTCGACCAAGCCGGCTTCAACCAAGGCGACTTCGGCACCGCCGAGACCCTCTCCAAGGCCAAGAACACCAGCGTCGACGGCATGATCGAGGCCGGTATCCTTATCGCCGGCGGTGGCAAAGTACACCTGCTCCGCCCCGATGAGCTCCCCGAAGACTGGGACCCCGAAACCGACACCCGCCGCACCGTCTGGGAAATGGTCCATCACCTGATCCGCGTACACAGCCAGTCCGGCGAGGAGGAAGCCGCCGAACTGCTGGCCAAGCTCCGCGCCGACGCCGAATCAGCCCGCGAACTCGCCTACCGCCTCTACCGCATCTGCGAACAGAAGAACCGCGCCCAGGAAGCCTTGGGGTATAATGCCCTCGTACAAAGCTGGCCGGAAATCGCACGCCTCGCCCGCGAACGCCCGCAGGCGGAGCAGGCAACATTGCTCAGCGAGGCCGGGGACCCACAGTGACCAACAACGAGACAGTCGTTGATACGATGGTAGAGCGCATCGTCGCACGCTTCCAGCCCGCGCGCATCCTGCTCTTCGGCTCGCGGGCACGCGGCACGGACAACCGCTGGAGCGACGTTGACCTGCTTGTTGTAATGGAAAAGGTAGCGGACAAACGCCGCGCTGCAGTCCAGATGCGGCGGACATTTAGCGACCTGCCGGTCAGCAAAGATATAATCGTGACGACGCCGGAGGAGATTGCCCGCCGCGGTCACATAGTTGGAACTGTCCTCCGCGCCGCGCTGCGCGAGGGCAAGGTCGTGTATGAACGGATCTGAGCTTGTCGTGCAAGAGGCCAGGCGATGGCTGCAGTTCTCCGCGGAGGATCTTGATGTCGCCCAGCGCCTGCTGACGGACCGTTTGTCAGCCCCCCGTCACGTCTGCTGGTTCTCTCAGCAAGCCGCGGATAAGGCGCTGAAAGCGGCTCTCCTTCTGGAGGAAATTGACTTTCCCTATACACATGACCTGAACGCCCTGCGTAATCTGTTGCCGGACAGTTGGCCCGTTCGGGTTGATCATCCGGACCTGACTCAACTGAACCAGTGGGCCGTGGAAGCCAGATATCCCGGCGAGTGGCCCGAGGCTACCGAAGCGGATGCGGTCCCTGCCGAGTCGGAGGCCCGTGCCACGCACGATTCTGTAACGGCAGTGTTCCGGAGGCGCGGTATCAACGTGGATCAGAGCGCAAAATGAAGTCGTCTCCCCTCTCTTCTGTGGAGTAGTGAAGATATGGACGACACACACAACGACAGCGGCCTGCCGCTCCCCGATCTCTACATCGAGAACTTTCGCGGCATCAGGAAACTGTCGATCCCGCGTCTGGGGCGGGTGACGCTGCTGGCGGGGCGCAACGGCGTGGGCAAGACTTCCGTGTTAGAAGCTGTAGAGGTCTATGCGGGACGTGCTAGTTACTTCGTGCTGCGAGATATTCTATTTGAGCGTGACGAAGTTTCGTATGCTCAAGATGAGAATAGAGACAAACTAAGGTTACATGAGTGGGAAGCAATCTTTTATGGCCGCGACTCTACCAAAAGCTTAAGGACAACATTGGGGCCAAAAAGAGAAGAGGATCGGTTAAGTCTTGCGTCAGTTTCACTGATTGAGCTCATTCGAAACGAAGAAGGTACTTTCGGGGCACTGGCTTCTAAACTTCCCCTCGACAGTGAACCGTACACACTATGTGCATCATTTCTAGGGAATGATGAAATAGTTCCTGCGTTACTTACTGGTGAAAAAGAATCTGTTGACATAGTGAGCGATCCGATGGCGTTTGAACGAGAGCTAGGTTTTCTGGCTAGGCAGCACAATTCCAGAAGGCCATCTCCCATCAACTGTCAGCGGATTGGACCTGGATATCTGAGACATATTCAGTTGCCCAAGTTCTGGGGACATGTCGCCTTAAGAGATGACGAATCCAGGGTAGTTAAAGCGCTCAAGATTGCATACGGCGAGGAAGTAGATCGTGTTTCGGTTATTAGTGACGAAGCGTCGAGAACCACGTTAGGTGGCCAAAGAGCAATCGTGAAGCTAAAGAATCACGACGCACCTGTACCATTGAGAAGCTTGGGAGGTGGCGCAACGAGACTTTTCGGACTTGCCTTGGCCCTCGCATACTGCCGCAACGGAATTCTCCTAATCGACGAAGCGGAGAATGGAATCCACCACACTGCACAGCCAGACTACTGGCGCATGGTGCTACAGACCGCCCACGAAAACAACGTGCAAGTCTTCGCCACGACGCACAGCTGGGATTGTGTTCGAGGCTTCGCCCAGGCGGCCGTAGAAAATGAAAACGTCGAGGGTGTCCTGGTACGCCTCGAAAAGGAAGAAGACGGCCTGCGCGCCGTTCGCTATTCCGAGCGCAGACTGAAAATCGCTGCCGAACAAAGAATCGAAGTCAGGTAACGCAATGCAAGAATCCGACTCGCACCCCCGGGTACTGCTTGTAGAAGGGACGGATGACAAACACGTCGTTATACACCTCAGTGAACGCAGCGGGTTGGCACCAAATTTCACAGTCGTTGAGAAGAAAGGGAAGGACTCTCTGCTCGACGCCATCGAAGTTGAGGTCGACATTCCCGGGCGTACAGTCCTTGGCATCATGCTGGATGCAAATGACGATCTGCACGCCCGCTGGCAAGCCGTGACCGACAGGCTGCACAGATTACGGCAGGAAGACCACTTCGACCTACCCGACCTGCCTGCTCAACCTCAGCCGGGCGGGACCATCATTGATGACAGGCTGCGCATCGGTGTCTGGCTGATGCCCGACAACCGCTCAACCGGAGAACTCGAAGACTTCGTCGGCAACATGATTCCCTCCGGCGATCCGGTTTGGCCGCGGGCCCAAGCATTCATCAACGGTATTCCACCCGATGATCGTAAATTTGCGCCCGGCAAAATCCAGCGGGCCAGAGTCCACGCCTGGCTGGCAACTAGAGAGTTTCCTTACCCCATGGGCTTGTCGATCAAGGCTTGGAACCTGGACACCAGCGCATCAAACACCACTACTTTCGTAAACTGGCTGCGAGAACTGTTCAAAGAAATGTCGTAAGCGAGAATACTCAATGGCAACCACCAATCGAGAACGCGTCGGCCTCGCGCTGGAAATACTGAAATCAGGCTTGGCGCCCTATGTGTCTCGGGAGTTTGTCGCCCGCTATAAAGGACGCGCCAAAGCCGAACTGGAACGAATCTTCGACAGACCCCATGACCAGAGACGCATCTTCTCCCACACCGAGCCGACCAAGCCGTTCCATCACATGGATGTCACCGACCTGCTGCGCGTGATGTGGGTGTCGTGGAACGACGTCTTCTCCTTGACCTTGGGCCGCTTGGAACGCAGTCTTGTGAGCGAACTGCGGGAGTATCGCAACGCATGGGCGCATCAGGAACGGTTCTCCGGCGATGATACAATCCGCATGCTGGACTCCGCACAGCGCCTGTTGACCGCAGTCTCTTCCAACCAGGCCCCCCTAGTCGAAAAAATGAAGAGCGAGCTGCAGCGTCTGCGCTTCGAGGAACAGGCCCGCAGCCAGCGCCGCCGCACCCCAGCCCCTGCCACCACGGCCTCCTCCAGCGGCCTTCCCGCCTGGCGCGACGTGGTCAGCCCCCACCCCGACGTCGCCAGCGGCCACTACCAGCAGGCCGAGTTCGCCGCCGACCTCTGGCAGGTTCACCTCGGCGAAGGCTCCCCCGAATACCGCAACCCGACCGAATTTTTCCGCCGCACCTACCTGACCCAAAGCCTGAGCGGCCTCCTCGCAAACGGTCTCCGCCGCCTCAGCGGCCAGGGCGGCGAACCCGTCGTCCAGCTGCAGACCAACTTCGGCGGCGGCAAGACGCATTCCATGCTCGCCCTCTATCACCTCTTTTCCGGCGCCCAGCCCGGCGAGTTGGACGGCATCGACGACATCATGCAAACTGCCGAGGTGCACGAGCTGCCGCGAGTCAACCGCGTCGTCCTCGTAGGCAACCGCATCTCCCCCGGCAACCCCGTCACCAAGCCCGACGGCACCCAGGTGCGCACACTCTGGGGCGAACTCGCCTGGCAACTTGGTCACGCCGCCGGCGGCCAGAAAGAGGCCCGCGCCGCCTTCGACCGCGTGCGCGCCGACGACGAGAAAGCCACCAACCCCGGCGACGCCCTCCGCCAACTGCTCACCGACTACGGCCCCGCCCTCATCCTCATCGACGAGTGGGTCGCCTACGCCCGCCAGCTCCACGACGAGAGCGACCTGCCCGCCGGCTCCTTCGAGACCCAATTCACCTTCGCCCAGGCCCTCTCCGAATCGGCCAAACTGCCCCCCAACTGCCTCCTCGTCATCAGCCTGCCCGCCTCCGACCGCCCCAGCGACCGCACCGCAACCGACGATATCGAGGTCGGCGGTCTGCGCGGGCGCGAAGCCCTCGCCCGCCTCGGCAATGTGATCGGCCGCGTCGACTCCTCCTGGCGTCCCGCCAGCGCCGACGAGAGCTTCGAGATCGTCCGCCGCCGCCTCTTCCAACAGATCTCAGGCGAAAGCTACACCACCCGCGACAACGTCGCCCGTGCCTACCTCGACCTCTACCGTTCCAAACCCGAGGACTTTCCCGCCGCAACCAGGGAGGCCGACTACGAAAAGCGCATGCGCGAGGCCTACCCCATCCACCCCGAAGTCTTCGAACGCCTCTACTCCGACTGGTCTACCCTCCCCAGCTTCCAGCGCACCCGCGGCGTGCTGCGCCTCATGGCCGCCGTCATCCATACCCTCTGGGAATCCGTCGATCGCAATCCGCTCATCCTGCCCGCCAGCATCCCTCTGGACGACGGCCGCGTCCAGTTCGAAATGACCCGTTACCTGCCCGCCAACTGGGTGCCCGTCATCGAACGCGACATCGACGGGTCAGGCTCGCGGCCCGTCCAGCTGGACGGGACAATCACCAATCTCGGTCGCCACAACGCCTGCCGCCGCGTCGCCCGCACCGTCTTCCTCGGCTCCGCGCCCATGCAGGCCGCCGCCAACCAGGGCCTGGAAGAACGCCGCATCAAGCTCGGCTGCGCCATGCCCGGCGAAAGCGTCTCCGACTTCGGCGACGCCCTCCGCCGTCTCGCCGACAGCGCCACCTACCTCTACCGCGACGGCACCCGCTACTGGTACTCAACCCAGCCGACCGTGATCAATCTCGCCGCCGACCGCGCCGAAGAACTGCGCCGCGATCCCCATAAGGTGGAGCGCGAAATCGAAAGGCGGCTACGCGACGATCTGAAGACGAAAGGCGAATTCAAGCGCCTTCACCTCTTTCCCGATTCCGGTCAGGACGTTCAGGATGACATGGAAGTAGGGCTGGTCGTGCTCGGCGTTCAGGCCACCCATACCAGCGGTTCCGAGGCCAGCCCCGCGCTCGACGCCGCCGGCGCCATCCTCGAGTCCAGGGGCACCGTGCCGCGCCTATTCCGCAACGCGTTGCTCTTCCTGGCCCCCGACGAAGCCCGCCATCAGGACCTCGACCAGGCTGCCAGACGATACCTGGCCTGGCGCTCGATTCTCGACGACCGCGAGTCCCTCGACCTGCCCCCGCACCAGGTACGCCAGGCCGAACAGCAGGCCGAATCAGCCGACGGTACCGTCAACGCCCGCATCGGTGAGACCTTCCAGTGGCTTCTCGTACCCAGCCAAAAGACGCCCCAGGCACCCATAGAGTGGCAAAAGATCCGCCTGCGCGGCTCGGGCCCCCTCGCACAGCAGGCCAGCCGCCGCCTTCTCAACGACGAAATGCTCGTAACATCCATGGCCGGCACGCGACTCCGCATGGAACTGGACCGCGTGCCGCTGTGGCAGGGGAATCATGTTGCCGTACGCCAGCTTGTAGATTACTTCGCCCGCTACATTTATCTGCCGCGCCTCCAGCAGCCAAACGTCCTCCTCGGCGCCATCACCGACGGCGTGTCCCTGCTCACCTGGACACAGGACTCGTTTGCCTTTGGCGACGGGTACGACGAAGACAAGGAACGCTATCCCGGCCTTCGCGCCGGGCAGGGCCTGTTCATCAATGAGACCTCTGCCGGTCTCCTGGTGAAGCCGGACGTTGCACAGCACCAAATGGACGCAGAGACTGTAGTCGACCCACCGCCTCAGCGTCCTGATGATCCGCCATTTCCCGGTCCAAAGCCAGATCTTCCTCCGATAACTCCCCCGCTGCCACCTCCTCCGGCCAAGGCCAAGCGCTACCACGGCTCAGTCCACCTCGACCCAACCCGCGCCGGCCGCGACGCCAGCCAGATCGCCGATGAGGTGATCTCACACCTGTCCGGCCTCACCGGCGCCCAAGTGCGGCTGACACTGGAGATCGAAGCCGAGATTCCCGACGGCGCTCCCGACGACGTAGTCCGCATCGTCACCGAAAACAGCCGCACCCTGAAATTCAGCGACAGCGGATTCGAGAAAGAATAACGACGTAGGATCCGAAGGTCCAGTGGCCCCAGACCACTGGACTTGTCGTTCGCAGGAGCAATCCTCCCAAGAATCCCTCCTCACATACGTCTCCCCCACCCCGTAACCGCCTGCCCGTGCGCCCACCACCACACACCCCACACTCCCTCCCAATTTAGCACCCAACTCCAATCCTATGGCATCATGGAAGCAATTTGCGCTTTACCCGGACAACACCTGTGCAACCCGAGCCAATTCCACCCCAATGAAACCCCCCCACCTCGCCTGGACAACCCTATCCATCAACACCATCGTCATCCTCCAGGGCGCCCTCGTCAGAGCCACCGGCTCCGGCGCCGGCTGCGGCCGCGACTGGCCCCGCTGCCAGGGCGAAATCCTCCCCCTCGACCACGGTCTCGCCACCTGGATGGAATTCTCACACCGCGCCCTCTCCGGTGTTGCCCTCATCATGGGACTATGGCTGCTCATCAAAGCCGTCCGCCACCGCCATGACCTGCCCGGCTTCCTGCCCTTCGCCGTCGCCTCCGCCGCATTCCTGTTGATCGAAGCCCTCATCGGCGCCGTCACCGTCCTCACAGGCCTCACCGGCGACAACGTCTCCGTCGCCCGCGGCCTCCTCGTCGCCTTCCACCTGCTCAACTCCCTGTTCCTCGTCGGCGCCCTGTCGCTCACCACCGTATACGCCTATCACGGGCGCACCTGGCCGCCCGCCTGGACAGGTCAGACCGGGCTCAAGCTTCTGTTTGCTGTCGGCATGCTGGGGATGATGTTTCTTATGTTTTCAGGCGGCATCTCTGCCATGGGCAACACCATGTTCCCGCCCGAATCCTTGCAAGAGGGACTGAGAGAGGATTTCAGCGCCGCTTCCCATCCGCTCATTCGCTTGCGCATACTGCATCCGTTCCTCGGCATCGGCGTCGGCGTCTACCTTTGGGTTAGCTACGCCCTGACCGGCTGGTTCAAACGCGCGCCGCAGGCCCGGCGATTCCGCAAAATGCTCCTGCTGGTCTATGTCGTACAGCTGCTCGTGGGGACAGTAAATCTGGCTTTGCTCGGCCCAATTCCGCTCCAGATACTCCATCTTGCGCTCGCCGTGGCCGCCTTCGCCCTCTGGTCCGTCGTCGGCTGGCTGACTCTCAGCGCGCCCCGCACCGGCAGCTTCGCACCGTCCATGCCCTGGCAAACAAAAGAGGTCCAGCCACTGTGATCAACACCGCCACCCGTCTGCCCGCCGCCACCTGGCGCGACTACCTGACCCTCACCAAACCCAAAGTTATCTCCCTCCTCCTCTTCACCGCGGTCTGCCCCATGTTCATCGCCGCCCGCGGCCTGCCCCAATGGCTGCCCCTCATCGGCGTCCTCGTCGGCGGATACATGGCCACCGGCGGCGCCGGCGTCTTCAACATGGTGCTCGACCGCGACATAGACGGACAAATGCGCCGTACAGCCAAACGACCCCTCGTGACCGGCGTCATCAGCGTGCGCAACGCCATCATATTCGGCCTCCTGCTCAGCGTCGGCTCCTTCCTCGTCCTCTGGCTCACAGCCAACCTCCTGACCGCCCTCCTGGCCTGGTTCGGCCTGCTCTACTACGTGCTCGTCTACACCGCCTGGCTCAAGCGCACCACCTGGCAGAACATCGTCATTGGCGGCGCCGCAGGATCCGTCATGCCCCTCCTGGGATGGGCCGCCGTCACCAATGGCCTCGACTGGATGGCCGGCCTGCTCTTCGCCCTCATCTTCCTCTGGACGCCCGTACACTTCTGGGCCCTGGCCTTCCTCGTCAAAGATCAGTACCAGGCAGTAGGCATCCCCATGGCGCCCGCCGTCCTCGGCAGCAAACGCACAGTCCAGCAGATGCTCCTCTACGCCGCCCTCACAGCACTCGCCTCCCTGGCGCCCTTCGCCATAAACGAGGCCGGCTGGCTCTATTCCGGGGTTGCGGTCCTGCTGAATCTTCTGTTATTTCGAAAAGTGGTAAAGCTCCACCGCCAGGTCGGCGAGGGGCACGAAGTAGCCCGCAAAGATGCCCTAGACCTCTACAAATACTCCATGCTCTACCTGGCCCTCATATTCCTCGTCCTCGTCGCCGACCGAACCCTGGCACCTATACTCCCCTTCTGATAGCATCCCACCCAACGCCCCAACCCAAACTTACGCCTCCAGCATCGACTGAAAAACATCCAGAATCCGGCACACGCCGAACGGTGTGGGTATCCGCTCAGATGGAAAGACCGCGTTCAATTTAGGCCTTGTGCACTGTCAAAGTATAATTTTGGCAAAACAGACTCTTATCTGGAGGGATTATGCGAATCTCTGAACAAGGACAGGTTACCATCCCCAAGCATCTGCGCGACCGATTCGGTATGACCGCCAATGTCGAGGTCGATATCACACCAACCGAACAAGGTCTCCTGATTCGAAAACGACCTGCCGGCAAACATCCCGTGGAGCGCGTATACGGCATCCTGAACGGCGGAAATACCGACGAATATCTCGACGAAGCGCGCGGAAGATGATCACCGCTATCGATACAAGCGTCGTCCGATACAGTTAGAACTAGTGGACACAAAATAAGAAACGTCCCCCACAAGAGGGACGTCCGACTAACGCTAATACTGAAGAAATCGCCCGTACACGAATCTCACACTTCAGGGGCCGCGAGAGGACCTGGCGAACAGAACCATCCTTTCAGCCCGGCTCAATCCTCCCATACATACTCCTCCCGCACCGGCTGAAACACATCCAAAATCCTGCACCGCGTAATCGCCTGCCCCGAATGCTCAGCCCCACCAGGAATCACATACACATCCCCCGGACCCAGCACCCGCGTCTCCCCGCCCGTGATCCGGATCTCGAACTGCCCCTCAAACATATTGATCACCTGCTCGTGCGGATGCGAATGTGCCGGAAGCGGCGACCCCTCCGCAACATCCCAGTACACAAACGTCATGTTCTTGCTGTGAATGAACTTCCCCACAAACCCCGGGAACAGACCCCGCTCCTTCACCTCATCCAAACTATAAACAGTCATCTCCAACTCCCACCTAACTGTGAGTACGATTCCCACTAACCCCTAGCCCCTGCCGTCCACGCCCTCCAGCTGCGCCACCAGCGCCATCGAATGGATCGCATCCCTAATATCCGTCAGCGGCTTCTCTCCCTTGCGCACACAGTCAACAATATGCTCGTGCATCGTCAGCACACCGTCATACCGGTACGTATCCGCCTCAGCCACACCGTCGATCTGCCACCCGCCCAGCGTGCGCGCCTCGTTATCCTCCGTGATCTCAATCTCATGCGGGATCTTGAAATAGCAGCCCACACCCGTCCCGTGCAGCTCCCCGCGCAGCACCCGGCCGCCCGAAGCCCGGTTCCCGTGAATGAACCCCGTCGCCCCGTTGTCGAAGCGCACCAGCCCCGTATAGCAGTTCCTGTAATCGCTGTCGAAATGGTCCTGGTAGGCCGTCACCTCCACCGGCTCGCCGCCCACCATATACCGCACCAGGTCCACCGCGTGGCACAGATCGTCCCAGTTCGTCGTCGTGAAACTGAACGCATTCTCGCCCAGCATCCGCTTGTGGAAAATCCCCACCGCCGTCGACACCGGCCCCAGCCGCGCCACCTGCTTCATCGCCTCCCGCGTCACCGCCGCATGCCGCCGCTGAAAACCCACCGCGCAGATCACGTCGTTCGCCACCGCCGCATCGTGGATCTGCTGCACCTCGTCCATGTTCATCCCCGGCGGCTTTTCGATGAAGATGTTCTTGCCCGCGTTCAGGCAGTCCAGCGCCGGTTGCAGCAGCCAGCGCTCGTGCATCACACAGTAGACCAGGTCCGGGTCCACCTCGTCCAGCATGCGCCGGTGGTCGTCGTAGCGGTACTGAAAATCATACGCGACCGCCACCTCGTGCAGCCGCGCCTCGTCCAGCTCGCAGGCCGCCACCATCTCCACCTCCGGCAAGCGGTTCACGTTCGGATAATGCGCGCCCTGGCTGCGCGGCCCGGCCCCGATAAAAGCGGTGCGTAACATCAGGAAACTCCTTCCCAGTCGTAGTCAATGAAACCTTCATCCCGCACCAGCAGCGCCGTCTCGATCATCGTCCGCAGGTCGCCCCTGGGCCGGAAATTGATCAAACTTCGGCCCTTCGTGTTGTCATGATCGTACTGGTACCGCACCGGCACCCGTACCTCCAGCGGCTCCACACCGCTCTTCTCGGCCAGGATCGCCGCCGCCTCCGGAAAACTGAACGGCGCCGGCGCCCCGCAGTTGAACGACTCGTCCACCGCGCCCGGCTCCTCCACCGCGCATACCAGCATATGCGCGATATCCCGCGCATCGTTCGGCTGGTAAAGCCATGGCCGTCCATCCAAATCGCGCACGCTGCACGGCTGGTTCTCGTCCTCCGCCCGCGCCAGCACATCGTGCCACAACTCCGTGCCGTCGGCCATGTACAGCTCGCCCAGCGGCGTGTTCTGTCCCCGTTCCAACAGCCCTGCCACCCCGCCCACCGTAAACCGGCTCAGGATCGCACTGCCCGACTGCACGTGACTCGGCCGCACGATCGAGAAGCGCAGCCCCGTCTCCCGCGCCGCCATCTTCGTGAACTCCTCGCCGATCAGCTTGCCCAGCGAATACTCCCCCATCGGCCGCTTCGGATGCCGCTCGTCCACCGGATGATACGCGCACGCGATCGTCTCCCCGTTATTCGGAAAAACGCCCGAAGAGCTCGTGTACACCATCCGCTCCAGCCGGTCCGCATGCCTGCCGCAAACCCGCGCAATCAGCCGGTCGATCTGCATATTATTGTCAAACTGCGGCCCCACGATGTTCGCCGTATGGATCACAGCATCCACCCCGGCCACCGCGCCTTCCACAAAGGCCTCGTCCGTCAGATCGCCCGCCGCCAGCTCGACATCCAGCCCATCCAGCCGCTCCAGCGCCGGGTCGTCCGGCAGCACCGTCCCCCGCACCTCGTGATTGCGCTCCAGCAGCTGCCGCACCAGCCGGCAACCCACCTGCCCGGCAGCCCCTGCGACAAGAATCTTCATAAAGCCCCCTCTCTGGTTGCTACTGACACTGGCTGGCGGCGAATACGTTCAATCCTCCCACTGACCACTGACCACTGACCACTGACTACTGCCCCCCCAACGCCTCATTCAAATACCGGACCACGTCCCGGAACGAAATGATCCCCTTCGGCTGACCGTCCTCATCCACCAGCGGCAGATGACGGAAGCCGTGAATCGACATCAGATTCAGCGCCTGCGCGATCGGCAGGTCCTCCTTCAATGTCAGCGGGTCCGCCGTCATGTAGTCGGCGATCGTCTCCTGCGTCATATCCTCCACCAGCCCCGCCACCCGGTTCACTACATCCCATTCCGTGAATATGCCCACCAGCCGGTTCTCATCGTCCGTCACCAGCATGCAGCCGATATTGTGCTGGTTCATCTGCCGCACCGTCCGCGCCAGCGAGCTTCTCTTGCCCACGCTGATAGGCACCTTCGGATTCAGCTCCGCCAGCGTATTGGTCACCAGAACATCCTGAAAATCCGACAGGGCCTCTTCCGGCTTGTCCATCTCGTCGATATACTCTTCGTCCAGCCCCGTGATCGGCATCTCGTCGAACTCGGCCGCCAGAGGCATGAACTCGCTCTCCTCGGCCTCCTCCCTCTCCTCCACCGTCCACAGGTCCGCCGCCAGATAGAGCTGGTTCAGGTCGCCCGTCCCCCGCTGCGCCTGCGCCGTCTCCACCTGCCCCGTCAGCTCGCTCGCGTAGTCCGGCTTGCGCACGTCGCGAATCACGCCCATCGCCGCCGGGTAGTCGGGAAACTCCATGCTCCCCAGAATCGACGCCAGCGGCTTCGACGTCGCATCGTGCACCAGAATCTCATCCAGGTCCACCTCGTCCAGCGATACCACCTCCGGCGTAAAGCCGTTCAACCGGATCCCCTTGTCCCGGTCCTTCCCGAAAATCATATGCTTCCCGTGTTCCAGGTAGAGGATCGAGCTGTCCCGCGTCTTGCGGTCGCTCAGGTCCGTCCACTCGTTCGGATTGAAGATCACGCAGTTCTGATAGATCTCCAGGAACGACGCGCCCCGGTGTTCCGCCGCCCGCTTCAGCGTCGCCGCCAAATGCTGAGGATGCGAATCGATCGAGCGCGCCACAAACGTCGCCTCCGCCGCCAGCGCCACTGCAATCGGGTTCAGCGGCTGCTCGACCGATCCCATCGGCGACGATTTCGTCACCGTCCCCGGCCGCGACGTGGGCGAATACTGCCCCTTCGTCAGCCCGTAGATCCTGTTATTAAAGAGGACGATGTTCAGGTCGACATTGCGCCGGATCGCATGCAGCAGATGGTTGCCTCCGATCGAAAGGCCGTCCCCGTCCCCTGTGATCACCCAGATCGTCAGGTCCGGGTTCGCGATCGCAAGCCCCGTGGCCAGCGCCGGCGCCCGTCCATGAATGCTGTGGATGCCATAGGTGTTCATGTAATACGGAAAACGGCTCGCGCAGCCGATCCCCGATATGAAAACCGTTTTCTCCTTCGCCACCCCCGTCTCCGGCAGTATCCGCTGCATCTGCGCCAGGATCGAATAATCGCCGCATCCGGGGCACCAGCGCACCGTCTGGTCCGAAACAAAATCCTTGCGGGTCAGCGTGATCTCCTCAGCCGCTGCTGTACTCATCTATCCCCTCCCCAACTTTGCTTGGATCACGTCCCGCACCTCCGCGATTTTCAGCGGACGCGCCGAAAGGTTCGCATACGTCTCCACCTTTACGCCCAGCTTGCCCTGCAACAGCAGCGCCAGCTGCCCGCTGTTCAGTTCCGGCACAACGATCTTCCCGTACCGCTTGAGGACCTCGCCCAAATTGCGCGGGAAGGGATTCAGATAACGCACGTGCGCATGCGCCACCGACCTGCCGGCCCGCTGCGCCGACGCCACCGCCGACCGCACCACGCCGAACGTTCCCCCCCAGCTCACCATCAGCAGCTCGGCCTCCTCCGCGCCGAACACCTCCTGCTCCGGAATGACATCCGCCAGCCGCGCGACCTTCTCCTCGCGATCGCTGATCATCTGCTCGTTATGTTCCGGATCATACGATACGTTGCCTGTCACCGGCGCCTTGCTCAGCCCGCCCAACCGGTGTTCCAGTCCCGGCGTGCCCGGCAGCGCCCAAGGCCGCGCCAGTGTCTCCGCGTCCCGCATGTATGGCAGGAACGCACCACTTCCGTTCCTGTGCCCTTCCGGGTGCTTCACCTCGATTTCAGGAATCTCCTCAGCCTTCGGCGCCTGCCACGGCTCCGCGCTGTTCGCCAAAAACCCTTCCGACAGCAAAAAGACCGGCGTCATCGCCCGCACCGCCAACCGCGCCGCCTCCAGCGCCATCTCAAAGCAGTCCGACGGCGTCGCCGGCGCCACGATCGGGATCGGGCTCTCTCCGTTGCGCCCGAACATCGCCTGCAGCAAATCAGCCTGCTCCGTCTTCGTCGGCAGACCGGTGCTCGGTCCCCCCCGCTGCACATTGACCACGATCATCGGCAGTTCCAGCGTGAGCGCCAGGTTGATCGCCTCACTCTTCAGCGCGATCCCCGGCCCGCTCGTGCCCGTCACCGCCAGCGCACCCCCAAAGGCCGCGCCGATCACCGCACAGATCGCCGCGATCTCGTCCTCCGCCTGAAACGTGCGCACGTCGAAGTGCCGCAGTGGTGCCAGCGAGTGCAGAATGTCGCTCGCCGGCGTGATCGGGTACGAGCCGTAAAAAAGCGGCTTGCCCATCTTCTGCGCCGCCGTCACCAGCCCCATCGACAGCGCCTCGTTGCCCGTAACCTTGCGGTACGTCCCCGGCGGCAGCGCCGCCGGCCGCACCATGTACCGCTGCTGGAACGTCTCCGTCGTCTCGCCCAGAAAATAACCGGTCTCCATCGCCTTCAGGTTGGCCTCCGCGATCACCGGCTTGCGCGCAAACTTCTTGAACAGCCACTCCCGCGTCGTATCCATCGACCGGTCGAACATCCAGAAGACCATACCCAGCGCAAAAAAGTTCTGACAGCGGTCCCGCTCCTTGTTCGTCAGCTCCCCGAACTCGGCCAGCGCCTCCCGGTTCAACGACGTCATCGGCACCGTCAACACCTGGTACCCTGCCAGCGAGTCGTCCTCCAGCGGATTCGAACCGTAGCCGGCCTTCGACAGGTTCTGCTTCGTGAACGCGTCCGTATTGACGATGATCGTCCCCGCCCGCTCCAGCTCCGGCAGGCTCGCCTTCAACGCCGCCGGGTTCATCGCCACCAGCACCTGCGGCGCATCCCCGGGCGTCAGCACATTCTGGCTCGAAAAATGCACCTGAAACCCGCTCACCCCGGCCAGCGTACCCGCCGGCGCCCGGATCTCGGCCGGAAAGTCCGGCATCGTACTGATGTCATTCCCGAACACCGCCGACGTATTCGTGAACTGCGTCCCCGTCAGCTGCATCCCGTCGCCCGAGTCCCCGGCAAATCGGATCGCAACCGACTCCAGCTCCTCTACTTCGTACATTTCTTCGCTCACTCTATCCGTCATATGCGTTCTCCATCGAACTGCACCTGATAGGTACCATTATCTGGAAAAAAGATCAAAACGAAACAAGAATCAGAACGCCCGTAGCCACAATCCTGCGTCATACAACCATGATTTGCATTGACTACAAAGATTTCTCCTTCCCGCGCAGCCACGCTAAATCCCGCCCCAGGAGAGCGACGAAGTCTCTCCCCTCTTACTTGGGCGCTCATCCCTCCCCGCCCCACTGAATGTACCAACCTCGCAGACAGTGCAGTCCACTAAGAACTGACAACCAAAAACTGCAGTTCCGGGCGGTCGGGCCTATTCGGCCCTCCCTTGTGCGGGAGCTCCGCCCCCGCAACGCCCCCGGTCCTGTCCGCGCCGCAGAGAGTGTGTGGCTGATTTGACGTTGGCCGCCCGCGGCGGCCGGGCTTCCACCCCAACCCGCGTCTTGGCAGGTACCGAGTATGTGCCGGCGCAGGCAAGGCAACTCCCAGTTACGCCCTGCGCAAACCACTATGTCCATCAAGAGCCCGCCAAAGAAATCCTGACACTACATTTCCCCATTCCGTATCCGGGCAGACCGCACACAGTATGAACACTGAACATGGCCGAGCAGTTCACTAAAAACTAAAAACTGACAACAAAAAACTGCAGTCCCCTATCCCCCCTCGGCTCTTCGCGGAAATCGCTCCGGCTCGCTCGGCCGGTTCAATACCTCGACAGGATAGCGGTCCGCCAGATAATCGATAATCGCCTGGTGCGTCATAATCCCCAGCAGTCTGCCGCTTCCGTCGACTATAGGCAGATTGCGAAACTGGTTCTTCTCCATCAGGCGCAAACCGTCGGCCGCCGACGCGTCCGGGCCAATTGTAATTGGGTCCGTGGACATCACCTCGTCCACCGGTCTCTCCAGCATTCCCGGCACATCGATGACCTTGCGCATCACGTCCCGCTCGGTAAAGATGCCCACAAGCCGCGCCTGCCGCGAGTCCTCTTCCTGTCCGTCTCCCTCACCCGCTGCCGCACCCTCCTCAACCACCAGGCAGACGACCCGTCCGTCCGCCTGCATCCTGGCCAGCGTATCCCGAACCGAAGTGCCCAAAAGCACCTGCGCGAACCCGCTGACGACCAGGTGGCTGATATGCTCCGACTTGAGATCAGTTTGCAAATTCATCCTCTCACCCCACTACTGAGAACCAGCCATGTCGCAAGTCCCTCTCACGACCGACCACTGACCACTGACCACTACCCCCGCAGCTCCGGCGCCCGCCGCACCTGCGTGATCCGTTCAAATGCATAGGCCAGACGGATCAGCGTCGGCTCGCTCCACGCCCGTCCCATAAACGTGAGACCGATCGGCAACTCACTCCCCGCGTCGGCTCCCGCACCCTGCGCCACAAAGCCCGCCGGTACCGTCACCAGCGGATATCCCGCAATCGCCGCAAAACGCGAACTACCGCCATGGACCGCATCCCCCGCCTCCGGGTCCAGCGGCCATGCCGGCCCGCCCGTCGGCGCGATCAGCGCATCCAGACCGTGCTCGTCCAGCACCGCATCCAGCCCCGCAACGCCCGCAAGCCGCTGTCCCGCAGCCAGCGCTTCCAGGTACGCTTCCCCATCCAGGGGCCCGCTCTCCTGCGACCGCTCAAACTGCTCCTGCCCGAAAAGGGCCAGCTCCTGCTCCGCGTGCGCCTCGTTGAATGCGATCAGGTCGGCCAGCGAACGCGGCTGCGCCAGCGCCGCATCTACCACAATCCGCGTCGCCAGGTACGCAGCAATGCCATGTTTGAACTCCGTCTGCATGACGAGCATCTCGCACTCGCCCATTCTCTTGCCGTCTACCGTAGGAATGTCGGCGGGATCCACCACCTCCGCACCCGCGTCGCCGATCGCCCGAATCGCCTCCTCGAACACCCCGTCCGTAGCGTCGTCATATCCGCTCACCCCTCTGCGAGCAACGCCAATACGCGCCCCGCGCAAGCCGTCCGCATCCAGAAATGGACGGTAGTCGCCGTGGACCTTCCTGCCCTTGGCCGCCGTCGCCGTATCGCGCCCGTCCGCCATCGTCAGCGCACCCAGGACGGCCGCCGCGTCAGCTACGGTCCGCGCCATCGGCCCCACCGTATCCTGCGTATGCGAGATCGGGATCACCCCGGCCCGGCTGCTCAGTCCCACCGTCGGCTTGACGCCCACGATGCCGCACGCCCCCGACGGATTGACGATCGAGCCGTCCGTCTCCGTACCCAGCGCCGCCGCCGCCAGATTGGCGCTCACCGCCGCCCCCGACCCCGAGCTGGAGCCGCCCGGATTGCGGCTGAGATCATAGGGATTGCGGCACTGACCCCCGCGCGCGCTCCAGCCGCTTGTCGAATTTGAGGAGCGGTAGTTGGCCCACTCGCTCAGGTTGGCCTTGCCGAGAATCACCGCCCCGGCCTCCCGCAGCCCGGCCGCCACCGTCGCATCACGCGCCGGCCGCGACCCCAGCAGAGCCAGCGAGCCCGCCGTCGTCTGCATGCGGTCATCCGTATCGATGTTGTCCTTCAGCAAAATGGGGATCCCGTGCAACGGCCCCCGCACCTGACCCGCCGCCCGCTCGCGGTCCATCTGCTCCGCGATCGCCATCACATCCGGGTTCGTCTCAATCACCGAACACAACGCATCGTCAACCGCCTCGATAGCCGCCAAATATCCCTCGGCAATACCGGCAGCCGTCTGCGCCCCCGCAGCCATATCCTCCTGAAGTTGGGCAATCGTCACTTCACCAAGCTCAGCCGTCATATCCTGTCAACCAGTTCCCCATCACTAACCACTAACCACTGACCACTGACCACTGACCACTGACTACTGTCCTATCAAATTGTCCAACGCGGCCCGCAAATCCCCTTCCGGCTGCGCGCCAACGTACTCCTGCACCACATTCCCCTCCCCGTCCAGCAGGATCAGATGCGGCTGGTAGCGAAAATTGAACTGCTTCTTGTACTGCGCAACCGCAGCGTCGTCGATGTCCAGATAGAGAAACTCAATCTGCCCCCAGTAATCGATTTCTAGCCTGTGAACCACAGGCGCAAAGCGAACGCAGACCGGTCACCAGAATGCGAACAGTTCGACCACCTGCGGAGTGCCCGCGCCCAGCACCACCGTCGCCGGGTCGGTAGCCTGCAGCTCTTCACGAAAAGCCGGCGGCGGTCCGATCGCAACCGCCGTCGGTTCCGGTTCCGGCGTGGCAGTCGGCTCTTCCACCGCTGTCGCCGTCGGTTCCGGCGCCTCCGTAGCCTGCGCCACCTCTTCTCCCGCCCCCGCCCCTTCATCGCCGGAGATCGCGCTGCAGCCCGACAGCACCAGGGCCAGCACAAGGACAACGAGGGCGACCTGTTTGCGTACAACTGTCATGGTCTTTGTCCTTTCTCTCAGGACAGAGGCCCCGTTGCCCGCGTCCTGCTTTTCACTTTATCCGCTCGCCAGCCACTTGATTCCAATGCTCGCCGCGAGTAAAATCAACCCCACCGCGCCATTCCACAGTCCACCCCGAACGCCGGCCTTGGCGCCCCGTCAGACTCCCTCTGTCTGCCAGTTGCCGTTCAGAAAGCGGCAGGCAGAAATTAGGCAGGCGGTCTCTGCATTATGCCAAACCAGAAGCCGCCCTGCCAAACATCAGAGGCGAGTCATAATCGCCAATCCAAACCCTGAGAGGCACCCCATGATAGTAGACACACACGTCCACGTCTGGGAGATCGATCCCCCCAAATACCCTGTAGGTCCCACCGCCCCAACCTGGAATACCTACCCCGACGAACCCGGCACCGCCGACGAACTCCTCGCCGAAATGAACGCCCACGGCGTCGACTGGGCCGTGCTCGTGCAGACCAGTTGGTCCACTTGGGACAACGGCTACATCGCCGACTCCGCCGCCCGCTTCCCCCATCGCTTCATCGGCCACGGCCTCATCGACCCCCAGGACCCGAACAACGCCGAGCACGTCCGCTACTGGCTCCATGAACGCGGCCTCGCCGGTTTCCGCTTCCATCCCATGTACTATCCCGATGAGAAAATCCTGCTCACGGCCCAGAACGGGCCCATGTGGGAGGAGATCGCCGCCGCCGCCGCCGTCATCCAGTTCCACCTGACCGCCGCAGAAGCCGACCAGATCGCAGCCATCGCCCGCCGCTACCCCCGCCTCACCCTGATCCTCGACCACCTCGGCTACCCCCAGGTCGAATCCGCCGAATCCGCCTACCAGCCCGTCGTCGACCTCGCCCGCTACGACAACGTCCACGTCAAACTGTCCGACGTCAACGGCCACGCCCGCCAGGACTACCCCTACACCGACGTGCATCCCTTCATAATCCGCATCTTCTCAGCCTTCGGTGCCGAGCGCATGATCTGGGGCACAGGCTACCCCGGCCATCATCGAGCCAAACACAACTGGCCGGCACTGGCCCAGGAACTGCGTCTGATCAGAGAGGGTCTGCCCTTCCTGCGCGACGATGATAAGGAAAGAATTCTAGGGGGTACGGCCGCCCGCATCTGGGGTCTGACAAAGCCTGCCGGCTAGAAAGCGCGAACATTTCATCCCAACCCACAAACCCCCGTAGGGGCACCCCGTGTGGGCGCCCTGGATGTTGCCTGGCCACTGTGGACTTATGCGAGTTATCCGGGGCTCTGCCGCTGACGCCCGCATCAGACCTGACCGCCTCTACCCGTCAATAGAAGATCGTTGACCGACTAGGTATGGTTCATGGACTTTCGGACAGTACTTATCCTCATCAGCATTGGCATACTCTTAGTACCGTGTGGGACGATCGCCTGGTTGATTGTTCGGCGTGACGAACGCCGCTGGGACCTGCTGTACGCGACTTTGCTGGCAGGGATATTCCTGGCCTTTTTCTGGCGCACGGTGAGCGGCACGATATTCCGGCCAGGCGGTGGCGGTGATCTGGCCAGTTTTCTGTTCCCTATCTACCGTTTCGCCGCCCACACTTTGTCCGAGGGCCGGCTACCTCTCTGGAATCCACATCTTTACGGCGGCGCGCCGTTTATTGGAGACATTCAGTCAGGCCTTCTCTATCCCCCCAATCTGTTGCTGTTTCTTCTCAATCCCTCCTTTGACTATCACTGGATGCAGTTGCTCGGCATCGGTCATCTTTGGTGGGCCGGATTGGGCGTCTACACATTGGCCCGCACACTCGGTTGCAGCCGGCCCGCCGCCCTGCTGGCGGGAGTCGCTTTCGGTCTCAGCGATCACCTGTTCATGCGAACGGGAAATCTCAATCTGATCGTCGTCCTTTCATGGGTTGGCTGGATTTTGGCCGCCTGCCATCTGGCGCTTACCCGGTCCAGCCTTGTCTGGGCCGGGTGGGCGGCCGCGCTGTTTGCCATCGCCAACTATGCCGGCCACGCGCAGAGCAGCTATCACCTCGCCATGGCCGTAGGAATCTATTCGTTTGGCGTATTGGCGGTCCGGTACTGGGAATCGCTCGCATCACAGCCGCGCAAGACGGCAAGCCGCCAGCTTCTCATCAATCTCCAATATCCCCTCTCGGTATTTATACTGGCTGCGCTCCTCTCTGCTCCGATTCTTCTTCCTGCATTAGAAATGCTGCCTTTCACGCAACGAGCCGCATTTGATTATCAGGACAGTTCGAAGTATTCGTTGTCGCCGGGACTCGCACTGGTCGGCCTGTTTACGCCCAGCCTTTTCGGGCGAGGACCGGCGGAATACTGGGGTCTGCCGGACAGAGTAGAGATGCCCTATGCCGGGCTGGTGACGCTCCTCCTCGCGGCCGCTGCGCTCTTTCTGCCAACGCCGGGAAAGTGGCGTCGACTGCTTCCCTGGTTAGCGCTCGCCCTGTTCGCATTCGTGGTAGCTCTCGGACGCTACACACCGGTTCACGGCTGGATGACGCAGATCCTGCCCGTCTACGATAGCCTCCGCGCGCCGGCCAGAGCCATCGTACTGTGGGCGCTGACCATCGCCGTGCTGGCCGCCGTAGGACTGGATGCGCTGCTGGAAGGATTGAAGCGAGAAAAGGGAAACATCCTTTCCTCCCATTTCGCTCGATATTTCTCCTTTATCCGCATCGGCCTTCCCGCCCTGCCCCTTGTCTTGATCCCACTGATCTTCGCCGCTACGCGCCTATTGCAAGGGGGTCACGACGCGTTCAAACGGGCATCCATTGCGGGTCAGGCTGTACTCCTGGCAACTTCCGTATGGTTGGCTGCCTGGCTGCTGATGTCGCTGTATCGCCGCAAACGTCTGACGGGCGGAATCCTGGCCGGCCTGTTGCTCATCCTGCTGTTAGTGGAATATACCGTGGCCGGCGCAAATATCGACATCAGTAAGAACGATCCCGCTCGTGGCTTCGAACATCCGGAAATCGTGTCCTTTCTGCGGGGTAATTCGCCGGACCAATTGAGACAGCCTCTGACCGACCCGCAATCGACACCTCCGCTCGGATCCCATCTTTTCCGCATTGACGCCCGCACCGGCGTCTACGACCTGTGGCAGCCGAGCACCGCCGCGTTGGCCGGGTTTTGGGACGTGTGGGGAGTATACAATCCATTGATATTGACGCATTGGGAGGGTCTGTGGGAGAACAACCCTGGACGCCATACGCGGATCTACGATATGTACAACGTGCGATTCGTTATTGTGCGCGATGGCACGCCTCTGGATGAGCAATATACACTGGCCTACGATGCCCCAGGCCCCCTCGCCGTCTACCGTAATCCCGATCCACTGCCCCGCGCCTGGCTGGTTCCCACAGCGCAGGTCCTCGCCGACGAAGAAGCCGTTCTCGCTGCACTCAAACAGCCGTCGTTCGAGCCGCTGCACGTCGTCGTTATGGCGCAGCAAGATGGCCTTCTGCCGGATTCCGCGGCCAGCGCAGAATCGCCCTCTTCGGGCCTCGGCGGACCCGTCTCCATTCTCGCCCACAGGGAAAACGAGATCCTGCTGGCTGTCCGTGCCGAAAGGGCGGGCTATTTGGTTCTCAGCGAAGTCTGGTTCCCGGGCTGGCTCGCGACCGTAAACGGAGAGCCCGCCCCCGTGTGGAGGGCCAACTACACCCTTCGAGCCCTGCCCGTACCCGCCGGAGAGCTGGAGATCCGGCTCTGGTACGCGCCCGACAGTTGGCGTCGCGGGCTCGCACTGTTTGGCGTGGGGTTTCTGTGTCTTGCAGGTCTGTCTTTGCGGCGGCTCACTGGCGATATAAAACTGTGACTGTGGCAATTACTGCAAAAGCAAAGTGGCCGGGCCAAAAAGTACCGTCGCTCATTACCCGGCCTCTACCATTCGAAGACATGCCAGACCTGTCTCCGGCTCCCGGACCCTTATCTAAACTGCTGGGGGTCTATGTCTTGGAGTAGCAGACCGCGAGTGGTGTAACGGATAGCGTTTGACGAAAAGTGAACTGTCGCCCCACTCTCCATAAGAGGAAACACAGAGAGAGTGGAAGTGCCAGCGAAACGATATCCGTCTATAGTAGATTGTTGAACTACCAGGGCTCGTTGACACTTCAACCAGCCCGCCCTACCGTAGGGGCAACCCTTGTGGGGGCCCTGGTTTTTGCCACTCTCGTGGGCCCTTCGTGTCCCTCCCTGGAACAAAGAAAGGCGTTCTTCGCACCCCTTCGCGTGACTTCGCGGATCGATCGGTTCTGTTTATCACAACATGCAAGCGAGAAACATTCCCTACAGACCTGCAGGCTTTCCGTTCCTGCTGAATTCTGAGCGGCCTTCCCAAAATGTCAACGATATCCAGGAGCTGGCAACTAACCACCGCCCGCGACAACCCCGGGCCGCCGTTCCCCCACCCGCGTCGCCTGCTCAAACGCATGCGCCAGCTGCAGCACGCCAAAATCATCCCGGTGCCGCCCCACAATCTGCACGCCCACCGGCAGTCCCTCCGGCGTAAACCCGCACGGCACCGAAATCGCCGGATGGCCGGTCACGGTAATATAGTAACAGGACTTCATCCAGTCGATATAGGTCTCCATCTCCACGACCCCGTCGCCGCTGTCGATAGCCATCGGATAGGGAACGTCCACCGAAAAAGGCGGCACCTGGTTGACCGGCAACAGCAGGAACTCGTACGTATCCATGAAGTGGCGCATCGCATGGTACAACGTCGTGCGCATCTCCTCCGCCCGCCCCAGGTCCGCGCCGCTCAGAAGCGCCCCCTGTTCCACGTTCCAGATGATCGTGTCCTTCATCTGGTGACGGTGCTCCGCCAGCAGCGGCCCGTGCGAGTGATGAAAACTCCACGCCCGCATAATCTTGAAAATCTCGTCCGCGTCGCCGAAGTCCGGCAATCCCGGCCCGTCACCCCGCGGCCGCGACGCGCCCGCGCCGCTGAAATCCGCCACCTCGCAGCCAAGCCCGCTGAACGCCGCCAGCTGCCCCTCAATCGCCTCCCGCACTCGCGGATCAACCGGGAACTCGCCCCCCAGGTCCGCGCTGTACGCGATACGAATGCCGCTGAAATCGCGCTCCAGCGGTTGCGCAAAAACGCTGCCCGGCTCCGACTGCGCGATCGGTGAACGCGCATCCGGCCCCGCGATCACACTCAGCAGAAAAGCCACGTCCGCAACCGTCCGCCCCATCGGCCCCTGCACCGACAGCCCCGACCACGCCGTCAAACTCGGCCACACCGGCACCCGTCCCGGCGAAACCCGGAACCCCACCACGTTGCAGAAGTTGCCAGGGTTGCGCAGCGAGCCGCCCATGTCGCTCCCGTCAGCCAGCGGTGTCATCCCGCATGCCAGCGCCACCGCCTGCCCGCCGCTCGACCCCCCGCACGTCTTGCTCGGGTCGTACGGATTGCCCGTCGCCCCGAAAACAGGGTTGAACGACTGCGAACCCGCTCCGAACTCAGGCACATTCGTCTTGCCCATCGGGATCGCGCCCGCAGCATGCAGCCGCTCGATAATCAGCTGGCTCTGCACCGGCACATTGTCCTTATGGATCGGCGAACCGTACGTCGTGCGGATGCCCGCCGTGTCCGTCGTGTCCTTGTGCAGCATCGGCAGACCGTGCAGCGGCCCAACCTCTTTCCCCCGCGCCAGCGCCTCGTCAGCCGCCTTCGCACCTGCCAGCGCCTGCTCCGGCAAAAACGTCACCACCGCATTGACCGCCGGGTTCACCCGCTCGATCTGCGCGATGTGCGCCGCCGTCACCTCCACACTGGAGAACTGCCCACTGCGGATGCCCGCGGCCAGCTCCCTCCCATCGCCAAAGCAAAGATCAGTCGTCATCTTCAGGCGCGTCTCCAGGACGGAATCCATCTTTGAAAAAGGGCAGCTTCTCGCGCTTCGGATTCCTGCGCCAGTTCTCGCAGCCGCCCTCACCGCTGGGCCTCACCTTCGGCAGTGCCAGCTCCTCGTACACCTTCCACGGGTACGGGTCCTCGCCCGCAATCATCACGACGTCCCGGTAGTCGGCCGTCGCCATGTGTTCATCTTCCTTAGGACTCCGCCACGGCAGGTAAGACTCCGCGCTCATGTAATGGTTCACCAACACCCGCCGGTACCCGCTCTGCGCACGGTTCGGAAAAGAGCGGTGCAGCAGATAGCCGTTGAAAAAGACCAGCGCCCCCGCCTTCACCTCCACCGGAATCGAGTCCTCATCCCGATACGGGAAGCCGTACGCCTCGCCCGCGCAGTCGAAGCGCGGATCGTCGTGATCGTGCTGCGGCCAGATGATGCCCCGCTTGTGCGAGCCCGGTATAACCCACAGGCACCCGTTCTCCACCGTCGCATCATCCAGCGCAATCCACGCCCCCGTGAGCGTCCGGTCGCGCGTCGGAATGAAGAACTCGTCCTGGTGCCACGCCTGCCCCGGCTTTCCCGTCGCCTTGATAAACAGCATCGACTGCATACACTTCACGTTCGGCCCGATAACCTGCGTCAGCACCTCCGCAATATGCCGGTGACCGAGATAGCCCAGCATCACCTCCGATATCTTGTGCGGAAAGTGAATGCACAGATACCGGCGCAGCACGTCATCCTCAACTTCACCGGGAACATTCGGCTCAAACCCGTCCACGTCGCCCCGCTCACCCTTGCAGATCGCCGTCGTCTCCGCCCGCAGCTCCTCCACCTCCGCCGCCGTCAGCGCATCCGGCAATATATAATAGCCGTTCTCAGCGTAGAACGCCCTGACACCCTCAGGGGACGCCGTCCCCGCTATCAAGCCGTTGCCCATCTCCAGGCCATTCGCCGCCACCGCTGCGTCGGGCGGGCCGTTAACTTGCGAGGCCTTGGCCGTCGAAACAGATGCCATCGTGCTTCTCCTTATTGCCAGACGTGAATATCCGTGAACAGTCCGCGCGCAACAGCCCCAAAATCAGGACTGGCTGACGCTTGTGAGAACAACGAATTGCCGGAGCAAATTGCAACTCCTCCTCCAAGGGCCGCACAACTGCGCAAAGAATTCCCAATCTACCTCTGGTGTTCTTCGCGCCCCTTCGCGCCCCTTCGCGTGACTTCGCGGATTGATCGGTTGTAAAGAATTTAATCTTCCTTGGGCCGGCGCCGTGCGCCAATATAGTTCAGTCGTCATCTTCCGGCGCATCTCCCGGCCGGAATCCATCCTTGAAAAAGGGCAGAATCTCCCGCTTTCGTCCCCGCCGCCAGGTCTCACAACCGCCCTCCAGCGTGGGCCGCACCTGCGGCGCCGCCAGCTCTTCGTACTCCTTCCACGGATACGGGTCCTCGCCCGCGATCATCACAATATCCCGGTAGTCGGCAACCGCCATGTGCTCCCCTTCCTTCGGCCCCCGCCACGGCAGCAGCGAATCCGCGCTCATATAGTGGTTCACCAGCACCCGCCGGTACCCGCTCTGCGCCCGGTTCGGGAACGAGCGGTGCAGCAGATACCCGTTGAAAAAGACGATCGAGCCCGCCTTCACCTCCACCGGGACCGAGTCCTCATCCCTGTACGGAAAGCCGTACGCCTCCCCCGCGCAATCGAACCGCGGGTCCTCGTGGTAATGCTGCGGCCAGATGATGCACCGCTTATGCGAGCCCGGAATCACCCAAAGACAGCCATTCTCAACCGTGGCGTCATCCAGCGCAATCCATGCACCCGTCAGCGAACGGTCGCGTGTCGGGATCGAAAACTCGTCCTGGTGCCACGCCTGCCCCGGCTTGCCCGCCGCCTTGATAAACAGCATCGACTGCATGCACTTCACATCCGGCCCGATGACCTGGGTCAGCACATCCGCGATCATTGGATGCCCGAGATAATCCAACATAATCTCCGAAATCTTATGCGGAAAATGGACGCAAAGATAACGCCGCAGCACATCCTCCTCACTCTCGCCCGGCACGCTCGGCTCAAACCCGTCCACATCCCCGCGCTCACCCCGGCAGATCGCCGTCGTCTCCGCCCGCAACGCCTCCACCTCCACCGGCGTCAACGCCTCCGGCAAAACATAATATCCGTTCTCAGCATAAAACTCCCTGATGCTCTCAGCAGACTCAGCCACCCCATTGCTCGTTTCCAGACCATGGGATGCTGCTGTAGCATTAGCTTTGCCGCCAAAATGAGCCACCGCGGCCGTCGGAACAGATTCCACCATTACACTCCTTAATATAAGGCGCGAAAACCTAGTTTAGGGTTGCGCTCAGTATAACGGACGTACTGCCTCCGGTCAACGAACGGCAAGTTAGGGGGTGCATCCCAGATTTTTTGCGAGACTCGTCTTACCAGTGTTGAATCCAGCCTGGTCGACGAATCAACTCTACTGGGCGGACAATAATTTGGGATACACCCTTTTTGGGGGTGCATCCCAGATTTTTTGAGAGGCAGA
>JAJEDI010000092.1 GCA_022821585.1 Caldilineaceae bacterium
TTCCGCCCCCCCTGGGGGGGGGGGCCCCCCCCCCCCCACGCCCCCCCTCCTACAACATGCCTCGTCGACCTGGTGTCGATATCTGTAACAGGTGCCCAATCGAAGGAGTTTCGCCAAACCACGTCCCGCCCGCCACATCAAGTCTCCGTAGGTGCCGGCCTGGTGCCTGCCCTGCGTCTCTCCCAGAGCCGCTATACAATTTCAGCCTCCTCTGGCATGAATTCCCCGCAAGACTGTTCCAACCCCGAATCCGGGACGCACCCAACCGTACCTATGAGGAAGGATCGCCTATGCGTTGTACAGCTCAAGATGCCGCGCCGCGATCACTTCCCAACTGAACTGGCGGGCCGCCTTACGGGCATTGACACGCAGCTTCTCCGCCAGCCGCGGTTCCTCGGCGATGCGCCGCACCGCTTCCGCGGCCGCCGCCGGATCTCTGGGAGGAACAAGAATCAGGTCGGAATCTGCCCTCAGTTCCGGCGTCGGATCTTGCGGATGCGTTGTCACGATCGCACAGCCGTTGGCCAGCGCCGCCGTCAGCGTGCTGCGCCGCATACTCATCCCGTCCTCATACGGCATCACCAGCACGTCGATCGCGTTGAAGTCCGCCGCAACCTCGGCTTCCGACTGGTGGCCCGTCCACTGCACGCGACTCTCCAGTCCATGTTCGGCAATGGAAGCCTCGACCCGCTGCAGATACCTGAAGTTCGTCTCGTCGCTGGCCCCCACCCGTTCACCGATCATCAGCAGACGCACATCCCGTCCCTCAACTGCCAGCGCCGCCAGCGTCTCGATCAGCGTCAGCCCGCCTTTGCTGGCGTTAAGAAATCCGAAGTAGCCCAACACAAGCTGCCCGCTGCCGTAGCCGCGCGCCGCCCGTCTCTGGATTCGCTCTTCCACTGAGAACCGCCGGCTCTTGATGTCATTGCCGATCGGAATGCGGTGAAGCTGACCCGGTCGCGTCTCCCCTCGTACCGAGTCCCAGTCGCTCTGATTCGTGACCACCACCGCATCCGCAGCACGCAAAGGCAGACGCGTCACCCAGTTCCGCAGACGCGCACCCGCCTTGGGAAAGAGATAGGGAACCCGCAGATCGTGATATGTCCAGGCGGCGCGCAGCCCCTGTCGCCGCAGGCAATACGGCAAAGCGTTGATGGCCGGATGCATCCCATAGGCCGCGGTCTGGTACTGAATGTGAACCCATTCAGCGCCGGCGGCCCGGGCACGGACAGCGATATCGGACAGGATCCCCCAACCCCAGCCGCGGCGTCCCGGCAGCACACCAACTGCTCCCGTGTCTGTGGACCCAGGAACCTGCTCGTCGGTCAGGACGGCGACCTGCGCGCCCTGCGCCTGCAGAGCCGCAGCCAGTTCGGCCGTAAACCTGCCGACCCCGCCCACCATCGGCGGATATTCACCCGTGACGAACAACACCTTCGGCTGCTCTGCCGCCACTCTTTTCAAGCTCCCCTAACTAAATTGCCATAAAGCTATTCGGGTATCCGCTCCTGCAGGGCGGCCAACAGCTCATCCTGCCGCGCTACAGCCGGCAAAAACAGCGTGCGGGGTACGTCCGTCTCGACGATACCGTCAACGGAAACGGGCCAGTAGACGAGGCTCACCCCGGGCATGAAGCGGCCTGCCTCTTCACAGGTGATCATCTGACGGAACTGAATCTGCGTGGGCGCCTGCATCGGCGCGCGCACGGTCACGCCGTCGGCGGTCAGTTCCAGCCGCAACAGCGCCCAGCGAATGTGGACGAGGGCGAAAGCAATCGCCCCCAGCAGAAAGAACAGGGAAGGCAGGCTGAATCCGTTCAGGATCTCCCGCAGGAAAAGTAGCGCCACTGCCGCGCCGCCGAGGGCGAACAATCGATATGTCGTACGGGGAAGGTAAACCGGGGCGTCAGTCATCTGACTGATGGCTGGTGGTGCGTGCACTCCGCCAGCGGCTACTCACCGCGCTTCGGTTGCCGCGGACTGCTGACAATCAGCATCGCGAACGCCACCACCGAGAGAACGCCGGCGCCGTAGACGATCACGCGGATAACCTGGCTCTGCCACAGTGCCGGCGCAAAACCGGCAAACCCGCCTAGGATTCCAGCCAGAGGAACCGTCGCAATCAGGACGAAATGGAGCATCATGTACGCCGGCGAGGGACGCGGAAAATCTTCACGCGTGAGGAACTTCATCATCAAGTAGATCGCGCCCAGCGGATAGAGTACGCCCACCAGCAGAAGAACGGCCGAGCCAGCCTTGTACAGAATGTCCATGCTTTTCGCGTATGTCGGTCAGGCCGTCTGCTCGCCTGCCATCATCAGCCCGATCTCCTCGCGCGTCGCCGCGCCGATATCGACGACGCCCATCACCCGCCCGCCATTGAGAACGGCGACGCGGTCAGCCAGGCTGAACAACTCATCCAGGTCTTCGCTGATCAGCAGCACCGCAACCCCGGCCGCCTGCTGCTCCAGCAGCCTTTGACGCACCGCCTCCGTCGCGCCTACGTCCAGCCCCTGTGTCGGATGGGCCGCGATGATCAGCTTCGGGTCCGTCGTCAGTTCACGGGCCAAAATCAGTTTCTGCAGATTCCCGCCGGAGAGCGCGCCTGCGTTGGTCGTGATACCGGGCGTGTCCACGTTGAACTCGTCAACCAACTCCGTGCTCATCTTATCCAGGCCGTCGCGGTCCAGGAACGGCCCCGGCCTGTCCCGGTAATGTTTGAGCGCGATGTTGTCGGCCACATTCATCGAACCGACCGATCCCACGTGGATGCGACTTTCCGGGACGTGGGCGATGCCGGCATCGATGATGGCACGCGGGGTCTTGTTGGTGAGCTCCTGCCCCAGCAGCGTAAAGCGACCGCTGGTCGCCCGCCGCAACCCGGTCAACAACTCGGCCAGCTCCTTCTGCCCGTTGCCGGCAACGCCGGCTATACCCAGGATCTCACCCCTTCGGATCTGCAACGAAACATCCCGCAGCGCCGGCAAGCGCTTATCGTTCAGACAGCCGATGCCTTCAACTTCCAGACAGACTTCGCCGAACGCCTGCTCCTCCTTGTCAATGCGGAAAATGACCGACCGCCCCACCATCAGCTCGGCCAGATGCGCCGCGCTGGTTTCGCCCGTCACGTCCTCGCTGGCCACCACCCGCCCTTGGCGCAGCACCGTCACACGGTCGGCAAAACGGGTCACCTCATCCAGCTTGTGGCTGATGAAGATGATCGTCTTGCCCTCCTGCACCATGCGCTGCATCGTCTGGCCCAGCGCGTCCGCCTCCTGCGGCGTCAGGACGGCGGTTGGTTCATCGAGGATCAGGATTTCCGCGCCGCGGTACAACGCCTTCAAAATCTCGATTCGCTGCTGCTCGCCGACGCTCAACTGCCAGACGAACGCCTCCGGGTCCACGTGCAGATCGTACTGCTCGCTCACTTCCGCAATCCGTCGCTGCACCCGCTGCATATCCAGCCGCAGCGGTTTGAACCGTCCCTGCTCGCCGGGCTCGCAATAGGGATCGTCCAGCCCCAGAATGATGTTCTCGGCCACCGTCTGGTTCATCACCAGCTTGAAATGTTGGTGGACCATGGCGATGCCCAGGTCGAAAGCAGTCTTGGGTGAGTCGACGTGCACGGATTGCCCGTGCACCAGCACATGACCCTCTTCCGGCAGATACAACCCCGCCAGAATATTCATCAGCGTCGACTTGCCCGCACCGTTTTCGCCCAACAGGGCATGAATCTCACCCTTGTTGACTGTCAGATCGACGCTGTCGTTTGCCAGGACCCCGGGAAACCGTTTGGTGATTTCCCGCATTTCCACGGCGAGAGGTGCAGAGTTCGTCATAGGCGATGGAGTTTGATAATGTGAGTCGGCGTCTATGAAGGAATGAAGTCAGAGAGTGGCGAAAACGATCTTGACCCCACTCACTGACTCACGAGTCTCGACCTGCTTTCTACACCTTCACTACTGAGGGATCTCGCCGGTAACACCAGCTACCAGCCAGTCATAACTGAGTAGCGCGGGGTCGTCCATGCATTCTCCGGCCGCAACCCGCTCTGCGCCGGTATTGTCGCTGATCGGCCCGCAGAAGAACTGAAAACTACCGTCAAGAATGCTTTCCTTGGCCTCCTCGACCGCAATCTGTACAACCGCCGGCACAAATTCAGCCACCGGCGCAAGATCTAACACGCCGTCTTCCATGCCCCACCAGATCGGCTCATTGGTCCACGTCCCGGCAGCCACGTCACGCACCTTCTTTTCGTAAATGACCTGCCAGTTCCAGATCGGTGCGGTCAGCAATGCCTGTGGCGCGATCTCCGGGTTGACAACGTTGTAGCCGATGGCATAGACGCCCTGCTCCTCAGCCAATTTGTCCGGTTCGACACTGTCGCTTTCGCGGGCCACGACATCTGCGCCCGCATCGATCAGCGCCTGCGCGGCTTCGCGTTCGGCAGGAGGATCAAACCAGGCAAAGATCCATATCGGCCGTACCTCTACAAGAGGATTAATGGACTGGGCGCCCAGGGCGAAAGCATTCAGATTGCGCACCACCTCCGGAATCGGGTAAGGCGCAATGTAGCCGATGATATTGGATTGTGTCATCGCACCGGCAACCATTCCGGACAGGTACCAGCCCTGGTAGCCGCGACCGTCGTATATGCCCACATTCTCAGCCGTCTTGTATCCGGTGGCATGCTCAAACTTCACATCCGGAAACCCTGCCGCGACTTCGATCACGCTGTCCATATAGCCGAAACTGGTGGCAAAGATCAAGTCATAGCCCTGCGACGCGTAACTCTGCAGCACACGCGCTGCGTCCGGCCCTTCCGCGACCAGTTCGCTGTATGCCGTCTCCACGCCCAGCTCTTCCAGTGCCAACCTCCCCTGATCGTGCGCATAACTCCAGCCGAGATCTCCAACCGGGCCGACGTAGACAAATGCAACCTTCACAGACTCAACCGTACCAGCGGGAGCTGCTGGCTCTTCAGCGGCAGGCATTTCGCCGATCTGCTGACAAGCGCTCATCAACACTGTCAGAGTCAGCAGAACACCAACCAGCTTCTTCCAATGTCGCATCCTCATGTGACCATACCCCCTTTCACTTCCATTTCAGGTGGATTGACCCATATTGCAGCCAAGTGACACGGTAAACAGATTGCTCCTCTCTTTGTGCCTGCACGGTAAGAGAGGAGCAATCTTTGAGGATCACGGTCGATTTGATTCAGGCCTCGACCTTATGCAGGAAGGCGACCTGAGTCCAAATACAGTACTTCACACGGTCCAACTGCAGTTCAACCCTCGGGCTAGTTCCCAAGCGGCGCGGCCTCACCCGGCGCCTCGCCGACAACCCCCTCTACAAACCAGTCCATGCCCAGCATCTGGCCGTCATCCATGCACTGGCCGTCGTCCAGGAACTGCACACCGTTCTGGCCGTTCATCGCGTCGCAAAACACGTCCGTCTCACCGGAAACGATCATGGCCTGCTTTTCGGCGACCATCGCGGCGACGTCCTCAGGAACCGACGGGCTCATATCTGCCAAACCGACGATCCCGTCGTCCATGCCGCCCCAATACTGCTCTGTAACCCAGTTGCCGTCGCGCGCCTGCTCCGCAAATTTCTGGAATGCCGGCCCCCAGTTCCACACCGGTCCGGTGAGGACGCTGTCACCGACGAACGCACGCATGTCGCTGTTGTAGCCGATGCTCGTCCCGCCGCGCTCGGCCGCCGCCTTCTGCGGCTCCGTCGTGTCCTGGTGCTGAGCGATGATATCCGCGCCCTGGTCCAGCAGCGCTTCAGCCGCTTCCTTCTCTTCCGGCGGGCCAAACCACGTGTTCGTCCACACGACCCGCACCTCGGCGTCCGGATTCACCTCGCGCACGCCCAGCGTGAACGCGTTGATACCTCGGATCACCTCGGGAATCGGGAAGGCGGCCACGTAACCGATGATATTGCTCTCGGTCATGCTTCCTGCCACCAGACCGCTCAGATAGCGTGGCTGGTACATGCGGCCGAATAGCGTGCTCATGTTGTCGGCCGTTTTAAAACCGGATACATGCACAAAATACTGGTCCGGGAACTCCTGGGCGACCGTCAGAGTCGGGTCCATGTAACCGAAGCTGGTGGTGATGACCAGGTCATAACCTTTCTGGGCGAAGTCGCGAATCACGCGCTCTGCGTCCGGGCCCTCGGGCACCATCTCTATGAAGGCCGTCTCCGCGCCGCCTTCCAGGTTCTCTTCCAGGAACAGCCGCCCCTGATCGTGCGCATACGTCCAGCCGAGGTCGCCAATCGGCGCGACATAGACGAAGGCCACCTGCAACGGCATAGCCATGTCGTCATCGCCTGCCATCTCTTCTTCCATGGGCGCCTCGGTGACCGGCTGGCATGCCGCAATCAGCAGCGCCAGGATGACCATGACACCCACCACTGTCCACGATTGTCGGATTCTCATGAAACTGTCTCCTTTGAGTCAAATGGGTCCACTAGATAATGTCTGTACGGTAGGCCGCCCGTCGCCAGGCGGCTGAAAATCCGGAGTCAGCAGTAGGGGAACTGCGTGTCTGGGGAATGACAGGTGTCCGGTTAATAGCTTGGACAATAACTACTGAGCCAAGATGAGGCAATGGTATCGCAAAGACTGCCAAAATTCAACTACGGAAACAGCGCGATACGGCACACAGGCTATCGTTAGGCATTCCTGCGCGCCCATCGGTATAATTTCAAAGAAGACTGTGGCAACCTGCCGGTGAACTGCGAACGATGACCGGCGCCCGGCCACCGAAAATCTACCAGAGGTCCAAACTTCATGACAGAGTATCAGATTACCTACTGGCGCGAGTTCCCGTCAATGGTGGTAGCCCGCGAGGGCCGCCGCAGCCGGCATAAGGTACAGCTGCCGGCCCGTTTTCAGGTCGCAATCGACGAAGCCGCGATGCGCGCCGGCGCCACCGGCACCGACGAATACCTGGACGGCTGGCTGCGTACAGACTGGCAGGAGCAGGCGGGGGATCCTGAGGAAGTGGCCCAATCCGTCGCCGCACAGCTCGAAGCCGACTATCCCCCCCAACGAATACGCAAACTCCTGTCGTCGATAACACCCGACTCTTCATCCGGCGGCTGGCTGACGCCGCGTCACCATCCGGTCATCGAGCGCCTGCACCGGCACAACGGCCCCCTCCTTGGCGACGGCGCCATGGCCACGATGCTGCAGGAAGTCGGCCTCACCGGCGGCGCCGCGCCCGAACTGTGGAACGTGGAAAACCCTGACGCCGTGGAGGCGGTCTATCGCGGCTACGTCGAGGCCGGGTCCCACATTATTACCACCAACACCTTCGGCGGCACCACCGCCCGGCTCAAAATGCATGATCTGGAGGACAGACTGGCTGAACTCAATGCGGCCGGTGTCCAGTTGGCGCGCAAAGTCGCCGACGAGGCCGGCGATGTGCTGGTGGGCGCCTCCGTCGGCCCGACCGGCGAGCTGCTCGATCCCCTCGGTGTGATGACCATGGACGAGGCCACGGAGCTCTTCGCCAAACAGGTCGCTGTCATGGCCGCGGCCGGCGCCGACTTCATCCTCACCGAAACAATGAGCGACCTGCAGGAGGTCGAAGCCGCCGTGCGCGCCGTCGATCAAGCGACCGACCTGCCCGTCGTCTCCATGCTCACTTTCGACACCAACCTGCACACCATGATGGGCGTCAGTCCCAAACAGGCGGTCGAAACACTGGCCAGCTGGGGCGTACAGGTAATCGGCGCCAACTGCGGCAACGGCCCCGAAGAGATCCAGACGGTGATGGCCGAAATGGTAGCGCACCGTCCGCCCGGGATCGTTCTCTATGCCCAGAGCAACGCGGGCCTGCCCGTCCTGCAGGAAGACGATGTCATCTACGACGGCACGCCCGAAGTCATGGCCGACTACGCCCGCCACATGCAGGCCCTCGGCGTCGACGTGATCGCCGGCTGCTGCGGCACAACCCCAACCCACCTGCGTGCGATGCGCGAGGCACTGGAGTAGGAGAGGGATGAGCCAGTCGCGCACTCAGTAGCATATCGGACCGACATGAAAACTTCGTGACTGTAGGGTATACTGTCGTCGACCGTCCGAAAGCGGATGAAATTGCAGATATGGCCGACAGCGGCCGCGACATATCTGAGTTTTTTACAAATCAGGGGACAATGAAGCAACCGTTGACGGGCGTCAACGTCGATTTAACGCCGGATATGCTTCAGGAACTCGATCAGTTGGCCGTCGAGTTGTGTGTCAGACGCCAAGCGGCCATGTTACTGTGCTTGCGGCAGGCTCAGGACCAACATCTTCTGGCGAATCGCCGCGAACCATGACAAAAAAAGTGCCGTTGACCGATAAACAGCGGGTCGACCTTCAATCTCTTCAGGAGATGCCTGACGACCAAATTGATACAACCGACATCCCCGAAATTCTCGACTGGACGGGCGCCAAGCGCGGCGTCCTCTACCGGCCCGTCAAGCAACAGATCACGCTGCGCCTGGATGCGGATGTCATTTCATGGTTCAAGGCCCACGCGCAGGGCGGCCGCGGATACCAGACCGACATCAATCGTGCGCTGCGCGAGCACGTTTTACGTAGTGAAAGGGAGGCTACGTCTTGACGGACCGGGAGAACGGTGAGGCTGTCGAACGCCGTTCGGATACGCTCAGCGGGGCCTCGGTGTTTCGAGATACGCACTTGCCCGTCCCCACCCTGCGGCAGCCGGACGCTTGCAGTAGTTCCGCTGAAGTCGCCGAGAAGGCGGAGTTTTGAATCCGGCCTGAGAACCTGAATATCTCGCTGACTCTTTGCGGTCCAAATGCCAGAGATTCTCTTACAGTTGTTTGACTGGAAAGATCAAAATCGCCGCAATTGGCCGGTCCTATCACCAATTCAGAGGGATTTGAAGCAGAGAATTTGTTTGACAGTTGTTTGACTGGAAAGCCGAAATAGCCCAAAATCGCGGTCTTGCTTTCCTTTAGAACGCCAATTTTCAGCCAAAAGCGACCCATCGTGAGAATCGGTATAATCGCCTGCGGCGCCATCGTGCGCGAACTGATCGCCATCGCCAACCGCCGCGGCTGGGACTACGAACTGACCGCCGTCCCCGCCCAGCTCCATAACCGCCCCGAACGCATCGCCCCCGCCGTGGCGAAAAAGCTCGACGCCTGGGCGGCCCGCTTCGACCGCATCCTCATCGGCTATGCCGACTGCGGCACCGTCGGCGCCCTCGATGCCCTGCTCGCCCGCTACCCCCACGCCGTACGCATCCCCGGCCCCCACTGCTACGAGTTCTACGGCGGCCAGCTCTTCGACCAACAATCCGAACGCCAGCCCGGCACATTCTACCTGACCGATTTTCTCGCCCACCACTACCAAGGCCTTGTCATCGAATCACTGGGCCTCGACCGCCACCCCGAACTGCGTGACACCTTTTTCGGCAACTACGAGGAACTGCTATATTTGCGCCAACTACCGGACCAGGACGAGAGCGAACGCGCACGGGAGGCGGCCGCCAGACTGGGGCTCTCATACAAGGAGGCCGATTCCGGATTGGACGTCTTGGAGGAACGCCTGGTGGACCTGATCGAAAGCGAAAACCGCTGACCACCGCCCACCATGCGCCGAGTCCTCTTTCTCTTTCTTGACGGCGTCGGCTTGGGGCGCGATGATCCGGAAGTTAACCCGCTCGCCGCGGCCGCACTGCCAACTCTTTCGGCACTGTTCGATGGTTGTCCGCTCACCGCCTCCACCGGGCGTTTCAGCCATGGCGACGCCCATCTGATCCCGACCGACGCCCACTTGGGCGTGCCGGGCCGCCCCCAGAGCGCCACCGGCCAGGCCGCCATCCTGACCGGCGTCAACGCCCCCGCCCGCCTGGGAGAACACTATGGTCCGCGGCCGGACCAGCGCGTGCGCGACATTCTCGACGAGGCCGGCATCTTCGCCCGGCTCCACGGGGCCGGCTACGCGACCGCATACGTCAACGCCTACCCCCAAGGCTATTTCGACGCCGTCAAACGCGGCAAACGTCTGCTGAGCGCAGTCCCCTACGCGGCAAAAGGCGGCGGTCTCCAGTTGCGGACATGGCGAGAGATGGTAGCGCAGCAGGCCTTGTCCGCCAACTTCACCGGACAGGGCTGGCGTACACAGTTGGGCTATCCCGATGTGCCGCTCTACTCGCCGCAGGAGGCGGGCGCACAGTTCTGGCGCCTTGCCCAACCCGTGCGCTTCGCCTTTTTCGAGCACTGGCAGACCGACTTCCTCGGCCACTACCGCGACCTGCGCGGGGCCATCGAGGACTTCGAACGCATTGACGGCTTCCTCGCCGGCCTGTTGGATGTCATGGACTGGCAGGAGACCCTCTTGATCGTCGCCAGCGATCACGGCAACGTGGAGGACTGCACGATCCGCAAACATACCGAAAACCAAGCCTTGACCGTTCTAGTCGGTGGGCGTGCCGCGGCCTATGCCCAGCGCGTTCACCGTCTCGACAATTTCGCCGATATCGTCGCCGACTTTCTGGATGAAAGGGACATAGTCGGCGGCCACTGACAAGCCCGCGAGTGACCAAATACCAACCAGCGTTCTGACGGATCGTCCTATAACCAACTGCCTTTACCATTTACCAGCCTCTGCAACGCATCAAAACCACAGATTGGAGAAACTATGGAACTGCTGCCATTTGCCAACCCCGGCCGCTTCTGGAAAGGGAAC
The DNA here is from genome assembly GCA_022821585.1 of Caldilineaceae bacterium. Taxonomy (GTDB): domain Bacteria; phylum Chloroflexota; class Anaerolineae; order Caldilineales; family Caldilineaceae; genus Bin5. The sequence goes on from JAJEDI010000092.1 coordinate 10,720, forward strand.
CTTCACACCCACTCGACCCGTTCCGACGGGACACAGCCGCCCCAGGAGGTCTGCCGGCTCTATCAACAGGGCGGTTACGACTTCATCGCCCTGACCGATCACTTTCTGGAACAGTACAGCTTTCCCATCACCGATACGCAGCCGTACCGTTCAGCCGAGTTCACGACCATCATCGGCGCGGAACTGCACAGCGGGGCTATCGAAAACGGCTCGGTCTGGCATATCGTGGCCGCCGGCCTGCCCTTCGACTTTGCCCCCCCGTCTTCAGATGAAAGCGGCGCCCAACTCGCGGCCAGGGCCATGCAGGCCGGCGCCTTCGTCGGCATCGCCCATCCCCACTGGTACACACTTACCGCAGTCGACGTCGACGCTCTGGGTCCGGCGCACGCGGTCGAGGTCTACAACGGCATTGCCGCAGACGCCAATGACCGTGCCGAAAGCTGGCACATCCTCGACGTACTTTCGGACAGACGCCAGCGCTACTTCGCCTACGCCGCCGACGATGCCCACCTCACCGACAACTACAAGGACTTCCGCCGCGGCTGGGTGCAGGTGAAAGCCGAGGAGTTGTCTCCAGAGGCCCTGCTTACCGCGTTGAAGGCCGGAGCATTCTATTCCAGCACCGGACCGGAAATCTACGACATCACTTGCGTCCCGGGAGAACGCCTTTCCGTCCAATGTTCGCCCGCTGAACGCGTCTTTCTGACCGGTGTCGGCAGCGCCGCCCAGCGCGCCTGGGGCAACGGTCTCACAAGCGCCGAATTCGACCTGTCCGACTGGGACAGCCACCACTGCAGGGTGACGGTGCGGGACCAATGGGGCGGCAAAGCGTGGTCGAACCCGATCTGGTTGGAAGAATGAGCGGCAATTCGGATTCGGCAGGTCTGCAGGTCGATGTCCTCTGTCTGGGCATCGCCTGCTACGACCTGATTTTTTCGGTCGACCGGCACATCGGCGCCGATGAAAAGATGAAAGCGTCCGACCTGACAGCCTGCGGCGGAGGCATCGCTGCCAATGCGTCCATGACTGTCGCCCGTCTTGGATACTCCGTCGCCTTCGCCGGATATCTGGGCCAGGATATGTACGGCGACAAACATCTCGATGAACTCAACGCCGCCGGCGTCAACACCGAGCTTGTCGTCCGCGGCGAATGGCCGACCTCCCTGTCCGCCATCCTCGTCAAACCAGACGGCTCCCGTGCCCTCGTCAACTACGGCCTTGGCAGAGAAATGCCGGGCGAGGAAGAGTTCCATCTCGAAGACTGCCGCCCGCGCGCGGTTCTGGTGGACGGACATTACCACCAGGCAGCCGCGCCCCTGGTCGCCCGCGCCCGCGCCGCCGGCATCCCCACCGTGCTGGATGGCGACACACTTCATCCCGGCTCGAAAACGCTGATGGAAATGGTGGAATTCCTGGTGGTTTCAGAACACTTTGCCCGTCAATTCAACCGTCAGGACGATGTCGAGGAGGCCCTGACGCAGCTGAGCTGCTGCGCGCCCTCGACGATTATCACCCTCGGCGAACGCGGTCTCTGCTGGCTCAACCGGGCAGACAGCCGCTTTGGCGCCAGCGCCGGCAGCTACCCGGCCTTTGCGATTACCGCAGAAGACACCACCGGCGCCGGCGACGCCTTCCACGGCGCCTTCACCGCCGGCCTTTCACAGGGGATGGCGTGGGAAGAACTGCTGCGTTTCGCCTCAGCAGTCGGCGCGCTCTGCTGCACCAAAAAAGGCGCCCGCCTCGGCATCCCAACCGGTGCAGAGGTGGCCGCGTTTCTGGCGCGAAACTGACCTGCACCTGCGGCGATCTGAGCGCGGGAACTGACCAATATCGGTTGCTGCCAATCTGCGGCGCCGGGCAGCAGATGTTCACCCCTTCACCGCCAATTCTGTCGCTTGTGAACGATTTAGTTTTCTTGTATTGTATGGTATGTTAGTAGTAGAGTGTGGCAGAGTCTGAATGAGGTTTCGCCGACCAATGGCGGCGGCGGTGAAAGGGGACGGTTCGACAGCCGTCCATTTTATTCGTGCCTTTTCTCGCCAAAAGCCAGATAGCAGAGGGGCGGCGAGACAAGCTCGACGCACAGCCGTCGAAAAGCATGACAATCGCTGGATCATCCCATCCATAACGGTTTCGGGAGGACAGATTATGACGGTAACGGCTCCTGAGCGGCAGTTCGACGACGGCCTTACCGACGAATTCCCGCCGGATCTCTATGCACCGACAGGGGTTGTCACAGGTGTCGACGGCTTCGACGCTGTGACCGACGCCCACGTTGCGCAGTTCCACAAGCAGGGCTTTCTGATTGTCGAAAACGCCTTCACCCCGCACGAAGTGCAGGTGGCGCTGGAAGGTCTGTTTCACCTCTTGTCAGGTGAAGTGGAGGAGTTCAACGGTGTTCAGTACGAGCGAGCTTCCTCCGGCGTAGCGGTTGAGGAGATGCCGATTGAAGAGAAGCAGGACTACGTTCGCAAATTCATGAGCTTCGTCGACTACGACGAGCGCCTCAACGAGCTCGCACATCACCCTCTCCTGCTGGCCCTTGTGGAACGCCTCATCGGCGATTCGCCCGTTCTCTTCCAGAGCATGGCGCTGCTCAAACCGCCCCGTCTGGGTCGCGACAAACCCTGGCACCAGGACGCCGCCTACTTCCAGATCGAACTTGACGCCAAAGTTGTGGGCTGTTGGATCGCGCTGGACGAGGCCACGATCGAGAACGGCTGCATGGTAATTGCCCCAGGCAGCCATCTCAAAGGTCCCGTCGTACATTTTCGCAGGCGGGATTGGCAGATCTGTGACACCGACGTGGACAACAGTGGAGCGATGGCCGTACCGCTGAAGCCCGGCGGTCTCCTGATCTTCCAGAGTTTGCTCCATCACGGCACGCCACCCAACCAGACCGGGACGCGCCGCCGCGCGCTGCAGTTTCACTATAGGCCGCAAAGCGCGCCCCTCACCAGCCAAGAGGAAAGACTGGCGATTTTTGGCGGTGAAGGGCTGGGGGCGGAGTGTTGAGGTAAACTAAAGCGGGAAGGCGTGGGAGTCGAACCCACCGCAGCCGGCTCTGCGCCACCTGCCACTGATTTTGAAGACCAGGGCGTCCACCGGGACACATCCCCTCCCGCTGGCTATTGTATCGATTGAACTGCACGCGGTCAAGTGAAGCAGCCGCGTTCCATATCAGAGTCCCACATGCTGGGCGTGCAAGTCTGTTTCCCCCGAATCAGCTTGCCACCAAAATAATATTCGTTCCAGAACCGTCTTTAGGTCTCTGGTCACTCTACCCGACTCGAAAATGCGTCGTGACCGCAGGCCGACTTTCGGCGACCTTCTTGTCGCCGGGATTTATCGATAGACTTATACCTGACATTCAACACCAAACGCTGAAAGCGGTCTGGATAGAATAGTATGCACCTGGCCTGCCCCGAATGCGGAGCTCCGGTAGAGGTTTCCCCTTCGTTCGCGAACTGCCCTGCCTGTAATGCCAATGTCTCCTCACACTATACGCCCGCGGAAATGACCCGGACGATCTACCATCGCGCCCTCGAACACTATTCGATGGGAAATGAAGTGGCCGCGCTGGAGGGAATCGACCAGGGCATTTCACTCTTGGAGGCGCCGGAGCTACACCTGCTGGCGGCTCTCATCTATCGCAAACGCGGCGAATTCAAAGAGATGCGGGAGCACGTGGCCGCTATCCCCGCCGATGACATCCTGCGTAGCGAAGGCGAATGGCTGCTGCGCTCCCACCAGGAGCAACTCCAGCTGGGACGGCGCGAAGAGGCCCGCAGACGCGGCCGCGCCAAAGGTACCCAGCTCGCAGTCGGTAAAGCAAGCCGGCAGTTCAGCACCGAATATTACCCGGCCCCACTCGATAAAAAACAGGTTGCTACCAAGGGCGCTGCCAGAGTGCGGCGCAACCGCCTTCCTTGGGCAATTCCTATCGCCGTTCTGTTGCTTGTCATCATCTTCCTCGCGCGCGGCTCAGGCGATACACTCATGACCGCGCTGGGGCAACTGCGTACGATTCCCGACGAGTTCAAAGCAGTCTACTCCTCCTTCACCAGGGACGAACCGGAGGTTGTGCCCGCCTCAGTTGACGAGGCTGACACCGGCGTCCAGGTCGGCGCCGCCTCCCAAATCAACACCGCCGCCACAGAAGATACCCCGCCGACGCCTGTAAACTCTTCTGCCGCGGCCCCATCTCCCACGACGCTGCCCACGCCGCAACCGACCCAGTCGCAGCCGGCTCAATCGCAATCGGCTCCCACCGCTACAGTCAGCGCTTCTCCTGAAGTGGTCGCGACAAAGATCGCCGAGACACGCCTGCAATCCTTCGACTTGACCACCTTCCTGCATGAACAAGACCGCGCGGACCTGGCCGCACTCGGAATACAGGCTACCTGGGCCCCGGACGCGCCCCCCGGCGAGTTGATTCTCCAGGGAACGGTGACCATGACCTCTGTGCAGACCGAGTTGTTGGAGTTGGCGGCCGCTGTCGAAGGGGTTACGTCGATCGACAGTAGCGGCCTGGAATTGGTCCTGCCCGAAACATACACTGTCCGCGAAGGCGAAAACCTGCGTCACATCGCACTGCGGTTGTACGGAGACCAGGACCGCTGGACGGAAATCTACGAAGCCAACAAGGATCTGGTAGGCGAAGATCCCAATAACCTCTGGGTCGGCCTTTCGCTGACCATTCCTCAGGAAGAGATTTCCCAGGAGGAACAAGCCCAGCAATGAGTCGCGTTCCCTAGCGCTCCGCTACAAACCTGATATCGCTCTGTTCCCAATAGTCCGGCCCTGTTCAAACACTGGACGCGCTGCTGTCGACGCATCCGCCCGCGGCGAGAGAACGCATGAAATCCGGCACAATCGACAGACGACTACTCACAATTCTGCTGGTCGTCTTTGTTCAGATGCTGGGCGCCTCCCTGATCTTTCCTGTCCTCCCGCTCTATGCCCAGCGGCATTTTCATCTGTCGGCGGAGCTGATCACGCTCCTCGCCTCCTCTTTCTTCGCCGCCCAATTCCTCGCCGGTCCATACATCGGTCGTCTATCCGATAACTACGGACGGATTCCGGTCCTCATCGTCAGCCAGATCGGGACGGTCATCAGCTTTGTGATGTTGGCCTTTGCGCCAAGCTTTGGCTGGCTCTTTTTTTCCCGCATCCTCGATGGCATCACCGGCGGCAATATCATCGTAGCCCAGGCATACATTACCGACATCACGCCGCGCGAAAAACGCACCGAAAGTCTGGGCTACATTTATGCTGTTTTTGGTCTCGGTTTCATTTTCGGCCCCGCTCTGGGCGGCGTCCTCGCCGCGGCCTATGGCCCTCAGGTGCCGTTTCTGGTGGCTGCAGTGGCTGCGGCGGCCGTCGTCCTGCTCACCTGGTACGCCCTGGATGAAACGCTCTCCGCAGAAGAAAGGCGCCGCGCTCGCGTCCGCCGCGCCGGCAGCCTCACACTCAGCAGCCTGCTGGGCGGCGCCCCTTGGGCCTTGCCGCTGATGCTGATTCTCCTCATCGCCTTCCTGGGTCAGTTTGCCCTGGGCCTCTTACAATCCACCTTCGCGTTGTTCGGAGAAGCCGTCCTGTTCCAGGGCGAAAGCCGGGAGGTCACAGATGTCGGCATCGGCCTGCTGCTCTCCGTTGTTGGCGTCTCCCAGTTGTTTACGCAGACCTTCCTGCTGCGTCGCTTGGCGCGGCGCTTCGACGAAGCCCAGTTGGTCGTGATGGGCAGCGTCCTGCGCACCATCGGCATGACTGTATACGCGCTCGTTACATCGCCGTGGCTTGCAGCATTCGGCTCACTCTTCTTTGCCGTCGGTTTTGGCATCGCCAGTCCACCACTGCAGTCGATGGCCACTTCACTTGTGTCAGATCAGGACCGGGGTGGCGTACTGGGCTGGTTTCAATCCAGCGTCAACCTGTCCACCATCATCAGTACGGCCATCGCCGGCGTCTTCTTCGCCCGGGGGCCAACGGTCCCCTATTGGATCGGCGCAGCCTCCTCCGCTTTGGTGGTGCTGGCGATGATCGGTATGATGCGGAGGATGCCGACCGAGCCCGTCCGATCGCCAGAAGCGTAGAGGGCCTCGTAAGGAGCGCATGTCGAGCAACGGAGAACTCTGATGGCACACAATGACAGGCCGCACCCCGTTACACGCCCCGACCTCAACAGCCCGATCCCCCTTGAAGCCGTCGCCCGCTTGCCGCACGACGCCGACAACGTCGCCATCGCCACCCGCCGCCTGGAAGCCGGGCTGACAATCGAGCATGACGGCCGGCACTTCACGCTCGATACCACCATCCTCGTCGGCCACCGTTTCGCCATCGGACCGATAGCAGAGGGCGCCCCCCTGTTGTCCTGGGGCCTTCCCTTCGGCTTGGCGACCCGACCGATCGCGCCGGGCCACTACGTATGCAACGCCGGCATGATCGAGGCGCTCAGCGGACGCGCCCTCGACTTCACCCTCCCGCAGCAACCGAACTTCCAGGACCGCATCATCCCCTACGAAGTCGACGCAGCCGCCTTCCGTCCCGGCCGGCAGGTGGAACGATATGAAGAGGAGCGCACCTTCCTGGGCTTCCGCCGCGACGGCGGGCGCGGTGTCGGCACTCGCAACAACATCGTAATCCTGGGGACCACCTCCAGCACCGCCGCCTTTGCCAGAAGCCTGGCTCAGGCCTTGCAGCCCGCCGCCGCCCCTTTCCCCGGCTTCGATGGTATTGTCGCCATCGCCCACACCGAGGGCAGCGGCTACGAACGGCTCAACAACCGGGAGTTTGTGCTGAGAACCCTCGCCGGCCTCATCGTGCATCCGAACGTCGGCGCCGTCCTCGCCGTGGACACACCTGAACTGCATGCAACCGCCGACCAGCCCATCAGCAACGCCGAGCTGGAGGCCTACCTGCACGCCCACGATTATCCCCTGGCGGAAGTGCCACACCGCTTCTTCACACTGTCGGGGGACTGGCAGGCCGACCTCGCCGAAGCCTCTGCAACCGTACAGCGCTGGCTGCCTGAGATAGCGACCCTGCCGCGCACGCCCCAATCCCTGGCCCATCTGAACATCGCCCTCCAATGCGGCGGCTCCGACGCCTTCTCCGGCCTCTCCGGCAACCCGCTGGCCTCCGCCGTCGCCAAAGAGGTCATCCGCTACGGCGGACGCGCCAACCTCGCCGAGACCGACGAGCTGATCGGCGCCGAGGCCTATCTCCTGCAGAACACGCGCGATCTGGCCACCGCACAGGCCTTCCTCGACTATGTGGCGGAATTCAAGGAGAGACTGGCCTGGCACGGCCAGACCGCAGAGGGCAATCCCACCGGCGGCAACAAGCTGCGCGGGCTCTACAACATCGCCCTCAAATCGATCGGCGCCGCAATCAAACGCCACCCCGATGTACGTCTCGATTGGACTGTCGATTACGGGGAGCGCATGGTGAAGACCGCCGACATACCAGATCCGTACAGTCCTTCGGGCGAACCGGCGCCTGGCTTCTACTTCATGAACACACCCGGCAACGACCTGGAAAGCATTGCCGGTCAGGTGGCCGGCGGCTCCAATCTGATCATCTTCGTCACCGGCAACGGCTCGATCACCAACTTCCCGTTCGTGCCCACGATCAAAGTGATGACAACGACGCCGCGCTTCGAGTTGCTGTCGAACGAAATGGACGTCAACGCCGGTGCCTATCTGGACGGCACGTCGATGGCCCAGCTGTGCGGCGAAACTCTCGATCTGTTGGTGGAGATCGCCTCCGGCCAGCCCAGCAAGGGCGAGCTGGCCGGTCACTCGCAGATCTCAATCTGGCGCAACTGGCAGCAGCAGGACCGCCGCCGGCTGCAGTCGATCCTCGAACGTCCCCAGCCGGACGGTCAGCCGCTCACAATCAGAACGCAACCTGCCGAGACTGAAGAGGTCGACCTGCCCCAACCGCCCGCGGCCCGCGTCGGCCTCATTCTGCCCACCAGTCTCTGCTCCGGCCAGATCGCTGGCATGGCAGCCCAACGCCTCAACCGGGCCGCCGCAGAGCCAAACGCGGGTGAAGTCGGGAGACCTCCCCTCTTTACCGCCCTGCCCCACACTGAAGGCTGCGGTGTCGCCTTCGCCTCAACGCAGGCCATCTACGCCCGCACCATGATCGGGTACGCCACCCATCCTCTTGTGGGCGCCTGCCTCTTTCTGGAGCACGGCTGCGAAAAGGCCCACAACGACTACATCCACTCGCTGCTGCGCGACGGCGGCCTCGCAGAGGAGGATTTCGGCTGGGCCAGCGTACAGCTGGACGGCGGCATCGCCAGTGTCCTCGACAAGATCGACGGCTACTTCTCCGAGCAGGACGCCGCGCTGCGCCGGCAGAACGGATACGACCGCAAGCTGTCCCTGGCGCTGCTCGGCGATGGCGACGTGCCTCCACTCGCCGCCGACAGCCTCGCCCGCATCGCCCTCTGGGTCGTGACCGCCGGCGGCACTGCCGTCACACCGACCTCCGGCGGGCTGATCGCGGCGCCCGCCTTCCGCACGGCCCTGGGCCTGGATGTTCCCGACCTGTCGCCCTCCCTCTCCTATGGCCAGGCCGCGCAGGCCGCAGGTTTCCACCTCATGGAAATGCCCACCCCCCACTGGAGCGAGACGCTGACAGGCCTTGGCGCCAGCGGCGCGCAACTGATCATCGCCTACTCCGACAAACTAAGGGCCGGACATCCGCTCGTACCCGTACTGCAGCTTGCCGGCGAGCGCGCCTCCGTTGCGCCCGATCTCCGCCTGTGCGGCAGCACCGGCGCGTGGCCGCAGCAGATCCTGGATCTGGCCGCGCAAACGCTGGCCGGCGACTATCAGCCGCACAGCGCCGTCCACAACCACATCGACTTTCAACTTACCCGCGGGCTTCTGGGGATATCGACGTAGCGGGCACCCGTGTCCGGGCGCCCACTGTCAGTGGCTGGGGCTCAGCACGTATTGCTAGTGTAGCTGTCCGCTAGCTGGAATCGCGCGCCCTTACCGCGCAACTGCCGGGAAGTCCCCCGGCTCCACCAGCAGACGCACTGTGCCCGTCTCCAAATCGATCAGCCACAGTGAGGGCACGACATCCGGCCCTCGCAGGGGAAACCGGCGCGTGATCAGAAAGCGCCCGTCGGGACTCCAAACCGGCGGCCCGTGGTCGTAGGCCGGTTCCGCTGTCAACGCCGCCGCCTCCGTGCCGTCCGGGCGCATCCGCCAGATCTGGCTGCCTCGCGTCGCGCCCGGCCCCTCCAACTCCTTGCGCTGAAACGCAATCCACGCGCCGTCCGCCGACGGCACCGCCGAACTGTCGTGGACAAGGGCCGCCCCGTCGCTCCCCACCACGCTCAACTCGACCTGCGCGCCGTTCTCCACGTCGATCGCGATCAGATGGGTCATCCATTCATCGCCGCTTTGCCTGAAGTCGGTCGTATACAGCCTGGGTAGGGAACGGTCCCAGGCGCATGTCTCGCCGGTGGCGGTCGGATAGAAGTCGGTCTGCCCGGCCCCGTCCGCCGTCCCTCCCGTCAGATTGATGACCGCAAGCTTCTGCTCCTCCGGCGAAACGAAGCAGAGCCACGCCCCATCAGCAGACCAGCGCGCATCGAGGCCAAGACGCTGGCTGTCGCCGAAGATCGGCGCAGTCTCGCCCGATGCCACATCCAGAAGCCAGATCCGCGGCGGGCTCAACACACCCGACGCGAACGCGTTGACCGAACGGCGCGTGTAGGCCACGTATTGGCCGTCCGCCGACCAGCTCGGACCGCTGCACGACGCGTTTTCGCAGGCCAGCATCGGCCTGTCCTGCCCGCTGGCCAAGTCGATCAGCCGCAGATCGCTGAACCCCAGTTCACCCAACGCACCGTAGGCCACCAACCTGCCGTCGGGCGAAGGCGCGAAATCCCATACGCTGACTTCATCTGGGGTCAGGGCGCGGGACGAGAGGTCGGCGCCAAGCCCACCCGCCTCGAACGGCAGCGCGTGCAACTGCGCGCGTCCGACCTCGTCGACCGTCTTGTAGAGAACGTAGGAAACGCCGTCGTCCGCGCCAACCCGGCGGCTTTGCCCCCACAGGCCCAGAAGCAACAGCGTGCACAGGCTGAGGATCGACAGTACGGTCAGATCAAATCGGCTCATGGACTCGAGGGCGGGGACACCGGCACGGGCCGAAGGAACGCCTGGCCGCTGTGCACTGGCATTATCTCCAAGGTGTCACGGATAGAGATAGGGCTGGTTGGGTTCCGCTACAGCCTCCAACTGCTCCGCCAGCAGCACCGGAATACTGTTGCCTGCAGAAGCGGCGAACCGTCCTACCACCCGCACCCACTGGCCCTCCTCCAACGTGTCTTCAGAAGGCAGGCCGGCCGTCAGGCTGACCGGCAGGCCAACCGCCATCGCATCCGCCGCGCAGCAGCCGACAACGAAGCGGGTGAGGGTAAACGCTGCTTCGTCTGCGGCGTCATCGAGATAGACGAAGCCAACCACATCCGCAGTGTCGGTCTCGGCGGGCCGCTCCCCCTGGTGAAAGGCGAGAACCCAGTCCAGAATCGTGCGCTCGCTGCTCTCCCGCACCACCGCAGAACCTACGGCAGCCGGCAATACCGAATCCAGCCCTCCGCCGCTGATCTCACGATTCTGCAGCGCAGCCACCCCCAGAGGACGCGGAGGCACGAGCAGCCCGAGAACGATGGGAAGAGAGATAATGACAAGACCCGACCAACCCAAAGCGTGGCTGTGATCGTGGCTATGCTGGTAATTGTCCCCCGCAGCCATGGACCCCGCCTCGCCCGACCGTTCTGGACCAAGATCATGCGGCGCCGCGGGCGTATCTTCGGTCTCCTGAAGCAGGTAGTGGTAACTTAGCCCCACCACAATAAGACCGAGCACAGCCGCTACCGTCAGCCAGTCAAATCGTTGACTGATGTAGTAGTTGAGCGTCCCGGTCGTTATGCGCGTAAACAGAAAGATGCCCAACCCCAGCAGCAGCAGCCCCTTCAGCGCGGCCTGCACCTTGGACAGTCGCAACAGTCTGCCGGTAATCGTAACTGAAACCTGTGACACTTCCTTAGCCTGTCCTGTCTTGCGTCAACCTATTCGTCAAACACCAACCTGCACGTTCCAGAACACACCGATAACCGCCACCAGCGCCAGCGGAAGCAGGATCAGATAGAGGACCGTACGCCGTCGGAAGACCCCCATAAACAGCAGCGAGCTCTTGATATCCACCATCGGCCCGAACACCAGAAAGCCGAACAGCGAGCCTGTCGTGAACGCGTTGCTGAAAGCCAGGGCGATAAAGGCGTCCACCGTCGAGCAGACCGACAGAATGTACGCCAGCGCCATCATCACAAAGACGGAGATGATGGGCCCCTGACCGATCGTGAGCAATGTCGACTGCGGAACGACCGTCTGCATCGCCGCCGCCAGCATCGCTCCGGCAATCAGATAGCGGCCCATGTCCAGAAAATCATCGCCCGCCATCACAAGCGCCTGCCAGACACCCGGGCGGGAGCCGCCGTGGTCGTGACTATGGTCGCGATCACCGGAGTCGTCGCGGCCGCTGGAGACAGCCAGCGTCTCGGGCAGCAGGATCTCACGCGGGCGCGCCAGATGAAAGATCAGCCCAACCGAAAACGCCACCAGCATACTGAACACGACCCGCCCCCACAGCACCGGGCCCCAACCGAACGCCGCGTACGTACTGAAGATCACGACCGGATTGATCACCGGCGCCGCCAGCAAAAAGGCGATCCCCACCGGAAGCGGCATCCCCTTGCCGTACAGCCGCCGCGTCACCGGAACCACCCCGCACTCACACACAGGAAAAACAAACCCCAACCCCGCGCCCGCCAGCGCCGCCAGCAGTGGATGATTGGGTATGAAGCGCTCCACCATCCCCTGGTTCACATAGACGGCGATGAAGCCCGATACAATTGATCCGGCAATCAGAAAAGGAGCGGCCTCGATGAACAGACTGAGGAAAATCGTGACGAACGTCTGGAAACGCTCGGCCGCGAAAAACCGGGCCTGCGGCGTGTTGATGCTGCTCGCCAGGACCACCAGCAACGCAAAAACCAGGAACGCCGCCACCCCCCAGCGTGGGCGCCCGAACCAGCGGTTCCCCGTTCTCTCTGCGGCTGCCTGTGGCAGCGGTGATGTCTGATTCATCAACGAGTTCGTGGATGGCTGCGGCCCTTCTTGCCCGCAGCAAACCCTATCAAATAAACTCCATCACGTCCCGGCCACATTCAGTTCGTGACCCAGATTCGGGCGAGAGAAGGTTTCTCTGACTCCTCACTCCTCTCTCCTCGCATTTGGGCGGTCGGGCCTTCGGCCCTCCCTTGTGCGGGGGCTCCGCCCCCGCAACGCCCCCTCTACACCAGCCTCATCCACCGTGCTGCCTCATTCCACCATCGTGCCTACCCAACAGGGCTTACTCTCCCTCGCACTTTCTTAAGCCACTGACCACTATCCACTGACCACTGCAGTTCACTCCCCCGGCAATCTTCAATCTTACTTGACGTGCTACGTTCTGCCAACTCGCTTCCCACTTCTGTCTACCGCTACAGTCCACCTTAGACAGAATCTGTCTCTGTCGGTTATCATTCGCAGTACCCTCCCGGTGATCCCTTCCGGCCTTCACAGCGCCCGAAAAAATCCCGCCGGGGGTCTTCTTTCCAACTCCATCCAGCTCAAGGCCCAGGCAATGTCACGCATGACGGTTGAACAGCTTCGGCAGGACCTTCCCATGACCGCGGAGGTCGGATACTTTCAGACCGGGACCTACGGCCCCGCCAGCGACTCCGTGCTCCAGGCGGTGCGCGAGACGATGGAAACCGAGGCTCGCCACGGCCCCGCCACCCCCGCCGGCCGGCAGTCGCACATCGAACGCGAAGCCGCCGCCCGCAGCGGACTGGCTCGAATGCTCAACGTCCAGGAAGAGGAGCTCGGCATCGAGACCAACACATCCCGTGCCATGCAACAGATCGTACGCGGTCTCGACTGGCAGGAGGGCGATGAGTTCGTCATGACCTCGCTGGAACATGTCAGCACTTACGGGCTCTCCTATTCGCTCAAGCAGCTACACGGCGTGAAGACCATAGTTCTGGGCGAAGTGTACGACGAACATCTTCTCGGCGATCTCGCATCTGTGCTCACAGACCGCACCCGCCTGATCTGCCTCAGCCACATCGCCTCCCCCAATGGCCGTCTTCTCCCCTGCAAGCAGGCAGCCGCCATCGCCCACGACGCCGGCGTGCCCGTCATGCTCGATCTGGCCCAATCGGTCGGCCAGATGCCGGTAGACCTGAAGGAACTCGACTGCGATTTTGCCGTCGGTTCCGGCCACAAATGGCTGCTCGGCCCCATGGGCACCGGCTATATGTATATCTCGCAAGACCAGCTCCCCGAGTTCCACCCCAACTTCATTCCCGACCGCAGCCCCTGGTCGCTGCACGATGCCCCCACACCGGCGCCGACCGCCCGCTCCCGCACCGAAATTGGCACCTATAACCATGCCCTCGTCGTCGGCCTCGGCCGCGCCGTCGAGATCGTGGAAAGCATCGGCCTGGATACAATGCAGGAAAGAATTACCCAGCTCTCCGGCCGCCTGCGCCAGGGTGTCGGCCACATCGATCGCGCCCGCATCATCACTCCCCAGGAACCCGGAAAGTCCGCCGGCATCACCTCGCTGATGTTCGACGGCTTCAACAAGACCGACATGGACGGCCTCGTAGACAGGATGCACCAGCGCCATCAGACGGTCGTCAAATCCCAATGGCTCACCGCCCCGCCCGACCCGGTCAAAGTCGCCATGCGCATCTCCGTCGCCGCCTTCAACGACGAGAGCGAAGTGGACCGCCTGCTGGAGGGCCTGGACGAAGAACTGTAACCCCAGCGGCCGCCAACGCCGCCGCTTACGAGAAATAATCCAAGAATAAGAGGAAAAAGTAAGATGCCTGAACGCCTGGTCCTCTGGGGACCGCCCGTAGTGGAGAGAATCCCCGACGATCCCGATTACGCCGACTTTCTGCCCGCCTGGGTGCAAAAATGCGCCGACGTAGGCGTCACCAAAATCATCGGTGGAGACCGCACCCGCGCCCTGACCGAAGCCGCCCATGCCGTTGGCATTAAGGTCGATCCCTACATCAACTACAACTCCTTCCCCCGTCACGGCTGGGCGCGTGTCACCTACGGCTGGTCCCTCGACTTTCTGCGTCCTCCCGTTACCGCAGCCGAGGCCCGCGCCGTCATGGACAGCCATCGCCCCATCTACGACGCCCCCAAAGTTACCACCACCATGACCGACTTCGCCGCCAAAAACCCGCAGTTCCGCAGCCTCACCCGCACCCGCTCCTACACCCTGCAGCCCGGCGACGATCTCTACCTCAGCGCCGCCTTCCCCGAAGTGCGCGCCGAGCAGACCGAGCAGTTCATTGACACGCTCGCCCACACCCAGGGCGACGGCATACAGGTCGAGTTCGTGCTCGGAAACGAGGACGAGAATAGCGCCGTCCCCTACGGCTACGAAGACCGCACCGTCAACGAGTTCCAGGCCAAACACGGCAAAAACCCGTTCGACCTGCCCAATGACGACCCCGAATGGCTGCAGTTCCGCGCCGACTACGTCACCCTCGCCCTGGCCGAGATGCGCGCCGCCGTCAAGCAGGCCAAGCCCGACGCCGTCTTCTCCACCACCCTCATCGCCGGCGAAAAAGAGGACTACCTCAAGCTCCTGCACGACTGGCCCGCCTGGCTCGAACAGGGCATCGTCGACGAGTTCTACATCTGGTTCCGCACCAACTCCGACCCCGACGCCCTCCGGCGGCAGTTCAGCTACGCTGTCGAAGTGGCCGCCGGCCGCACACCCGTCATCGCCGAACTCTCCTGTTACCATCCCGGCAGCTTCCAGCAGCCCGACCAGATGCTGCGCGCCGCCGAAGTCGCCATGGACTGCGGCGCCGACGGCGTCGGCATCTACCGCAGCCACGCCGTCGAGCAACTGGATTTCTGGCCGGTCCTGGAAAAGATGAGTAAGTTGTAGAAGGGCGAAAGGTCTGGAACTTCGTTTCAGCGATCGTGAAGGTCCGCGCGCGACAAACTGATCGAATGAAAGAGAGGCACACCATGTCCTATTACGTCGCCGCCTACGACACCGAAGGCGTATACCCCTGGTGGGATAAGAACCGGCGTCAAAGAGGTTTCAGCTACACCCCCGAACATATCGCCGAATTCCTGGACGGCGTGCGCGCCGTCGCCGACGTCCACCTGCAGCGCAACGCGCCCGCTTCCTTCTTCCTCGTCGCCAAAATGCTGGAGATCTGCGGCCCTGAACTGCGCGCCATTCTCGACAATCCCCTCTTCGATATCCAGTGCCACACCTTTACCCATCCCAACCTGAAAGAGCTGGGCGACGACAGAGCCGCCCTCCATTATGAATTGGGCGACGCCAAAAAACTGATCGAAGACACCTTCGGCCGCGCGGTCAACGGCCTCACCGCGCCCGGTGGCTACACCGACGGCTTTCGCGGCCATCCTGCCGTTCTGGATGTCATGTGGGAGGCTGGCTACCGCTACGTGCGCAGCGTCGGCATGGGACCAAATGGGACCTTCCCCGCCCTGCTCGATCAGCCTTTCTGGTATGCTGAGGATGGCTTCCCCGAACTCCTGGAAACGCCTTCGCATGCCTGGCACGACAACGTCCTCACCGGCCAGCCGGCTAAGGTGCACTGGCCGCCGCTCCTGCCCTGGCCCTATCCCACCGCAATGCCCCGCGACGCCCAGGGCGTCTACGAAGCCTACGCCCCCGGCATCGACTACTGCACGCAGCAGAACCTTCTTTACTACATGCCCATCTTCCACCCCTGGTCCATCTACCGCATCGACCAACAGGCCGCCCAGATCGGCCTCCTGCTCGATCACGCCCGCCAGAAAATGGAGCTGACCTCCTGCAACCACATCTACCAGCACATCCTCCGCCATCCGGAGCTTGTCTAAACCGTGATGTCTTGCCCTTTTTGTAGCGGCGCCTCAATTGTTCTCTTGCACATGAGTCGAAAAAGTGTCCGGTGAGCCTGTTCACCATGATCCAGATCTGCATCCTTCGCTAGGAGGTTCACGACACAGCCTTCGTCGTCAGCGAAGCGGGCAAGGCACCGCTTAGGAAATTCTATGGCGGGTAGCGAAACACAAACGCGTAATTATTTCATAGATGAAGGTGGCGATAGCACACTGTTTTCCCGCAGAGGGAAGGTGCTGATTGGTTCGGAGGGCTGTTCTCGCTTTTTCATGCTCGGTTTGCTGGAAGTGTCTGACCTTTCGGTATTACATTCTTCATTAGGTGACCTGCGGGAACGGCTGATGACAGACCCGTATTTCAGCAACGTTCCATCAATGCAAGCAAGGGCGCGAAAAACAGCTCTCGCCTTTCATGCAAAAGATGATGTGCCGGAAGTGCGAAGAGAAGTTTTCCAGCTCCTGCGTGCTATGGACGAGTTGCGATTCTTTGCTGTAGTTGCTGACAAATGGCACGTGTTGCAATATGTTCGCCAGCGAAACGAAAGTGAGCCTGATTATCGCTACCATCCCAATGAACTATATGACTTTCTCGTACGGCGTCTGTTCAAAGGGAAACTGCACAAGAGTAGTGGATTTCAAATCTTCTTTTCAAAACGCGGCAAATCTGACCGCACCGCCGCCCTGCGTCAGGCACTTGAAACAACCAGGAGCCGCTTCGCCACACAATATAACTTGAAAAGCGAAGCCTCCCTGCAAGTTTCTGAAGCGCCCCCGAAGGAGCTGGCAGGCCTGCAAGCTGTGGACTATTTTGTCTGGGCGTTACAAAGACTCTATGAACGTCACGAAGAACGGTATGTAACCTATCTGTGGCATGCCTTTCGGTTGGTGCAGGACGTTCACGACATACGCAAGGCCGGCTATGGCGTGTACTATACACAGAAAAAGCCACTCAATGCGGCGGCACTTGAGTGGCGGCAAGAAAATAAAGAGCCAGGGATATAGGATTGAGCGAACCGCGGCTCGACAATCACACGGCTTGGAGCCGAATTTCATCCACTGGCTGTATGGCACAATATATCTGATTACTTCGGTATCCGCAAATTCGAGTTTCTCCAAGCATCTACCGTACGTTCCATTCACGACTAGTAAGAGGGTTCCAAAGAGTCTGTAACGCTGGCAGTTCCGCCTCTATCGATCAACTGACCATGTGCGTACCTGTCCCTGTGTTGATTTCGCAAATGACATCTTGCGACGAAACTTTGCACAATCAAGGACATATGTCCCAAACCAAGACCCGCCAGCACTCGTGAGCACTCGAACACATGACTAACCATTCACCCATCAACGTAGCCATCGCCGGCCTCGGCCGCACCGGCTGGAACAACCACGCCAACGCCTGTGCCCACCTCCCCGACCAGTTCCGCGTCGTCGCCGTCTGCGACCCCGACCCCGACCGCCAGGCCGAAGCCATCGAACGCTTCGACTGCCTCGCCTACGCGACATACGAGGAACTGGTCGCCGACAAAGCCGTCGAGCTCATGGTGGTCGCCACACCCAGCAACCTCCATGCCGAACAGTCGATCGCAGCCATGCGCGCCGGCCAGCACGTCATCGTCGAAAAGCCCATGGCCAGCGACCTCGCCGGCGCCGACGCCATGCTCGCTGTCGCCAAAGAGACCGGCCGCACCCTCACCGTCCATCAGAATCTGCGCTACGCTGCCGACTTCGTCAAGGTGCGCGAGGTGATCGCCTCCGGCGTCCTCGGCCGCATCATCGAGGTCCGCATCCACAACGGCGGCTTCGACCGCCGCTGGGACTGGCAGACCATGAAAAGCTACGGCGGCGGCATGCTCAACAACAGCGGCCCCCATTTCGTCGACATGGGCATGCTCCTGATCGACGACCCCGAGCCGGACGTCTTCTGCCACATGGAGGCCACACCCCTCTATGCCGGCGACGCCGACAGCCACGTCAAGATCATCCTCAAACCCAAGCCTGACCGCGGCCCGCTGGTCGAGATCAACATCACCACCGCCTGCGCCGTCCCCCAGCCGAACTTCCTGGTCCTGGGAACGCAAGGCTCCATGGCCTGTTACCGCGAAGAAGCGCACCTGAAATACTTCGACCCCACCGAAGCGCCGCCCCTGGTTCTGGACGAAGCGCCCATCGCCCGCGACCGCGTCTACAATCGCGAACAGCTTCCCTGGAAGGAGGAGAAACTCTCCTTTGCCTACGATGGCGCGGGCGGCGTACAGGAACTATATCGCGCTCTCTACGCGTCCATCCGCCTGGGCGAAGAGCTCGACATCACCCCCGAAAGCGTACGCGCCCAGATCGCAGTCCTCGAAAAGTGCCGTGAATTCAATCCCGGTGTAATCTAACAGAAGCGACGCGTGGAATCTTCCCGTTATTCGCTCTCCTTCTCTCTCCGTCATAAAGGAGTTTCGTATGGAACTGAGTTGCACATCCGTCATGCTTCCCCGCTGGGAACTGGACGAGACCTTTGACAAGCTGCAGGAGTACGGCTACGACGCCGTCGAGCTGCGCTGCCGCTATAACCCCGATGACCCGAACGCAAAGCCCTTCTTCTGGGGCCGCCATCTTTCCGACGTCAGCCCAGACAATATCCTCGACAAAGCCCCGCAGATTCGCGCCGCCGTCAAACGCACCGGCATTCGCGTCGCCGCCCTCGCGCCCAACGCCAGCTACGACGACACCGAGCATGTCCTCAAGCTCTTCAAAGGCGCTCTCGCCATCGATCCCGACCGACCGCCCCTGATCCGCATCGACGCTCCCAAACACGACCGCACCAAGCCCTACTGGCCCCAGTTCCTCGAGGCCCGCGCCGGCTACGCCAAACTGGCCGAGTTGGCAAGCGAGCACGGCGTCAAGGCGACCTACGAAATCCATACCGGCACCCTCGCCGTCACCGCCTCACGCGCACTCGAACTCCTGCGCGACCTCGACCCCAACCACATCGGCGCCATCTACGACGTCCAGAACATGGTCGAAGTCGGCATCGAAGACACCCGCATGGGCCTGGACCTTCTCGGCCCCTACGTGGCCCACTGCCATATCGGCAACCGCCTGCCCGAGCCCGCCGGCCAAGGCCCCGACGGCAACACAACCTGGCGCTGGCGCGGCGCCCGCCTCGCCGAAGGCGTAGCCGACATCCCCCAACTGATCGACGACCTCAAGACCGTCGGCTACAGCGGCGCCCTCTCCCTCGAACTCTTTATCCCTGAAAACTTCGAGCCCGGAAACGACGACGAGATCGTCAAGACCGAAGGAGCCTTCCTGCGCAAGCTCATTGACCGGCCCTAGCCCGCAGAACCGCTAGGCCGCCCTGACCCACAAAAAGCCCGCGGCCCCAGCAACACACAATACGAAATACGCAATACGCAACAGAGCCTCAGGACGACCCCACCATGCCCTACGCCATCTGCAACGAACTCTTCGAAGACTGGCCCCTCGAGAAAACTGCCGCCTTCGTCGCCGACCTCGGCTACCAGGGCCTCGAGCTGGCCCCCTTCACCGTCTGCAACCTCGTCACCGACCTCTCCGCCACCGACCGCCTCCGCATCCGGCGTACGGTCGAGGGTGCCGGCCTCTCCCTCGTCGGCCTCCACTGGCTGCTGGCACAGACCGAGGGCTTTCAGCTCAACGACTCCGCCCCCGATGTCCGCGCCCGCACTGCCCAATACCTGCTCGATCTCATCGACTGCTGCGCCGAGCTCGGCGGCGAAGTCCTCATCTTCGGTTCGCCCCAACAACGTGACGTGCCCCCCAACCGTCCGCGCGCCGAAGCCTGGCAAACCACTGCCGAAATCATGCACGCCTGCGGCGAGCGCGCCCAGCAGCAGGGCGTCCTCTTCTGCGTCGAACCCCTCAGCACCAACGAGACCAACTTCATCGTCAACGTCGACGAAGCCGCCCATCTCGTGCGCCAGGTTGACCACCCCGGCCTCCGCATGATGGTCGACACCAAGGCCATGAGCAACGACCCCCGCCCCATCCCCGAACAGATCCGGGCCGTCCACCCTCTCTTCCACCACGTCCACCTCAACGACCCCAACCTGCGCGGCCCGGGCATGGGCGACCTCGACTTCCGCCCCATCCTGCAGACCCTCGACGACCTTAGCTACGACCGCTGGCTCTCAGTCGAAGTCTTCGACTTCACCCCCGGCCCCGAAAGGACCGCACGCGACAGCCTCGCCTACCTGAACGCCATTTCAAGCCGCTCGTAGCCGGCGGACCGTCACAGCCACGACCACCGCAGCGATCAGATTGGAGGCGCGCCGCCAGTGCGACGTTTGACACAACACAATTTCTCCGTAAAATGGAGTCGTTCCCATTACGTCCGCTCTTCCCAAAGAGTGCAATGGAACCTTATCGTCCTTGGCACGGGGCTTCCTGTCCGCCAGACCGGAAGCACATGCAACCCCGCCAATCCCTCATCCGCGTTTCATACATCATCACACGTAGCAAAGGAGACCCAGAGTATGGCATTGCGTAAGGTAGTGATTCGTTCAGCTGTACCCCTTGCAGCCCTGTTGCTTCTTCTGCTCGCTGCCGGGTGTGTCGCACCCGCTGCCGCGCCCGCAGATACAGGCGACGGGGACATGATGGAGGCGAAGAGCGAGCTCGTCGTCGCTGTCGCCCAGGAAATGACCTCCCTGGAAGCGCCGCTGGCCGCCGCTGAAACCAACTGCAACGGCTGTTTGAACGTTGTCGAAACGCTGGTCACGCGCAACTTCGCCACCGGCGAGATCGTTCCCCTGCTGGCAACCGAATGGGAGCGCATCGATGACAGCACAATCCAGTTCCAGCTGCGCGAGGGCGTCACTTTCCACGACGGCTCCCCCTTGAACGCCGCAGCAGTCGCCACAAGCATCAACTACATGTTTGAGGCCGACCTCGTCAGCGATCTCCGGGGCTTCATCGGCGGCGAGCTCAGCGCCGAAGCCGTGGACGAATACTCTGTAAACGTCACGGCCGAAAACCCCGACCCGATCCTGCTCGAGAAGATGTACTTCGTCGCCATCACCTCCGCCAAGCAGATCGAAGAAGATCCGGATTCCTACTCGACCAATCTGGTAGGCACCGGCCCTTACATGCTTGACGAATGGAACCGCGGCGAATCCATCATCTACGTCGCCAACCCCGACTGGTGGGGGCACGACAACCCAGACGAGGCCGGCGGTAAGGTTTCCTTTGACCGGCTCGTCTGGCGCTTCCTCCCCGAGGACACCGTTCGCGCCGCAGCCGCCCAGGCCGGCGAGGTCGACATCGCTCAGTTCGTAACTCCGGACCAGTGCAACGCCGCCATGGGCGACGAGAGTCTGCGCTGCGCTTCCGTGGCCAGCGTCGAGACGATGTTTGCCCGCATGGGCAACCAGAAGCTCTTTGAGGACGTCCGCGTGCGCAAAGCCCTCAACCTCGCCATCGACAAAGAACTGATCGTCGAGACGCTGTTGGGCGGCGCCGCGACCATCACCGGTCAGATCGTCAATGAGACCGCAACCGGGCACAACGCCGACCTTGCGCCCTATCCCTATGATCCCGACATGGCCCGCGCCCTCCTCGAGGATGCAGCGGCCGACGGCGTAGACGTGGGCCAGGAGTTCACCCTCGCCTCCCGCCAGGGCCTGCACGCCGGCCACGTTGAGGTCATCGAGGCCATCGGCGGCATGCTCAACGATGTCGGCTTCAACGCCAACGTCAGCGTCATGCCCCCGGACACCTTCAATCCCCAGTTCAGCCATAACTGGGCCGACCTGGAGGGCCAGCCCAACTGGGTCGCCGTTCACCTCCACGGTAACGAGATCTTGGACCTCTGGTTCTCCTACGTCAACTACTTCACCTGCGGCGGCGTAGTGTCTCTCTACTGCAACGCTGAGGTCGATGCCCTCTGGGAAGAGGCCCGAAATCTCTCGGGCGAGGCCCGTGACATGAAGTTGCAGGAGGCCGCACAGGTCGCCTACGACGACTATGCCTACGGCCTCATCGCTCACCTGGATCTGGCCTATCTGATCAGCGAAGACCTGAATTGGAACGTGAAGCTGGACCATCGCCTGCAGGCCAAGGAGATGTCACCCAAGTAACGGGTTGAGCAAACACTGCCCGCAAGGGCTTGTGAACTGAATGCGTACCGCGTATTGCGCCCCGTCCCGCCCAAACGGTGACACCGCAATACGTGGTACGCAGTTTTCAGAGACGATGACTGAATAGGCGAGGAGAGCAGAGAGAACACCTCCCGTTTCTCTGTCTCCACTTCTCGCTCCTCGCACCAAAGGGTGATCCGATTCTTTTCTATCTGCGCAGACGCTTCATCCACTCGATTGGCGTCGCCTTCGCCGTTCTCACAATCGTATTTATAACCGGTCGCATTCTCGGCGACCCGGTCCGCATCATGGTCGGCGTCGAGGCCTCCGAAGAACGCGTCCAGCAGGTCCGCGACCAGTTGGGACTCAACGATCCACTCCCGGTCCAGTATGCCCGCTTCGCCGCGAGAGCAATTCGCCTCGACTTCGGTGACTCCTTCTGGCAGAAGACCTCCACCCTCCCACTCGTCCTGGAGCGACTCCCCGCCACCTTCCGCCTTACCGCCGCCGCCTTCCTCATCGCCGCCCCGCTGGGCATTCTTCTCGGCGCTGCCGCCGCACTGCGCCCCCATACCTTCCTCGACAGGATTATTAACGTCCTTTCTTTGGGGGGCGTCTCCATGGTCGATTTCTGGATGGCGCTGATGCTGATCATCGTCTTCGCCGTTCAATTCGGCTGGTTCAAAACCTCCGGCTACGGTGGCTTCTCCTACATGGCCCTCCCTGCTTTGACCCTTTGCTATTCGCCCCTGGGACGCATCTCCCAGATCACCCGCAGCGCCATGCTCGACGAGATGAACCAGCCCCATATCACCGTCGCCCGCGCCAAGGGACTTGCCGAGCGGCGCATCGTCTTCGTCCACGCGCTCAAAAACGCCGCCATTCCCGTCGTCACCATCAGCGGCGACATGCTCTCTTCCATGCTCAACGGCGCCATCCTGGTCGAAACCGTCTTCGCCTGGCCCGGCATCGGACTCCTCACACTGCAGGCGCTCCAACGGCGGGATCTTCCCCTCGTGGAGGCGACCGTATTCGTGGTGGCCTGCATGGTGATCATCGTCAACCTGCTCGTCGACCTGAGCTATGTCTACCTGAATCCAAGGATCCGCTTCCAGTAACCCCGGCGGCTCCTTCCAAAGCCGCGGCCGCCACTGTTCCTTTATGACCGCAGAGACAAAGTTGTTGTTGCAGGAAGAGGCAGAACGGACACGCCGCGCCTCCGCATGGCTCGTACCCCGCGCTCTCCTGCGCGACCCCGTTACTTTGATCGCGCTCACCATCTTCACTCTGATTCTGCTCAGCGCAGTGGCCGCCGAGCTGCTCGCGCCCCATGATCCGCTCGAGCAGGACCTGCGCATGCGCAACATGCCCCCCTTGTCACCGGCCGCACAGGAAGGCGCCCCGCGCCACATCCTCGGCACCGACCCCCTCGGCCGCGACATGCTCAGCCGCATCATCTTCGGCGCCCGCGTCTCCCTCACTGTCGGCCTCAGCAGCGCCCTCGTCTCCGGCGTCATCGGCACCATGCTCGGCATCATCGCCGGCTACTACCGCGGCAAGGCCGACGACATCATCATGCGCCTGGTCGATATCCAGATGAGCATCCCTGTGATCATGCTCGCGCTCCTCGTGCTCTTCTCGCTCGGCCCCGGCTTCTGGAACCTGGTCGTCGTCCTCGCTATCGTCAGGTGGATGGCCTACGCCCGCCTCGCACGCGGGCAGACCCTCGCCTACCGCAACTCTCCTTTTATCGACGCCGCCATCGCCATCGGCAGCACAAATACGCGCATCATCTTCCGCCACATCATCCCCAACGTCTCCTCGCCCCTTGTCATCCTCGGCACCCTTGAGGTCGCCACCCTGATTCTGAGCGAGGCCGGCCTCAGCTTCCTCGGCTTCGGCATCCAGCCCCCCGAACCCTCCTGGGGCCTCATGATCGCCGGCGGCCGCCAGTACATCGCCTCCGCCTGGTGGATCGTCGCCTTCCCCGGACTCACCATCTTCCTCACTACCCTCAGCCTCAACCTGCTCGCCTCCTCCCTCCGCGCCATCTCCGACCCCGTCCAACGCGAGCGCTGGCTAAGAAAAGGACCCGCCCCCGGTAACAGCAGCAGCTGACAGAGACAGGTCCTGGTCTTTTTGCTTCAAGTATTGCTATTCAGTCAACCCGCGCCGTCACCCGCCTTTGCGCCGCCTGCTTGACCTTGCCCCACTTCTCCATCCACGCATTCCTGCCCTTATGCCGGATTATGTCATGGATCGTCGCCCGTGGCTGATAGGGCAGATACATCCCGCAATGCCACGCCAGGTTGCGGTAGACCATGAAGTCGCCCGGCCCCAGGTAGACCTGCACCGCCCCCGGCATCGCCCGGCAATGCGCAAAGTAAAACTGCTCCGCCTCGGCGTCGCTCCACTCCGCCGGCGCCTCCTTCATCACCGGGTCCCCAGTCGATTCAACCTCATCCGGCAGATCCTGCTGCCGTAGGTGACTCCCGGGTACATACCACGTACAGGCGTCCGCGTATATCGCGCAGTTGACCTGGTTGAAATAGCGCAGATCGTTCCATACCGTCGCCATGAACGACTCCATCTCCGCATCGCGAGCCTCCGCCGGCACCTCCACCACGCCATCGCGGTGCCAGCCGCAGTGCCACGGCCGTTCCAGCGGCTCAACCAGCAGCCCCATGATATCCAGATGCGCGTGCGTGTAACCAGGCCCCAGCAACCGGTCAACCGTCACCCGAAGTTCGTCGAGTTCTGCATAGTCCCTGAACGGTTGCAGATCGATGTATTCCTCGTACCGGTCCAGCGGTTGGATGCGTTGCGTCTGCGGCCCGTTGAGCTCATGCGCCAGCGCACGCGCCTTGTCCGCCTCGCGCCGCAAGTCCGTGAGCAGCGAGGGCGGTACGATCCCCCGAAAGATCAGGAAGCCCTGCTGATGGTACTCATGCACCATCCAGTCTTCGAACCGAAACGTCATCTCTGCCCTCCTGCATTTCCGCTTTCTCAGACAGCGTTGCGTCCTCTGCATCGGACGGCGAAGCTCAGTCAAGAAAAGGAAATCATGTCTGAGTTTGCTCTATGACAGTACCATTGTTACGATGAATCTTGCAATGGCGAACTGTCCCAGTTTGGGTGCCTTCCGTTGGGCTGTCGCAACTGCAACAGAGTCCCATAGCCAGGTTACGGGAAACCAGGCAAGTCCACTTTATGAGGCAATTGCTCTCCAAATTCCTATCGGCTATAATCAGCCAGAGTTTTGCTTGCAATGCCGCGCATTGATCGCTCTCGCACAGCGACGCCAGGCCAATTTGCAACGCCCCTACTTCTTCCGGCCAACCATCAACCTGGCAACGCAGGCTTCTCGCCTGCCATCTTAACATTCCGTATTCGCGCACTGACCGCAAAAGGAGAAATGACAAGATGGAGAATCTGAATCTCTCGAGGCGAAACTTCCTGAAGACAGTCGGTGTTGTCTCGGCAGGCTCTGCTCTGGCCGCCTGTGTCCCCGCAGGCGACATGGCGCAACAGCAGGACGGCGACCCGGCCGAGGTGACCCAGCACCTGATTGCATGGTTGGGCGGTTGGACCCCGACCGAAAGCATGGAGCGCAGTGAGGACAACCCCAACCCGCACAACAAGATCCTGGAAGTGCTTGACGCCTACAAGGCAGAACATGCCGGCGTCGAGATTGAATGGATCAGGCTGCCCTCCGGCGTCAGTAGCCGCGAGTGGATGGTGGCCCAGCAAACCGCTGGCACAGTCCCCCACATCATGCCCGCCGCCCAATGGATCATCAAGGAGGACGTCGACAAAGACTGGTGGGTCGTCCTGACCGACGCACTCCAGGAGCCAAACCCCTATATCGCCGCCGGCGAACCTGGCAGCGAGCGCTGGCTCGATCAGTTCTATCCCACGCCCAACTCCATGCTCAACATCGAAGGCAACTTCTACAACGTCGCCTTCGGCATCAACACAACCTGGTTCTTCTATAACGTCGACATGTTCGAAGAGCTGGGCATCTCCGTCCCCAACAGCTATGCTGAATTCCTCGAAAATTGCCAGGTTGCCAGCGACGCCGGCCTCATCGGCTACGACTTCATCACCTTCTCCCCCGCCGACACCGATGCCTGGTACCGCCAGCAGATTGGCTCGATGATCATGGAGCGCGACCTCGCCCCCCTCGTAAACCCGGACGGCCGCTTCGCCGAGCTCTCCGAGGTCGCCTGCGCCATCCGCGACGGTGTCTATCACGCCCATCTGCCCCAGTTCCGCCAGTGGCTTGAGCTGTGGAAGCTCAACGTGCCCTATCGCCGCGCCGACTGGACCGTGCGCGCGCCCGACTCCACCCGGCTCTTCCTCACCAAGAACACGCCCATCACCGAAAACGGCTCCTGGATCATCCCGCAGCTTGAGATCGATCCGCTGCTGGATTTCGAGTGGGCCACCTTCTGGGCGCCGCCCCTGACCAAGGAGAGCAGCGAATTCGTCACCGACCCGCCCACCGTCGCCCCCAACGTCGGCACCGTCACCGACAACTTCGCCATCTCCACCCGTGCCCGCAGAGACGGCGTGCTCGACACCGCCATCGACCTGCTGCGCTTCTTCTCGCACCCCGAAAACATCGAGCTGGTGCAGGGCGAAATCGGCCAGAACATGCCCAATGTCAAGGGTACCAGGGTCCCCGCCCGCTTCGCCGAGGCCCACAAAGGGCTGGTCGAGTCGATCGGCTACGTCACCATGTTCCAGTACGAGATCGTCACCATGGACCTCGAAGCCGCCGAGGCCTGTGGCAAGTCCTGGTGGTCCTACCTGCTCGATGAGATCTCCATTGACGAGTGCATCGAACAGAACCAGGCCGCCTTCGAGGGCTACGCAACCCGCTACATTGACGAGCAAGGCAACGCCTGCCCCTGACGTCACAGTGCCGGTGGTTAGCAGCTATCCGCTAACCACCGGCCTCTTACCACGATGAAAAAGACACTCTGGGAACGGATCTGGGAGACAAAGACAGGGTATCTGATGGTCGTGCCTACCCTGGCCTTCCTCCTTGTCTTCCAATACTATCCCGCCGTCTCCGGGCTCTACCGTTCCATGTTTGACTGGAACGCCGGGCTGGCAGGGAACTTCATCGGTTTCTCCAACTTCGTCGAGCTCTTCACCGACGACGATGTCTTCATCCGTTCCCTCAAAAATATGGCCCTGCTCACCATCTGGTACCTGATCGCCTTCGTCGGTCTCTCCACCGGCGTCGCCGTTCTGATCCACCGCATCCGCAACGAGGGTTCCAAGTACTTCTTCCGCCTCTTCATGATTCTGCCCGTCATTATTCCCGCCGTCGTCCTCATCCTGCTCTGGAAATTTATCTACGACTCCACAATCGGCCCCCTCAATGCCATCCTCATCGGCGTCGGCCTCCAGGACTGGACCCACGCCTGGCTCGCCGAACCCAAAATCGCCATCTACGCCGTCATGTTCCGCAACTTCCCCTGGATAGACGGCATCTCCGTCCTCATTCTGCTTGCCGGGCTGCAGGCCATCCCGGTCGAGATCATCGAAAGCGGCCTTCTCGACGGCGCCAGCGGCTGGCGGCGCCTGCGCTACATCGAGCTGCCCCTCATCACCGGTCAGATCAAACTGCTCATCGTGCTGACTATCATGTGGGGCGTGCAGGAATACTCCGCCGTCTGGGCCATGACCCAGGGCGGACCCATCGACTCAACCCAAGTCCCCGGAATGTGGATGTACTTCAACGCCTTCCGCATCAGCCGCATGGGCTACGCCTCTGCCATCGGCGTCGTCATGTTCCTGATAACCCTCGTGGCAACCATCCTGAATATGCGATACATAAGGTCCCAGGAATACTAGCGGCATGCATATCACCTGCCCCGTACCACGCAATACACAATACGGATTGCGTACCGCAGTCAGGATCCCGGCATGGTAACCCATAGCGATTCGCTAGCCGGCGGCCCCCCGCAAAACCAGAGACGCCGCCTGTACCGCGGCGACGGCTGGCGTACGCTGGCCATGGGCATACTCTGCGTCCTCATGATTGCGCCGCTGGTCATGGCGGTCATCATCTCGCTCAAAAGCCCCTCCCAGTTCACGCGCGTGCCCTTCCTCCCCACCTGGCCGCTGCGCTGGGAAAACTACGAGTTCGCCGTACAGATCATCAGCCAGTTCCTGCTCAACAGTATCATCGCCAGCGGCGCCACAGTCATCGGCGTGCTCCTCCTCAGCTCGTTGGCGGCCTATTCCTTCGCCCAGATAAGATTTCCAGGCAGAACATTCGTCTTCTACGCCGTGCTGGCCCTGATGATGGTGCCGGCGTCGCTGACCCTTGTGCCCTCCTTCGTACTCATCAGAGATCTGCGCCTCATCAATACCTACTGGTCACTGATCCTGCCCTGGATCGCAGGCGGACAGCTCATCGGCATCCTCATCTTGCGCGCCTTCTTCGAAAGCCTGCCCGGCGAGATGTTCGACGCCTGCCGCATCGACGGCGCCTCCGATTGGCAGATCTATTGGCACGTGGCCCTGCCGTTGACCCGGTCGATGCTCGGCGTCGTCGCCGTGCTCAACATCCTCGGCACCTGGAACAACCTGATCTGGCCGACCCTGACCCTCTCGGAACGCAAAATGTGGCCGCTCACACCGGGGCTCTACTCCTACATGGAACAGTACTACACCAGCTACGGGCGCGTGATGGCCGGCCTGCTTCTCGGCTCAATCCCCCTGGTGATACTCTTCGTCTTCACCAGCCGCCTCTTCGTCGAAGGACTGACCTCCGGCGCCATCAAGACTTGAGACGGGATTTTCGGGTGACAAAAGCTAGAAAAGCCCGTCGAAACGACCCGGCTCTTCCAATTGACCGCAGCCACAAATGACCGTCGCAGCCCCAATGAACCGCATGTCCGCAAATAAAAACACAGAAGATGACAGGACCGATTTTGATGTGATCGTGGTCGGTTGTGGGGGATGGGGGCTGGCGGTGCTCAAAGTGCTCAGCGACATGGGCCTCCGCGTACTCGGCATCGAACGCCGCGAGATCTGTCACAATCTCCGCCGCTACATGAAGCACATGGTGATGCACTCGGTTCTCTCCTATATGATTCTGGATCCGGAGGATGCGATCGTGGCCCGAAAAGGCGACGAATACCATCCACTGATCGAGGAGCTCATCCAGAGTTACAGCGATTTCGCGCAGAAATTCAATCTCCCCATCAGGACCCACCAGGAACTCGTCGATATTGAAGGCGCAAAGGATAATTTTGTGTTGGCAGTTCGCGACAAAGAGGGTCGTGCTTTACGGCTGAAAGCCAGACGGGTCGTGCTGGCAACAGGCTCCTACGACGAGCCAAATCTGGCCGGCATTCCCGGCGAGTCGAACGGCTCAGTACAACACTACTTCCACGAATGGGAACACATCAAGGACCAAAGAATCCTCTTCATCGGTGGCGGCTTCTCTTCCGCCGACGGCATTATCGCCCTCTGCCCCCGCAACCAGATCCTATGGGTCGTGCGCAAATCGGACGACGCGGTCGAGAAGATGCTGACCGACCAGAAAACGGTCTGGGGGCAGCCCGATGCACACCTCGTCAACACCGAAATCCTGACCGACAGCCAGGTCACCTCGCTGGAAAACAACACCGCAGTCGTGCAAACACCTGGCGGCCGGCAGACGTGGGATTTCGATCTTTGTTACATGCTCATCGGCCATAAGCCAAACCAAAGTCTGTGCACACGCCTCCTGAACGGAAACCTGGATTTCGATGAAGAAACCTTCGAATCCTGCGAGCGCCCGGGCGTCTATCTCGTCGGCGCGCTCGCCAAGAAACACCTGGAGCATATCGGCTTGACGCACAACCTCTGTCCTGACAACGACGGAGTGCGCTACATCGAACGCATCCGCTCCGCCATGCAGCAGGAGTTCAACTGCGTCATTAAATCAGCTGACCACTAACTACTGACCACTGGTGTTCCGATGCACACGAGCCAGCAACTCCGATCGTCACACTTTGAATACCGGCGCCCAGGGGCAGGCGGCCGCGTCGCCTTCAGCGCCTTCTGTGCTGAGTACCACGACCAGGATCGCGTCGGCGTCGTCTCACCCCGCCTTGAAGACGGCATCCTCCACACCGCCTATGCCCTGCTGGCCATAACTACCTCCTTTTATGACGCGCAGAGGGCAAGCGGGAGCGACTTTTTCATCTACCCCCAGCATCTCGCCGTCATAGGTGAAGGCCCCTTAAACGCGTCCGGCACGGACCGCGAACCCGGCCTTGCAGACCAGATCGGCATTGCCACCGCCGCCGGCAGCCTTAATCTCTCCTTGGATGAAGCCGGTATCGGCGGCGCATGGGCCTGGCTCGACGTCTGGCCCGCCTCGAACTGGCACACCGCCCCCGTCGCGCCCACCGCCATGCTCAAGAAGGTCTTCGACCTCCACGTTAACCGCCTCTTCTGGCCGCAGGACTTCACGCACCAACGCCGGCAAGAGCAGGATACGGAGAACGAAGATCATCCGTTGCCCGACTATGCCCGCAGGATACTCAGCACGCGCCTCAAATCCGTCTACTACTACAATTCACCCGCGCCGACCGTCGAAATCTGCGCCGCCCAGCCAGCCGTAAATGTTGTTCAGACGAGCCTCGAACGCCTGCCGGAACCGGTGAAGAAAACGCTGGCGCAAGAATCCAGTCCGCCCCGTCCTCCGGCCCGTGAGTCATACCGGCAAGTGACCGTAGACGACTTCCTGAAGGATATGGAGGCATGTTTCACCGCCTGACCTGTTGACTTCTCTGCCCTTTCGCAATAGGAACACATCACTGATTACAGGAAAGCCGAACTTCCGTCGGCACCGGAGGCACACCACATGAGCCGTGAAGAAGAGATCAAAAAAGAACTGTATGAAAACACGCTATCAGGTCGAGCGCCCATCACCGAAAAGCTCACCCAGGAGGGCATCGATCTGGGGATGGATCCTCTGGAAATCCTCTTCCAGGCACTGATTCCTGCGCTCCAGGAAGTTGGTCGTCTCTTCGAAATCGGCGAGTACTTCGTGCCCGAAATGATGATCTCCGCCAAAGCCATGCAACGCGCCATGGCCATCCTCCAGCCGATCCTCGGCGACACCGGCGTCGAACCCGTCGGCAAGGTCCTCATGCTGACCGTCAAAGGCGACGTCCACGACATCGGCAAAAACCTGTGCATTATTATGCTCGAAGGCGCCGGCTTCGAAGTGATCGATATGGGCGTCAATGTCAGCCCGGAGAGGTTGCTCGACGCCGTCATCGAGCATCAGCCCCAACTGGTCGGCTTCTCCGCCTTCCTCACCACCACCATGCCCTTCTTCAAGACCAACATTGAGGCCCTGGAGGATGCCGGCCTGCGTGACAAGGTCAAGGTCATGGTCGGCGGCGCGCCCATCACCTACGAGTATGCCATGAGCGTCGGCGCCGACGGCTTTGGCCCCGACGCCAGCCAGTCCGTCAAGCTGGCCAAGCAGCTGATGGTCGAAATGGGTTACGAGATTGACCAGAACGGGGACGGCGAATCCTCCGCCGGCGAATCGGCCATGCGCGCCGCCGTCGACGCCGTGGAAGGCCTGATGCGCAAGGCCGAAGACGAACATGTCAGTGGCTAGTTGCCGCACAGAACAAGGAAAACAACATGAGTAGCCAGCGCAAAACCGTCCGTCCCCGCATCGGCATCTTCGGCATCGGCCTCGGTGAGTACTGGCCCCAGTTCCCAGGCCTGAAGGAGCAGCTCGAAGGCTATCAGGCCCGCGTGGAAAGCCGCGTCGGCCAGTGGGCCGATGTCGTCAGCGCCGGTCTCGTCGACTCCGCCCCAGGCGGGCGCGACGCTGGAGACCTTTTCCAGCGCGAGCAGGTCGACATGGTCTTCTGCTACGTCGGCACCTACGCCACCAGCTCAACCGTCCTGCCCGTCGTCCAGATCCCCAAAGTCCCCGTTCTCGTCCTCAATCTCCAACCCTCCGCCGCCCTCGACTACGCCAATACCGACACCAAGGAGTGGCTCGCAAACTGCTGCGCCTGCTGCGTGCCCGAGCTCAGCTCCGTCTTCCACCGCTGCGACATCGATTTCCACGTCGTCTCCGGCATGTTGGACGAAGAAGAAGGCTGCGAGGAACCGGCCCGCCGCGCCTGGGCCGAAATCCAGGACTGGACCGAGGCTGCCGGCGCGCTCCGTACCCTGCGCCGCAGCCGCATGGGTGTCCTCGGCCACACCTACCCCGGCATGCTCGACATGTACAGCGACTTCACCCAGCACCATGGCCAGCTCGGCACCCACATCGAGATTCTCGAAATGTGCGATCTGGCGCAGATGGTCAACGGCGTCACCCCCGCCGCCATCAAAGCCAAGGAAGAAGAGGCCCTCGCCATCTTTGACCTCGCCGAGGACTCCCCCTCCGATCCGCTCGCAACCCGCCCCGCCCCCGAGGCCCTCGACTGGGCCTACCGTGTCGCTGTCGGCCTCGACCGCCTCGTCGCCGACTTCGACCTCGACGGCCTCACCTACTACTATCGCGGCCTCGACGACAATGAATACGAACAGATCGCAGCCGGCTTCGCCCTGGGCTGTTCCCTGCTCACCGCACGCGGCGTGCCCTGTAGCGGCGAAGGCGACCTCAAGAACTGCCAGGTAATGAAAATCGTCGACACCTTCGGCGCCGGCGGCAGCTACTCCGAGGTCACCGCCATGGACTTCCGCGAAGAGTTCATCCTCGCCGGCCACGACGGCCCTTTCCACATCGACATCGCCCAAGGCCGGCCCCTCCTGCGCGGCCTCGCCCTCTACCACGGCAAACACGGCGGCGGCGTCGGCGTCGAAACCCAGGTCAAGCACGGCCCCGTCACCGTCCTCTCCATGACCCAGACCCGCCAGGGCAATCTCAAGCTCCTCGCCGCCCAGGCCCAAAGCATACCCGGCCCCGTCCTCCAGATCGGCAACACCGACAGCCGCCTCAAATTCTCGCTCGGCCCCGCCGACTTCATCAACGCCTGGTGCAAAGAGGGCCCCACCCACCACTTCGCCCTCGGCGTAGGCCACATCCTGCCCAAGATAGAAAAATTCGCCAGCATCGCCAACCTCGAACTCAAAGTAGTCTGCTAAGTCCTTGCCAAATGGCGCTCATGATTCAGAGAGAGAAGAGTTTTCTCTTTCCTCTCTCCTCTACCCTCTCTCCTCGCATTTGGGCGGTCGGGCCTATTCGGCCCTCCCTTGTGCGGGGGCCCCGCCCCCGCAACGCCCCCTCTCCTAAAACCCCCGCCGCAGCGAGTGTGTGGCAATATGACCTTGACGACCCGCTGCGACCGAACTTTCCCCCACCCCGCGTCGTGGCTCGTTCCGAATGCGAGCCGGCGCAGGCGAGGCAACGCCCAATCAGGCCCAACCTACACCGCGATGACCATCAAGAGCCCGCTATAGAAATCCCGATAGTACAATCCTTCATTCCGGGTCCAGGCGACCGCACATTGCACACTCTTATAGAACATCGCATAGTAGTTATCTGAAAGCCACAAAACTTCCAATGATCACACCAACCGACCTCACCACCGAATACGCTCCGAACCCCATCAGCATCGACTCCCAGAAGCCCCGATTCAGCTGGCTCCTCCAATCAGACCGCCGCAACCAGTCCCAATCGGTCTACCAGATCCTCGTCGCCAGCAGCGCCGAAAACCTCAAATCCGGCCGCGCCGACAAGTGGGACAGCGGCAAAGTAATCTCCGACCGCTCGATCAACGTCCCCTACGCCGGCAACAGCCTCACCAGCGACGAGACCTGCCACTGGCAAGTCCGCGTCTGGGACCAGGACGACCGCGCCAGCGCCTACAGCGAACCCGCCGCCTTCACCATGGGCCTGCTCGACGAAAGCGACTGGACCGGCCACTGGATCGGCGCCCCCACCGACGTCGCCTCCCCCCTCCTGCGCACGGAGTTCGACCTCGCCAGTCCCGTCAGCCGCGCCCGCCTCCACATTTCCGGCCTCGGCTGGTACGAACTCTACCTCAACGGCCGGCGCGTCGGCGACCATGTCCTCGACCCCGCCACCAGCGACTACACCCAGCGCGTCCTCTACGTCACCTATGACGCCACCGAACTGCTCCACACCGGCGCCAACGCCGTCGGCGTCATGCTCGGCAACGGCTGGTACTGCGAACCCGGCTGGGAGCACCGCTACGGCGACTCCCCCCGCCTGCGCCTGCAGTTGAACGTCGAGTTCGCCGACGGCAGCACAACCTCCGTCGCATCCGGCGCCGGCTGGAAAACCGCCCCCGGGCCCATCACCCGCAACGACCTCTACGGCGGCGAGACCTACGACGCCCGCCGCGAGCAGCCCGGCTGGGCCGCGACCGCCTTCGACGACACCAGTTGGGATCCGGCCGTCGACAAAGATGGCCCCGGCGGCAAGATGGTAGCCCAGGTCATGCCCCCCATCCGCGTCAACAAGAAGCTGCAGCCGGTTAACGTCACCCAGCCTCAGGACGGCGTACAAGTCTACGATCTCGGCCAGCTATTCGGCGGCTGGGCCAAACTCCGTCTCAAGGGCGAACGCGGCACAGCAGTAACCATCAAGTACGCCTGCCAGCTTCTCGAAGAGAGCGGCCTCGTGGATCAGGAATCCGGCGAATTCTACTTCCGCCACCGCTCCCGCGCCAGCGCCCACGAAGAAGGCGACGAGATCGACATCTATATCCTTAAGGGCGACCCCGATGGCGAGACCTACGAACCGCGCTTCACCTACCATCCCGTCCGCTTCGTTCAGGTCGAATCCGACCGACCCGTCACCCTCGAAGAGCTCCAGGGCCATGTGGTCTACTCCGACGTCGACCTCTCCGGCGCCTTCGAGTGCTCCAATCCAATCTTCAACCGCATCCACGAACTCGTCCACTGGACCGTTACCAACGGCCTCTTCGGCATCCCCCTCGACTGCCTCCACCGCGAGCACTGGGCCTGGACCGACCCGGCCACCATCGCCTCATCCCTCTACCCCCGCAAACACATGCCCCGCTTCTGGACCAAGTGGCTCGACGACATCAAGGACGCCCAGCTCGAAGACGGCAGCGTCCCCGACATCTGCCCCAACTACGTCCAGCGCAACGATCCCGACCCCGCCTGGGGCGGCAACTACCCCATCCTCGTCTGGTATCTCTACCAGTACTTCGACGACAGCCGCATCCTCGAACAGCACTACGAGCCGGTCCGTCTCTGGGTCGACTATCTCACCTCCGTCGCCGAGAACCACATCGTCAACGAAGGCCACTACGGTGACCACATGCTGCCCGGCGCTGCCCCCGGCGAGGAAGAGTTTGTCTCCTCCGATACGCCGCCGCCTCTCCTCTGGACCGGCTACTACTATCTCGGCGCCGCCATCGTTTCAAAGGTCGCCGACTACCTCGGCAAGGAAGATGAGGCCGCCCACTACGCCCGCCTCGCCGAACAGATCAAGAACGCCCTCAACCACGAGTGGCTCGACCCCGCCGCCCACCGCTACGCCTCCGGCTCACAGACCGCCAACCTTTTCCCGCTCGCTCTCGGCATCGTCCCGCCGGCCAGCGAAGCTGGCGTCGTCCAGGACATTGTCCATAACATCGTCGACACTTGGGGCGGCCATCACCACACCGGCAACACCGGCGTCACATGCCTCATCGACACGCTGACCCAACATGGCCAGGGCGAAGTCCTCCACGACCTCGTCGCCACCCCCACCTACCCCGGCTGGGGCTTCATGGTCGAGCAGGGCGCCACCACAATCTGGGAGTCCTGGAGCCTGCAGAGCACCGTCGGCGCCGCCGAAAGTATGATCATGTGGGCCTCCATCGACGAGTTCTTCTACAACGACCTCGCCGGCATCAAAGGCCCCGACTATCACGGCCCCGGATTCATGACACCCGGCTTCCGCGAAATCCACATCGAGCCCCACCCGCTCGGCGACCTGAAACACGCCCGCGCCGCCCTCACCACCGTACGCGGCCAGATCTCCTCACACTGGTACCGCACCGACCGCTCCTTCTCGCTCGAAGTCACCATCCCGGTCAACAGCACCGCCCGCATCAGTCTGCCCACCCTCGGCCTGAACAATGTCTCCGTCAGCGAGAACGGCAACACCATCTGGCAGGACAACGCCTGTCTCGCAGGCCCCGAAGGCATCACATCCGCCCGCGCCCGCGCCGCCTACATCGACGTCGAAATCGGCTCCGGCACCTACCACTTCGATCTCGCCGGAACCTAATCCGCGACCCATGGCCACGGTCAGCAACTAACCACTGACTACCAACTACCAACTACTGACTACTGCAGTTCAAAGGAGTAGGATCTTGCAGGAAATGACATCGCTCGAACGCTTTATGGCCGCCATCAACGGCGAACCCATGGACATGTACCCCGCCCTCAACGTCTCCCCCAACTGGTCGATGATGCCGCACTGGCCCGAGAAACTGGGGTTGAATTTCCTCCATCTGTCACATGGGACCGACGAGCAGAAGCTCAAGTTCTACGACGTGCTCCACGATGATCTCGGCCTCGACTACATCCCCTGCGGCACCGGCAAACCCTACGGCCAGCGCGGCAAACAGTACGTCACCGAGGAGGACGGCGTGCCCGTGCTCGTCGACGTCGGCTCGCGCAGCAAGACCCGCTACCACGAGTTCCCGCCCGACCTGCCGCCCGAAGAGCCCCTCTTCGAGACCGCCGCCGACGTCGAGCGCCTCGACCCGCCGCCCACCGCCGAGGAGATGTTGGCCACCGGCGCCTACGACTTCACCAAAAAGCTGCTCGAATATTTCGACGACACCGTCTTCTTCTACATGGGGGACATGGCGCCCTTCCCCACCTCCTTCTACATGCTCAGCTACGACAAGCTCTTCGACGCCATGTTCTTCCAGAAAGACCTCGTCTTCGCCCTCATGGACCGCCACGAAGAGGTCATCCGCCAGCAGTGCCGCCTCGCCCGCATGCTCGGCGTGCACGGCTACCAGCTCATGCAATGGTTCGCCTCCGCCGACATGATCTCTGATGAGCACTATGTCGAGTTCGCCCTGCCCGGTGAGATCAAAGCCTTCCAGTACATCCACGATGAGGGCCTGATCAGCAGCATGGCCCTCATGGGCTGGATCGAGCCCCGTCTCCCCCACCTGGCCAAGCTCGACTTCCACTGCATCCAGGTCGAATGCGGCCTCAAGAACTACTCGAACGACATCGTCAACGTCCGCCAGGCCCTCGGCGAAGAGGTCTGCATCTTCTCCAACTCCCACGCCATCACCGTCATCGAGCAGGGCGACGAGGACCTCTGGCGCGAAGATGCCCACCACCAGGCCAAAGCCATCGGCAAACAAAAGCGCTTCGGCGTCGGCCACGGCACCCCCACCACCTGGAAGACCTCCCCCGCAAGATACCGCCGCTACATCGACTTCATGCGCAGCGAGCTGGCGTCCATAGTCCCGCCGCACTGAGACAAACCCTGCCCGGATGCCACTGACCGGTTGTACGCCACTGGCATCCAACCACGAATCCCAGACCAGTATCATGGCCAGCGCAGGCCGGCATACACTTTGCTCGTCAAGCCCAAAACAGAATAGCGGACTGACCACAGGGCATCTGTTCCTATGGCGTGGCTACCTCAAGAGGATGCCGATCTGTAGGGGCGCCCCTTGTGGGCGCCCTCTCCGCTAGCCCTTTCTGGCTATCTTGGGCTACTCTGGGGATACGAAATTAGATGCAATGGCCCCGGCCCTGCCCGTGACTGCTGCGGCAAAACACCATCGCTGATGGCATAATGCAACCATGCCTGCAAAAATATCGATCAGAAATGTCCCTGAGGCAGTTCGCGATGAGTTGGCCAGGCGCGCCGCGCTTCAAGGCCAGTCTATGCAACAGTTCTTGCTCGAGGAGTTGGAACGTATCGCATCGCGTCCCTCCTTTACCGCATGGCTTCAAGGAGTTCGCCAACGCAAGTCGGCGGAATCACGCGTACAGCCACACCAAATCCTCCGCGCCCGCGACGCCGACCGAAAGTGAACACAATCGGCGCCCACGTGCCTGTTACAGCGCCGGACAGCCCGCTGCTGACACTCGAACTCAGGGTCAATCGCGCGCGGGTCCCTCCCTTGTCTCAACCTTTGGGAACACAAAGAAAACCACGCAACTCTTTCGTATAGTTTTTGAAGGGGAAGATATGGTAGGCGTTCGCTGTGCCGTGTGTGTTAATCTGGGAATGCAATCGCGGGTGAAACAACTCGCCCGGCACAGCCTTATCGGGGTGATGAGGCCATGCCGGGCGATAGCCTTGGGCTGGACTGAGATTACTCAATCACGCATCCTCTTGTCACCCCATTGACTGAATGGGTGAACGGGCCTGCATCGAAGTGGACGTCGTATCGAGAGAACAGGCTCCAAAACGCATGTCGGACACCATGCGGTGTCACTATGTAAATTACGGGGCCATCTGTCCAACGGGACAACTCCGAATAGGTAGCTTGAACGGCGATTCCGTCCGTTCTCAGATCGCCTACGATCGGTGCCGTCGAGTGATCCCAGACACTGATGATGCGGTAAGGTGAGGCGCCCCTCCTCGTAGTTGTCACCCTGTGTCGTACACGAAATATGTCATACACCCTGAAAAGGGCAGCTGTACTCAAGTATGCGTCACAAGAGCTCCAACCAACGGAGGTGAAGGACGCCGTCCAGGGTGCAGGTTCCACTGTCACAATGCTGGTTGGCATCGTCTCTATGGAGTCTCTGACGGTCGCCAATGCCGCGAGTTGACGGTGGGCCTCTACTAAGGTGGCAGGCAAAGGACCTGTGTAATCGTCGTTAAACTCGATGCCTGGGTACTGCGCAGCCAGTTCGATCAATTGTGCTCGCGTAGGGCCTCCACTGCCAGGCGGTTGTTCAGCCAGGACCTCGATTGGCGCGACGGGACCCAATAGCAATCCTAATGTCACAAGAACAGCCAAGACATTGCGTTTAATGGTTCGTCTCCTTTCATTGACAAGCATGGACGAGAGATGGTGTGCACATCAAACACCAATTTACTCCCTCCCAACGTTCATGTCTCGCCAATTCTGTCCAATTCGAGTAAGTCAGATTCCCGATTTTGGTACACTGCTTCGTGTGCAGTTGTTCAGTACAAGGCATCGACCGGTTCGAGCCAGCGACCACTGTCCTACACCCCGCGCAATCTCAAGCCACTGACCACTGACTACTGACCTCCATGAAAATCACCCGCCTCGAAACCATCCGCCTCGGACGCCACCCCGACTCACTCTGGCTGCGCATCCACACCGATGACGGCCTCATCGGCCTCGGCGAGACCTCCTACGCGCCCCGCGCCGTCAGCGCCCTCGTCCACGACCAGCTCGCCCCCCTCCTCCTCGAACAAGACCCCCTCGACATCGAGCGCCACTGGCACACCATGTTTGCCGCCGTCAACGCCTACGGCTTCGGCGGCGCCGAAACCCGCGCCATCAGCGCCGTCGACATCGCCCTCTGGGACATCGCCGGCCAGTACAGCGGCCAGCCCATCTACAACCTCCTCGGCGGCCGCAGCCGCGACCGCATCCCCATCTACAACACCTGCCTCAGCCACGGCCCCAACCAGGACGCCCGCACCTGGATGGAGGGCCGCGCCGGCCGGCTCGCCGCAGACCTGCTC
Source organism: Caldilineaceae bacterium (assembly GCA_022821585.1). GTDB lineage: Bacteria > Chloroflexota > Anaerolineae > Caldilineales > Caldilineaceae > Bin5. The sequence continues at coordinate 50,535 of JAJEDI010000092.1, forward strand.
CGCCAGGGCATCAGCGCCATGAAGATCTGGCCCTTCGACCTGCCGCCCGGCCCCGCCCGCGCCGAAACAGGTGCACCCGGTCCGGTGCGCCATTACCTCGATAGAGATACGCTAAAAAGGGGTGTCGCCTGCGTCGAAGAAATCCGCGTCGCGGTCGGCGACAAAATGCAGATCGCAATCGAAGGTAACGCCCGCTGGAACCTGCCCGCGGCCATCGCCATCGCCCGCGCTCTGGAGCCCTACAACATCATGTGGTTGGAGGAAATGATCCCGCCCGACAACGTCGAATCCTATGCCCGACTCAAAGCCGAAAGCCGCATCCCCCTCTGCGTCAGCGAGCGTCTCTTCACCCGCTTCGGCTTCCGTCGCGTCGTCGAGGCCGGCGCCGCCGACATCATCATGCCCGACATCTCCTGGACCGGCGGCATAACCGAAACCCGCAAAATCTGCGCCCAGGCCGACACCTGCTACCTCCCTGTCACCGGCCACGACGCCACCGGCCCCGTCGCCCTCTGGGCCGCCGCCCACCTCATGCTCCACGTCCCCAACGCCATGAACCTCGAAACCGTCCGCGCCTACTACAACGGCTGGTACAACGACGTCGTCACCGAGCGCATCCCCATCAACGCCGGCATGCTCTCCCTACCCCAAAAGCCCGGCCTCGGCGTCGCCCTGCGCGAAGAGACGTTGAACTGGTCGGACGCGCGGACTGAAGTCACAGAATAGTTGGATGAAAATCGACTTGGACTTTGCCCGAAGCGAGCTAAGGTTCTCGCGGTTCAAGAAGCAACCGTAAGCCGGAGATGATTTCCTGCATTCTCTTTGAAGAGAGAGTCCCGATTCTCTCGATGAAAACTTGCTTATCCAATGTGACAATTTGCGAAATGTTCACAACACTCCGTCTGGGCAAATCCGCCTCCCCACTGTTCAGCAGAACATTTCCGGGTGAGAGCGCCTGATTCTGATTTGAAGTAATTGCACAGGCAACGACCGTATCGATGCGGCTGAAATTGAACATATTGTTTTGTACAACGACGTACGGACGCCTCCCTCCCGGCTCTGACCCGTAAGGATCCTCCATGTCGATCCAGAATACATCTCCCTGTTCGATATACTGTCGAGACGCAGGCACATCATTTACCACGGTTCATCCCTCATATGCTTTCGATGATATTCTTGAATCTCTCTTTGAATCGCCCTATCTTCATCATTGGTATACTCATCATGAACTCTGTTTAGCGCTGCCATCATGCGTCTCGTTTCATGTCGTTCAATATACTCCTGAACCGCGATCGCAAAGAGTCGACTTCGAGATATGTTCAATTCCCGAGTTAGTGTTTCCACCTTCTCAAATAGTGAATCGTTCAAAGAGATTGCCGTCTTCACTACCATACGTCGCCTCCTCAAGTGAATAAGGTAAAACTTCAATCCATACCAATAGTATAACCATAATTCCTACCCACTGTCAATACCATCCTCAACACCGCGAAGGACTATTATGCAATCCCCTCAATCGCAAAAAAGAAGGTTGCGGTCTGAAACGAATGTCTATATCATTACAGAGACGAACGAAAACCCGCCGTACCACCCGAAAACTGACAACACCCAGACAGGCGCCCCACGCCCGTCAACGATACATCGAATCAGGAGATCCTGAATGCTGTCCGAGCAGATCGACGCACTCAAGCGTTACGACTCCGCCACCATATTCAACGCCGTCGCCCTCAAACTGGGCCTGCCCAACCTCGACTACACCGACCACACCATCCGCAGCCTCATGCCCGACATGGGCCTCGTCGCCGGCTTCGCCGTCACCGCCGAAGTCACCACCAACGACGAAGACTCCACCGCCCTTGAGTGGATCGACTACTACGACTACCTCGGCAGCCAGCAGGGCCCCCTCATCGCCGTCTTCCAGGACCTCGACACCAACCCCGGCCGCGGCGCCTGCATCGGCGACGGCATGGCACGTGTCCACAAACGGCTCGGCGTCGTAGGCTTCATCGCCGAAGGCACCGTGCGCGACCTCGTCGGCATCCGCCACGTCGGCCTGCCCGTATGGGCCTGGGGAACCGTCCCCGGCCACGGCGTCTTCAATATGAACCGCTTCGGCTCGCCCGTCACAGCCGGCCGCCTGCGTATCCATTCCGGCGACCTGCTCCTCGCCGACTCCGACGGCGTCGTCCGCATCCCCACCGACCAGGTCGACGACGTCCTGCAACTGGCCGAAGAGGTCCGCACACGCGAAGCCGCTCTCTTCGACTTCTACGAATCCGATACCTTTTCCCTGCAAAAAATGCGAGCCCGCCAGCAACAATACTGAGCCGCCCGACACCACCGGAATTAGGATTTTCTCTGACCACTGACCACTGACAACCGACCACTGGTGTTCCATGTCACTCGACGAACAGATCGAAACCCTCCTTTCACAAGCACCCGGCTTCTGGCACCTCGATGCCTGTGGCGTCACCCGCACCGAACGCCAGATCCCCGCCCTCCTGCACGGCACCGACCAGCCGCCCGCAGGCGAGCGCCTCCAGCTCGTCCTCATCGGCGGCCTCTCCGGCAAACAGGAAGACGCCGATACCGCGCTCGCGGCCCTGCACTCATATCGCACCGCACCCGGCCTGTCAGGCCGGTACGCCCTCAGCGCTGTCCCCTGCGCTAATCCCGACGGCCTCGCCCTCGGCGCCGCGCCTGAAAACGGCGCCGGCGGCAACCCCAGCACAGCCTACCCGCCCCCAGGAAACAGCTACTGCGACGCCAATCCCGAAGCCCACTACCTCTGGCGCTGGATCACCTTCCAGGCGCCGGACCTGGTCCTTGAGATCCGGACCGGCGAAAGCACGACCTGGGAGGGCTCTGCCCTCTGCCTGGAACTGCTGGAGCAGTTCCGTTCCGTGCTCAATGCCTCTGAGCTCCCGTCCGACAGTTCGCTGATGGGCGCGCTCTCGACAGGCGAACCCAACCTCCTCCCGCCCATTTTCGGCCTGCGCCTCACCTGCGCCGCCGCCGACCTCGAAGACGAACTGGCCAAACTGTGGATGGTCCTCGGCCAGGTGCCCGACCACGCCAGATCCCCCACCCGCAGCGCCCTGCAAGCCCGCGCCGCCCGCTCACCCCTGGAAGCCGCCCGCATCCTCGCCGGCGTCTACGGCCACGAACTCGATCCCGTCATCTACACCCAGGGCGTCGCCGTCAGCGGCCGCCTGCGCCTGGCCCAATTGGACGCGGAATACGCCGATCCATCAGACGGCATCGCCGCCATGGTCGCGCCCTACATGTCCGGCGCCAAAGAGTGGTTCCCCGCCGGCGGCGAAGGCGGTGCCAACCTCGCCGGCCTTGTCTGGGCCGACGAGCTCGCCGCAACCACCGGCGATGACCGCTACGCCGACCTGCTCGTCCAGACCGCCGACCGCTACCGCACCACCCACGACAACGGCGTGCCCATCCCATCCAATCCCAACTACCAGGTCGAGGACATGTTCTTCACCGCCGCCGTCCTCGGTCGCGCCTTTAAGCTAACCGGTGACGACGCCTACCTGACCATCCTCACCCGCTTCCTTTTGGATGCAGACGTGCAGCAACCGGATGGCCTCTTCTGGCACGACCGCCGTACACCCTTCTACTGGGGCCGCGGCAACGGCTTCGCCGCCCTCAGCTACGCCGAAACCCTGACCTACCTACCCGACGACCACCCCGACCGCGCAGCCGTGCTCGCCATCCACCGCCGCCACCTCCAGGCCCTGCGCGGCTATCAACACCGCAGCGGCATGTGGCGCCAGGTCGTCAACGGCCCCGGCTCCTACCCCGAAATGACCGTCACCTGCATGGTCGGCTATGCCCTCGCCCGCGGCCTGCGCCGCGGCTGGCTCGATGCCGGCTACACAGAAATGCTGACCCGCGCCTGGCAGGGCGTCGCCGCCCGCATCGACGACCACGGCGGCCTCGTCGACGTCTGCACCGGCACCGGCGTCCAGCAAAGCACCCGCGACTACCTCGACCGTCCCGCCATCTTCGGCCCCGACGAACGCGGCGGCGCCTTGTCTATTTGGTTCGTCACCGAAATGGAATCCTTTCTCCGGCAGCACTGATATCGCAAATGGAAACTCTAGTGGCCACTGGCCACTGACCACTGACCACTAACCACTGACCACTGATCACTGACCACTGCAGTAAGGAGGTAGATATGGCAGATGAGGATCTGGGCCTGATGGCTCATTTGCTGCGCCGGGCAGGCTTCGGCGCCAGCCGCGAGGAGCTCGAGGCCTACGCCGCAAAAGGCTATGACGAAGTCGTAGAAGATCTGGTGGACGAGGAGCGCTGCCCGCCGATCGACGAGGATATCATCAAGCGCTACTTTGGCGGTGAAGGGCCGGAAATCCGTTCCGGCACCTGGATCTACCGCATGCTCAACAACCCGCGCCCGCTCGAAGAAAAGATGGCCCTCTTCTGGCACCACGTCTTCGCCACCGGCTACGCCAAGGGCGAGCACGCCCTCGCTATGAGCGACCAGATCGATCTCTTCCGCCGCATCGGCTTGAGCAACATCCACGAGATTCTGCTCGAGCTCTCCATGAACCCGGCGATGATCAACTGGCTCGACAACAACGAGAACATCAAGGGAGAACCCAACGAGAACTACGGCCGCGAGCTGCTCGAACTCTTCTCTATGGGCGTGGGCAACTACACCGAGGACGACATCAAGAACTGCGCGCTCGCCTTCACCGGCTGGACCTACGCGCAACCCGTCCCCCTCTACCCCCACGGCTTCTACTCTCCCGAATTCCTCTTCCGCCCGGAGGACCACGACTACGGCGAGAAGACCTTCCTCGGCCACACCGGCAACTTCAACGGCGACGACATCATCGACATCATCGTCGAGCAGCCGGCCACCGCCCGCTTCATCTCCCGCCATCTCTACAATTTCTTCGTCGCCGACGAGCCGCAGGTTCCCTCCTGGAATGTGACCCCGCCCCAGGACCCGGACGCCATCGAAACCCTGGCAGACGCTTTCATGGAGTCGAAAGGCAACATGCGCCATGTCCTGCGCACACTCTTCAAAAGCGACTTCTTCAAGGCGGCCCGCTTCAAGAAGGTGAAAAGCCCCACCGAGCTGATCACCGGCGTCCTCAAGCTGGTCGGCACCAACCGCACGCCCACCCCCGGCATGCCGCAATACCACCGCGCCGCCAAAGTGATGGGCCAGGAGCTCTTCAACCCGCCTACCGTCGAAGGCTGGCACACCGGCCAGGAGTGGATCGACGGCGGCATGCTCACCGAACGCATCAACTTCGCCGTCGACGAAGTGGGCGACGCCAGCAAGCCGGGCATCCAGGCCGTCATCAAGCGGCTGCGCGCCGCCGGCAACAGCCTCACCCCCGAGCAGTTCGTTGACAGCTGTCTCGACCTCGCCGGCCCCGTGAACCTGGAGGACAAGACCCGCGCCGACCTCATACGCTTCGCCCAAAGCGGCGGCGACCTCGTACTCTCCAGCAACGGCAGCACCAACGGCCAGACCGACGAAAACACCGACCGCATCATCCTGATGCTCCAACTCATCGTCGCCTCCCGCGAATACCAGTTCGCCTGACCTGCAGTCTTTAGCAACACCGTCCCGCATATCCAGCCGGAAGGTGTTCACTAAAAACTGAAAACTGAAAACTGAAAACTGTAGTCAAAAACTGCAGTTAAGCAAGGAAGTAAAGATGGTCGCCCACAAAAAAGACCCCGCCCTCGTCGACGTCTGCACCGGCACCGGCGTCCAGCAAAGCACCCGCGACTACCTCGACCGCCCCGCCATATTCGGCCCCGACGAACGCGGCGGCGCCCTATCAATCTGGTTCGTCACCGATATGGAGACCTTTCTCCAAGAGAATTGATATCGTAGTCGGGAATTTGAGTGGCCACTGATCACTGATCACTGACCACTGCAGTAAGGAGGTAGATATGGCAGATGAGGATCTGGGCCTGATGGCTCATTTGCTGCGCCGGGCAGGCTTCGGCGCCAGCCGCGAAGAGCTCGAGGCCTACGCCGCAAAAGGCTATGACGAAGTCGTAGAAGATCTGGTGGACGAGGAGCGCTGCCCGCCGATCGACGAGGATATCATCAAGCGCTACTTTGGCGGTGAAGGGCCGGATTTCCGCTCCGGCGCCTGGATCTACCGCATGATCAACAGCCCGCGCCCGCTCGAAGAAAAGATGGCTCTCTTCTGTCATCACGTCTTCGCCACCGGCTTCGCCAAGGTCGCGCACGCCCTCGCCATGAGCGACCAGATCGATCTCTTCCGCCGCATCGGCATGAGCAACATACGCGAGATTCTGCTCGAGCTCTCCATGAACCCGGCCATGATCAACTGGCTCGACAACAACGAGAACATCAAGGGCGAACCCAACGAGAACTACGGCCGCGAGCTGCTCGAACTCTTCTCAATGGGCGTCGGCAACTACACCGAGGACGACATCAAGAACTGCGCGCTCGCCTTCACCGGCTGGACCTACGCGCAACCCGTCCCCCTCTATCCCCACGGCTACTACTCTCCCGAATTCCTGTTCCGCCCGGAGGACCACGACTACGGCGAGAAGACCTTCCTCGGCCACACCGGCAACTTCAACGGCGATGATATCATCGACATCATCGTCGAGCAGCCGGCAACCGCCCGCTTTATCTCCCGCCATCTCTACAACTTCTTCGTCGCCGACGAGCCCCAGGTCCCCTCCTGGAACGTGACGCCGCCGCAGGACCCGGAAGCGATCGAAATCCTCTCGGACGCCTTCATGGAGTCGAAAGGCGACATGCGCCACGTCCTGCGCACGCTCTTCAAGAGCGACTTCTTCAAGGCGGCCCGCTTCAAAAGGGTGAAAAGCCCTGCCGAACTGATCGCCGGCGTCCTCAAGCTGGTCGGCACCTATCGCACGCCCACCCCCGGCATGCCCCGCTACCACCGCGCCGCCAAACTGATGGGCCAGGAGCTCTTCAACCCGCCCACAGTCGAAGGCTGGCACACCGGCCAGGAGTGGATCGACGGCGGCATGCTCACCGAGCGCATCAACTTCGCCGTCGACGAAGTGAGCGACGCCAGCAAGCCGGGTATCCAGGCCCTCATCAAGCGCCTGCGCGCCGCCGGCGACAGCCTCACCCCCGAGCAGTTCGTCGACACCTGCCTCGACCTCGCCGGCCCCGTGACCCTGGAAGACAAGACCCGCGCCGACCTCATACGCTTCGCCCAGAGCGGCGGCGACCTCGTTTTCTCCAGCAACGGCAGCGCCAATGGCGAAACCGACGAAAGCACCGACCGCATCATCCTGATGCTCCAACTAATCGTCGCCTCCCGCGAATACCAATTCGCCTGACCTGCAGCTCTTAGCAACACCACCCCGCCTATACAGCGGAAAGGTGTTCACTAAAAACTAAAAACCAAAAACTAGAAACTGCAGTCAAAAACTGCAGTACAGAAAGGAAACAAAGATGGTTGACCACAAAAAAGACCCCGTACTCGTTGTCGTACAACTCAGCGGCGGCAACGACTTCATGAACACCGTCGTCCCCTATACCGCCGGCATCTACTACGACTCCCGGCCGGTCGTGGGCCTCAAAGAGGACGAAGTCCTGCCCATTCACGATACCCTTGCCTGGAACCCGAACTGCGAGCCCCTCCAGCAGATGTACGAGGCCGGCGACATCGCAGTCGTACAGGGCATCGGCTACCCCAACTCCAACCGCTCCCACTTCCGCGCCATGGACATCTGGCACACCTGCGAACCGATCGAGATCGGCACCGAAGGCTGGGTCGGACGCATGATCCGCGAGCTCGACCCCGGCGGCCACAACGTCCTCACCGGCGTCAACGTCGGCCAGGGCCTGCCCAGAGCCATGGCCGTGCCCGGCGTGCCCGTCACCTCCTTCGCCGACCTCGACACTTACGGCCTGCTCACCGGCATCGACGAACCCCGCCGCCGCACCCAGGCGCTTGAGGTCTTCAAAGGCATGTACGGCCACGAAGTCGGCGCCGGCTACGTCATGGACTACCTCTCTCAGACCGGCCTCAACGTCATCCAGGGCACCGACGAGCTCAAGAAAGCCAAAGAAGGTTACAGTTCGACCGTGGAGTATGGCGACAGTGCCATCGCCAACAGCCTGCGCGACGTCGCCCGCGTCCATCTCGCCGGGCTCGGCACCCGCGTCTTCTACACCGCCCAGGGCGGCTATGACAACCATGCCAACGAGGTCCCCGACCATCCCAAGCTGCTCGCCGACCTCAGCACAGCCATCACCGCCTTCTTCGAGGACCTGCGCGCTCACAACGCCTCCTCAGAAGTGACGATGCTGGTCTTCACCGAGTTCGGCCGCCGCATCCGCGACAACGCCAGCGGCACCGACCACGGCTCCGGCGGCGGCGCCTTCATCATCGGCGACCGCGTCCAGGGCGGCCTCTACGCCCAATACCCCTCCCTCGACCCCGCCCGCTGGGTCCACGGCGAGGACATGGAACACACTATCGACTTCCGCGGCATCTACGGCACCGTACTCGAACAGTGGATGGGCATCGATCCCACCCAAATCGTCAACGGCCATTTCGAGCAAATCTACCCATACAGCTAAAATCTCTCAGCAAATTGAGAGCAAAATGGGTTTTACCAAAAACTAAAAACTAGCAACCAAAAACTCAAAAAGGAGTTCCACCGTGGGCAGACCATACGGTCTCTTACGCGCCGGCTTTCCCTTCCACAAGACGCTGGGAATGCGGCGGCTGACCAACTATCCCATCGACCTCGCCTTAGGCAAGGAGGACCGCCTCTTCATCCTCTGCCGCAGCGAGGGCACCGCGCTCATCCGCAAGTACAGCACCGAGGATGCGGACCTCGGCTCCATCGGCATCTACGGCGACGAGCCGGGCCAGGTCACCTGGCCGGTCACCATCCTCGCCGACGCCGACGAGAACCTCTACCTCACCGATGAGGCGCTCCACCGCGTCACCATCATCGACAGCGAGGGCGAGCTGATCGACAGCTGGGGCGAAGAGGGCAGCGGGCCCGGCCAGCTCAACGGCCCCGCCGGCATGACCTTCGACGCCGAGGGCAACCTCTACGTCGTCGATTCCCTCAACCACCGCGTCCAGAAGTTCACCCGCGAGGGCGGCCTCCTCGGCGGCTGGGGCAGCTACGGCTGCGGTGAGGGCGAGTTCAACATGCCTTGGGGCATCGCCGTTGACGAACTGGGCGACGTCTACGTCGCCGACTGGCGCAACGACCGCGTCCAGAAGTTCAGCGCCGACGGCGAATTCAAGATGGCCTTCGGGACCTCCGGCTGCGGCGACAGTGAGTTCAACCGCCCCAGCGGCGTCGACGTCGACCGCCACGGCGACATCTACGTCGTCGACCGCGGCAACAACCGCGTCCAACTCTTCAACGAAGAGGGCCGCTACGTGCAGCAGTTCATCGGCGACGCCACCCTCTCCAAGGTGGCCATCTCCTACATGATGACCAACGCCTACCCCAACCGCCTGCGCGACATGGCCAAGCTCGAAATTCAGAAGCTCCTGCGCTGGCCGCAGTCCGTCGTCGTCAGCGAAGACGGACTCATGTACGTGCCCGACACCGGCTCCTACCGCGTCCAGGTCTACAGAAAGGAGGCCGTCGAGCTCAACGAGCTCCAATTCGCGCCCCCCCGCCGCGCGCCGGCCCTCAACATATAGCTCTCAACGTTCACCGCAGCCAAAGCCAAATAGAGGCCGCACAAATTAACCGCGCCCGCAACAAGGCCGATCAACCCGATTCCCCCTCTGACCACTAACCACTGACTACTGACCACTGCCGTTCCGCAGTTCCGCAGCCTATGACCACCATCCGTACCGGCGGCGAAGCGCTTGTCCACGGCCTTCTCTCCCACGGCATCGACACGATTTTCGGCCTGCCCGGCGTGCAGAACGACCACTTCTACAACGCCGTCTACGATGCCGGCGACCGGATACGCGCCATCCATACCCGCCATGAGCAGGGCGCAGCCTACATGGCCCTCGGCTACGCGCTCGCCTCCGGCAAAACAGGCGTCTATGTCGTCGTCCCCGGCCCCGGATTCCTCAACACCACCGCCGCGCTCGCAACCGCCTACGCCACAAATGCGCCTGTCCTCTGCCTCGCCGGCCAGATCCACCAGGACCAGATCGGCCGCGGCTACGGAATGTTGCACGAGATCCCTGATCAGCTGACAGTTATGCGTACGCTGACCAAGTGGGCGCGCCGCGCCGAAAGCCCCGCCGAGCTCCCGCAACTATTGGCAACGGCGCTCAGCGAAATGCGTTCAGGCCGCCCCCGGCCCGTCGGGCTGGAGACGCCGATAAACGTGCTCGCCGCCAAGGCAGAGATGAGCGATAGTCCCCTCCCCCTCACCGTGCGCCGGCCAGCGTTAGACACCGACACCGTCGAAGAGGCAGCCCGGCTCATGGGTGCGGCACGCAACCCGGTCATATTCGTCGGTGGCGGCGCCATGCACGCCGGCGAAGAGGTCCGCGCCGTGGCCGAAGCCCTCCAGGCCCCAGTCATCGCCAGCGGTCGCGGGCGCGGCATCCTCTCCAGCCGCCATCCATTCAGCCACACCTTCGCAGCCGGCGAACCCCTCTGGGAACAGGCCGACCTGGCCGTCGCCATCGGCACACGACTGACCAAGCCCTTAATCGATTGGAAGAGCCCGGACCATCTGTCCCTGATCCGCATCGAAATCGCGCCGCAGGATTCAAGCTTCTTGGCCCCTGCAGCCGTGACAATCGCGGCCGACAGCAAGGATGCCCTGCGTGCTCTGCTCCCGCTCCTGGCGCGCCACAACCGCCGGCGCCCTTCCCGCACCGCCGAAATGCTTGCCTTGCACAGGGACATGGAGGATCTATTCGACTCCCTCCAACCCCAGATCGACTTCATTCGCGCCATCCGCGACGCCCTGCCCGATGACGGCATCTTCGTTGATGAGCTAACGCAGATCGGCTACGCCAGCAACATAGCCATGCCCGTCTACCAGCCCCGCACATTCCTCACCCCCAACTATCAGGGCACGCTCGGCTGGGGCTTCCCCACCGCGCTCGGCGCCAAAGTAGCCGCCCCCGACCGCTCGGTCCTCTCCATCGCCGGTGACGGCGGCTTCCTCTACTGTGCAATGGAATTGGCCACCGCCGTGCAGCACGGCATCAACACCGTTGCCGTCGTCTTCAACGACGGCGCCTACGGCAACGTGCGCCGCATGCAGAAGGAGCTCTACGCCGGCCGCATCATCTCCTCAGACCTCGTAAATCCCGACTTCGTCGCCTTCGTCGAGTCCTTCGGCGCCATAGGCGTCCGCGTACACTCCGCCAACAGTCTCCGCGACGCCCTCACCGACGCCTTCGCGGCCGACCGGCCCGTCGTGATCGAAGTCCCCGTCGGCGAGATGCCCGGCCCCTGGCGCATGATGTACCCCAACGAGCTACTGGTCGAAGAGTGACCTCCCCAACCCCCTCTCAACACCTCCCAACTGCCCCCTCCGGCAACCCACCACTGACCACGAACCACTGCAGTTCCGGGCGGCCCGCGCTTCCCCCGTCCTGCCGGATTCCCCCGTAGGGGCACCCCTTGTGGGTGCCCTCGCGGTTACCCCATCCTCGGGGAGCGTCATAAACCTCTGTGTCCTTCGTGGATTGACAACACGATGGGCTTGCAAACTCCATCCCCAAACCGGCACAGCGGTTTACCAAAAGCAAACCGTCGTTGACATCTCGTCTGAGCCAAGTCGGTGTAGAAGCAAAATGCAAGAAAGCCATGAGATGCCGTGCGAGTTTGTCATGGCGTGTGAAAATGCGTCGACCCCACTTGAGTTTGTTGATGAAACGTTAGACGATGTTGCGCTCTCGGCAGCGGATGCGGTCATAGTCCCCTGGTTGCCTGCGATAGCGGTGCGAGGGGATGACCACCTCCACCTGTTGGGCTGCGAGCGGCTCTCGTAACGGGTCAGAATCGTAGCCTTTGTCGGCAATAACGGCATCATAATCGACAGGGGCGGGCAACGGTTCGGCTTGGGACACATCGTGGCGCTCACCCCCAGTCAGGATGAACCTGAGGGGAAAGTCAGAGGCATCGACGAGGAGATGGATCTTGCTGCTGAATCCGCCCTGGCTCCGACCTGGGCACTGTTCTTGCTGGCTGCGGCGTGTCGCTGCAGTCTCCTGGCGATTGAAAAAGGGACTGCACGCAGTTGGCGAACTGTGCCATGAACACCTGTGTTCGCAGTAGTGTCTGTTGATTTGCCCGCTACCATCATCTTCATATGTTCATAAAGATTGCAGTGCAACTCTTGCCAATTCCTGCCATCGACATGCACGGCGCCGCTCCGGGCGCATTCTCAGCGTTTCTGGTATGCCGTCCCATTGAAACAAACCAAACGTGGTGCCCATCAGGGGCACCACGTCTGATCTTACCTGCCTGATAGTGCAACGTCCGCGTGTTTGCAGGGCGTGGGCGTCACAGCGGCCTGTGTTCTCTAGCCGCCGCCACCTTCACTGCCGCCACCTTCACCGCTGCTGCCTTCGCTGCCGCTCTCACCGCCACTCTCACCGCCGCTGCCGCGTTCTCCGCCGCTCTCGCCGCCTTCGCCGCGGCTCTCCGTAACGTTGCCCGCACTCTGGTCGGTGTCGCTCTGTCCCCTCCGTGAACAGCCGACGGCTACTATCATCGTGACGATCAGCACCAGTATTGCCAACGTATGCGCCATCCTCAACTTCGTTCTTTTGCCTATCATTTTTTCACCTCGCTTCACCATGGCCATCTGAAGGCCTGTCCCTCATACACTGCCCATGACAGAGGAGAAATGTGTCACAAATCTGTCAGTTTGGGGCTAATTTCAAACTGATCCGTAAGGAACCGTGAGTGTTCTATCAGGGCTTTCACCAGGGAGTCAGGATGGTGTACGCTAGAGAGGCGGTCAGAAAACAGAAGCAGGCCGAGTCTTTGTCACGAAACCGGTCCACTCGACTTTGTACCAACCTGGCTGAATGTGTGTGGAACACGGCCAGCGGAGTTCCGGGTCGGGTGCATCATGCGAACGGGGCGGAAATGGGCCCAACGGCTGAGGCGAGCCGGGAACGGGCTCGGAGAGCTTGGGAGAATTCGATTGGGCTGGAATGGCCGCGAAGACTCTTGGCAGATGGATGCAGCGCCTCTATGAGACAACGCATCCGAGCCGGGTCTTTTGAGGGCAGGCGATGCGCGGCACGGTGTTGATCGTTGAAGACGATACGAGGATAGCGAACTGGGTCAAGGTCTATTTTGAGCGGGCCGGGTTCAGCGCTGAGGTGACGCATGACGGTGAATCCGGTCTGGAACTGGCGCGCAGTCTGCTACCGGACCTGATCATCCTCGATCTGATGCTTCCGCGTCTCGATGGCGTGGAGCTGTGCCGGATTCTGCGGCGGGAGTCGGACGTTCCGCTCATCATGCTCACGGCCAGAGAAGCCCAGGACGATCGGATCATCGGATTGGAGAGCGGCGCCGATGATTACATTGTCAAACCCTTCGCTCCCGAGGAGGTCATCGCGCGCGCGGACGCGGTACTGCGCCGCGTCAAAGGCAGAGTCCAGCAGATCCTGACGCACAACAACATTACACTGAACGAGACCACGCGTAGCGTTACGATGGATGGAGAGCCGGTCCCCTTGAGTCAAGCTCAGATCGATCTGCTCTCGGCATTCATGCGCCATCCTAACCAGGTGCTGACGCGCGATCAACTGATTGAGTTGGCTTTCGACAACGATTTCGAGGGGTTCGACCGCGCCATTGACAACCAGATCGCGCGTCTGCGGAAGCAAATCAGCCAGGGCCGCAACCGGCCGATTGAGACCGTCTACGGCGCCGGGTACAGGTTTGTAGTGGAGGAGCCGTGATGTCGCTGCACTGGCGAATCCTGGGTTCGAACGTAGTCGTCATCGTCCTTACGGTACTGATCGGTGTTGGCGTGGTCTATTATGGGACCGAATCCAGCCTGGGGGTGTTCGTAGACCGGATTGGCGGCGAGGAGGCGAGCCGGCTGGCGCGGAGCCTGAGCCGGGCGTATACGGCTGCCGGTGGCTGGGATACGGTGGACGGCTCGCTGTCCGAGGCCGGATACAGCTATAGTGAAGCACCGCACGAGGAAGGGTCCGGGGAAGGCGGAGGAGAGGGAAGCGAGCGCTTTCACCAGGACTCTGTGCGGGTCGTTGTCGCCAGTGTCGACGGGCGGGTGGTGAAGGACAACTTGTCCCAGTTGGCAGTGGGCGCGGATGTGCCCGATTTGGACGGGTACCGGGAAACGGTGTTCGATCTGGCTACGAACAGCCCCGTCGGCCATGTCTATGTGGATGTAAACGGCAACTTTCTTTCGACAGAATCGCACGGCTTTCTGAGCACGTTGCTGTATATCATCGCGATTGGCGGCGCGCTGACGATCGGGGTTGCCATCCTGCTGGCGGCCTGGCTGTCAAGGCGGATTACGTCGCCTGTGACGGCGTTGACGGACGCGACACAGGCGATTGCGCAGGGGGACACGACGCGGCTCCCGGTCACCTCTGCGGACGAGTTGGAACGCATGAGTGCTGCTTTCAACCGAATGAGCGCGACGCTTGAGACACAGCGGGCCCTCCGCAGGCGTCTGATCAACGATGTTTCGCATGAACTGAATACGCCCTTGAGCGTGATTCAACTGGAGGCAACAGGGCTGCGCGATGGGATTCAGACGCCTGAAGACGCATCCAATCACATCATTCAGGAGGTGGAGAGGCTGCGCGGTCTGGTCACGGATCTGAACTGGCTGGCGGAGACGGACCATGGCGAATTGCAGCTCACTTTTGAATCATGTTCGCTCTACGCGTTGCTGGCCGCGGAAACGCAGCGCTGGCAACCGCAAGCGCAAGCGCGGCAGGTTGCACTGTCGCTTGAGGCGGATGCCGACCTTCCGGAGATGCCGCTGGACCGCATGCGCATGGGCCAGGCGCTGGGAAACGTTCTGAACAACGCCATCCGTTGCACCGAGGCCAACGGGCGCATCTTGGTCAGGGCCAAGTCGGAAGGCGAAGGGGCAGTGGCTGTTACGGTGACTGATGACGGGATTGGCGTCGAAGCGGAAGATCTGCCCCACGTCTTCGAGCGGTTCTACCGCACCAACCAATCGCGCCGTAACGGCATAGGCGGCACAGGTCTGGGACTGGCGATTACGCGGGCTGTGGTGGAAGCGCATGGGGGTACAGTTGCCATCACAAGCGATGGGCCCGGGCAGGGCGCCGCGGTGACCTTTCGTCTTCCCTTGGTCGGGTGAGTTAAACACGCCCACAAGGGACGCCTCTGTGGGGTCAGAGGCGCCGCAACTTCATCACTGACGTTGCTCTTGGGAGTTACCCTTGCCTTTCTCCTCACTTCGCAACGACTGAGCCTCATTCACTGCGCGACAGCGGACGAGGCGAGCGAAGTCTCTTCCCTCCTCACTCCTCTCAATGCCAATCACCCATCAATCTGTGCTTTCACTGACCACTGACCACTGATCACTGACTACTGCAGTTCTGGGCGGTCGGGCCTATTCGGCCCTCCCTTGTGGGGGGGCTCCGCCCCCGCCACGCCCCCTCTCCTAAAACCCCCGCCGCATCGAGTGTGTGGCGAATACGACCTTGACGACCCGCTGCGACCGAACTTCCCCCCACCCCGCGTCGTGGCTCATTCCCAGCGTGATCCGGCGCAGACAGGGCAGGCGAGCCAATTCCCAATTGGGCCCAACGTACACCACTATGCCCATCAAGAGCCCGCGCCAGAAATCCTGACATCACATTCCGTCAGTCGCGGTCCAGTCAGACCGCACACAGAACGTGGCCTGGCAGTTCACTAAAAACTAAAAACTGACTACTAAAAACTACAAGAATTCTTGCCCATTGCACACCCACTGTGGTACTTTCTGCCCTATGGTCAAACGTAGCCAGCCCAAACGCATCCCATCGATGCAAGACCGCAGAGACGGTGAAGGCAACCGAGGAGCAACTCGCTCGGGCACGATGATGGGCGCCCAGACCGACGTCCCTCCCGAAGAAGATACCGCGCTCGACACCGCCCGCGAAGAGCCGTGGACCATCCTCGTCCACAACGACGACGTGACCCCCTACGACTTCGTCGTCGATACCCTCGGCCAAGTCTTCAGCCTGTCCGCCGAAATCGCTGAAACCGTCACCTGGGAAGCCCATTCAAAAGGGGTTTCCCCCGTCTGCTCCCGTCCCCAATCCGAGGCCAAACGGCTGATCAGCGACGCCCATTCACTGGCCCGCGCCGCCGGCTACCCCCTCACATTCTCGATGGAACCGAAACAGTGACAGTCCACGACCCGCTCGCCCCCCATTCACACGAACCCAATCCCCTGCCCCCGTCCCCCGACGCCGACCTGACCGTCCACCTGCCCGACGGGGCCGCCCACCGTATCACGCCGGCAGCTCTCCGCAGACTGGACTTCGTCCCAACCGGCCGCCTCTCTGCGCCCGCAGCCCGCGCAATGCAGGTAACCGTGCCCAACTGCTACATCGTCTCCACCGGCCACGGCACCTCAGGTCCATTTTCCTTCACCGGCCTGCGCCTGCTCGACCTCGTCGACCTGCTTTGGCCCTGCGACTGGACGCAGGTGGAAGTGGTCAGCGCCGACGGCTTCGGCACACGCGCCCTGCGCACTGAGCTCACCCAACCCACACAGCGGCCGGTCATTCTCGCCCATACACTGGACCGCCAGCCCCTCTCGCGTGCCGAAGGCCTCGTCCGCCTCATCGTTCCCAGCGAAACCGACGACGCCCTCCGCCAGGTCAAATGGGTGGCGCACGTGCGCATCATATCGGACACATAACAGGCTGCATCCGCCCGCCGCTCCCACTCTCAGGAACACGCACAATGCCCACGACCCTGGTTGGAACTGACGTAGGCGGCACATTCACCGACTTCGTCCTGCTGCAGGATGGCCGCCTGCAAGTCCACAAAGAGGCCACTACACCCGCCGACCAGAGCCAGGCGATACTGACCGGGCTGACCCATCTCGGCATTACTGCCTCCTCCGCAAGCGACGCGGCCGCTGACGCCGAACTCGTGCACGGTACGACCATCGCCACAAACGCCCTGCTCGAACGCCGCGGCGCCCGCACTGCCCTGCTCACCACCGCCGGTTTCGTCGACGTCATCGAGATCGGCCGCCAGAACCGGCCCCATCTCTACGATCTCCACCAGGTCCGCCCCGATCCCCTGACGCCCCCCGACCTGCGCTTCGAAGCCGTCGAGCGGTTGGATAAAGATGGCAATGTACTGACAGCCCTCGACGAGGCCGCCCTCGCACGCACCGCCCAGCAGCTGGCCGCGTCCGCACCCGAGAGCCTCGCCGTCTGCCTCCTCTACAGTTTCCGCAATCCCCGCCATGAACAACTGGCTGCCAACATCCTGCGCCGTTCCCTCCCCCAGCTTCCCATCTCCCTCAGCAGCGACATTCTCCCCGAGTACCGGGAGTATGAGCGCACCGCCACCACCGTCATTAACGCCTACCTCCTTCCGCTCGTGGGGCGCTACCTGCAACGCCTCACCGGCAAGTTGGTCGACCTTCCCATTCGGGTCATGCAGTCCAACGGCGGCGCCATCGGAACCACTCAGGCCGCCCGCGAACCGGCCCGCCTCGTCCTCAGCGGCCCTGCGGGAGGCGTGGTCGGCGCCTATCGCCTTGCCCAGCTTGCCAGCGAAGACGACAATCCGCGCATCATCACCTTCGACATGGGCGGCACCAGCACCGACGTCGCCCTCTGCCCCGGGGTAGTCCCGCGCACCGCCGAAAGCGAAGTCGCTGGCCTCCCTCTGCGGCTGCCCGTCATCGACATCCATACCGTCGGCGCCGGCGGCGGCAGCATCGCCCGCGTGGACGCCGGCGGCGGCCTGCGTGTCGGCCCCGAAAGCGCCGGTGCCGAGCCGGGTCCCGTCTGCTACGCCCGCGGCGGTGATCAGCCCACCGTCACCGACGCCAATCTCGTCCTCGGGCGGCTCGATGCCGGGCAGTTTCTCGGCGGCAGCGGCGCCATGCAGCTCGACATCGCCGCGGCCGCATCAGCCCTGGACGGCTTGGGCGCCGGGCTGGGCGGGCTCACCGTCCACGAGGCCGCCCTGGGCGTCATCCGTGTTGCCAACGCCCGCATGGAGCGCGCCCTGCGCCGCGTCTCCGTCGAGCGCGGCTACGACCCCCGCACCTTCACCCTCGTACCCTTCGGCGGTGCCGGCCCCCTTCACGCCTGCGACCTCGCCGACGCCCTCGGCATCCCCCGTATTCTCCTGCCGCCCAGCCCCGGCGTTCTCAGTGCCCTGGGTCTCCTGATCGCCGACGTCGTCCACGAGTCCTCCCAGGCCCTTCTGATCGAAGCAGGCAGCTTGGTCGAGGAACCTGCGCCATTGCGCGAAACTGCCGCGGCCCTGGAACAGCAGGTCAAATCCGTACTGGCCGCCGAGGGAGTCGACGCGCCCGAGTTGGAAGCCTCTATCGACCTGCGCTATCGAGGACAGAGCTACGAGCTCTCCGTCCCCCTCGACCTGCCCGCGCCGACCGCGGCGCAGGCATCCCAGGCCGTGCAGCGTTCCATCGAAGCCTTCCACGCCGCCCACGATGCCCGCTACGGCTACGCCATGTCCACCGAAACCGTCGAATCCGTCGCCCTGCGCATGCGCGGTACCGGCTCCGGCGCCGAGCTGAACCTGCCCCGGGAGCCCCTCGGTCCCCCCGACCCGGAATCAGCACAAGTAGCCTCCAAACCGGTCTGGTTCGGCCCCGACGCCGCCGCCGAAACCCCCTGCTATGATCGCCTTCGCCTTCGCCCCGGCCACCGTCTCCATGGCCCCGCCATCGTCTTCCAGTTCGACACCACGACCGTCGTCGCCCCCGGTTGGTTGGCCAGCGTCGACGAGCGTCACAATCTCCTGCTGGCGCGCGCCGGCACTTGAAGCTGGTCTTGCGGACGTGCTGTGTTATGATACGGTCTGAATGTCCAGACGGCTCCGCCAGGCAACCAAGAGCTGGACATCACAATACAAGATAAAGCTTCCCTTCGGAGTTGTACGATGGTGACACTTTCTTCCCAGCAACGTCTTCTTCTCTTCCTGCTGCCCCTGATTGTGGCCGCTCTCCTCCTCTGGATCCCGGTCCGCGACGCGCTCGAAGTCGGCCTGCCCGACGCCGAAATCTACGCAGCCGACGTACCCGAGGGCCATCACTGGGTCGCATTCACCGTCCCCGAGGATGACATCCACGCCACCGACGGCGTAATGTTCTCCCTTGTCCTTGAATTCGAAACTTTGGAAGGCCAGCTCGACGCCGCCAACCGTACAGTCCTTTTCGACCTCGAAGACGACGAAGAAGTGCTTGAGATGAAAGTCCTCTGGCCCGACGGCCGCCAGCAGAAATTCACCAACGTCGCCATCGACGAACGCCACGAACTGGCCTACCCCAAGACCATCAACGACGCCCTCGCCGCACAGTGGGCCCTCCGCGGCGCCTTCTTCCGCTTCTGGGTCTGGACCGCCGTCGCCGCCCTCCTCATCCTCTTCGGCCTCCGCGTCCTTTCCTGGGCCCAATCCCAGGAATCCCACGCCTGACGAACCGTGAAACTCTCGTCAGCCCCAGCCGCAGTCAACTAAAAACTAGAAACTCAAAACCAAAAACTCCCAATGGCTCCCGACCCCATCACCCTCGAGCTATACCGCCATCGCTACAGCGGCATCGCCGAGGAGATGGGCATCACCCTCCAACGCACCAGCTATTCGCCAAACATAAAAGAGCGCCTCGACTTCTCCTGCGCCCTATTTGACGGCTCCGGCCGCCTCGTCGCCCAGGCCGCCCACATACCCGCCCACCTCGGCGCCATGCCCGACAGCGTCGCCGCCGCCCTCGCCGTATTCGACCACTGGCGGCCCGGTGATGTCGTCATCCTCAACGATCCCTATTTCGGCGGCTCCCACCTGCCCGACATCACCCTCGTCTCCCCCGTTTTCTTGACCGGAGACGCCGGCGAACATCGCGGAGAAAGCGACACGAGTGGAGCGGAAAGCGAACTCTCTCACTCCTCACTCCTCTCCCCCCTCTCCCCTCTCTCCCCGCCGTCCACCCCCCATTACTTCGCCGCCAGCCGCGCCCACCACGCCGACGTCGGCGGCATGTCGCCCGGCTCCCTGCCCCTTTCCACCGAGCTGTACCAGGAGGGCATTATCATCCCGCCCCTGAAGCTCTACGAAGGCGGCGAACTGGTGGAATCCCTGCTCGAACTGGTCCTGCGCAATGTGCGCACGCCCGACGAACGCCGCGGAGACCTCGCCGCCCAACGTGCCGCACACGCCGTCGGCGACCGCCGCCTCCACGAACTGGCCGCCCGCCATGGCAACGAGGAACTGCTGGCCTACGCCGGCCATCTGCAGCAATACAGCGAACGCCTCACCCGCGCTGCCATTCGCACCTGGCCCGACGGCAGCTACACCTTCGAGGATCCGATCGAATCGGTCGTCGATGGCCACACAACACCCGCGCCCATCCGCGTCACCGCCACCATCAGCGGCGAGACAGTGACCCTTGATTTCAGCGGCACCTGCCCCAGCATCTTCGGCTCTCTCAACGCCCCTCTCAGCGTAACCAGGTCGGCCTGCTACTACGTCGTCCGCTGCCTCGTCGGCGAGGACGTGCCCGTCAACGCCGGCTGCTTCGCACCCGTCCAGGTCGACGCGCCGCCCGGCTGTCTCGTCAACGCCCGCCCGCCCGCTGCCGTAGCCGGCGGCAACGTCGAGACCTCCCAGCGCATCACCGACGCCGTGTTCGGCGCGCTCGCGCAGGCACTGCCCGACCGCATCGCCGCCGCCGGCCAGGGCACCATGAACAACTGTACAATGGGGGGTGAAAACGCCGACGGCTCGCCCTGGACCTACTACGAGACCCTCGGCGGCGGCATGGGCGCCCACCCGCGGGGCGACGGCTTCAGCGGCGCACACGTCCACATGAGCAACACGCTCAACACGCCCGTCGAAGCCCTCGAAATGGCCTACCCGCTGCGTCTGACCCGCTATCACCTGCGCCGCGGCAGCGGCGGCGCCGGAACGCATCGCGGCGGCGACGGCATCGTGCGCGAATACGAAATCCTGCGCCCCACGACCGCCACCATCCTCAGCGAACGCCGCGCCATCGCCCCCTGGGGCCTCGCCGGCGGCGAGCCGGCCGCACCGGGACGCAATCTCCTCATCGACACCGACGGCTCCGAAGAAGAGCTCTCCTCCAAAGTCACTCGCCGCATGCAACCCGGCCAGCGCCTGCGCATCGAAACCCCCGGCGGCGGCGGCTGGGGCAACCCCTCCTCCCGATAGGGCATTCCTCTATCTTTCTAACCGCCACGCCACCGCCAGACTCGCTAGGCTGATCACCGCCACCATTCCAAACACCCACTGGTAGGCTTCCAACGGTCCCGGGGTAAACAGGAGGGACTGCTGTAGCGCTACCCCTGCGATCGTCGCGCCCACCACGCCGCCGCCAAATCGCGCCGTGCTGTACAGCCCCGCCGCCGACCCGCTCTCTTCCATCGGGATCTCCTCCATCGCCGCACGGTGAAGCGCAGCCATCGCCAGCCCGCCCGCCAGCGACTGCGTCAGCATCATCGCTGCCGTCCCCAGCAGCGGCAACGGGAACAATGCCAGAACGGCCAGCGAACAGATCATCACTGCGAAGCTCCCTCCCACAAGCCAGCGGGAGTGCATCCTGTCAGCTAACTGACCTCCTACCTGGGTCGTGGCAAAGATCGCGCCGGAAAAAATCGTCGTGAAAATGCCCAGTTCAATCGCATCCAACCCATATACATCGGTCAGAAAAAGTACATTCAGAAACATGGCCGTGTGCATGATCACCATGCGGAAGCCGGCCGCCAGCGAGGCAACCCCGAAATTCTTGCGCCGGTAGAGAGAGAAATTGACAAGCGGCCGCGGCGTCCGGCCCTCCCGCCGCCAGAACAGCAGCCCCAATCCCACCGCGGCCGCCAGCAATCGCCAGTCTCGCAGCGGCTCGACACCCGTTACCGTCCGGCTCGAGAGGAAAAATATCCCGCAGACGAGTGCCCCGCCCAATAGGACCGCGCCCAGCCAGTCAAACGCCTGCAACCCCTCCCCGCGAATCGGACGCTGCGACGGCACCCGCAGGTACGCCGCCCAAAGAGCGATCAGCGCGACCAGCAGGCTCGGCACAAAAACGTAGTTCCAGCCGAAATTGTCAACCGCAAACCCGCCCAACATCGGCCCCAACGTAGACGCGCCCGGCGCCACCGAGCTCCACGTCCCCATCGCCCTGCCCCGCTGCCCCGCCGGGAATCGCTCTGCGATAATGGCGATGCAAAGGGGGTAGTATCCCGCCGTGCCCATCCCCTGTAATACGCGGCCGATCAGGAGTTGCGGCAAGCTTTTCGCCAGCACACAGATCAAGGAGCCGGCAAAAAAGAAGACGATACCGCTCTGGAATAGACGCGCCTTGCCCAGGCTGTCACCCAGCTTGCCGTACAGCGGCATGAATATAACGAACGGCAGACTGTACGCAGCCAGCAGCCAGGCCGTCATGTCCGCATCCACCGCGAACGCATCCCGGACCGTCGGCAGGGCCACGCCGAACATCGACATGTTCATCGTCGCCATGCCGACCGGTATCATCAGGGCAATCAACAGACCCCAATGCGACCGCGTCGCCGCGGTGGCTGGCGTGGATTCACTCGATTTCATGAAGGGGCTTTTCCGTAGTGGGCACAATCTGTCTATCTTACAATGAAGTCAACTCCGCAACGAAATCTTTTCAGCCTACTCCCACTACCGCAAACTGACGCGCTCCCCTTCTCCCGAGTTCATGACCACCCGAATCGCGCTCTACTTTAGACCGAATTCAACCCACCTTTCTGATAGGCATTTCCCCCATTTTCAGGTATGATCACGGCGTGACCGGGCCCTCCCCCAAGCCCTGCATCTGGCCCCCCGATTTGAACTGATGCTGGCCTCGCCGCGCGCGGCATTCGGGCCTGATGCGTAGCCTTTTCTCAATCTCAGCACACCTGGCGTACCCCAAAATATCCTAGTACCCACTCCACCAGGAGACACCCGATGACCGATCGCTCCTTCTCACCGGTCGAAGTCCCGCAACACATTCTGGACCGCTTCAAGAAACTGCCGGTTGCCACCGTATGGAATTCCGTCCATCGCTACGCCGGCGTGCCCCTTCCCTATATGAATGACGTGCGCCTCTGCACGCCGGGCCAAACACTCGCCGCCCGCGCCCGCACCCTGCGCTATCTGCCGCCCCGCCCCGACCTGCAGGCCGAAGTCCAGATCGGCGCAGACTCGCCCGAATACAAGGCCATGGGCCGCTGCGGCCCCGGCGACGTCCTCGTCTGCGATGTCATGGGCGATGCCCGCCCCTGCATCTTCGGCGATGTCAAAGCGCTCCAGCTCAAAATGACCAACGCCGACGGCGTAGTCACCGACGGCGGTATCCGCGACCTCGATATCATGGTGCAGGAGGAGTACGGACTCATCATCTACGCCCGCGACCGCACGCCCCTCGGCGGCGTCCCTTATGCCATCCCCGCTCAGGAAAACGTTGACGTCCAGTGCGGCGGCGCCCTCGTCCGGCCCGGCGATGTCCTCGTCGGCGATGCCGACGGCGTCGTCGTTGTGCCCTCCTGGTTCGCCGAAGAGTGCGTCGAGCTGACCGAGGTGCACGAGGAAGCCGAGGAGATGATCAAGCAGCGCATCCTGGCCGAAGGCGTCGTACCCGGCAAGTACTACCCGCCCGGCCCGGAAACATACGAGCAAGTGCGCGCCTCCCGCAAGCAAAAGTAAGGACAGCGTGCATACCAAATTGGGGGTAAACTCTCGTATACCTCTAGCTGCAGATTAACCAAGGACAGTCCACAATCAACTCTGATTCAGGAGAAGTGCCGTCACTGACAACTAACCACTGACAACTGACCACTGCAGTTCTGGGCGGTCGGGCCTATTCGGCCCTCCCTTGTGGCGGGGGTGCCGCCCCCGCAAGCCCCCCCCAAAACGACCCCCCCCCCCGGGGGGTGGGGCAAAATT
>JAJEDI010000095.1 GCA_022821585.1 Caldilineaceae bacterium
TTCGCTGACATTGTGGCAGGTCGAATTATAGGAGTATCAGTGTATCCATCTCTACCGTTGGGGCCGCTTTCACTGCCTACGGCCCAGATTCTAGCAATCGTCGCTGCCTGGTTCGGATTATCCGTCATGGCGCGGGTTGGCAGGCGTCTGCAGTTGGACGCGGACATGGTCTGGAATCTGGGTACGATCGCTTTTGCAGCGGGTGTCATTGTAGCCCGGCTGTCGCATGCAGTCCAGTTTTGGGGCGTCTATCGCGCGGAGCCGCTGCTCCTGATCAGCATTCGACCGGGGGGGCTCTTGTTGTGGCCAGGAGTGGCAGGCGCCCTGATTGCGGCCTACCTTTACTTGATCCGAGTGGGCACCGATCCAAGGCCGGTCGGGATCGCTGCTGTGTTCGGGCTGCTTGCGGGCGGGGTGGTGCTGGAGATTTCGAATTTTCTGACCGGCGCTGTGGTGGGCACGATGGGTGTTCCGCCGGGCGTGCTGTCCTGGTTTCCGTTCTTGATGGGAGTTTCTCTTGATGCGGACCTGTCTCAGACGTCCTCTATCCGTCATCCCGTAGCGCTCTATCGGGCCATAGGAATGATGCTGATTGTTGGCGGCTTTCTAGTATGGGGCAACTGGGGCAAACCGGGGCGGCTTGCCGGGCAGGCAGTCCTTGCGCTTGCCCTGTTGCGCTTATTTGCGGACGGGTTTGCGGCTGACAGCCGGCTGATAGGTTC
Organism: Caldilineaceae bacterium; assembly: GCA_022821585.1. GTDB lineage: Bacteria > Chloroflexota > Anaerolineae > Caldilineales > Caldilineaceae > Bin5. The sequence goes on from JAJEDI010000095.1 coordinate 723, forward strand.
GCTGCGCCTTACACAGTTGGCGGCGCTGACGGCAGCTGCGGGGATAGCGCTGATGCTGGCGCGGACGGCGGACAGAGAGGGCCAGCTACTGGGGGAGAAGAAGCTGGAAGAAGGCGGCAGCTCGTAGAAAGGATAGGTCTTTTCGTCGTAAGAACGGCTGCATCGTCTCTGGCTTTTGCTGGGGGATGGCTGGGTAACGCAAGTAGCCGGGACCGGGCCGAAGCCGCCTATCAGGGAAACTGCTGGATAACGAGCAGGATGCCGGATTCAATTGAAATCTGGGCTGATGAGGAAGTCAAGGTGTTGCTCACGCCGCGGGTGCTGCCGAGGTGAAGGGTGGCGTCCACTAACGGGTATTCGAGGCCGCGATAGGAAATGCCAGTAACCTCCTCGCTCAGAGCGACAGCGCTGACAAAGCAACCGGCCGGCCCGGTCAAGGTCAACGATTCGGGTCCTCGTAGCAGGCGCGCCAGCTGGTCTCCTTCGGCGATAGCAAGCGGCACATTCCAATTCTTTTGAGCCAGAATCAGGAGATTGGCGAGAGTCTGATCGAGGCGGCCACCAAGAGCACCAACTAAAAGGATTTCGGTTGCGCCGTCTTTGACTGCACGTGCAATCGCCAGCTCCAGATCGGTTGCGTCCTTGGCAGCTGGATGTTTTTCTACGGCGGCTCCTTGCTCACGCAGCCTGGCGAGGAGACCTTCGTCGATACTGTCCAGGTCGCCTACGATCACATCGGGCGACAGCCCAAGGGCTTCCATGTGGCGGGCGCCGCCGTCGGCAGCGATTCGATAGTCGCCCCGATGCAGCCAACGCGCCGTCGCGCCGTAGTCGGCTATTTCCCCGTTGACGAAAACGATTACCCGCACTTCTCCTCCAACTTTCTATAGGAAGGCCTGCCAGGCAAAGATCGATAGCATCATCAGACTGATGATGAACTCGACGGCCATGGCCATCAGGAAACCGCCTACGTAACCCTTGACAGCTCGCGTTGCCGCGGCTTTGTTTTCCTGCACATTCGATGCGCCCGGGGCGGCCTCCTCCTGTTGCAGTACTGCTGCATTCGCCGAAGCCACCTGCGCACGACGATATTCCATCAGCCACAGCGCTGAGATTGATCCGATCGCGGCCCCAATGAAAGTGCCGACGACAGGAACGCTGGAGAGCAGAATTGCGCCGAGCAGACCCCCCAGTATCGAAACGCCGATCGACCGCCAGCCCGCGCCGGACCGTTTGCTGCCAAGGAAAGTCAGTCCCAAGTCCGCCCCCCAGGCGATGACAGTCAGAACTGCGAGCACAAGAAGTGTCAGCCAACCGATGCGGGCAAATCCGTCTGCCCAAGCCCAGACCAATGTACCCAGCCAGATTAGCAGCGGACCGGGAAGTATGGGGACAAGCGCTCCGACAATTCCCAAGAAAATGAGCAAATAGCTCAGTACGAAGAAGAGACTCGAGAGGTCAAACACGCGAGGCTACTCCTCAAGGAAAGCTGTGCCGTCCTGTATATGGAAGGGCAAGACGGTATCTCTGGCAAAAAGCGGCGGCACCTCCAAGTCAAAGTGTTCGTAGAGGGCAGGCGGCACGCCGATATCGGCGAGGTAAAGCTGACCGCAGGCCGCCCGCGCTTCCGGCTGCAGCAGGCCGCGCTTTGGGAGGGCCAGAGTCATGGTGGCGGTTGCCGATACGTGTGGGACAGATAGGTGCCCGCCGGTGGGATCCAGGCCACTGGGCGCGTCCAGGCTCAAAATAGGGGCTACGCTACTATTTGCCAACTGGATCAGGTCGGCAGTGCGACCGCGGGGATCTCCCGAAAGGCCGTAGCCGATCAACGCGTCGACAATCAAGTCTGCAGGCGGGAGCTCCCAGCCCTCTTCCGCCCAGGCAAGAGGTGCGTCCATATTCTGAAGGATAGAGAACTGATCTCTCGTTGCCCCAGGAGACAGCTCGGTTGGCGGATGTGTCAATACGATTTGTACCCAAGCGCCCCAGTTGAGAAGGTGGCGGGCGGCAGCCAGTCCGCCACCGCCGTTGTTGCCGCGCCCGGCGAGGACAACGATTGGCCGGTCCTCCAACGCGTCTACTTCGTCTTCGACTGACAGAATGCGTTTGGCCAGGAGGGCGAGGTTTCGACCGGCGTTTTCCATCATCTGGAGCAGCTGAATGCCAAACTGCTCGACCATCAACCGGTCTACCTCCTGCATCTGGTTAGTGGATAGCGTTGGCAGAGTCACTAGAGTTAGTTCGGAATCCGGGGCGGCAGGAGCAGAAAGCTGAGAAGCCAGCAGACCAACGTTGGGATTACGATAGTGCTGGTCCACATGTGAACCGACCAGGTTGACCCCACCGTTAGCAAGAGGACAATATAGTACCCGCCGTACAGGAGCAAGGGAATCGCCGGGGCCAGCCAGCGAATTGAGTTCGGGTTGCTTGATGGTTTTGCCTGCCATGCCATATAGTCTACGGCCGCGGCGGCGACGGCCATGCCGATGGCTAGCCAGATCATCAGCGGCCGCTCGTAGTCCACAATCGTGGCGCCCAGTATCGAGAGCCAGAGGACGACGGAAACTGCTCCAAGGGGCAACCGCCAGCGGCGCAGGGCCAAGAGCAGTGGTCCTGTCAGCGCGGCAGCCGTGATCGTAGCCCCGACCAAACCGGCCACTTTTCCCACGTCGTCGCCGAAGTAACCACTGCCTGTCCCAGGCGTGCCAAGGAGAACGGTAACGGGAAAGAAAAACATCATGAAGAAAGTGAGCGCCGCCATAAAGGTGGCCAGAGAAGCGACCGCAGTTGCCAATTCGCGCCAGCTTCCCAGGGTTTCTTTCTGGTTCCAGGCGGCACGCAAAGGGCCAGTAACGGTAAGGCCGATACCGAGTCCCAGCATGATGTGGGTCGGGCTGAAGAGTGCCTCGACGCCTCTCTCGATTCCGAAGAGCAAATGCCATACCATGTCGCCGACGCCGCCGGCAGCGAAGATGAGAAGACCGACTCCAGTCAGGCGATAGCCTTCGGGGATAGAAAGAGCCAGCGGGTATCCTCGTAACCTATTGGCAACTGCCACAGAAATAAACGCGACCGCCACAAGAAGGTAGCCGCTGTAAAAGAAGGCGTGCCAGAATGTAAAAAACGACTCATCCACTCGCCCATGATTGTGCGCCCAGCCATCCAGGTACATTCCGCCGACGAAAATCACGCACAGGATATTGATCAGCCAGTCGAAGTAGAGCCCGGAGACTCGCTTAGCCTGTAAGGTTTTTGCATGCGGCCCGGTCGCGGCCGCGGCTATGGAATCGGAAAGAATAGACTCACTCATCGCCTTCGGTCCACAGGTTAATACGCATTGAAAAAGCCCGGGTTTCAGTGTAACCGAACTGCTGATGCACTCAAAGCGGACCCCGGTTCTCGGTATTTCTTAGAATCAGTATTTCCTAAATGTTGACGGCATTTTCAGTCTTGTTCTACACACAGTAGGGCCAACTGGGGACCCCCGATTTGCCAAGGCAGCCTTCTAAAGGAGGCAACAGAAGGAAGAAGAGATTCAGGCTTTAAATGCAGGATTTGGGAAGGGTTGTTTGGAGAATTCAGCGCGCCGGTGATATTCTACGCGACAAAACCCTTTGCCTTTGAAAGTGGCGGCGGGGTCTGCTTCCCGCCGGAGAAGTGCGCGTGAGTAAGTTCCTGAAACAGGCGAAACCAGCCGTTCACCTGGCGCTGAAAGAAGATATCGGCGGCGGCGATGTGACCACTCTAGCGACGATCCCGGGAGCGACACGGGCGCAAGGACGCTTCCTGGCAAAGTCTTCCGGGATTATTGCAGGGTCGGATGTCGCGGCACTGACTTATGATGTGCTAACGGCCTGGGATTCGATGGGGCTGAGTGGGGAGGACGGCGATACCGTTCGGTTCAGCTCTTACGTGGGAGAAGGGGAGAAAGTTGCCGCGGGGACTGTAATCGCCAGCGCCGCCGGCCCCGCTCGAATCCTGCTGACGGCAGAGAGGGTGGCGCTCAACTTTATGCAGCGCATGTCGGGCATCGCGACTTTGACGCAGAGCTACGTTGAGGCGGCACGGGGCACGAAGGCGGTCATCCTGGACACTCGCAAGACGGCACCGGGATTGCGCCTGTTCGATAAGAGGGCTGTGGCTCTGGGCGGGGGGATGAACCACCGCTTTGGTCTCTTCGACATGGCGCTCGTCAAGGACAATCACATTGCGGCGGCCGGAGGCATTTCGCCGGCTGTGCAGGGAATTCGCGGACAGTACGAAGAAATCGAGATCGAAGTCGAGGTGGCAAGTCTGACACAGTTGGAAGAGGCACTGGCGCTTGACGTGGATCGAATTCTCCTAGACAACATGACCCCCGAGCAGATCGGCGAGGCAGTTTCCATCGCGGCAGGCCATACTCCATTAGAGGCCTCCGGCGGCGTAAGCCTGGAAAATGTCGCGGCAGTTGCTGCGACCGGCGTAGATTACATTTCGGTCGGCGCGCTTACCCATTCGGTTCCCGCGTTAGACATTAGTTTCGACTTGGAGATGTCGATCTGACATCCTCCAATTGAAGACGGCGGCGAGAGGCCAGCCGAGACTCCAAAAAGCGAGGTAGCACCCATGAAGGCAACAACAGTTGCGACTTCCCTGGCAGAAATTACCGATGCCCGGTCGATGTACGAGGCCCTTGCGCGCAAGCTCCACGACGTGGTCCTTGACGTAGAGTTGCGAATCAAGGCGGAAATTGCGGCGCAGATAAATCGCCTTAAGAAGGAACGGAACGCGGTTATCCTCGGCCACAACTACATGGAGGCTGCGCTGTTCCATTCGATCCCTGATTTTGTCGGCGACTCTCTCTATCTGAGCCGGATGGCGGCCCGGACCGACAAGGACGTGATCGTCTTCTGCGGCGTGGAGTTTATGGCAGAGACGGCAAAGATACTCAGCCCGGACAAGACTGTACTGCTTCCGGCTGAAAAGGCAGGCTGCTCGCTGGCCGCAAGCATTACGGCGGAGGACGTGCGGCGCCTGAAGGAGCAGTTTCCCGGCGTACCTGTAGTCACGTATGTAAACACATACGCCGATGTGAAAGCGGAAACGGACATTTGCTGCACGAGCGGAAATGCGGCCGCGGTGGTCAACTCTCTGGACTCCGAACGGGTCATTTTCCTGCCCGATGAGTATCTGGCCAAGAACGTGGCCGAGGAGACGGGAAAGCAGATCATCATTCCGCCCATCAACGGGTTCGAAGCGGAGAGCGCAGTTGAATTAGAGTCAGCGCCGGGTTCGATAGAACCGGAGGCGACGGTCCTGCGAGATCAGGAAACAGGCCACCCGGTCATTCCTCTGCAAAGTGAGGAGTTTGACTTGATCGGATGGCATGGCCGTTGCGAGGTCCACGACAAGTTTACCGTGGATGACATAAGGCGGGTTCGGGCGGAGTTCCCGGATGTCGCAGTACTCTCCCATCCTGAATGCAGTCCAGAGGTCGTTGCGGCATCTGACTTCACCGGCAGTACTTCAGCGATGATCCGCCATGTTGAAGAGACCAACGCGACGCGTTACTTGCTACTGACCGAATGCTCAATGGGGGACAACATCATTGGCGCCAACCCGGACAAGGAGATGTTACGACTCTGCTCTGTCCGCTGCCCCCATATGGGCCAGATTACGATGGAAGACACCCTGGCTGCGCTGGAAAATATGCAGTACGAGATTACCGTACCTGAAGAGATTCAGGCCAGGGCTGCGCGTTCGGTCCAGCGTATGGTGGAGATTGGTTAGCTCGCAGCCAGCGCTTCCCACTTTGACGTCTCGCAGCGGCTCGCCGGAGCCACGACTGCGCTGGAGCCGGCAGACGCTGGGGTACCGGTGACGGCCGTTGCGCGCTGTGGAACGTCTTTGGATGCGATCAGAAAGTTGGCACAGGGCGGCACCAACTGCCTGGGCAGTGGTGAGGCGGCTGCAGAGTGCTGTGTGCTGTGCAAGCCGTAAAGTCAGTCGCTATCGCGATCTGAGATTCCCGGCCATGCGTGGGATTCCACGCTCGCGAGAAGGATGTGGGCACTTAACGGTTGGGCAAGCATGTACGGGGTATTCGCGCAGCGCAGGCTTTGACTGTACGGCTCACTGTTCAGCCGATTCGAGCGGAATAAAGCCTCTACCACCTTCCAATGGGGTGAACCAGTCGAGGCGGTCGCCCAATGCGACGACATCCCCGAACACGAGTACTGCAGGGGCGTGAATCTCAGCTATTTCCATCGCTCGGGCCAGTCCGGCCACAGTTGAGCGGGCCACTTTCTGGTGTACTGTCGATGCACTTGCTATCGCAGCGGCCGGGGTTTCCGGATCGCGGCCATGCTCGACCAGGGCCTCACAGATCTTATCTGCAGTGCGAACAGCCATCAGAACTACAAGAGTGGGCACTTCCGCCATCAGCGACCAGTCGATGTATGAGCCTTCCTTGGTGGGATCCTCGAAGCCGGCAACAACCGTGAAGGCGCTCGCCTGACCACGATGTGTGACTGGGATACCGGCGTACGCTGGTGCGGCGATAGCCGAACTGATGCCGGGCACAACCTCATAATCGAGTCCGGCTGCGGCAAGCGCAAGGCACTCCTCACCGCCCCGGCCAAAGACAAAGCCGTCGCCCCCTTTCAAACGTACGACCTGGAATCCTGCGTGCACGCGCTCCACCAGTAGTGCATTGATGCCGTCCTGGGTCATCGCACGAGGTGCATAGCCCTGCTTGCCGACGAAGATTCTCTCGGCCTGGGGATGTACTTCATCCAAGAGTTCGCGGGCGATAAGCCTGTCGTAGATAACGACGTCGGCGGCGCGCAGGAGAGCAAGGCCGCGCACGCTGATCAGGTCGGCGCGCCCGGGCCCTGCGCCGACAATGTAAGCCTTGCCCTTCATAAAGTGCACACCTTTCCGATAGAGGCACTTAAGGCGATGCATCCAAGGTCTGCAAACGGCAATGGTTTCACGGCTCATGCTCCAACAGTGCGGCGATACGGTCGCGGGCGGCGGTGGCAATGCCGGGCTGTCCGGAATGGGTGCTAACTGAGACGATCAAGTCGTCCCGTCGAGTGACTGCAGGTGAGTGAAAGTTGCCTTCAGCCGGTGCGTCGGCCACGTTAACCAGAAGTTCCATCGTGTGCGCGGCCTCGGCGATTTCACGGTTGACATTGCGCACGTTTGTCGCGGCAAAAACGAGCGCAGCATCTTCCAAGTCACCGTCTCTGTATCTGCGCCGTGTCCATTCGATCTTGCCTGATTCGGCCCAGGCGATTATCTGGTCGGTTGCGGACGGGCTGACCAGGCGAACGGGCACTTGCCCGGCCAGAAGGCTGCGCACCTTGCGCTCGCCTACAATCCCGCCGCCGATGACCACGGCAGTTCGTCCGCCAAGCGTGGTCACGGTCAGAGGATATCGCATGGTGTTGCCACTCCTTTCTTCATGTAATCGAAGGTGACCGCTGGTTGGAGAAACCTGTCAAAATCGCGTCGACGACTCGCATCGCCTGCAGGTTTTCGCGGACGTCATGGACGCGCACGATCTGCGCGCCGCGCTCCACGGCCATTGTATTGGCCGCAATTGTGGCAGGGAGCCTATCTTCCACGGGGAGGCCACCTGCCATTTTGCCCAGAAAGCCCTTGCGTGAACAGCCGAAAAGTAGTGGATAGCCCAGGTCTTGGAGCTCATCCAAGCGGGAGATTAAGGCGGCATGTTCCGCGGGCGTCTTTCCGAATCCGATGCCAGGGTCGATGATTCGGTGCCAGCGCGGAACACCTTCGAGTCGAGCCAGTTCAAGAGCCGCGGATAGTTCCTTGCGGACATCTGCCACTATGTCGTGCGGCTGTTCCGAAGGCGCGGGAGGTGGGTTGACTTGCGGGTGCCCGGACGGTGGGCCGGTACGGAGGGGTGCACGGTTGTCCATTAGTACAAGTGGAACGCCGCGTCGAGACGATAGCGCGGCCATGCCGTCGGAATCTGAAGGCCCCAAGGATGAAGATTGCGAGGGCCTCTCTTCCTCCCCTCGGCCTGATTCGACAGTTAGAATGCCTGTACGCAGACCTGACACGTCGTTCAGCCAGACGGCGCCGGCGTCGAGGGCGGCGTCCGCAACCTCGACGCGAAAGGTATCGACCGAAATTGGCACGTCTAGAGAATCGCGCAGTGCGATGATAACTGGAATTACCCGATCGATCTCCTCTTCTACAGACAGATAGGCGTGCCCGGGGCGAGTGGAATAGCCTCCAACATCCAGGACATCGGCTCCTGCGGCAACAAACCGGCTCGCTTGTGCCAGTGCTGCCACCAGCGGATCAGACGCCCTGCCGAGCCCGTCGCCTGAAAAGGAGTCCGGCGTGATGTTTAGTATGCCCATCACCCGAGTGCCTTGTCGCCAATGCCAGATCCTTTCACCGACCGGCATTACGCGGGGCGGGACCGGCTTTTGAAGCCTGTGCCAGAGCTCCTCCACGGTCACATCCAGGAGAGGATGTAATAGATTCCTGTCCAGGTCCAAGAGGGGGGCCAATACAAAGTCTCGTTCGGGCATAAGGACGTGGGGAATCTTCAACTCTGGCGTATCGATGACGGCGTCGTCATAGAACAGGATATCAAGATCGATGACGCGCGGTCCATAGCGGATTGACTTCGTTCTCCCGAGAGCTGATTCGGTCTCCTTGAGAGCTTGTAGCAGTTCTGTGGGCGAAAGATTTGTGGTGACTCTGCAAACGGCGTTGAGGAAGAGGGGCTGATCCGTCACCAGCATTGGAATGGTTTCGTAGAGATGCGAAGTCTCGACGACGTTCAGATACGACGTCATATCATCCAACGCAGCGTGGAGGTAGGCGGTACGGATTCCTATGTTGCTGCCCAGGGCAATAAAGGCTGTGTGGGACATTGTTCAACTGGTGAACCTTGCTGAGTGGCCCAAGTTTTGAATTCCACTACGCAGTCAGAGAATCGGAGTCGGACCGAGTTTGCTGCCGCGGGCTTCTTTCCCCGAGACTCTAATCTGGCAGGGCCTCAGGGCGATTATAAACGTTTTGGCAATCGAAAGCAGCATTGAATTTTGGGAGGATGCCCTTTCGCAGCGCTTCAGGTATAATTCAGATGGTTGTACTGGTTTGCATAGAGCGGATCTTTTCCCCCTGTGTTCATTTCTTTGCCGAGGCTTAGCGCGGCACCCTCTGCCCACTGCAGAACGACAGATCCACCGACACCGTAGTCTGCGGAAGCGACAAGGCATGGACGAATTGAGTATCGACTATCCGCTCACCGACGAACAGATCGCCGTATACCGTCGCGACGGTTTTGTAAAGCTGCCCAATGTACTTTCGCAGGCGGTGCTGACCGAATACGGGGAAGAATTCACACGCCTGGTCCATGATTTGAATCGTCAAGCCCTTCCTCTGTCAGAGCGAAACACTTACGGCAAGGCGTTCCTACAGATCCCCAATCTGTGGGAACACAGCGATAAAGTGAAGGCGTTTGTCCTCTGTCGCCGTCTGGGCAAGATTGCGGCTGAGCTGATGGGCGTTGGCGGCGTGAGGATGTATCACGATCAGGCCTTGTACAAGGAGCCGGGAGGCGGCTTTACCCCCTGGCATGTCGACCAGTTTTACTGGCCACTGTCAAACGAAAATACTGTCACCGCCTGGATTCCCCTGCAGGCAGTCCCGTTGGAGATGGGACCTCTTTCGTTCTGCATTGGGAGCCACAAGTTGCTGAAGAACAGGGACCTTTCAATTGGTGACGAGAGTGAACAGAAGATCGGACGTACGTTGCACGATTACCCGAAATTCGTTTCCCCTTTTGCTGCTGGGGAGGTCAGCTTCCATTCCGGCTGGACCTTTCACCGGGCGGGGCCGAATCGAAGCGACCAGATGCGCGCGGTCATGACCATCATCTATATGGAGGACGGAATGCGGGTTGCCCCGCCGAAGAACGGGAGTCAGCAAAGAGATTGGGATCGCTGGCTGCCTGGCGCCCAGTTAGGTGAAATAATCGACACACACTTGAATCCAGTTATCTACTCTGCCCGCGATTGATGACTGCGCTGCGCAATCTGTTTCCTGGTTGGAGGCAATGTGTTGTGCATGCCATTCAGGGATTAGGGGCAGCAGGTTGGAGTTTTTGAGTGAATCGCAGAAATCCTCAGGAGCAGGTCTGAATGAAGGGTGTAGCCAAACTAAGACCTGGCGTGGGCCAGGTGGGTCTGCTTGACGCTCCCGAGCCCACCGCAATCCCGGGCCATGTCGTAATCGAAGTGACGGCTGCCGGGCTTTGCGGGACTGACGTACATATCTATCACGACGAGTACCCGTGCCGACCGCCAGTGATCCTCGGCCACGAAGTCGCGGGAAAGATCGTTGATGTCGGAAGCGGCGACTCCCGATTTCGAACTGGGAGTTCGGTAACCAGCGAACCCAATTTCACGCTGTGCGGAACATGCCCTTTCTGCCGTGCGGGGATGCCATATCATTGCCCGAAGCGCGCGTCGATTGGAAGCGGTGTAAACGGAGCGTTTGCGCGCTACGTACTTGTGAAGGAACGATCGTTGCATCTGTTGCCTGAAGGTGTGGACGAATGGACGGGTGCGCTGACTGAGCCGCTGGCCTGCTGCGTCCACGCGCTGGAAAACTCAAAGATTGAGCCGGGTGACCTGACGGTGATCACGGGCCCGGGCGCCATTGGTCTGATGATGCTGCAAGTGGCGAAGGCGGCAGGTGCGCAGGCGGTAGTAATTGGTACGGAAACCGACGAAGCGCGGCTTGAACTGGCGGAGCAGCTTGGGGCGGACGAGACCTTGGTTGCGGGCAGAGATGACCTCCACAAGTTTGTGACAGAGCGCACCGAAGGTCTCGGCGCGGATATCGCCTTTGAATGTTCCGGTGCAGGACCCGGCGCGCAGACTGCCCTTGATCTGGTGCGACACAGAGGGCGCTATGTGCAGGTGGGTCTTTTCGGCAAGCCGGTGATGTGGGACCTTGAGCAGGTCTGCGTCAAGGAGGTGCAGGTACAGGGCACTTTCGCCACGGTAGCCAGTTCCTGGCGCAAGACCCTTGCTTTGCTACAGTCCGGACAGCTTCGGACGGCACCGTTGATCAGCCACCGCCTGCCGTTGGAGGCGTGGCAGGAAGCCTTCGACCTGTTCGAGGGCCGAAAAGGCGTGAAGATCGTATTTTCGCCGGAGTAGGAATTCTTTGAGGCGGCAGCGGACACATACAGATCGCTGCCGGGGTTGCCGGAGTACGGTTGTTCACTCGGGCAAAAAAACCCGTGCTATACTGCGCCCATCCATCGAAACTGTATCCCATTCCCAAACCCTTTGCATGTCTGAGGTTATACGCTCTACGATTCCGGCGGGCCGACGGTGTCCCAGTTGCGGTTCACGGGTTGCCCAAAACGCTGAGACCTGCTACTTCTGCGGTCATGAACTGACCGGGACTCCCAGGACAAGGCCTGCGCGCCTGAATATACGTGATGCGGTGCTGGCGCTCACATTGCTGGCGATCGTGATCGGCTGGTGGCAGTTCGGCAGTCTAGGTGTAAATTTCCAGAGGACGAACGAATCACAGACCGAATCCAGCCCGATCTCACTGGAACCTGCGGACGCCCAGCCAACAGCCGACCCGGACGATCAGCAGCCAGGCGTCTCAGTCGGCCGCCACACAGTGCAGTCCGGAGAAACCTTGCTTGGAATTGCTGGACGCTATGGGGTAACGGTAGAGGAGATCCAGGCTGCCAACAATCTTAGCGGAACGCTGATTCGGGCGGGTGACGAATTGCTCATTCCCGTCGCCGCATCTATCTCCGAGAATGGAGGCAACGGCGCTCCGACTATTTCTACGGTTTTCAGCTATGTGGTCAGACCGGGCGATACTGTTATTTCCATCGCCGTTCGCTTTGGAACTACAGTCGCGGCCATCCAAGAGGCGAATGGAATCGGGCCGGACGATCTGATCAGACCTGAGCAGGTCTTGCAGCTGCCAGTTTCAGGGGTTCCCTCCAACATCCTGGCGGTGGAGGGAACCGTTCCCTCGCAGCAGGGGGCGACTTCAGGTCAGGTGTACATGCCCCTGCAAATATTGGGGCCGGAAGACGGTGAACGGATTCCCCATTCCGAAGATGTGTTGTTTCGCTGGTTAAGCAGCGGTCTCCTGGAAGAGAATGAGTGGTACGTGGTCTACGTTTGGCCGCTGGAAGGGTTGTTTGAACTGCCGCCGCCCGTTTGGACGAAAGCCACCAGCTATCGGTTGCCGAGCCAGTGGGCGCCGCCTCCAGATCGGGACGTTACTTACAGGTGGCAAACATCGGTTGTGCGAGTATTGGTGGGACAGGAAGGAAAGTATAGTCTCGAGGCGGCGAGCGAGCCTGGCGATGTACGCAGTTTCGAATGGTATGGCAGCGGAAACTGAGCCCTAGCCCAGGAATCCCGAGTTGATTTGGTTCTCCTTTTGTCCCCCATGCAACCGAGACCTAGAGCAAAGGCCGGCTTCTGACGGAAGAGCCACAGAACGGCGTGTCCTGAAAGGCCTGTCTTTGCCGATCAACAAGGCAAAGCCCTTCCGATGGGGGCACAGTTTGCCAACCCGCTGGCGACGGTTGGCCCCCCTGTAATGGGTGGATTCGCCCGCGTGCGCGGGCCCCGGATTCCAGAAAACTCACAGAGCGCTCTGGAGGACAGCAGGTCAATTCACGTAGTTCGGGCTGCCATCTGCCTGGGTCTTGGATTGCTATAATGGTGCGATGGTTGTATAGTAGGCGCGTCTGTGAAAACTGACAGAAAGCATAAACTCGGTCGGTTTTCGACAGCCTCTCCCAGGCTGTGAGCTTTCGCCTGCAGTAAAAAAACGGTAAGCTTGAGGGCCATATTCGCCTAGCCCGTTTCGTGAATCAGACTCGTATACAGACATACCTGTTATTCCACGTCTGACTGCAAGGAAACAGCGTACGAGCCACTACTCTTCTACTCGAACATTCCACATTGAAAAACCAACTGATTCAGCGACTTTAAGGAGGAATTCATGCCGCGACCAGTAACGCTCTTCACAGGTCAGTGGGCGGACTTGCCCTTCGAAACCATCTGCGAGAAGGCGAAGTCATTCGGCTACGATGGTCTGGAGCTTGCCTGTTGGGGCGACCATTTTGAGGTGGACAAGGCCCTGGAGGATGACAGTTATGTCCAGGGGCGCTGGGACACATTGAACAAGCATGGTCTGCAATGTTTTGCCATCAGTAATCACCTGGTTGGACAGGCGGTGGCAGACAGGATTGACGAACGCCACGAAAGCATTCTGGCGCCGCGCATCTGGGGCGACGGGACGGAAGACGGTGTGCGCTCTCGTGCAGCCGAGGAGATGAAGGACACCGCACGTGCTGCGGCCAAATTCGGCGTAAAGGTTGTGCCTGGATTTACCGGTTCACCGATCTGGCACATGGTATACTCTTTTCCGCCCAACCCGCCCGATTTCCTGGAAAAGGGATTGGCGCTCTTTGCCGAACTGTGGACTCCAATTTTGGATGTTTTCAGCGAGAACGGGGTTAAATTCGGACTGGAAGTTCATCCGACCGAGATCGCTTTCGACATCCACAGCGCTCAGAATGCGATCGACGCATTGAACGGGCACGAGGCCTTCGGATTCAATTATGACCCTAGTCACTTCGGGTACCAGGGAGTGGACTACGTCGAATTCATCCGCAGGTTCGCTGATCGCATCTTCCACGTGCATATGAAGGATGTTGGCTGGGCGGACAGCGGGAAAGAAGCAGGGGTCTTCGGCGGCCATGCCGAATTCGGCGACCATCGCCGCTTCTGGGACTTCCGTTCTGTTGGGCGCGGCAAGATCAATTTTGAGGAGATCATGCGGGCGCTGAATGATATTGGCTACAACGGACCTCTCTCGATTGAATGGGAGGACGCGGGAATGGACCGTGAGCACGGCGCGACCGAGTCCTGTGCCTACACACGACAGATTGATTTCGCGCCGTCCGAAATCGCCTTTGACGCGGCTTTCGCCGAATAGTTGCCGGCTTTGTCAGAGTGGGCGGCCTGCGAGCAGGCGGCCGCCCAAATCATGCAAGAAATCAAGAACAGAAGAGGGACTGACCTATGAGTGAAGGATCAGGATTCACTTCGATGGCCGGGGCGCGGGCTGAGGGCGATGCCCCGGAGATCGGTGTCGGGATGCTGGGTTATGCTTTTATGGGCAAGGCCCACAGCCATGCGATGTTGAATATTGCGCATATGATGTACCCCCCGCCAGCCGTTCCGAGGCTTGTGGGTATTGCTGGGCGCGACGAACAGGCGGTGGCGGAAGCTGCCAGACGTTACGGATACGACGGCTACTATACAGACTGGCGGGCGATGCTGGACAACGACGACATTCAGCTTTTCGATAACGGCGGCCCGAACGATACGCACGCGGATCCCTGCATTCTGGCCGCCGAACGCGGCAAGCACATTCTGTGCGAGAAGCCGCTGGCGCGCACGGCCGACGAAGCGCAGAGCATGGTGGAGGCGGTGCAGAAGGCGGGTGTGAAAAACTTGGTCGCCTTCAATTACCGCTTCGTGCCCGCGATCCGTCAGATCCGCAAATTGGTGGATTCGGGCCTGCTGGGCAAGATCTACCACTTTCGCGCGGTCTATTTGCAGGAGTGGGTGATGGCACACTATGAGTTGCCGATGATCTGGCGGCTACAGAAGTCGATAGCGGGTAGCGGTGCCCTTGGGGACCTGGGTGCACACATTATCGATTTGGCCCGCTATCTGGTAGGAGAAATAAAGAGCGTATCGGGAATGACGCGTACCTTTATAGAAGAGCGCCCCTGGGACGACGGCACGATGGGCAAGGTCGATGTAGACGATGCGTTCACCGCGCTTTTGGAGTTTGATAACGGCGCGATCGGTACGGTGGAGGCCAGCCGCTTTGCCGCAGGGCGCAAGAACGGTCAACGCCTCGAGATAAATGCCGAAAAGGCAAGTATTGTTTTCAACCTGGAACGCCTGAACGAATTGGAGATTTTCTGGGTTGGGGACGAACCTGCTGAAGCTCAGGGATTCCGCAACGTGCTGGTGTCGGAGCCTTTCCATCCATGGTGGGAGAACTGGTGGCCCCAGGGTCATATAATCGGTTGGGAGCATACGTTTGTGCATGAGATCACGCACTTGCTGGACTGCATCGTCAACGATGGAGACGTTGCTCCCATTGGCGCAGACTTTGTTGACGGTTATCGCAACGCCGTAATCTGCGACGCGATCCTGGAGTCGGCTGCCAGCGGGCGCCACGTGGACTGCGTTTACGCTGCCTAGATATGTGATCCTCAAGTCGGTCGATTGGGGCGGCCTCCCTGCCGGCTCATTCAACCGCCAGACTCCGGACTGAGCGCGAACGCGCTCAGTCCGGGGTTAGTACGTAAGCGGTCGGCCTACGCCCTTGCAATTCCGACCTTAGCCAGCTGTCGCCCGCGTTATGATAGGGTTAGCACAGCCGCCAAGGCCATCCCCCTTTTCCTGCAGGCGCCTATCAACGGGCACGCTCTGCATCGCCCTGGCAAACGCAGCTTCGATACGGCCCTGCAGGATGAATTGCAAGTTTCTGCAGCTAAACGCATCGCGTATCGTTTCAGGCACCATGTAAGTTTATTTCATCCGCAAGGTGCCCTCAAGTTTCTTTCTGGTACGCAGCGGAATGGACATACAGGAATCCAGCAATGAAAATCGATCGGATTGAGCTCCGCCGTATCCATATGCCGTACGTGCGCCCATTTGAGACCAGCGGGTGGCGCCACGAAGGCAGCGATGCTGTAATCGTACGGGTGGACGCGGACGGGATTACGGGGTGGGGCGAGTCGCCTGTCAGCGACGGGCCCTGGTACAACGAGGAGACTTTCCACACAGCGCTGATTATGCAGCGAGAGTTCCTGGGGCCGATGCTGCTGGAGGCGGACTTGTCTGCGCCGGAGGAGGTGCGCGGGATCTTCAAGAAAGTGCGCGCCAACCGCATGGCGAAAGCAGGGCTGGAGTTTGCCGTGTGGGACCTTTTTGCGCAGGCGCAGAACAGGTCTTTGGCCAGCCTCCTGGGCGGTAAGCGAAAGGAGGTGGCCGTGGGCGTGAGTGTGCCGATCCATGCGGACGTTGAGGCACTCCTAACAACCGTAGAGGGTTATGTGGCCGACGGCTACCAGCGGGTTAAGCTGAAGATTAAGCCGGGATGGGACGTCGAGCCGACGCGAGCGGTACGCGAACGCTGGCCCGATCTGTTGCTGCAGGTGGATGGCAATAGTATCTACCATCTGGAAGACGCGGAGCATCTGCGACAGCTGGACGAGTTCGGTCTGCTTCTCAATGAGCAGCCGCTCGACCACGATGACATCTTCGATCACGCAAAACTGGCAAAGTTGATTGAAACGCCGGTCTGTCTGGACGAAAGCATTGTTTCCCCGGACCACGCTCGTTGGGCACTGGAGCTGAACGCGTGCGGAGTAATCAACATCAAGCCGTCCCGCATTGGCGGGTTGGCAGACTCAGTAGCCGTACACGATATGTGCCAGGCTGCGGGCATTCCCGTCTGGCACGGGGGGATGCTGGAGACAGGGATCGGGCGGGCAATCAGTGTTGCACTGGCAAGCCTGCCCAATTTCACGCTGCCAGGCGACATCAGTGCCAACGACCGCTACTTTGAGCGGGACATCGTTTCCAATCCTTTTACGCTCAACAGCACCAGTACCCTTACTGTGCCGGATGGGCCGGGACACGGCGCGCAGGTTGACGAGGCGTTCCTGGAGGAAGTCACGGTGGAGAAAGTCTGCCTTCGCCGCGACAGGTAAGGGTGGCGACTGCGGGGCAGCCGGGAAACTGAAGGCTTACCAGTCCGTCTCTGTTTCAGTGCGGCCTAGCTCGGCTGTTTCCATTGTAGGGGGTGTAAAGTCAGCATCCCTTGAGGAGATCCTCTATGGCGAAGAAGAAACGGGGAAGGCCCTCCTTTTTCGGGATTGACCTGGCGTGGAGCGACAGGAACCCTTCAGGCGTTGCTGTGATCCGGGAAGAGCGATTGGTAGCATGTTCCGGTGGACTGAGCAAGATGTCTGAGATTGTCGACTTTATTGGCGATCATCTGTCACGTCGCAACGGGTCAATCGTGGCGGTAGATGCGCCGCTGAGGGTGCCAAATGAGACTGGAACCAGGAACTGTGACCGTGCGTTGTCGGCGGACTGGCATCGTCATCAGGCTGGTGCATATCCGGCTAACAGGAGGCTTCTGGAACGAGATGGCGTCGTGCGAGGAGAGGCTCTAACCGCGGTGCTGTCGGAACGTTTCAAGTTTCATGAGTCAGACGTAATCCCCCGCCGCACCAAGTCCCGGCTGGTGTGCGAGGTGTACCCTCATCCGTCTCTAGTCAGCCTGTTTGGGCTTGAACGCATTCTCAAGTATAAGCGTGGGCGAGGGCGATCATTTGAAGAGCGCTGGTCTGAGTTTGATCGCTATCGAAAGCTTTTGCGGAAACTGCGCAAGGCCGACCCGCCGCTGCGCAGGACGAGGCGGCTGCTCAAAAGCACGGAAGTGTACGGGCTGCGCGGCGCCGCTTTGCAGGCCTACGAGGATGCGCTCGATGCGGTCACGTGCGCATACATTGCGTCGTACATGTGGAGGCACGGACCGCGAGCGGTTACCAGATATGGTTCGCTGGAAGAGGGTCACATATTGGTGCCGCAAAAGGCAGGAATTCGATAGTTGTAGCCCGAAGGTTGTGCGGCAAACTTTAGAGTAGGCAGCGCTCATCCATTCGAACGCACTCCCCGTGGGTAAATGAGACAGCCTCAGAGATTCGATTTCCTCCCGCCATCAGAAGAGTATGTGCCAGGCTTCTACGAGTTTCCCCTCTGGCCTTTCCCCTTGCTGCCTGCGGCCTGCATCCTTGCCCATGAATCACGCAGGGTGATTGTACGATTAAAGACCAGCCGGTCGCCGTCGCTGTCGGGGTCAAGGCAGAAGTAGCCTTTTCGTTCAAACTGCACGGTCTGGCCGTTTTTGAGGTCACGCGCGCTCGGCTCCAGCTGTACGCCGTTCAGAACTGTCAGCGAATTGGGCGAAAGACTGGCCAAGTAGTCCTGGCCTTCCGGCACGTCGTAAGGATCTTCGGCGTCGAAGAGACGATCGTAGAGCCGCACCTCGGCGGGAACGGCGTGGTCGGCGCTTACCCAGTGAATTGTGCCGCGCACTTTGCGGCCGTCGGGGGCGTAACCGCCGCGCGTGTCCGGATCGTAGGTGCAGTGCAGCGCGATGACCTTACCCTGGTCATCCTTGATGACCTCCTCGCAGCGGACGAAGTAACCCCAGCGGAGCCGGACCTCGCGGCCGGGCGTCATGCGGAAGAACCTGCGCGGCGGGTCTTCCATGAAATCATCGCGATCAATGTACAGGTTACGGCTGAACGGAACGGGCCGGCTGCCTGCGCTCTCATCCTCCGGATTGTTCACGGCATCGAGCCATTCGGTCTCGTCCTCGGGGTAGTTGGTGATTACGACCGGGAGTGGGTCGAGCACACCCATCACGCGCATGGCGGTAAGGTTCAACTCCTGACGGATGAAGTGTTCCAACAGCTCGATCTCAACTGTGCTGTTGGTGCGGGCGATTCCGACGTGTTGACATAGATCGCGGAGTGCCTTGGAGGGCACGCCCCGCCGGCGCTGGCCGGCCAGTGTCGGCATGCGGGGGTCGTCCCATCCGTTCACATAGCCCTCTTCGACAAGACGCATGAGCCGCCTTTTGCTCGTCACCGTGTATGTGAACTCCAGCTTGGCGAACTCGATCTGGCGTGGATGGTAGACGCCGAGCGCGTCGAGGTACCAGTCGTAGAGCGGGCGGTGATTCAGGTACTCGAGCGAGCAGAGTGAATGGGTAACGCCTTCGACAGAGTCGGACTGGCCGTGGGCCCAGTCGTACATTGGGTAGATGCACCATTTGTCGCCGGTGCGCTGATGCTCGGCATGGCGGATGCGGTACATCACAGGGTCGCGCAGGTTGATGTTGGGCGCGCCCATATCGATCTTGGCGCGCAGGACGCGGGCGCCGTCGGGAAATTCGCCTGCCTTCATCCGCTTGAACAGGTCCAGATTCTCTTCAACAGAGCGATCTCGGTAGGGGCTGTTTGTGCCTGGTTCGGTCAGGGTGCCTCGGTAGGCGCGGATTTCTTCCTGGCTGAGATCGTCGACGTAGGCATGTCCATCCTGAATGAGCTGGAGAGCCCACTCGTAGAGCTGGTCGAAGTAGTCGGAGGCATAGAGAACGCTGGCCGGTTCGTATCCGAGCCAGCGGATGTCCTTCAGCTGTGCCTCGACGAACTCCTGCTCCTCTTTGAGGGGGTTGGTGTCGTCGAAGCGCAAATTGCAGTGACCGCCGAACTCCTTCGCCACCTCGAAGTTTAGACCGATGGCCTTTGGGTGTCCTATGTGCAGGTATCCATTGGGTTCTGGTGGAAAGCGCGTTTGAAATCGACCACTGAACCGCCCGTTGGCTATGTCCTCTGCAATTGCTTCGCGGATGAAGTCCCGCGACACCAAAGTAGAATCGCTCATCAGTATCACCTCGACTTACCTATATGATGCCTAAAACCAGAATATCAATCTTTGTAGTCAATGGGTCTCTTTCCTCAACTTTCACCAAAAGACAATTTACATTTCTTCATGGTGCCGAGCAAGAAATCTAGACCCGGAAGCGAATACCGGTAAACAGCAGCAGCGACGTTCTGCCTCCTTTTTCTGAAAGTTTACCAGGGGCGTCATATGCCGCTGGAGGCGGAGAATCCCCCGTCTACGGGGACGACTATGCCTGTTACGAATCGGGAAGCGTCGCTTGCGAGCCAGATGGCAGCGCCAACCAGTTCATCCGGTTCTCCGAAACGGCCCATCGGCGTATGATCTACGATCTGCTGACCGCGTTCGGTCAGGACAGGGGAGTCCCCTGGGCCGGTGGGTGCATCCTCTTTGATCAACAGGGCGCGGTTCTGTTCGCCGATGAAGAAGCCGGGCGCAATTGCGTTTACGCGCAGTCCCGGACCGTGCTTCTCTGCGAGGTCGACAGCAAGCCATCGGGTCAAATTGTCGACGGCCGCTTTGGCGGCGGAATAGCCCATCACCCGCGTAAGAACCTTTTGGGAAGCCATTGATGAGATGTTGATGATCGAGCCGTGGCCCTGCTGCGCCATCGGTTCGCCCAAGATCTGGATGGGCAGAACCGTGCCGGTGAAATTCAGACCGACGACTCCTTCAAGTGCAGCGCGCGGCACATTAAAGAAGGTAAGGTCGCCGAACACGGTGGCGTCGGGCCGGTTGCCGCCGGCGCAATTGATCAGCACGTCGACGGTTCCCCATTCGTCGAGCAGAATCTTTCGCGCAGCTTGCAGACTGTCCTCGTCGAGGACGTCCGCCGGCAGAGGAAGCGCATCATGGCCGGCAGCCGTGATCTCGCCAGCCAACTCATGTGCTTTGGCCTCCCGCCGTCCCAAAATGGCCACGCGTGCGCCGGCCCCTGCCAGACCACGGGCCATCGCGCCTCCCAATACTCCTGTGCCGCCGGTGATAACGGCAACCTTCCCGTCCAACGAAAACTGTTCCCTTGAACTCATTGCCATCTCCTTGCTGTGAAAAACGAGGGGGAAAGGATGCTTCTTCGCACGGCTCACTCCTCGCCTGTAGCGGTTTCGTTCCGCTATAATCAGTGGAAAGTGAGCGCCGGACTGATTAAAGCCTTAGCACCTACCCGCTGTTCTCAAACTATTGCCGCTTCCGTGCGAGCGAAAGGAATCTCTTGTGAATTCGTCTCTACGCAATTATATGCCCGAACGGGCCGATCGGTTTTTCAGCGGTAGCAGCGCAAGGAGATCTGTAGCCAGAACTCTGTTCGAGAGAGTTGCCGACCTTCCTTTGATCTGCCCGCACGGCCACGTGGACCCGCTGCTATTCGCCGATGCCTCGTACCATTTCAGTTCGCCGGCAGAGTTCTTTCTGATCCCGGACCACTATGTTTTCCGGATGCTTTACTCCCAAGGCGTTCCCCTTGAAGCACAGGGGGTGCCCATGAATGGCGGGGAAAACGCCGGCGAGGTCGAATCGGACCATCGCAAGATCTGGCAGACTTTCGCTGAAAACTATCACTTATTTCAAGGTACTCCCACCGGCCTGTGGCTGCGGGATGAGTTACATGATCTATTTGGCATCACCGAAAAACTGACGCCCGCAAACGCTCAGACGATATACGACAGGATATCCGAAAGGTTGGCGGCACCTGATTTCACGCCTCGGAGGCTGTTTGAACAGTTCCAAGTAGAGGTGCTGACCACCACCGATGCCGCCACCGACACGCTCGAACATCACAAGACGATCCGGGAGTCGGGCTGGAGCGGGCGCATCTACCCAACATTCCGTCCAGACAAGGTCGTGAATGGGATCGATCAGCCGGAATGGTCGGGGCAAATCGACCTCTTGCGCGAAGTGTCCGGGATCGACATCGGTGATTATCCCTCGTACATTTCGGCACTGGAAGCCCGCCGCGACTTCTTCAGAGAGATGGGTGCGACCGCAACCGATCATGCGGCGGAGACGCCGTTCACCGAGGTTCTGACGGCCTGCGACGCCGATGCCATCTTTCAACGGGGCTTGGCGGGCCGTGCGTCCGCCGGCGACGCCCGGCTTTTTGCAGCGCACATGCTGGTTGAGATGGCGCGCATGAGCAGCGAGGACGGTCTGGTCATGCAGCTTCATCCCGGCTCTATTCGCAACCACAACTCCGCAGTGTTCCAGCGATTCGGCGCGGACAAAGGTGCCGACATCCCCCATGCGCTTGATTTCACCCTCAATCTAAAACCTCTCCTTGACCGCTTCGGCTCCCATCCGACGTTGCGTCTGATCCTTTTTACACTGGATGAATCCACGAGTGCCCGAGAGCTTGCGCCGCTGGCCGGCCACTACCCTATCCTGCGTATCGGCCCGCCCTGGTGGTTCTACGACAGCATCAATGGGATGCGTAATTTCTTCGCGCAGGTGATGGAGACGGCGGGCATCTACAATACGGTCGGTTTCAATGACGATACACGGGCGTTCGCCTCGATCCCGACGCGGCATGAGCTCTGGCGGCGCATCGCCTGTGACTGGCTAGCCGGTCTGCTCGTCGAGGGCCAGATCGACGACGAGGATGCCTTGGCAATGGCGCATGCTCTGGCGTACGGTCTTGCGAAAGAGGCTTATCGGCTTTGAGGGCCGTCCTATGCCTGTTGCCGCCAGGGAAACTCAGGAAAGGCTTTTCCCGCAGCCTAGAGACATCAGTTGTTGATATCTGCCTGCGACCACTGCTGGTCGACCAGCCGCCACATTTCTCCGGTTGGGTTCTCATCCTGCAGCTCGGGGGGCAGGCGGTGCTGGCGCACATTGTCGTAGCTGTACAGGGCGGCGAAGCGGCGGATGCTGGCCGGAATGCCAACTGACGTGAACCCAGGATGCCCGGTCGCAGGAAAGGGGCCGCCGTGGTTCATCGCCGCGGTGACGGCAACGCCGGTAGGCATTTTGTCGTTCAATAGACGGCCGACCTTGGCGCGCAGCAGAGGGGCGAGACGGTCGTACAGGTCATCGTCGGCTCCGGCGCTGTCGGAGTAGAGGCAGCCGGTGAGATTGCCTTCGAAGCAGCCGATGATCTGCTCCATCTGGGCGGCGTCCTTCGCCAAAATGACAAGTGAGGAAGGTCCGAAGGCTTCGGTCTGCATCGCTTCCGGACTGGAAAGGAACTCTTCCCCCGACACTGTCAGCAGCGTATTCTGGTAGTAAAAGCCGGGCTCATCTGCGGCAGCTCCACCTGCGACGACTTTGGCCCCTTTACTTGTCAGAATATGAAGAGATTCGTCCATGCCTTCGGAGACACCGCGGTTTAGCAGGACGCCGGATGCTCCTTCTTCAAAGAGGGCTGCCGAGTGCTCGACAAATGCCTGTGACTCCTGCCCTGCGACAGTCATTACAAGGCCGGGATTGGTGCAGAACTGGCCGGTCCCCATGGTACAGGAAGTAAAGAATTCCTCTGCGATTTCCTGCGACCGTTCGGACAGGGCACCGGGCAGTACAAGAATCGGGTTGATGCTGGACATCTCCAGGTAGATCGGTTTCCCGCGGCGGTCGGCTACTTCCTTCAGTCGCATTCCGCCATCACGGCTGCCGGTAAAACCAACTGCGGCTACACGGGGGTCGGCAATCAGATCGTAGCCGTACTCGGGTTTGAAGCGATAGATGAGCTGAACCAGTCCCTTGGGAGCACCCGTACTGCGGATAGCTTCGAGTGAGGCCTCCGCCAGCAGCTGGCTGGCGCGGGAATGGCTGGAGTGCGCCTTGGCGATGACCGGGCTGCCGGCGGCGATGGCTGCGGCGAAATCTCCTCCGGCCGCGCCATTGAAAGCAAAGGGAAAGTTGTTCGGCCCGAAAATGACTACCGCTCCCGGGAGGGGGCCGTAGTAGGAGCGAATGTTGGCGGCGGTGTCAATGGTGGCATGGGTCCACGAACGCGTGCGTACGGCTGCTGCGGCCTGACGCAGTTGGTCGGTGGTGCGTGGAAGCTCGATGGCATTCAGGCGGGTGGGCGCGGGCAGGCCGGTTTCGAGGTGGGCCGCTTCGACGAGCGCGCTGGCCCGCTCTTCGATGCGGTCGGCGTAGGTTTCGAGAAAGTCGGCCAGCAGCTGTCGGGGAGCCTGACGTAGCTCTGAAACTGCGTCGGCAGCCGCTTGCAGGACGGCCTCGATGTCGTCCCATTCGGAGTAGGGAAATGACCAAGGCAGTTTTTCGCCGGTCATTGGATTGGTGGACTGGTAACTGCCGGTTGGATTGGCGGCAGCGCGGAATTCTCCGTTTATCAGTAGCGGTTGCAAAGACATTTGAAGTGGGAGCTCCTGTCGGAATCGTCAGGTATCAGATGCATTCAGAATTAGTGGAGGCTGCTTCTTCATTAGGAACTCGCGCCCGGCATCAGTCGATTTCCGCCGAGCGTCGATGCCAGTCTTCGGCGAAGAGATTGAAGTGAACCCTGCGGCGAGGATTGGCGGCTACGACGTCCTCGTCTAGCGTGACACCGAGACCGGGACCGGAAGGAAGGGCGAAGTAGCCGTCTTCGATTTCGGGGTTACCTGGGGCGGCCTCTTTCACATAGGCTTCAGCGAAGTCGTTGAAGTGTTCCTGGATCTTGAAGTTGGGTGTGCAGGCTGCCAGATGCAGCGCTGCAGCAGTCGATATGGGGCCGCCCACGTTGTGGGGCGCGATCAGCATGTAGTAGGCTTCGGCCCAAGCGGCCAGCTTCTTTGTATTAAGTATACCGCCGAAATGGGTAATGTCGGGCTGGATGATGTCGCAAGCCTGCAGTTCGAACAGTTCACGATACTCGTACATCGTATGCAAGCGCTCGCCGGTTGCAACGGGGATGCCCAGGGGTGCGATGGCATCTGCAGCCTTCTTTTGGGCGGCGATATTTTCAGGGGGTACCGGTTCTTCCAACCAGGATGGCTTGAAGCGTGCCAACTCGCGGGCGAATTCCACGGCGGTCACAGGGTTGAAACGGCCGTGCATTTCGATGAGGATCTCCACGTCCGGGCCGACAGCATCGCGCACGGCTTCGACAAGAGAGATCACGTAGTTCTTTTCGGGTCTCTCCATCTCGTAGAAGCCGGCGCCGAAAGGATCGAATTTTAGGGCCTGATAGCCCTTGTCGAGCACTCTTTTGGCGGCAGCGTGGAACTCCTCGGGTGTGCGTTCTCCAGTATACCAGCCGTTGGCATAGCCTTTAATCTGATGCCTCACCGCTCCACCCAAGAGTTTATAGACTGGCTGGTTGAGCGCTTTGCCGATTATGTCCCAGCAAGCAACTTCCAGCAGCGCGGTTACGGTCTGAGTGATCTCGCCGGCGCGACCGAAGTCCTCGCGAAACATGCGGGCAACAAGGGCTTCGACGTTGAAGGGGTCTTCGCCGAGAATATAGCGTGGCGCGGCTTCGCTGAGGTAGCCTAGGACGCCGTCGGTACGGTTTAGCGCCCGGCATTCCCCTACTCCAACCAGACCTTCATCTGTCTCTACTTTGACTATGGTCAGGTTACGCCACTCGGTGCCGAGCACCATCGGCGTTACTTTGGAAATCTTCATTGGACTCCTCGCAAGGTGGGCATCCGAATCGGAATCGTAGCGCGCTTACTGTAGCGCAATTGCGGTAATCGTGCCACATTTCGGGAGTAACACGAGGGCATTCACTAGCCGGATCGGCTCATGATCTTAGAAGAAATCGTGTTTCGGCATGTGGGTGCGTCGCAGATATGGGGTGGAGTCGGTCTGGCGTGGGAGTCATGCCATGGGTGGCCGATATTCATTGCGGGCTCTGAGGAAAGAAAAGGGCAGGCACACGGCCTGCCCCTACGGGAGCAGGACGGGGGATGGGGCGAAGCACGGCCGCCCGGAACTGCGGTGGTTCGTGGTTCGTGGTCAAAGACAGCGTTTCCTTTTTGCCTCAGAGTAGATCGTGGGACGACCATGTTCTAAGTGCTGCCAGAGATAGGCGCGAGCTCACCCCCATTTTGAATGCACACCAGTGGGAGTTCAGATTGACTTTGGCACATCCCCTTGATACAATGCAGCCAATTGTCGTTCAATTGGGATGTCGCAAACGGTGCGGCCGGTGGGGCCGTGGTGGAGAAACAGATGCCGAATATCAGATCAGCCGCTAAGCGGGCGCGCCAGGATTTGCGGCGCCGAGACCGCAATAGAGGATATCGCAGTGCCGCCCGAACAGCTGTGAAGAGGGCGCGTGAAACAATTGAGGAATCCGACCCGGAGGCGCCTGAGGCAGTACGGCTGGCTTTCGTAGCTTTGGACAGGGCTGCACAACGGGGGGCCATCCATGCCAACAATGCGGCCCGCCGCAAGAGCAGACTAAAGCGCCAGCAGAAAAAGGCCTTGGCAGAATAAAGGCAGGACAGTTTCAGTCAAGGTCTTATCCCGGATTCAGCCGAACCGGGAAGCGAAGAGTTCTAGACCACATGCCGCCTGTGTTCGTTGCAGGTGGCATTCTGCGTTCTTGAATCCTATTCAGGTATGGTGCTCTTCCAGTCGCCTAGGCGCGCATTGTAGTCGCACTCATCCTGCAGAACGCAGTCGGCACAGCGGGGCGTGCGCGCCTTACACACGGTACGGCCATGGCGAATTATATGAACATGCAGGCAGAAATAGGTCTCTTCCGGTAGTAATCTCTCCCAGACAGCCTTGATTTTTTCTGCGGAAGCCCGGCGTCCGCTCATGCCAAGACGCTGAGTCACGCGCTGCACATGGGTGTCGACCGGAAAAGCTGCCATTCCGTAACTGAAAAGAAGGACGATGCTGGCCGTTTTGTGGCCTACGCCAGGAAAACGCTGCAAGTAGGTTTGGGCGGCTGCCGGCTCCATGTCGCGGAGGTGTTCAAGGCTGTAGCTGCCTTCTTCCCTGAACAGAATGTCCAGCGTTTCGACGATGTGCGGCGCCTTCTGGTTGTACATCCCGGCCACGCGGATGGCGTCTTTGATTTCCTCCAGGGGGGCAGTGCGTACTGCGTCCCAGTCGCCGGCGAAGCGCTCTTTGAGGGTTTCGAACGCTTTGCCCGAGTTGCGGTCGTTTGTATTGGCGCTGAGGATGGTCTGGATCAACTGCTCGAAGCCGGAACGGGACGGTTTCCACTGCGGTTCACCGTATTCGTCCAGAAGCTGTTGGTAGATTTTGCGGGCCCTAGATGCCAACTGCCTGTTCGCTCCAGCCATTTTCTCTTCCCGCTCGTGTTCGGGCCCAAAAGGTTCAGCTTTAGGTTGCGATGCGGGGCAGCCGCGCCATCAGCCGGCTGGCTACTTCGTAGTTATTCGTCTTCAGGCGGGCGGCGGCATCCTCCACGGAGATAGTTGCGCCGTGTTGTTCTCCGATCAGGACGACCTCGTCGTCACGGGCAACCGGGATCCCGGTTTCCGTTAGTTCAGTTACGTCGACGAAGGCATGGTCCATACAGATGCGGCCTACGACAGGCAGTTCGCGACCGCCGATGAGCACGGTTTTCCAGGTGCGAGGACTGCGGGGAAAACCGTCGGCATAACCTACCGGAATTACGGCGACCGTGCGGGGACCTGGTGCCCGCCATGTGTTGCCGTAGGAAACGGATTCGCCGGCGTTAACGGCGCGCACCTGGGCGATGCGGGCCTTCCACCTGAGAACGGGGCGCATTTGCGGCGGTGCGGACACTTCGTCGCTGGGAGACAGACCATACAGGAGGATGCCGCAGCGGACCGCGTCCAGATGCGCCTCCGGAAGGTCAATGGTTGCGGCTGAGTTGGCGGCGTGAGCAATGGGAGGGCGGCAGCCGGCGCGGGTGAGCCGCTGCAGCAGTGTTGTAAAGCGTCTGAGCTGATAGCGGCTGTATTCTTTGTCGGTTTCGTCAGCGGTGCTGAAGTGGGTGTAGATTCCCTCAAGATGAAGGTCAGGATTCTCCGAGAGCATCGCGCAAAGAACGGGAGCATCGACAGGGTCGATGCCCAGGCGGTGCATCCCTGTATCGACCTTGAGATGCACTGTCATGGATTGACCGACGCGAGCAGCAGTTTCGGCGAAGGCGAGGGCAGCGCGGGCCTCATAGACGGACACGGCTAGGTCGTATTGCAGTATAGTTTCTGCCAATTCCGGCGGCGAGTAGCCAAGCAGGAGAATGGGGGCTTGAACTCCGGCTTCCCTCAGGGAGATAGCCTCGTCTACTGCGGCGACAGCGAGGCGGTCTACGCCGGCCTCCAATGCAACTGGCGCAATCAACTCAGCGCCGTGGCCGTAGGCATTTGCTTTGACGACAGCATAGAAAAGACGCCGGGGCCCGATTTGCCGCCGAAGTTCGCCTATGTTTTGGGCCAGTGCAGAAAGATCGATCTCCAGCCAGGTTGGACGGGAGATTTGGTGCAGATACCACTGATGTGTCGGAGAGATGGAGGCTACCATCCGTTCAGTTCCTGCAGCCTGTTCCACTGTTCCCATTCGAGACCGGCTTCGCCGAGACGATTTGGCTTGCGTTCGCCGTGGTAGTCGCTGCCGCCGGTTTCAAACAGGCCGAACCTGGCTGCCAGCTCGGCAAAGCAGGCGATGGGCCTGTCGGTTGAGTCTCTTCCTTCAAGGGCATAGGGATAATGGATTTCGAGTCCGTCGAGGCCGACGTCGACTAGGCGGGCCAGAGACTCTTCGAGGCTGCGAATGCGCCTATATATGCCTGGATGGGCAAGTACCGCTTTTCCACCTGCACCATGCGTAAGTTCAATAGCGTCAATGACACCTAGAATAAAGGTGCGGGGCACGTGTGTGGGGTTTTCGGCATCGGAGGCGAGGTATTGCTGGAAGACGTCGCTCAGGGAATTAAATATGTGCGGGTTGTATTTCAGGGCTATCTGGGCGATGTGGGGGCGGCCCGGCACGCCACCAGCCAGTGCCAAGACTTCATCCACTGGGACATGCAGCCCGTAGCTCTGCAGCCGCTCGACCTGGCGCGACTTCTGGTCTATGCGGCTCTCCTTGAGTCTGTTCAATGTGTCGAGCAGAGTGGAATCGGTCGGGTCAATACCATAGCCCAAGATGTCAAAGTCACGAAAATCATTTTCGCGATCGCGAGCGGTGCTGAATTCGACGGCGGGAAGCACGTGGACATCAGCATCGGCCCCTTGGGCCTGGGCTTCGGCCACGCCGAGAACGCTGTCATGGTCGGTCACAGCCAGAACGCGGATGCCCAGTTGCGCGGCTCTGCGGATTAATTCCTTCGGAGTGTCGGTGCCATCTGAACAGTTGCTGTGAGCTTGCAAGTCCACCGGGTAGATTCGAGGGGAACTGTGGCGCTGGCCGTCCATTGCGTTCCTGTCCAATCGCTGCTTTATGGCGGAAGGTAGTATCGAAAATGCGATACGACGCGGGTAGCACGCAAAGAAAAACGTCCGGGTGGCCCCGGACGCATTCCCAACCCCGCAATGTCGTGTGATCCAGTGGGTACGAACCGAGGTTCGTAGGTGGGCGCCGGCTGGTCGCTTCCGTCTTGCCCTACCCCTCAAGGGGCGGGCTATCACATCCACGTACCTTCGCCTAACTCCCGTGTGTCTGGTGTTGGTTCGCCCTCAAACTAGTCAATCACGGACATTGCAGGGCTGCAGAGAAACTATAGCACAGTATGAAATCCTCCGCCAAACAAGAATTCTGGGCAAATTGGTCCTCGGTTGCGTTGCAATATGCTACAGTGAGCCGACCTCCATCTCACTATGCCTTCTCTTTCTGCTGCCTAACAGCGATGTGCAACTCGGCGAGTTGGTCGTCTTCGACCAGGCTCGGAGCTTCGAGGAGAAGGTCAGTCCCGGTTGCGGTTTTGGGAAAGGCCATCACCTCACGGATGCTTTGGGCATCGGCGAAGAGTGCGACCACGCGCTCGATACCCATTGCGATTCCACCATGTGGGGGCGCGCCGTATTGGAAGGCCTCTAGCATATGACCGAACTGTTCATCCACTTCGCTTTCGCTAAGTCCCAAGCGCTGGAACATGCGCATTTGCTGATCGCTGCGGTGGATGCGGATGCTGCCTCCGCCGATCTCCCAGCCATTGAGAACGACGTCATAGGCCTTGGCCTTGACTTCGGCAGGGCGCTGTTCGAGAATGCTCCAGTCCTCGTCACGGGCGCTTGTGAATGGATGGTGGATGGCGCCCCAGCGATCTTCCTCGCTGTCATATTCGAGCAGGGGGAAGTCAACCACCCAGCAGAAGGCAAGGAGATTCGAATCGATCAAGTTGGCGCGGGCGCCGATCTCAAGGCGCAGGTTGGCGAGTGCAGGGTTGGTCACACCTGCTTCGTCGGCGACGAAGAGAATCAAGTCACCCACTTCGGCGCCGGAGGCTGCGACGATTCCCGCGATTTCTTCCTCAGTGAGGAACTTGATGATCGGACTGCGCAGGCTGCCTGCGGGGTACGCTCCGCTCTCGTCGGCTTCGCCGGTAATGCCGATCCACGCGAGTCCCTTTGCCCCATAGGGTCTTACATATTCAATCAGGTCGTCAGTTTCTTTGCGGCTCAGTTTCGCCCCTCCAGGAAATCGAACGCCTTTGACGATTCCCCCGGAGGCAACAGCGTTCTTGAACACGCCAAATTTGCTGTTGCGGACAAGGTCGGTTACGTCGAACAGTTGGAGCCCAAAGCGAATATCGGGGCGGTCGATACCATACTTGGCCATGGCGTCGTCGTAGGTCAGAACCGGAAATGGGGTCTGCTGGACAGGCTTGTCGCTTATTTTCGCCGACAAGCTGATGAGCATCTCTTCTATGAGAGCCATAATGTCAGCAGCCTCAACGAAGCTCATCTCCAGATCCAGCTGGGTGAATTCAGGCTGGCGGTCGGCGCGCAAGTCTTCGTCGCGAAAACAGCGCGCGATCTGAAAGTAGCGCTCAAAGCCTGCGATCATCAGCAGTTGTTTCATTTGCTGAGGTGATTGCGGCAAAGCGTAGAAGCGTCCCGGATGAATGCGGCTAGGTACTACGAAATCGCGCGCGCCTTCCGGTGTGCTTTTGAGCAGGATCGGCGTCTCAACTTCGAGGAAGTCCCGATCGTAGAAATAGTTGCGAATGAAGCGGACAATGTCGTGCCGCAATCGCAGATTGTCGGCCAGTTTGGGACGGCGCAGATCGAGGTAGCGGAATTTCAGCCGCACCGCCTCGTCGACCTCATCGCCCTGAGAACCGCTGATGACAAATGGCGGTGTGCGGGCCTCGCTCAGGATTTCGAGATCGGTAGCGATGACTTCGATTTCGCCGGTATCCAATTCGGGATTCTCGAAGCCCTGCGGACGCTTCTGAACCGATCCGCTCACTTTTACAACAAACTCACTACGGACCTGGGAGGCCACTTCAAGCGCTCCCGAACCGTTATTGCTTTTGCTAGGACCATTGGACGGAGTGGCCGCATTCGGCAGTTCGAGTACAGGGTCATCGGAAACGGTAACCTGCGTAATGCCAAAACGGTCGCGCAAGTCCAGGAAAATCAGTCCGCCGTGGTCGCGACGGCGGTTTACCCACCCGGAAAGGGTGACCTCTTTCCCGGTATCGCTGGCTCGCAGTTCGCCACAAGTATGGGTCTTCAGCATAGCAATACTCCGTAAGGTAGAAACGGTGAGACCGCGCTCAGAGTGGGCGCGAAGAGAAAATGAGCAGACAGCGCACAGCATGTAATGCGCCGGCCACGCCCGTGCGCGCATCACAAGAAGCCCAATTATAGATGGGACGCAAGGGCGATGCAATTTTCTGACCCAGTCTGGTTGACCACACCGAAACCTTGAATGGATTTGACGAGGAGTTGGCGGGGCTTTATCGTATTGGATTGACGGGTCAGTTGGCGGAATGCTCGCTTAAAGTACAGGCGCCCAAATGCAAGGAGTAATCTCATGCCGGTAAAGATCGCGCAGGTAGAGAAACGGTTTGCGAGTCCAGGTCCACATCCCAACGGACTTCAGGCCAGTGCTGATGGATTGTGGTGTATTGACCAGGGCAACAATCGGCTCTATCGGCAGGACTACGAAACAGGGGAAGTGCTGTTCGATGTCCAGACCGACACGGTCAAATCAAGCGGCATAACAGTGGGCGACGGCTATGTTTGGATCGCTTCTACTTATGAGAGAAAGATCGCGCAGCTGGATGCAGAAACAGGTCAAACCGTTGCCAAGTACAGTTCACCTGGCGCCGGTGTCGTGGCGTGGCGAGAGGGCGCGGCCGACGCCCAGGAAACGGGCGCCCACGGGCTGGAGTGGCGGGATGGCAGGCTGTACGTCGCCTCGCCACCTTCCCAGAAGGTGCATATTATGGATCCCGACGGCTGGCAGGAAGCTCACAGCATCCGGGTTCCAGGGCTACGGGTACACGGGATCGCGTGGTCGGAGGATGGAAAGCTGTGGGCTGCCGACACCTCTGCGGGCACGGTCTGTCTGCTGGATCCTGAGAGTGGGCGCATTTTTGATGTGATTCGTGTTGAGGCGCCTGACGAAATCCACGGCATGACCATCCACGAAGGTGTGCTGTGGTTCTGCAATGCGGAGAGTTGCGAGATCGGAAGGCTGCTTGTGGCGTGAATCCTGCCTGATGCGACGCATTGAGTTTCGCGGAAAAGGAACCGGCGCAGACCGCCGATCCGGAGGACTGCAGGTCTGTCGCGGCGGCGAAGATTCGTAGATTGCTGCGTTAAATGGTGCGTCAGTGATTGGAATTGACTCCTTGCACACTCTTGACCATTTCTTAACATGGCAACAATAGTAGAGTGCAAAATTGGTAACAGGCATGAAGACACACGGATTCAGACATTGAATGGCGTGGGAATGCTGCAGGTTAGTTATGCCGACACGTGGCCAGGTACTAGGCGCTATCGTTGACGCAATGCCCAGCTTGCACTATAATATGAACGAAAAATCCGGCGTTGGCGCAGTGGCTTAGAAGATCTGGGAAAGCGATCTCCTCGTGGATAGTACGGCTTCTCAACCTGCGGCATTTCGCAACGATCTCAGGCAGCAGGTACGAGCCGCCCCTGGTTGGTTTCAGGGACGACAGGGTAGGCGACTGCGCGAGATGTTGCTCGCCTATTCGTTTCTGGCGCCCGCTTTCATCATAATAGGTCTCTTCGGTCTATTTCCCTTAGCTTTCGCCGCTTATGAGAGCACCTTGCGCGGCCTGAACAAGATCGTCGGCTCATACGACGGTTTGGGCAACTACGTCAAGGCAGTTGACAACCTCATCTACATCATCAATTTTTGGCTAGCTGTCGGCTTAGTCTATTTTGCCGTGAGCATGATCGCGCGCGCTGTTCAGGAACACCGGCAAGAGCAGACGAATGCGATGCGTTGGGCGTTGCCAGCAGCTCTGACAGCGGCGGGCACTGCTCTATTTGCCCGATTTGTGTTTATTCTTCTGCCGGAGATGTTGCTTATCCCGTCTAAGCTGCGAGGGCAGAACAACACGCGAGAAGCATTTCGCAGTCTGGTTGTGGAAACTTGGTGGTTGCCAACAGTGCAAATCGCGCTTTGGATTGGGGTCGTCTTTCTGGCGGCGGGCGCGGTTTGGGCGCTACTCATCAATAGACAGATGCCGAAAGACGGGCGTGATCGTATCTACTTCATGCCTTTCTTCAACGCAGGTGTCTGCTTGATCAGCGGCGCGGCGTTGATCTGGTTTACATTGACAGAGATCAACGCGGCGTACGCCGAAGCACTCGAAGAGGGCGTGGGACTGGAACTTTGGTCGCAAATTGTGACCATCAGCGCTGGATTCCTGCTTCTGCTGTTAGCCTGGCGTCTGTGGGAAAGCGCAAGAGATCGCTCTTCCAATACGGGCGTGGCACTGCGGCTGGTGGGCGCGGTGGCGCTGATGGCGGGGGCCTGGGTGTTGATTGCCGAGCTTCCAAGAGCCGTGGCTGCGGGCGATGAGGACTGGTGGAACGGGTTGATGGCGACCGTCTTCTATGTATTGGGAACGGTGCCGATCCAACTTGGGCTTGCGCTAATTCTATCGGCACTCCTCTTTCAGAAGATTCGAGGACAGACACTTTTTCGGGTCCTCTACTTTCTGCCGTACGTGGCGCCATTTGTCGGCACGGCCGCGGTTTTTCGAATCATTTTTTCCAACAGGCCGACCGCACCACTGAACAGCTTACTTGACCTGTTCGGCGCGGAACCGCTGCTCTGGTTGAGTGAGCCGGCCGGGATCATCCAAATGATTACCGGAGGGAAGATTGATTTGGGGCCTATTCTGTCGGGTCCCAGCCTAGCTCTGGTCGCGATCATGATCTACGGTACATGGACGTATGTCGGTTTCGATACTGTTATCTTTTTGGCTGGGCTAGGAGCGATACCCAATGAGCTATATGAGGTAGCGGATATAGACGGCGCAGGGGGGTGGGCGCAGTTTCGGCATGTGACGCTGCCGCTGCTTTCGCCGACTATCTATTTCCTGTCGCTCTACGCGGTGATAGGTACTTTCAAGGCCTTCAATCACATTTTCGTGTTACGGCAAGCGGCGGCGTTGGGCACGACCGACACAGCCAGTATCGTAATCTTTCAGGCGTTCAAGCGGGACACGAGATATGGGTACGCGTCGGCGCTAGCAATTCTGCTGTTGCTCATTATCATGATTATTACTCTTGTCAACAACAGGATTGCAAGCAGGAGGGTCTTCTATGGCTGATGAAGCGATAGCCAGTAGTGCCCTTCAAACACGCTGGGCCGATCCGGCTACGCGGCGGGCTGCTCTGAATCAAGCGATCATTTACACCGTGCTGATAATAGGCGCAGCGGCCGCGATTTTGCCATTCCTCTATACGGTGAGCGTGTCGCTGATGAACCTGACCGAAGCCACCGGAGGACGGGCACTCCCTTCCACGCCGCAGTGGACCAACTATACAGAGGCTTGGCACGACGCGCAGTTCTCTCTGTATTTCATGAACAGCGTCAAGATTACTTTGATTTCGGTCGGCGGGGCGGTTGTGTTCTGCGCGCTCGCGGCCTATGCCTTCGCGCAGATGGAGTTTCCAGGCAAGAGCTTTCTGTTCACTCTGCTGCTCTCGACTCTAATGCTGCCCGAAGCGATTACCTGGGTTCCAAACTTCATCACGGTCTCCTGGTTGGGGCGCATTAGTCCTATACCATGGATCAACAACTGGCCTTCGTTGACGATTCCATTCATGGCGAGCGCGTTCGGGATATTTCTGCTACGGCAGTTCTTCCAACAGATCCCTCGCGAACTGTGGGACTCGGCGCAGATAGACGGCTCCGGGCATTTGCGCTACTTGATCACGGTGGTTCTGCCGCTTTCCACTGCCGCGGTTATGACGCTGGTATTATTTGGTTTTGTGGGCGCCTGGAATGCGCTTGCCTGGCCGATTCTGGTGACGACGTCTTCGGACTGGAGGCCGATTTCCTACGGCCTGCTCGTTTTTCTGGATGAGGCGGGAGCGCTTCTGCATTTGCAGATGGCGGGTGCTATCATCACCATGCTGCCGATCGTCCTCCTCTATTTCTTTACGCAGCGCCATTTCATCGAGGGGATTGCTACGACCGGGCTGAAGGGTTAGCAGACGTGTCGGGAAGGGGACGGTTCATTTCGCGATAATAACAGTCAGGCTTCAGTTTTCAATAACGTGTTTCCCGATTCGGTATTCAACCATAACAGGAGACAGAACCTTATGAATACAAAACGAATGTGGATGTTGGCAACTCTTCTGGTCGCAGCTCTCGTATTGGCCGCTTGTCCGGCACCGGCGGCTCAAGCGCCGGCGGCGATGGAAGAGGAAGCGCCTGCGGCCGAGGCGATGGACGAAGGGCCATGCGCGCCGGCGGCTGACGGCCCGCTGGCCGGGATCGATCCGCGCGGTCAGACGATCGTGTGGTGGCACCAGCATAGAGGCTCTCGCGAAGAGAAGCTGGCGGTGATCGTCGAGGATTTCAATGCGAACAATGAGTGCGGCATTGTCCTCGATGCGCAAAACCAGGGAGGGTACAACGATATCCGTGATAAGGTGAATGCAAGCACGGCTTCGGGTGAGCAGCCGGCGAGCCTAATCGTCGGTTATCAGAACGACCAGGCCTTCTACCAGTTGAATGGCGTCCTGGCCGACTTCGATACGTTCATCGATGATCCCACGTGGGGTTTCACAGCCGAGGAACGGGATGACTTCTTCGCCAGTTTCATGGAGCAGGGCGTCCACCCGGTGTTCGATAGCCAGCGCCTGGGCTTTCCGCCCAACCGCTCGATGGAAGTTCTCTATTACAACCAGACCTGGCTAGAGGAGTTGGGATTTGCCGGGCCGCCGTCAACTCCGGATGAGTTTGAAGAGATGGCTTGTGCCGGGGCGGAAGCGAACGGTGACGGTACGGGCGGATACATCTTGCGGGATGACGCTTCGGCGATGGCGTCCTGGACATTCGCGCTGGGCGGCGATGTTCTGAACGATGACAACACCGGCTACGTCTACAACGGACAGGCCACGATCGACGCAATGACGATGCTGAAGCGCATGTTCGACAACGGGTGCGCCTACTTCTTCACAGAAGGTTACCCGAACCCAGAGTTCGCGGCGCGGCGGGCTAGCTTCACACAGGGCTCCAGTTCCGGCTTGCCGTTCTACGCCAACGACATGGTCACGATTGCGGAAGAACAGGGGCGCGACATGGACGTGTGGGGCGTGACGGCGATTCCGCACACGACCGAGAATCCTGTGCAGAACATCTACGGCGCCGACGTCATGATCACGGCGGGCCCGCCGGAGCAGGAGCTGGCTGCGTGGCTGTTCATCAAGTGGTTTACTTCACCGGAGGTTCAGGCGCGCTGGGTAGAGGCCAGCAACTACTTCCCCACTCGTGCAGGAACCGAAGCGCATCTGAGCGGTTATGTGGAGGAGAACCCTCAGTACGGCGAGGCCCTGGCCCTGTTAGGACACGGCGCGTATGAGCCGCAGCTCATCTCCTACCAGGCTGTGCGCGACGCCGCGGAAACGGCCTTCAACGAGATCATGCAGGGCGCGGACATCCAGGCAACTCTCGATGGGTTGACGGAGACGGCCAATGAATTGCAGGAAGAGCTAATGGGTGAGGTCGAGTAGAGGGTCGTACCAGATGCTGTAACAGCATCTAAGTGAAGGAACAGCAACTATGCAAAGAGTGGAGGGGAATCCCCTCCACTCTCTTCTTTTCAGGATTCTGATTTTTGGGTGTTCTTGTCGGCTGCTTTGGGCCCGCGACGCGGCCGACCGCGAAAATCCAGTTGCTGGAATCGCTCGAAGTGGCGCTTGCTGCCGTCCTCCTGTTCCTCGCCTCCCCACTCGCGCATGCGCTTCTCGGTGGCCTCAAGATCGTCGAACTGACTTTCGTGGCAGAGGATCGCCTTGATCTTCAGTTCGAGGTCATCTGTAATGTCAACTTCGACATCGGACTCTTCGGCGTGGCTGATGTAGAGCTGGCTGATATTGTGGGGAGGATAGCCCTCGTTGGTCAGGTCGGGATAGAACATCGGGTTATCGGCCGCCGGGAAGATGGCCTCGAGGGCGATGAGTCCGGCATTGCGGTGATCAGGGTGGTTGATATAGCCGCGGCCGGAGATGTAGCGGTCTGGACTGTTACAGATCACCAGCTGCGGCCGAATGCGCCGGATTTCGCGACAGACTCTTTTGCGAATCTCGGGCGTTGGCCGCAGAAAGCCGTCCTCCTCGTCCATAAACAGGACATACTTGACCCCGCAAAGGGCGGCGGCCTTGCGCTGCTCCTCTTTACGCATCAGGATCAGTTGACGTCGGGTGACGAGGGGATTGTGGTTGCCCTTGTCGCCGTTGGTCAAAATCATGTATGTGACCTCGATGCCCTGGCGCGCCATCTGGATCGCGGATCCGGCGCAAGAGAAGTCGGGGTCATCAGGGTGCGCCATAATTATGAGAACACGCTCCACCTCTGACCAGTCCGGTGGTTTCATTTCGCGGGATTCGGACATTGGATTTTCTCCTCAAACAACGGAAGAAGCAACGAATACAAAAGCCCCTGCCAGCGCAGGGGCGAAATTTCACATCGAACGAATTTGCTCTGTATCGAATCGTGCCGCCATCTACAAAGCATTAGCGAAGAAGTCACCCGTCTCAGCGCATGGGGAGAGAGAAGGGCGGGCCCGCGCCGAACTAACACCTCAGGTCAGACCATGTCGAGCGCTTCGTATCCTGGTCCTTCCTCGAAGTACATGGCGTTCAGTTCGGTCGTGTAGGCGTACTCTTCGGGCAAGTCTTCTTCGGGCAAAATAGCATCGGTCGGACATTCGGGCACACAGGCACCGCAGTCGATGCAGGTTTCCGGATCGATATAGTACCAGGGCCATTCCTCTTCGGGCATGCCTGGGATTATGCATTCCACGGGGCAAACTTCTACGCAGGCACCGTCCCGGATGCACAAATCGAATATAACATGGGTCATTGGATCGACTCCTCCATCAAGGTAAGCAAAACCAGAGTGTGAATCGGTGACACTTCAATGCTCAATTGCCTACGATCCAAAGTCACCATACACCAGATAGGATTGCCAGTGCAAATCCTTTTGTGGATTGTTGAACAATAGCCTGCATGGAGCCGATGTGGCTCGAATCGCCGACGGATATACCCGATTGCTCAACGCGATATCGGCACCGCCAAGGAGGGAATGGTTTCAGGGTAGAACCGCCTGGGTCGGGCCATGGAGAGCGTTGACCCTGGATCATTCTATTCGTTCGACCAGGGGAAACCTAGGGAAGACTTCAGGATTGACGATGTTTTCGGCCGGCGGCCAGTATCCGCTCAGGGCGGCCGCCGCGTTGGCAATGCCCCCATTTGTGACGTCCTGCATTGCCTGTTCAGAGATGGCGCCGACGTGGGGGGAGAGAATCACATTGTCGAGAGAGAGTAAAGGGTGATCCGGCGGCCTTTCTTCTTCAACGAAGACATCAATATCTTCAAAGGTGTCGATTCCTGCACCGGCCAACGTTCCTTCTTGCAGGAGCTCCACAAGCGCCTTCTCATCGACAATGGCGCCCCGCGACGTATTGACAAAGTAGGCGCCCTGCTTCATTTTGCGCAGCATGGCCTCGTCGAGCAGGTGGAATGTTTCATCGGTCAGGGGCAGGTGAAGAGACACATCGTCCGACTCTTTGAGCAGGTCCTCCAGGCCCATCATCTCGACACCCAGCTCATCTGCGGCTTCCGCGGGCGCGTTCATATTGCGGCGCGTAGCTATTACACGAAATCCGAAGCCCTTCGCTCTCCTGGCCACGGCTTGGGCTGAATTGCCGAAACCGATCAGACCGAGAACGCGGCCTTCAAGGCGCTGATTGGCGGAGGCTTGGCGGCGCGCTTTGTTCCAGGCTCCGGCCGCCATCGCTTCGGACATCTGCGGCAGTTTTCGGTGAAGGGCCAGCAGCAGCGCCATCGTGTGGTCGGCCTGCTCTTGGACGCAGAAGGTGGGGACATTGGTAACGAGGATGCCTTTTCTGGTGGCGGCGGCGACGTCGATCTTGTCAGTCCCTGTACCGAGGCGGGAGATCACGCGGCAGCGGCTCAGGCTTTCGATTACGCCTTCCGGCAACGCGGTTGACACGACAAAGATGGCGTCATAGTCAGCAACGCGAGGAATGATCGTTGAGGGCGTATTGGCCTCCACCTCGAAGGGGCGTAGGTGATGCTCACGAAAGCGATCCCTCTCGTATTGGGACATTGGCGATAGAACGGCGTTGAGTCGCACTACGCGGAATTCTTCCAAATGACTCCAGTCGGACATGGTGTGGCCTTCGCTTATCTTCTTTGCCCGGAGTGGTCAATTTCAGACAATTGCGACGTTTTGCACGCAGGGGGTTCCAACAGATGCTGCCTTTCTGAAACTGAATACCCATCACTCGGGGCTTTCGTGTGATTTTGACGATAAGGAGTATACTTTCTCCAGTTTTCAACTGTCAATCACATCATGCCTCCTTACACCAATTGCTGGGGCGTCCCGCCGCCCACTAAGAACCCGCGATCAGTATGTCAGTTCGACATTACGTTGCCAGTGCCTGGTCCTTCCATGCTATTAGGCTGCGATAGCTTTCTCGCTTTGAGAGCCCCGCATCCTGTACATTCTGAAGTGGATGGATTCTCCCAGATATCATTGGCCGGCATCGATCACTCATATTTTGAAGAGCAAGACTTGCACGGTCGTTGGTGACGCCTAATTCGGACAGTTGAGCAGTAGATGAAACTGGCAACGAGGAAACCAGTCAACTCAGACCGGATGTCCTTCGTCAAAGGAGAAGCCTGGTCTGGAGTAAGTTAGGCCTGGTCAGAGCTGCGCGAGTCAGTCATGCACTACAGGCACAGAACTTGCACCGGCAAAAAGGAAGGAATAGGAGCTTGAAGTGAAGATAGACAAGCTTGAGACAATCTGGTTTGAAGAGCAATTCAATACACTCTGGCTGCGCATCCACACGGACGAGGGCCTAGTCGGGCTTGGTGAAACGTATTATGTTCCACGTGCCGTTGCCGCGGTGATCCATGATGTGTTTGCCAACCTGTTGGTGGGGCGCTCTGTTTTTGACATCGAGAACCATTGGAACAATATGTTTGCCACGGTGAACTTTTTCGGGTTCGCGGGCGCGGAGACGCGCGCCATATCGACGGTTGACGTGGCGTTGTGGGACCTGCTGGGACAGTATACCGGCCAACCGATATACAACTTGCTGGGCGGCCGAAACCGAGATCGCATTCCGATCTACAACACGTGTGTCAGTCATGGCCCCCATATGGACTACCACGCCTGGGCAGAAGGTCGGGCTGGAGAACTTGCGCAGGAGCTGCTGGATTCGGGCATCCGGGCGATGAAGATTTGGCCGTGGGACCAGTTCGGCGTTTCGCTGGGCGGTCCTGTTGGACACCGCGCCGGGGTCGGCGCGGTGGGGCCTGTCGGTCACTACCTGGATCCGGATGATCTTAAGCGCGGCCTAGAACCGGTCAAACAGATCCGGGCGGCGGTAGGCGACAAAATGCAGATAGCGATTGAAGGTCACGCGCGCTGGAACCTGCCAATCGCAATTGATATCGGCCGGGCACTAGAAGCCTACGACATCATGTGGCTGGAAGAGATCATTCCCCCGGACAACGTCGATTCCTATGCGCGCTTAGCCGCGGCGACAAAGGTGCCCTTGTGCGTAAGCGAGCGTCTTTTCACCCGGTTTGGTTTCCGGCAGGTCGTAGAGAAGAACGCCGCCCATATTGTGATGCCCGACATGGCCTGGACAGGAGGTCTGACGGAAACGCGCAAGATTGTTGCAATGGCTGACACGTACTACTTGCCCTTTACTACGCATGACACGATTGGCCCCGTGGCGTTGTGGTCGGCTGCCCACCTGGCGGCGCACGCGCCTAACGCCATGATCATGGAGACTGTACGGGCGTACACGGAGGGCTGGTACAATGATGTTATGACGGAACGGTTGGTAATCAGGGACGGGCACATTGAGTTTCCAGACCGGCCCGGGCTCGGAACGGCGCTGCGGCCGGAGGTTCTGACGCGCAGTGATGTCCATGTTGAGGTCAGCGACGCTTCCAGTCTAAAGGATGTTTCGACGGGATAGGATGCGCCCCGCACTAAGTTACTAAGTCATATTCTTTTACAATCGAGAGAGTCGAGTCCATGAACGCACGCGTAGTGATTGCTTACCCCGGATTCGGGGATATCGAAATAGAGAAGGAGATCCTAAGCGCCGCGGGCCTGGGGATCGAGCATATTGGCAATCTGGACACGGAGGAAGCAAGGCAGGCTGCGAGGGGATGCGATGCTCTGATGGTCACCATCCAGCCGGTGCGGGCGGATCTGATTCAGAGCCTGGAACGTTGCCGGCTGATCTGCCGCGTTGGCACGGGACTGGATGCCATCGACATCGGGACGGCCACGGAGCGCGGTATTTGGGTGACCTATGCTCCCGACTACTCGATCGATGAGGTCTCAACACACGCCATTGCGCTGGTGCTAGCGCAAGCGCGGGGCCTGCCCGGTCTTCTGGGCGCGACACGCCAGGGAATCTGGAACAGTGAATCGGGCGGCGTCCTTTACCGGTTGAGCGATCAGACCCTAGGCGTAATTGGCTGCGGTCGGATTGGCCAGGCGACGGCGGCCAAGGGTCGCGGGCTGGGGCTCGAGGTCATGGTATACGACCCCTACGTGGATAAGGCAGCGATGGAGGAACTGGGTTTTCGGGTCGTCGATCTGGGGACGTTGCTGCGCAAGTCGGACTATATTTCGCTGCATTCTCCGCTGACGGACGAGACCCGCCACCTAATCAATGCGGATACGCTGGCGATGATGAAGCCGACTGCTTTTTTGGTGAACGCGGCGCGAGGTGCTCTGGTTGACGAGGACGCTTTGCTGGAGGCTGTTCAGGTCGGCCAGATCGCCGGTGCTGCGCTGGACGTGTTGAATGTCGAACCTGTGGCGGCGGACCATCCTTTCCTGAAGGAGGAGCGCATCTTGCTCACGCCCCACGCCGGGTGGTATTCTGAGGAATCCAAAATTGACGTGCGCGTGCAGGGAGCGGAAGAGGTTGTACGCGTTTTGAGAGGCGAGAGGCCGCGTGCGCCGGTCAATGAGGTCCAAAATGGACAGAAGCTGCAAAGGAGATCGCAGGAATGACCCACCCACTCTTTGATCTGACCGGCCGCGTTGCAATCGTATCGGGTGCGGCCAGCGGTATGGGCCGCATCACTTCGATAGGCTATGCTGAGGTGGGCGCGGACGTTGTGTTGTTGGATATCAACGAGGTCGGCGCACAAGAGACAGCGCACGAAATCGAGAAGATGGGCCGACGCGCTCTTCCGGTCAACTGTGATATCTCAGACCCGGCCCAGATCCGGGCGATGTTCGAGTTGGTTGACAGCGAATTTGGTCGGGTCGATGTGCTCAGCAACATTGCCGGAGAAGGCATCCGCACTGACCCGCTGAACCTGACCGAGGACCAGATACAGCAGGTGATGCAGAATCTGGTTGTTGGCCGCTACATCTGTACGCAGGAGGCGGCGAAACGGATGATGTCTAGGGGCCGCGGCAGCATATTCAGTATCGTTTCGATCGCCGGGATCAGCGCGCTCGGTCGCGGTCATATTGCTTACAGCATGGCAATGGGCGCGGTGGGGGCGATGACAAGGGAACTGAGTACGGAATGGAGCAGCCTGGGCGTGCGCGTCAACGCTATTGTATGCGCCCAGATTATGAACGAG
Organism: Caldilineaceae bacterium; assembly: GCA_022821585.1. Classification (GTDB taxonomy): domain Bacteria; phylum Chloroflexota; class Anaerolineae; order Caldilineales; family Caldilineaceae; genus Bin5. The sequence goes on from JAJEDI010000095.1 coordinate 43,540, forward strand.
GACTTGCGCGTAAGGATCGAGGCGGACCCCGCTCTTGGGGCTTCCTACTTGCGCGGATTGCCGATTGGCCGTATGGGCGATCCCAGCGATATAAAGGGGCCCGCGATCTTTCTCGCTTCTGATGCTTCGACCTGGATAACAGGCGCGCTGATTCCCCTGGATGGCGGCAACCTGGCCAAGAATGTCAGCGGGTCCCATCCGGGGATGCCTGCAGTGGTGCCGGCCTGAATCTGGTCCGGCCGGATAATGACCAACAGTCTCAATTCATTGGAGGTGGGTGGCATGTCCCAGTCCGAGCAACTCCTTTCTCTATACAGGCAGATGCTCATCATTCGCTATACAGAGGAGCAGCTGGCCCGTTCGCATCAGATGGGTCTGATTCATGGCGCTTGTCATACATACGTCGGCGAAGAAGCGATTGCGACCGGCGTGTGCGCGCATCTGCGGCCCGACGATGCCGTTTTCAGCACGCACCGCGGGCATGGGCACGCACTGGCGAAGGGAGTCAGTCCGCGGGAGGTTGTTGCCGAGCTTTTCGGACGCGCGACCGGTTGCTCGCAGGGAAGGGGAGGCAGTATGCACCTCTTCAAGCCGGAGGTAGGGATGATGGGAACGAGCGGAATCGTCGGCCCCTGTATTCTACAGGCGACGGGAGCAGGATACTCGTTCAAGCTGCTCAAGAGCGAACAGGTCGGCGTGGCATTTTTCGGCGATGGGGCGGTGAACAATGGCGCCTTTCACGAAGGGCTAAATCTGGCCAGCATTTGGAAACTGCCGACGCTTTTTATTTGCGAAAACAATCTTTATGCAACCGAAGTGCCCTTTGCTTATGCATCCGGCAATCCTCACGTTGGCAATCGAGGACCTGCCTACGGGATGGAGAGCCTCACAGTTGACGGTAACGATGTGTTGGCGGTCTATGAAGCGGCGGAGGAAGCAGTGCGGCGGGCACGCGGGGGAGAAGGACCTACCTTGATCGAGTGCCGAACTTATCGCACGCGTGCTCATGCGGAGGGTATGCGGGACGCCGGGTACCGCACGCAGGAAGAGGTCGAAGAGTGGAAGGAACGCGATCCGATCACGCGCTACAACGAGTGGCTCCTTGAAAATGAAGAGGCTGGTACCGAAACACTGGCCGCGATTGAGGCGGAGGTGAAGGAGATGGTCGTGGACGCGGAGGAATTTGCTCGCAACAGCCCGTGGCCGGAGCCGGAAACGGTCAGCGAACATGTATTCAACCAGAGGTGAAGGCGATGAGAGAGCTGACTTATGTTGAAGCCACTCTGGAAGCGCTAGACAGCGCGATGGCAAGCGATCCTTCGATCTTCGTTGTGGGTGAAGGGATCGGCGAACGGGGAGGCAACTTCAATACGACAGTCGGCCTGTACGACAAGTATGGGCCAGAGCGACTCTGCGATACGCCGATCAGCGAACGCGGCTTTGTCGGCATGTGCGCCGGCGCGGCCATGACCGGTACGCGTCCGGTTGTGGACTTCATGTTTTTGGACTTTATACTCGACGCGTTTGGTGAACTGGTCAATCAGATCGCCAAGATGCAGTACATGAGCAGCGGCCGGCTCAAGATGCCTATCCTTTTGAGAGGTGCGATCGGGATCGGCCATTCGGCTGCGACCCACCATTCGGGCAGCTATTACCCAATCTTTGCTCATCTTCCCGGCTTTCGTGTGGTCGTGCCTGCCATTCCCAGTGATGCTAAGGGGCTTTTCACAACTGCGCTACAAAGCGATGACCCAGTGCTTTTCCTGGAACACAAGTCGCTGCTGTTCAATCGCGGTGATGTGCCAGAGGGTGAGTACGCTGTTCCCTTCGGGCAGGCGCGCGTCGCTCGCGAGGGTGCGGACTGTACACTGGTTGCAATTGGTTCGATGGTAGGCAAGTCTGTTGCCGTTTGTGACAAGCTGGCAGAGGATGGAATTTCGGTCGAGGCAATCGACCCGCGCACGATCGCTCCGCTCGATATGGCGACGATTCTTGAGTCGGTCAGCAAGACGGGACGGCTCCTGATTGTGGACGAGACGTTTCAGCCGTGCGGCGTTGGGGCTGAAATCGCGGCGCAGGTCATTGACCAGGGATTTGATGATTTGGACGCCCCGATTCGCAGGTTGAACGGCGCGCATGTACCGACGCCTTACAGTCCGCCGCTGGAGCTTGCCATTGTTCCGGAGTCGGACGACATCGAACAGAGTATTCGAGATCTGCTTGCTGAATGACCAGGATGGCCGAGGACCGGCGAGAACGAGTCCGACTGCACATCCGAATCCACAGCTGTTCAATTGAGGGAATTCGATGGCTTACGAAGTAACGATGCCGCGCCTGGGATGGACGATGGAAGAGGGCGTTTTTGGCGAATGGCTGAAACAGGATGGAGAAGAGGTTAAGGCCGGCGACGTGCTCTTTACGGTGGAGGGAGACAAGGCTACGCAGGAGGTCGAAGTATTCGAGGCCGGAACCCTGCATCTGCCATCCAATGCGCCGGCACCAGGTGACGTCATTCCCGTGGGTGCGCTGCTGGCCTATATCGTGCAGGCTGGTGAATCGCTGCCCGCGGAGAGTAGCCAGTCCCCTTCAATGGAAGGGCAGGAGAGGCAGGCCAGCAGAACGAGACCTACTGGTACTGCAGAGCCCACTGTCCAAGGGAATCCAGCGACGAAAACAGTCGCCGCGGACGGTCGCGGCACTCCAACCATCAGCCCCCGTGCGCGGAGAGTCGCCGGGGAGCTGGGCGTGGATTGGACGCAGCTGTCAGGGAGCGGACGCACAAGACGAATCGTCGAGCGGGATGTGCGCGCTGCGGCTGAGTCGATGGCTGAACCTGTTGGGGTGGACATGTCGCCGGTCGCGCGTCGCATGGCTGCGGAGGCGGGCATTTCGTTGGAAGAGCTGGAGGCGATCAGGCCGGGCGGCCGGATTCAGCGAGAGGACGTGGAGGCTGCAATCGCTTCTCGACGTCAACCTGTTCCTGCGGGTGTGACGGCGGCTCAGGTTGTGCCACACAGCCGCATCCGCCAGATAACAGCCCAACGCATGGCAGAGAGCGTGAACACGACTGCGCCTGTCACGCTGACCACAGAGGCCGATGCCACTGAACTGGTGGCGTTCCGGGAGCAGTTGAAATCGAGCTATGGTCGACGCGGGCTGGCCGTTCCCAGCTACAACGACATCTATATCAAGTTAGCGGCTGCCGCGTTGCAGGAACATCCCACGCTCAATTCCAGCTGGGGCGATGAAGGAATTGCTCTCCACAGTGACATCCACATCGGTTTTGCGGTGGAGACCGATAGGGGGCTGCTGGCGCCGGTGCTGAGGGACGTGCCGGCTAAATCGTTGCGTGTGATCGCGACCGAATCTGCCAGCTTGATCGAGGGTGCGCAACAGGAACGCTTGAGTCATGAGGCGATGCAGGGCGGAACGTTTACAATAACGAATCTGGGTATGTACGGCATTGACGCCTTCACGCCTATCATTAATTTGCCCCAAGCCGCCATTCTCGGCATCGGTCGCATCGTCAGCAAGCCGGCCGTACACAACGGGGAAGTCGTGCCGCGACAGATGGTCGCTCTCAGCCTTACCTTTGATCATCGAATCGTGGACGGGGCTCCGGCGGCGCGATTCCTTAACACCGTGCGCGAATACGTATCCGAGCCTGTTTTATGGCTCACCGCGTGACGGCATCTTATGCGGTGTTAGGCGCTGGCTGCCTTTTTCTATCCAGTAGTTCTCCTATTCAACTCTGCCTCTCGCTCATTCCCGCTCAGCAACAACATCGAAGCACTAATTTCACACCTCAAGCAGAGGGTGTCCAGGTGTGCATAATTGGCTGGCCGCACCTTTTTGCCATCCAAGCGCGATTGCTCGCAGAGGGATGGCAGTCGTCGTGAGGTTGATCGACCCCGAAGAAAAGCAGTTCCTTGCAGTAAGTTTCTCGAATACCCTATGCCTAGGCCTTCGTGACGGAAATCAGAGGTTGGGCATGTGAAAAAATTGACAATATGTACGAATTCCATAGGATTAGCTGAAGCCCCGACAGGCGAACTTCACAAGTAGTCAGAACCGATTTCACAGAGGAGATGCCCAACGATGACACAAAGAGAGGCCTTGTCCAGACGAACTTTTCTCAAAGTAAGTGGGACGATTACCGGGGCGGCTGTATTGGCAGCTTGCGCGCCCGTTGCCGCACCCGCAGACGACGGCGGAATGGGCGGAGGAGCGATGGCGGAGCCGGTTACGATCCGATACGGCCGTCATGACCCGGCCGCAGGCGTTGCGACAACGCTCGAATCATTCCATGAAGAGTATCCTGACATTGTGGTGAGTGTTGAACAGATAGGAGAATTTCACGCCAAGATTCCTGCACTGGCGGCAGCTGGCACGCTGCCCGACGTCGTCCGCAGTTGGGAGGCGATGGCGCTCGACATGGGGCGAAACAACCAGTTCATCGACATTCAGCCCTATGTGGACGGCGAACCCGGCTACGACGCTGACGACTTCTACGAGAACTGGTGGAACTACCCGGTCGTGGAAGGGAAGCGCTTCGGCATTCCCGATGCTGCCGCGCCCCACATAACGTTCTACAACGCCGACCTCTTCGACGCAGCGGGTGTCGAGTATCCCAACAAGGACAGCTTTACCTGGACCGATTTCGAGGAAAAGGCTCGCGGCATCAGCGATCCTGACAACAAGATCTGGGGGTCGGAGACGATTCCGGTCGGCTGGCACATGTACAGTGTCAAACAGGCGTGGCAGAATGGCGGCAGCTACTACAGCCCCGATTTCCGCGAGTGCTGGCTTGACAAAGAGGAGACGATCCAGGCGATTCAGTTCTGGGCCGATATGCTGCTCGACGGAAATGTAATGCCCTCGCCGTCTCAGATTGTCGGCATTGGCGGCGCCGGCGCGGCCGCGGAGCTTTTGGCCGCCGGCAAGATTGGAATGCAGCGCATGGGGTCCTGGGTCACCGGAAGTCTTGTCGACGCCGGCTTCCGCTTCAATGTTGTCGCCGAGCCCAGCCAGGCCCGCCGCGATACGATCACGCACGGTGCTTTCAACAACATTGCCACAACCTCCGAGAACAAGGATTCAGCTTGGATCTGGCTCAACTACAATACAAGCACGCAGGGCATTTACAACTACGCCTCTAACGCAAACTTCCCGGGAACACGTCGCTCATCGAATGAAATCGAACCCTTCCCCTGGGTCGCGGATGTTGATTTCGAAGTCGATTGGGACGTCGTACCCGACGCGTTGACTTACGGGCACATTCTGCCGGGACCGGCTAATGAGGGCGAAGCTTTAAAGCTCATCGGCGATGCGCTGGATAAGGTGTACTCTGGTGATGCCCAAGCTGCAGACATCTTCCCCGAAGTTGCGCCCAAGGTAACGGCCGTGATTTCGGATGTCTAGACCAACATCTTGATTCCCGAACGTTCGCGAAGGCATTCTTGGTATTCTTTGCCTTCGCGAGCTTCTTCAGTTCAGCAGACTTCTCGTTGGCAGATCGGCCGCCACGCCGATGGCGCGTGGCCGGCCAGTGATGTAGCGCCGGCTGAGGGTAGTAATCCGTGACCACTGTGGATTTCTCACGTCCAGACAATTTCTGGCAGAGCAGGCGTTTTCGCGACGCCATGGTTGCATATGCCTTCATCTTGCCTTGGGTCATTGGCTTCATTCTCTTCGTTGGCGGCCCTATTGTGGCATCTTTTGTCCTCAGCTTTTTTCGTTGGAAGATGATCGCGCCGCCTAAGTTTTACGGCCTGACCCATTACATAAGCATGGTGACCACGGATGAACTGTTTCGCATTTCAATTTGGGTAACGTTCAAGTTTGTGATCATCTCAGTTCCAGTCAGCCAAGTGCTGGCCTTGGGTTTGGCGCTGCTACTGAACCAGCGGATAAAGGGTCTCGGATTCTGGCGTTCGGCCTTCTATCTGCCTGCCGTCGTCAGCGGCGTGGCTGGGTCCATAATTTGGGTATGGATGTATCACGTTGAGTTGGGGATCGTGAACAATGGCCTGGCGCTGATGGGACTGGAAGGACGAAACTGGCTCTATGACAGGGAGCTCGTACTGGGTTCGCTAATCGTCAAGAGCCTGTGGAACATCGGTATCCCCATGGTCATTTATCTGGCCGCTCTTCAGGGAATGCCGCAACAGCTGTATGAGGCGGCAGACATTGACGGCTCTGGGGAAGTCTCCAAGTTTTTCGCCATTACGCTGCCTATGCTGTCACCGGCCGTCTTTTTCAACATTGTCATGGGCATCATCGCTTCGGTGCAGACTTTTGCCGAACCCTACGTGATGACCGGAGGCGGCCCGGACAATGCGACTCTTTTTCTGGGACTCCATCTCTATCAGAACGCATTTCATTACCTTAAAATGGGCTATGCCTCGGCCATGGCCTGGATAATGTTTTTGCTCATTTTCGGGCTGACGGTCTTCCAATTCGGCCTTGCGGGCCGCTGGGTCTATTACGAGGGCGGGGCGCGGTAGCCCGCCGGGAGTATTAGAGTGGCAGTTGGTAACAAGACGGTCCATGCAACTGAGCATCTGCACAGTAAGGCCTATTCGCGACCCAGCTGGCTACGAACGCTCTTGCTTGGCAATCGCTTCCCGACCGGGCTGTTGCGGTTAATCATAATATACACGCTGCTTGTTTTCTCAGCTTTTCTTTTCCTCTTGCCCTTCTATTGGATGGTAAACACTGCGCTAAAGCCTCCCAACCAGGTCTTCACTTTGCCGCCCACGTGGATACCTAAGCCGGTAATGTGGTCGAATTTCCTCACCGCCTTTACAGTCCAGTACGAGACGGACCCGCCTGTCTACAACTATGCGTTGAATACGGCGATCGTAACGGTGAATGGCGTCGTCTCGACGATATTTTCAAGTGCGCTGGTGGCGTATGCTTTTGCCCGGTTGGAGTTCCCTGGCAAGAACGTCATCTTCCTGGGAATCCTGAGTACGCTCATGATCCCTTTTGCTGTCGTAATGGTGCCCCAGTTCATCATTTGGAGGTATATGAACTGGCTGGACACGCTATGGCCCCTAATGATTCCGCACTGGTTCGGGTCGGCGTGGAACATCTTTCTACTGCGACAGTTTTTTATGACGATTCCGAGAGAGTATGACGAAGCGGCCTATCTTGACGGGGCGTCGCGGTGGCATATCTTCATTCGAATCATATTGCCTCTGTCCAAGCCGGCCCTGGCGGCCGTCGCGGTCTTTGCTTTCGTGTTCTTCTGGAACGACTTTCTGGGACCGCTAATCATTCTGTCGACGCCAGAAAACTTTACGTTGACCCTGTTCCTGGCGAACTTTAATGTCGCCTATCGGGGGACGCCCTGGCATCTGTATATGGCGGCTGCGCTCATCATCATACTTCCCTGCCTTATCCTGTTTTTCTTTTCCCAGAACGCCTTTCTTAAGGGGATCACGGTTTCCGATCTCAAAGGTTGAGGTCAGCAGTCTCTTTCACAAGTTCTCCAGTAGGGCTTTCCTTCACAGAATCTGAGGCAAATATGAAAATCAAAGAGATCCGTGCATTTGAGATTGCGGCAGAGGCGCGGCCGCAGACGAAGCCGCGCACGCCAAGCCGGGCAGATACCATTCACATGAACCGTCCCATGGCACGCTATCCTCGTTTTCCCAACGGCGAGGGGCACGTTTCGATGGCCCCCTGGAGACGGCCGGCCGTGCTGGTAACAGCTGAGGACGGCACGCAAGGATTCGGCATCTCCCTTTACGGGCCTGTTGTGGCGAGTTTGATCAACGAGCATTTCGGTCCTAATCTTGTCGGCGAGAACGCGATGGCGACTGAGAAACTGTGGGATATGATGGTGCGGCTCTCGTCCGCTTTCAGCCCTACAAGCATGACCAGTTACGCAATCAGCGCGCTCGACGTGGCCCTTTGGGATCTCAAGGGAAAACTGCTGGGGCTTCCGGTGTACGAGTTATTGGGAGGACCACAGAAGGAAAAGATCTTCTGTTATGCATCCGGTTTCGACCAGGATTGGTACATGGAGCTGGGTTTCAAGGCGACGAAGCTGTTCAGCCCCTGGGGACCTGAACAGGGGCTGGAAGGTCTCAACAGGCTAGAGGAACTGGTAGCAAGCACACGCGAAACCATTGGCGCCGAAGTGGAGTTGATGTTGGATGGCTGGACGGCATATGATCCCGAATACACCGTGCGGGTTGCCGAGCGGATGCGGCCCTACAACCTCAAATGGCTGGAGGACTATATCCAGCCGGAAGACCTTTTGGGATACGAGTCGATCCGGCAGCGACTGCCGTGGCAGACCCTGGCAACCGGCGAACACTGGTACAATCTGGCGCCCTTTGCCCACGCTGCGGGCAAGCGGCTCGTGGACATATTTCAGCCGGACGTGCTTTGGTGCGGCGGCATCACGGCGGCCGCCAAGATCTGTCATCTGGCGCAGGCGAATAACATTTCGGTCATCGCTCACGGCGGGATGAACTACCCCTTTGGCCAGCATCTGTCAATGGCAATGCCGGCGGTGACATGGGGCGAACGCTCGGAGAGTGTTTCCGCTCCTGGCGTGCCACTGGAGGAGATGGTCAAACTGCCAGGCACTGCGGTCATAAAGGACGGTTACTTGCGGCCCAGCGACGCGCCAGGGTTTGGCCTCGAAATCGACGAAGCGTGGCTGGAACAGGTTACTGTCTGAGTGGAGGCCAGGAAGGATACGTCCGAACGATTGCGGATCACTGCGGACTAGCAACTAAAAATCAATTGGTTTCAATGAACTGGAGAGAATCCCATGGAACTCGGCTACTTTTTGATGCCCGTTCACCCGCCCGAAAAGGACTTTACGCAGAGTCTTGAGGAGGACATGGAGTTGATCGTGCGGGCCGAGGCGCTAGGGTATTCCGAGGCCTGGATTGGACAGCACCACTCGGTCAAGTGGGAGCCGATGCCCTCGAACGACGTCTTCATTGCGAATGCTATGGCCCGCACCAGTACGATCAAGTTCGGGACTGGCGTGACGATTGCGCCCTTCCATCACCCGGTCAATGTGGCGGTCCGACTGTCGATGCTGGACCACCTCTCGCGCGGCCGACTGATGTGTGGTTTTGGCCAAACCGGGATTCCTACGGACCTCAGCTTATTCAACTTGCCGGCGGATCCGAGAGTACTGGGACTGATGACGGTTGAGAGCATCAACATGGTGTTGAAGTTGTGGACGACAGACGCGCCCTTTGACTTCGAGGGCGACTACTGGCATATCCATATCGACGAGACCCGCCCGGACATTGGATTGGGCGAGATCCTGCGGCCCTACCAGAAGCCGCATCCTCCCGTGGCGATGGCAGTCCTGAAGGGCACTTCGATGGCGGCGCGCATGGCGGGGCAACGCGGTTTCTTTCCCGTGAGCACGAACCTTGTTCCCATGGCGACTCTGGCTGAGCACTGGGAGACCTTCTGCGCCGGCGCACGTGAAGCCGGCCGCGAGACGCCCGATCGGAGTATCTGGCGGATAGCGCGCAACATTTTCGTTGGCGAGACGAAAGACGAGGCGTTCGATTTTGCTCTTAACAGCGCCTTTGGACGCTCTTTCGCCTATCTCATCGATTTGATTGGGCCCGGGCGCCTCGACGGGTGGAAAGAGGACCCGGACATGCCCGACGAGGAGGTAACGGCAGAGTACGCGGTGCGGCGGCTGGCAATTGTCGGCGATGTGGACGAGTGCATCCGCCGTCTACAGGAGATTCAGGAGATTACGGGGGGCTTTGGAACGCTGCTGGCCATTGGGCATGACTGGGATGACAAGCCGCGCTGGTTGCGGTCGATGGAGCTGCTGAAGAATGAGGTGATGCCGGCGCTGTAGGACAGTTGACGAGGCCTGAGGATTAGGGCTCAGTTGCGTAACTTCAGGAGCGATGCAATGGGCGCTTTGCCGACAGAATTCATGCCAACCTGTTGTGACGGAAACGCGAAAGCTCACCATTCCGAAGAAGATAGATTCGATGGACTTCGAGCTATCCTACACCGACTGACCCAATTTCATAGCAAGTCGAACTAGGCCAGGAGTGGCCCGGATATAGGGAAACTATGACAAGAGGATTTGACAAGAAAGGTTAGCAGTTCACTCTACCCCGACTCACTACTTTTGTCGCCGCAACAGGGCGTCGGCTGTGAAACTTAAGTATTTCAGTTAGGCAGGTGAAACGAGCCAGGTCGACTGGCTTCGGGCGTGCCGTTCCGACCGAGACCAGATTCACAGTTGTGCCTGGGTACGTTTCAATTCTTTCCCCGGCAGGCGGTCGCCTGCCACCGGGACAGGTCCCTACACCAACCCTAGTTCTTCGTCGATCTCCAACTGGTAGGCGTCGACCCGTTCGGAAAGCACTTCTTCCATCGACAACGCCCTGCCCGCCTCACTTGATTCCAGCATCGCGTAAGACAGCGCAACCGAACGCGTCCCTTGGGTTGGATCGACTTCGATGCTGCCGCCGTCCTCGATTGCAAGTCCCAGTTCGCCGTATTCGACGGCGAGCAGTTTGCGATCAGTCTCGGGAAACTGGAAGTGATAGCCCCAGAGGCGGTCGCCGCCAAAGAGCGCCGCGGTGATGGGCTCCAGGTGGAAGTCGGGCACCAGGTCCAGCAGGCTTGCATCGCAAATCGCTTGCCCGTCTTTGTGTAGCGTGATTAGTTGGCCGGACCTGTCGGGAGGCAGCTCGAGCGAACCGGTAGAACCGTGGATCTGGCGCGTCCACACTCCCTGGCCGTGGGCAGCGTGATCCTCAATGAACTGGCAGACTGCGCCGCTTTCGAATAGCAGTGTGGCGTAGGAAGCGTCTTCGGCTGTGGCCTCAAACTCCGCCGGCATCTGCCTCTGCCACTTGCCGTAAACGCCGGAAGGATTGCTGGACGACTGGCCTGTCGGGCCGGCCGCCGAGTTATATCGGATTGGTTCGTGCAGGCGGGACTGAGCGTAGACTGTACGCACGGGGCCCAGATAGAACTCGAGAATGTCGGCAAAATGGACGCCCACGTCCAGCAAAACGCCGCTCTCATTCTTCTGATGTCGCCATACTGAGATGGTCATGTGGCTGCCGCCGCCCATGGTGTTGTGAATCATGAGGCGCGGCGAGCCGATGACGCCGGCATCCAGGAGCGCTTTCCCGAGCCGATTCATGGGGTCGCGGCGGTAGTTCTCGGCTACGCTGACGATTGCCCCGGTCCTTTCGGCTGCCTGGCGGATGCGATTGCTGGCGCGCACAGTCAATCCGACCGGTTTCTCTATCATGGCGTGCCAGCCGCGTTCCAACGCCTCTTCGGCAACTACATGATGATAACGGGGCGTGGTGGTAATGTCCACAGCGGCCACGCCCAGGGCTTCGAGCTCTTCCAAGGACTCAACGACCTTTGGGCGCACGCCCAAGCGTTCCTCGGCGTCCTCGGCCAGCGACTCTGCGTTTGCGCGGACGGGGTCGCAGGCGCCTACCAATTCGAAGGGTGAAAGCCCTGCGTTGTGCAGTTCGGCCAAGCCGTACAAGTGGCGGTGGCCCATACCCCCGCAACCGACGATAGCTAGAGGGATCTTGTCCATTAGGTTTCCCTTTCAGATGATGTTGCTTGCAATTCGCATACCGATGTTATGGTCGGATCACGTAGCTGAAAGTCGAGGGCGGCTACTCATTAGACTTTAGGAGTTGCACGCTGGAGGCAAAAAACAGGAGCGGCAGCGTAATGTCAATGATGGTCCACAGCCAGGCATAGGAGTTTGCGGGGTTCGAGAACTGAAAACCAATGTAGTTCCAAAGCATGCCCACAAACAGGGCGATTCCAAAATAGAAGCCTCCGTTGGCCTCCAAGTACTCTCGCGTGACGCCCTCATCAGGTCCGCTGTCCACTGCTCGCTTTCTTTGGTAAGCATAAAATACAACGATTATCAATCCCAATACAAGTAATGGATCCAGGACCCGGTATACGGTCACCGCAAGACCTTCAGCAGTTGGATCGTAGAATTGGGAACCGATGTAGTGAACATAGAGCACCACAGCCAACACCCTCAGGTAGCTGGAAAACAGTGACTTCATCTTTCTCCCCTTCGCAACTGAACCGGCAAGCCAGAGTCCCGGTCACTTACGATTGCACTTAGGTTTTGCCAGAAAGGGGGAATTGAAATGTTCGCGAAAGAAGAAAGTCGAGCTTCATCGGCGGAGCGGGGCGGCGACTTCTGAGTCAAATGTATTTCAGTCCTTCTCCACTGGGAAATTGTACAGACGCGCTCAGAGCACGCCGACGGTGTGCGGTTCAATGAGCAGTTCGATTCAATTGGATTCACTGTAGTGCAAATGCGCTATTGTCGTCTCCGCCTCCCAGACACCAAGTTCGACAGTTGGCTTAAGCGATTCAGTATCGTATACCACTATTCGCAACTGGTAGTCACCTGAAGGCAGGTCAGCCGGGATTTCAAGGAGGTGAAGCGAGTCAAAGGGTTCGGATTGCCCTCCTCCTCCGGTGGAAGAATGGTCCGGCCGCCATAAGACGTAGTCGCTCTGGAGAACGCTGCTGCCCTCAGCGTCGTGGAGCCGCAGGGATATGGCGAAATCGGTCCCCAGGTCAGGAGCGGTCTGCCATTGCAGAGCCAGCCAGAGGGGGTTGCCTTCCTTTAAGCTAAGCGGAGACTGAGACGATTGCTGCTCTTCGCCCTGGCCGGCGGCCAGCCCAGTGAGAGCTATGCCGCCATCGTAGTTGACGGTCAGGGGATCCAGGGATTCATACAGTGTCCAGGGGCGGTCCAGGGAGAGTTCAGCGTAGCTCTTGATCTGAAAGTCGTTGTACTGCTCTGTGCTCAAAAGGTGACCGTATTTGTCGAAAAGAACTGCAAGACGTTGATCTTCGTCCCCGGCCCAAATCACATCGTTGCTCCAGTCCACCACTCTTACTTCGGACAGGGGTACGGAGGCCGTCAGGGCGGACTCAATGCGGTGAGCGAAATCGGGCATGGCAGTGTGAACGAGGTGAACCGGCACGTCACCCTGATACAGATATTCGAAACTGAATTGCCACAGGTAACCAGGGACCAGAATCACGGTACTTCCATCAGACGGCTGGTCATTGACCAGTTGAATGAGGTCGGTCCACCCTGTTCCGTAGGCTCTGCGAATCTCGGGCGCCGATGCCCATCTATGGAAGTAATTGCGATAGGTAAACACGCCCTGGACCAGAATGGCAAGACCAACAAGAACACCGACAATTGCGCCAGCCCTGGCATCTGTTACTTGGGTAAAGCGACGCTTGACGAACAGGAAGGCTTCCCAGAAGCCAACGGCTACGAGCAGATAGATGGCGGGTATCGCGCCAATCATGCGAATGGTATTGGGTGGGACGGAAGTTATCTCTCTTGCAAGCACAGCCGGCAGAATCAGCAGAACAAGCCAGAGCAACAGCAGGCGATAGGCGGGCCGCCTTCGCCATTGCCAAACTGCCGCACCCACGCCAAGCCAGAAGAAGAGCGCCTGCCATAGGTTCAACACGGGCTTTCCCACCAGATTGTGCCGCGGGAGAAGATCGCCGCGGAATCCAAAGGCCAGCACATAACCCCACAGATTGTTCAGAAAGGTTCCAAATGGGTTTCCCAAGTTGCGCTCAGAATCGAAGACCCAAGTCTGAGCACTGCGCAAGAAGAAGTGATCGGGATTTCGTGCAAAGTGAAGGAGAATTGGCGCGGCAACCAGGGCGGCAAAGATCAAGAAAATAGCTGCCTTCTGCCATTCTGCCTTGGAGGGCAAGGCGATGTGTTGAAAGCGATTCGGAGGAGCACTCTCATCCCCTTCTTTCAATTCTTTCTCGATTCTGGCCCGGGGAAACAGAAAACTCAGGCCGAACAGGAGGAAGAGAAAGGGGGTGAACCGTGCTGTAATGTACGTATAGGGCAGCAGACCGGTACACAACCCTGCCAGCGCGATTCGCCACCAGTTTCCAGACGCTGCGGCCCGTACACTGTGCCCAGCTGAAGACTGTCCAGTTGACTTGTCGGTTGAGGAGAAGGGCCGCTCATCGTGCGACCACGCCCACCAGAGCAGGGCCAAGCTCAGGCTGAGAAAGAAAGGAAGGAAGCTGCCTCTAAGGGCTGTTCGCCCGATGACTGTTTGCCCGAGGGAAACTGCCAGCAGACCGGCGCCCGCTCCAGCGATCAGTAGTCCTCGCCAAGGCGTAGGTCTGCCGCTATCTTCGTCCCGTCCGAAAAGTATCCAGCCCAGCCAGAAGAGAACAAGGACGGTGCCCGCGCTGATGAGTGCGGTAGGCAGACGCACTGCCAGTACAGTCCTGCCCAGGAAGGATGTCGCCAGGGCGATCGCATATACAATCATGCCCTCGCGGCCGTTGTTCTCGGGAAAGAATGGGGCGTGCTCTCCCTGCAACACCTGTAGTGCGTTTACACCGTGCGTTCCTTCATCATGATGCAAGCCTGGGGGAAGTTCAGTCAGGCGATGCAGGCGCAAAATCGAGACTGCCAGGACGAGAGCAATTAGAATCGCCACGGCTGCCAGCGTAAACCGAACGGGTTCACCCCCTAAGTGTTGGCCAGCTCTGTTCACATCGGACCCAAGTGTTGGCGATTCACACGCTCTCCACGCAGAGACTCGATTTCCCTCACGGTTACCCTTGGGTAGCTACCTGAACGAGGCGATTCCACCAGGGCCGCTTAGTTTGATCAACGGTACTCTGAGACCTGTAGTTTGGCAATGACTGCCTCAGGCTCCCACACTCCGAGCTCGACCGTGGGTTTCAGAGATTGGTAGTCATAGACGATCAGGCGTAACTCGTATTCACCGGGTTCAAGGTCGGAAGGGATCTCCATGTGGTAGAGCGTCTCGACCGGGTGTTCCGGGGTCCAGTTGCTTGTACGGGAGTAGTTCGGGTTAAGAAGGACAATGTCCCGCTGGTAGACTCCGCCACCTTCAGAGTCGTGCAGCCGCAGAGATACCGCGAATTCTTTGTCCAGTCCAGGGGCGGTCTGCCACTGCTTGGCGATCCAAAAGGTGCGTTCCGGTCCCAGGTTGATCTGTTGCTGCGTGGAAAGTTGCGTGTTCCCCCTACCGAGAGCGATTCCCAGAAGAGATATTCCACCGTCATATTCGACAGATGGGGGACCCAAACTCTCATAGAATGTCCACGAACTATCGAGAGCGATGTCGGAGAATGTGTGAACCTGAAAGTAGGCGTGTTGTTCGCTTCCCAGGTATGTACCATATTTCTCGAGAAGGGCAACGGTGTATTCTTCGCCGCCACCAATCCATCCCAACTCGTTATTCCAGTCAACGACCTTTACGCTTGAAACCTCTTGATTGGCCTCGAGGATAGATTCGATTTTCTGGGGGAGATGCGTCATGGTGGAATGGATGACGTGCGCAGGTGCTTCGCCCTGGTAGAGGTAGTCGAAGCCGTAGTGACCATTGGACAGGTGATAGGGAATCAGAAAGACCGACGTGGCGTCAGAAGGTTGCATGTTCAGAACCTGGGCCGCCTCGGCAATTTCGGCGTCGGCCGCAGCGTAGTATTGAGGCGTGCCTACCCATTCATAGAAGTAGGTGCGATATGCAATCAAGCCCTGGACCAGTATGAAGCCGGTAACCAGAAGACCGACGGCAGCAGCGGCGCTGGCCGCATTTTTGAGGGCGATCCGACCCTTCAAGAGGAGGGCCGTTTCCCAAACGCCAACGCCAACAAGAAGGTAAGCAGCCGGCGCCGCTCCTATAATTCGCAATGAGTTGGGACCCTGGCCTCGGCTAAAGGCCAGCATCGCAGGCAGCAGCATCACGGCAAGCCAGAGTAAGAGGAGGCGGTAGGCAGGACGTCGCCGCCAGCGCCACATTGACATGGCAACGCCCGCCCAGAAAAACAGGGCTTCCCATGTATTGAGTAAGGGTTTACCAGCGAAATTGTATTCCCAGTTCCGGTCACCTTTAGCGCCGAAAATCAGCAGATATTCCACTACGTTATTCAGGAACGCCCCCAACTGGGTGCGCTGACCATCCAGTGAGAGCGAGATTTCCCTACTTCGGAAAAAGAAATCCTGAGGATGGAGGATGAAATAGATTAGTATCGGCGCTGCTACCAAGCCGGCAGCGGCGACGAATACCCCAGCCTTGGGCCAGTCAGCCCGGACCCTTGCCTTTGCGACAACACCAAACGGAATCAGAAAACTTAGCCCGAAGAAGAGAAACAGGAAGGGAGCAAAGCGGGCCGGAATATAGGTGTAAAGCAGCAGGCCTGCGCATGCCCCTGCCAGCGCCAACCCCCACCAGGATGTTTTGCGGCTGCCATTATGGCCCCACGAACGCCAGAGCAGGGCCAGACTCAGAGCAAGAATGAGAGGCAGAAAATTGGCTCTGAAGCCTCCACGCGCAAGGAATGTCTGGCCGATTGAGGCCGCCATCAGTCCCGCGCCCACCCCTGCGACGGTAAGTCCCCGCCATGGCCTGAGACGGCCGCTCTGTTCATCTCTACCAAACAGGAGCAGACCGAGCCAGAATACGGCAAATACTGCTCCTGCGCTGGCCAGTGCCGGGGGCAGATGAAAGGCCAGTAGGGAAGGTCCCAGAATGTGCGTGGCGAGCGCAGTAGCGTAGATGGCCAGCGCCTCGCGGCCGCTCGCCTTTTCGGCAAAGAACACATTGTGATGTCCCTGCAACACCTGCAGGGCGTCCACGCCGTTCGCACCTTCATCATTAATAATGCCAGGTGGAAAGTCGGAGAGGCGATACAGGCGCATCAAAACGACAACTACGGCCAGAGCGATTACGATCCCCAAAGCGACCAGCGGCACCAGGACGCGCTCTTTTTCTTGAGACTGTGTCAGCTCTGGTGATGAGTGACCAACAGGTACCCTATCTTGCATCTTTTCCTCTCGATGGTACCGCTCTCCATCTTCCGCCTATTGCGTTGAGGTGAAGTCGCTTGGACCGGCTTTAGTGATGGGACATCCTTCCGAAGAATCGGCGTCGCTCAGCGATTAAGCAGAGGGTTAAGAATCCAACGACGGGGCGAGACCAGAACTGAAGGTCCCGTGACGCCGGGCATCACATTGGCTCAACGGTGCTTGTCGAAGAGGCTTCGTCAGTCGTCGAACAGTGGACCTTGGCGTTTCGGGGACATGCCAGCCGTTACGGCAGACGCTTGTCGTGATGGCTGATCTGTTCGGCTCCGTCGGCAGTGACCAGAAAGGCGTCTTCCAAGCGAATGGCGGTTACGCCCGGGATATAGATACCCGGCTCGAGCATGATTACATTGCCTTCCTGGAACTGCTCCTGGTTGTAGGGGACGATTCGGGGTGCTTCGTGGCCGGTCAGTCCGATTCCGTGGCCGGTGTGGTGGGGATAAACTTCGTAACCGCCTGCCGCCATAAAGCTGCGTACTTTTTCGTCCACTTCTTTAGCGGTCTCGCCTGGCCGAATCAGAGAGACGGCGTAGGCAAGCGCTTCCTCAACGAACTTGTGCAATTCAATTTGCCGGGCCGTCGGCTGATCGGCATAGTATGTGGCGCAGCTATCGGTCCAGTAGCCGTCAACTACGACGCTCAGGTCGAGAATGAAGGAATCGTTGGCAATAATCTCAAAGTCCAGGGGCGCGGCGCTCATGTTCCCCGGTCTGTGGCCGACGATGCAGTCATTGCCCATCTGCATCCATTTGCCTGCCTCTCGCTCTACTGCCGTCTGCACTTCGGTCCAGACGTCGATCTCGCGCTGGCCCAGACGCACGGCATTGCGGCCGGCTTCGTGGCCGATGGTTGTCAGGCGGAAGCCCTCGCGGATGCGGGCCAGTTCCTCCTCGGTTTTCACGGCACGCAGTGGCAACAACCAGCCTTCAAGCGAGCGATGTTCGCTGCCTGGGAAGGCGTCGCGGAGCGCTTGCCACAGGCCCAGTGTCAAGCTTTTTTCCTCGACACCGACCTGACCGGAGAGCCCATTGACGCCGACGGCAACCTCACTCAGTGCTTCCGCCAGCCGAGCAGGTGCGTCGATCGGCTGTTGAATCGTATAGCCGACAATCGGAACATACGAGCAACCGGTTTCGTCGCCGAAAATGGAGGCTTCGCCATATCCTTCGTCGGCCAGCAGCGTGAAGTTGCCGCGCTCGAAGAGGACCAGAGCTGGCGGGGACAGATTCAGGCCTGTCAGCCAGCGAACACTGTCGAAATCGGAGAAGAGCGCCAGTTCGACGCCGGCTTCGTCAAGCATCCGGGTCGTCCGCTGTCTTTGCTGTTCGTGCATTGCGACTTTACGTCCTTGTACTCGGTACCATGGCCAGCGAAGTCGGGAAACGGTCCAGGATTCAGGGAATGGAGGCCAATATTCATTCTACCACGGCATCTGGCGCTTGGAATACTCCCTGCCGATGCGGGCCGCCTCCTCGGTTGCCGAGCCGACCATGACGCCTTCATCGATGCGTTCGACAACGTCGTGGGGACGCACTCCGTTGAGGAAGAAGACGTTGGCCGCATCGCAGGCCGCCTTCACGCGGGCTCGGGCAGCGCTCATTTCTGTCGGATATGGCGGGTCGTGGGCGTCGGGATGGCCGAGGCTCATGCCCATGTCGCCCGGTCCCCACTCGGCGAAAGCGATGCCGGGCACTGCGGCGCTGGCCTCGGCGTTCGCCAGGGCGCGTTTGTTCTCGATCTTGAGGCCGAGCATAATCTCGCCTTCGGGATTTAACGGCCAAACGTCCGCTATCCGGACATATTCCTGAGGTGTTACGCCCCAGATCTCAGCGGCCATGGACTGTCCTCCGGCACCCCTTCTTCCCTGGGTCAGCCCGTTCAGGCCGTCGGAGAGACCGATATTGTGGACGGGATAGCGGGAGGACTCGACGAAGGCACGGACGGCGCCGGGCGTTTCGGCGTGGCAAAGAAGGATGCCGTGAACGCCGCGGGCAAGGACTTGCTTGACCATCCAAGCGTTAGCCCGCATCACGTTTTCGTCGGTGCCGTCAGTTGGCAAGGTGCAGATTACGGTGGGCGTCCTGTGTCCGCTTCGGGTCTCCCCTGCGTCGGCCAGTCCGCGCATGAATTCGCCAAGCCCGACGGGATTGAAGGCGCCGTGCTCGAACTCCACCATGAGGTAGTCGGCCCAGGTGTCTCTGTGGGCGGTCCCGTTTTCGTAGGTCAGGCCGCCGTGTACGCCTGTGTAAAAGATGGGTTGTCCGGCCTCCAGCAGCTCGATTGCTCTGTTTATGCGCGGCATACAGGTCCCTCGCTCTGTATTGAAATCTTTCTGTCGTTGGCGACTCGAAACTAAAGTGCCCGCAGCGGCTCTTCGATCATGCCGACCAAGGCTTCAAAGAACTGCGCGGCACGGACGCCGTCGACTGCGCGGTGGTCGCAGGAGAGGGTCAGGGTCATCATCGGGCGCACGGCGGGCTGCCCATCCACGGCAACGACGCGATCGGCGATGCGGCCCACGGCCAGGATGGCGGCCTGGGGCGGGTTGACGATTGCGTTGAAGGCGTCTACGCCAAACATGCCCAGATTGCTGATTGTAAAGGTACCGCCAGCGAAGTCGGCGGGAGTGAGTCCACCACTGCCTGCACGTGCGACCAGATCGGCCCTGCGGGCGGCGATCTCTTCGACGCGCAGTCGGTCTGCACTGTGAACCACGGGCACGAGCAGGCCGTCTTCGACGGCGACAGCCAGGCCGACGTTGATCTCCGGATTGGTGACGATATTGCCGTCATCCCAATAGGCGTTGAGGCGGGGGAAGCGGGCCAGTGAGAGCGCGGCCAGCTTTGTGAGAAGGTCTGTGTATGTGACCTTGGTACCTTCCGCGACGCCGGAGGCGACCATTGTGCGCCAGTGGATTAACTGGTCGGCGTTTACCTCGCGTACCAGATAGAAGTGGGGCACACTGGTCCAGCTGCCTGTGAGGCGTTCGGCCATTATCTGCCACATGCGGGAAACGGGCTGCGCTTCGGGTTCGATTGCCGGCGGCGCAGGTTCGGCAACTGCAGGTGCGACGGACACCGGCTGGGACTCCAATGGGACGTCGGCGGCAAGCACGGCGCCACCGGGCCCGCTTCCGTCCAATGAGGCCAGATCGACACCACGTTCGCGTGCGAGCCGCCGCGCCTTGGGTGAAGCGAGCACGCGCGTGCCGGAACTGGTGGAACGGATGTGGGCCTCGACGTCTTCCTTGGAGATGCGGTCGCCTGTCGCCTGGACGTCTGCCAAATTTACGCCATGTTCGGCGGCAATACGTGCGGCGACCGGGCTGGAGGGAAGAGGGGCTGCTGCGCTTGTATTCACATCGGGCGATTCTTTGGGTTCAGCCGCTGCAGGCGCTGCGGGGGTTGCGGGAATCTCCTCCCCTTCGGCTGCGATCAGTCCGATCACCTGGCCGACTGGAATCTCATCGCCTTCCTGTGCTGTCACGGCGGTCAGGAGGCCGGAGGCGGGCGCTTCAACCTGCACGTCCACCTTATCGGTGGCCACCTCCATGAGGGGCTCGCCGGCGGTAACCATCTCGCCTTCTTTTTTGAGCCAACGCAGCAAGACACCCTCGTCCTGGGCCATCCCCAGAGCCGGCATTATCACTTCTTTGGGCATGCAATCCCCCTTTATGGGCGTCCTCAGGTCAGTAGACCGGGTTGGTGGGCTATCTTAACCGCACAGGGACTTGGCCGTTTCGACAACGAAGTCGGCGTTTGGGATGGTGAGGTCTTCCATCGCCGGAGAGAACGGAACCGGAACGTTCATCGCGCCAATGCGCTTGACCGGAGCATCCAGATAGTAAAAGGCTCCGTCGGCAATGACTGATGCAATTTCACCTGTGACGCCATACTGACTGTAGCCCTCGTCGAGCACCAGCGCGCGACTGGTCTTTTGCGCGGACTGGATCAATGCCCCCGTGTCGAGGGGGTTGGTTGTGCGGGGATCTATCAACTCGGCACTAATTCCTATGGAATCCAACTTTTCTGCCGCCTCCAGGGCGACGTAGACCATTGAACTGGTGGCAACGATAGTGATATCTTCACCCGAACGCTTCACGTCTGCCTGGCCGAGAGGGAGAGTATATTCCTCTTCAGGTACAGGGCCTTTCTCCTGATAAAGCATCTTATCTTCGAAGATAACCACGGGATTGTCGTCGCGGATGGCGCTCTTCATCAGACCTTTGGCGTCGTATGGGGTTGCGGGCATGGCAACCTTCAGACCGGGGATGTGGCTGAAGAGGGCATGCAAAGACTGGCTATGCTGGGCAGCAGAGCGGCGGCTGGCCCCCAGGGTCGTGCGCAAGACCATGGGCACTGTCAGCTTGCCGCCGGACATGTAGTGTGTCTTGGCGGCCTGATTGATCAGTTGGTCCATTACCAAAGTCGTGAAGTCGCCGAACATGATGTCGACGATAGGGCGCATACCGGTGATGGCCGCGCCGACGCCGATGCCGGCGATTCCCGCTTCCGAAATTGGTGAATCGATGACGCGTTCGGGGCCGAACTCGTCCAACAGACCGACGAGAACCTTGAACACGGAGCCGGCCGCGGCCACGTCTTCACCAATGAGAAAGATTCTTTGGTCGCGGGCCATTTCTTCAGCAATGGCTTCGCGAATGGCTTCCCCGAACGTGATCTCGCGCTCTCCGGGTGCGTGGATGGCGGGGCTGCGACGTGTTCCGTTCTCAAGCGTAGACATGCTGGTCCACCTCGCTTTCACTGGGGAAAGAGGCCTCTTCGGCGAAGGCAACTGCGTCGTCAACGGCTGTCTTTACTTCCTGCTTGATTCGCTCCAAGACATGCTCTTCCGCCTGCTTACTCTTCAATAGCCAGTCCTCGAGAAGAGTCAGCGGGTCGCGCTTGGCCCATTCGGCTTCCTCTTCGCGAGTGCGGTATGGGCGGTCGATATCGCCGACGTGATGCCCGCGGAATCGATAGGTGTTGCAGACGAGGAAGGCCGGTCCGCCGCCTTTGCGTGCGCGGTCGATGACAAGGCGGGCGGTGGCGTGGACGGTGCGAATGTCCTGGCCGTCGATGGCCTGCGCATGGACACCGAAGCCTGTGGCGCGGCCGACCATGGAGCCGGCTGCGGCCTTGGAGTTGTGCGTGTACTCGCCATACTGGTTGTTTTCGCAGACATAGATGACGGGCAGCTTCCAGAGTTGGGCCATATTCATCGATTCGTACAGCAGACCCTGTCCCAAGGCGCCGTCGCCAAAGAAACATACCGAAACCTGATCGGTTCCGCGCAGCTTGATGGACATGCCAGCGCCGGTTGCGATGCCTGCGCTGCCGCCGACGATGCCGTTGGCGCCCAGGTTGCCGGTTTCCTGGTCGGCTATGTGCATCGAGCCGCCTTTGCCGCGGCAGTAGCCAGCTTCTTTGCCCAGCAGTTCGGCGAACATTTTGTCCAGCGCCGCGCCTTTGGCCAGGCAGTGGCCGTGGCCGCGGTGGGTACTGGTGATGTAGTCGTCCTGTCTCAGGGCCTCGCAAATGCCGACGGCAATTGCTTCCTCGCCTATGTAGAGATGGGTGATTCCAGGCATGCGAGCACTGGTGTAAAGGTCATTGGCCGTTTCTTCGAAAGTGCGAATCATGACCATCTGCTCATAGGCCTGGAGCCAATGCTCGGCGTCCAGATCAGTAATGCTCGGATTGGTGTCGTTCGTTTCGCTCATAGCGTCACCCCATGGTTAAACCGGATTGTTACCAGTGCATGACCCAGCCACTATCAACGTTAATGGCCTGGCCGGTGATATTGCGGGCGTTTTCCGAAGCCAGGAAGACGACGGTGGAGGCGATTTCCTCCTGGGAAACCAAGCGCCCCAGTACGGCCAGGCGGCCGATCTTCTCAGTACACCATTCTTCGTAGGTGGGTCTCTCATCCTCCGGCATGTCGGCGGTCGAAAACTTGTGGATCCGCCTTTGGAGCGGCGTGTCGACCATTCCAGGGCAGATTGCGTTGGCACGTATATTGTAGGGGGCAAAATCCTTAGCGGCAATTTGCATGAAGCTGAGCACGGCGGCCTTGGAAACGCTGTAGGGGGGATCGGTCTGGGAGCCGATCTGGCCGGATACGGAGGAAAAGAAGAGGAAGGTGCCTTGGCGCCGGGCGATCATGGGTTTATAGAAGGCATGAGCGGTGTTAACGGCACCGAGGACATTCACTTCATGGACACGGGGCCAGTCGGAGGGCTCCAGGTTCCAGAAGGGGAAGCCGCCTTTGCCCGAATCGATGCCCACTGTAAAGACAACATGGCGTACGGGTCCGAGTTCTTTTTCGACGTGTGTTGCGGCTGCCTGCAACGCGGCAAAGTCTGTGACATCCACTTGCTCGGAAAATGTGTCGACGCCGTGGGAGGCTGCTTCCTGGGCGACGTCACCCACGACCGGGTCGCGATCGAGCAGTGCCACGGCGGCTCCTTCGGCTGCGAAGGTCTTGGCGATCATGCGGCCCATTCCATTTGCGCCGCCGACCACGACGGCGACCTGTCCTGCGAGTTCCAGATTCATTGCCTTCCCCTGCTATTCAGAATGTGTCATGGACACCTGCTCCAAGGAACATTGGACAAAAGCCTATGTGCCTTTAGAATTCGCTGTCCAAAAGGATAGGGACTTCACTCTTGGCGACCTTATCTGACGCGCCAAGTGTTCCTGCTTCTGGAACATTCAATACGTCAACATTCCTCTGGCGTAGCCCTCTCACGACGGCCTTGGAGACGTGTTCATCGGTATAGAACCTAATCTTTGCCATCTTGCATTTGACGTTGAAGCTTTTCCAGCAACCTCGAGGGAGTTCGCTGGCGCAATTCTTCGACAAATGCCTCGCTTTCCTCCATCGATTGGTCAATTTCGGCGCGATGATCGAAATAGTATGCAAGGGCCGCGTACACGTCAGACAGCGACAGATCGTATTCAGCAGCAATCTCGTCGGCGCACTTGCCCATGCGTTCGTGCCAGATAACGATGTTTTCCACTGTTATCCGGTGTCCGGCGATACGGGGTTTGCCACCTACTATTCCAGGGGTAATTTCGATATGTTGGTCTAGAGATTTAGTTGCCATTGGTGTTCCCGACAACGTCTCCTTAGCTAGCTCGGCTGTCGTGAAATACGTTCATACTTGAAGCACTATAGGTATGGCGAATCAGCGCCATTGCACTGCACGCTGGATTCAAAGTTCAAGTCTAAGGATCCGCCCCTGTACGGTTCGCCTGCACCCTGGGGGTCAGGTCAAACTGGGTCTCATGGCCGTGAAAGAAGCGATCCAGTTCATCCACCATCAATGAAAAAAAGCCTAGAGACCCTGTTGAGCCGCCGAAGGCGCCGATGTGGGGGCTGAGGAAGACGTTGGGCAGCTGAAGGATCTCGCTGTCGGGCGGCACCGGTTCGGGGTTGAAGACGTCGAGGCCGGCGACGATATCGCCCTGTTTCAGCCTGTCGATGAGGGCGTCCGGGTCGGTGACTTTGCCGCGGGAGACGCTGACGAAGACTGTGCCGGGGCGCAGGCGGGCCAGTTCCTCTTTGCCCAGCATTCCCTCGGTTCTGGGCGTGTGGGGAACCAGGCAGACGACGACATCGCAGGAGAGGACGTTCTCCAGGCTGGTTTGCAGAAAGCCGAGCGCTTCGGGCAGCTCCTGGGGCAGGTAGGGATCGTGGACCCAGATCTCGGTCTCGAAGGCGCGCAGAAATTTCATGAGGCGCCGGCCCATGTGTCCACAGCCGATCAGGCCGACGCGGCGGCCCCACAAGACGCCCTGCATACCCTCCATCAGGGTACGGTCGAACCTGGTCTGGCCTGCGATCATGCGGCGAAAGTGTGCGGCGCCGTTTTTGAGGCTGACGAGAATCAGAGCCAGCGCCCATTCCGAGACCGGATAGGAGGAGGCGTTGGTGGTGTCGACAGTGCGGATGCCGCGCGCCCAAGCTGCGTCGAGGTCGATGCGGCTGGCGAAGCGGTCGCCCTCCATCTCGCCGATGATTTTGAGCGTGGGGGCGGCGTCCAGCATGTCCGCCGTCACCGTGGGCGCCCCCAGACAGACGATCAGCGCGTCGTGGCCTGGCAACTTTTTCGAGAAATCCAGTGCGGCCTGGGGGTCGGTATTGGTATCGTAAATACCGCCCCCATCGCAGGAGAACCAGTCCCAGTCGGCAAAGGCTTCCAGCCGGGTCAGGTCCTGCGGGTCGACATGGTTATAACGAATGTCGTCGTTGCAGGCCAAGAGTACTTTGGGTCGTATTTGAGACATAGGCGATATTTCCGACTGCATGCATCAGTTCAGCCACAGTTTTTTGACTTTTGGGATGGCCTGGCGGAAACCTTCTTCGCCGGTCTTGCTGGCCTCTTCAACGGAAATCCAACCGTCGAAACCTGCTTTGCGAAAGCGTTCAAAGATGGCATTCAGGGGCGTAATGCCGGTGCCAATGCGTACCGGCTCGAACGAACCTGCCTGCCTGATGTCGCTGACGTGGACTGCGGCCACGCGCGGCAGTACGGCGTCCAGCACAGGTAGTGGGTCGTCGTTGACCGCCAGGAGATTGGCGGTGTCAAAAAGAAGCTGCAACCCGCTGTCGGCGGTCCTGTCGCAGATTTCGAGAAAGACAGAGGCTGTCTGCGAAAAATCGAAATAGGTCCAGACATAACCGATGGCATGGTTCTCGTAGGTGAGCGTAACGCCGGCGGCCCTGGCTTCGTCGACCCATTCCGACAGGCCCTCTGCCGCCCAGGAAACGCCGTCCTGGCGATTGACGCCGGGGTGGTTCTGTCCGGCGGTGACGCGCAGAAAGCTTACACCCAACTGCGCTGCGGCGTCGATGTAGCTGCGGAGCTCCTGCCGGTGTTGCAGCCTTACGGCGGGATCCGGGTGGGTAAAGTCGGTATAGGTCACCATGCCTGCGATCACTACGCCTGCGTCCTGCGCCTGTCTGCGGAGACCGTTCAGATAGGGGCTTTGCAGTGAATCCAGATGGGCCACACTGATGTCGGCCCCGTCCAGACCGATGTCGGCCGCCAAGCGGAACCAGTCGGCCAGTGTGCGCTCGCCACTGCTGATCTCGGGGTAGAGGGAGGCGGGGAGGCAGGAAAACGGCATCAGGCTATGACTCCGAGATAGCGACGACCGATCCCGAAGATGCGTCGCAGTAGATGAAGCGGCTGTCCGGATCAGCGCTGAGGCCGTGCGGCTCCGGTTCGGTTTCGGGCACGGTTATGCGATCCAGTTCGGAGCCGTCGGTGAGGCTGAGTTTCACGATGACGCGGTGGCCGGTATGGACAACCCAGACACCGTCCTCCTCGCGTACGACGCCGTGGGCGCGCGTGTAAGGCAGAGGGATAATGTGTTGGACCGACCAGTCGCTGATACGCATCTTGGTCAGCGTCTGGTCTTTCAGCGTCGTAAGCCAGAGGTGGCCGGGTTCATGGTGGTCATATTCAATGCCGTGGGTGCCGCCGCCGTTGGGCAGGGGGTGGCGGGAAATCGTCTTGCCTGTCTCGGGATCGACGCGCAACACCTCGCCGGCCGACTTGCCGGCGTCATGCGCCCGTTTGGGCCGCCATTTGTCGGCGGAGCCGTTGGCGGCCAGCCACAGGCTGTCTTCGCCCCAGGCCATACCGCTGGTGTTGGAAGAGTCACTGGGGATTTCGCGAATCATCATGGGCACGCCGTAGTAGTCCAGCTCGCCGTTGCGCTCGACCAGCATCACGCGGTCGGTGATCTGATCGACGATCCAGAGACCGTCGCCGGTCATCTGGAGGCCATTGGGCACTGAGTAGGGAGAGCGAAACAGTTTCTTGTAATGTGACATGGTTCACCCTTTTGGATACTGTGAAGAAGCGTTCGCGCGGGGGCGCGGTTATCGTTTACTTTAGTCCTGTAGGCGGGGGTACGTTTACGGCCTCACCGCTTTCGACTATACGCGTCCAGGTGCTTTCTTCGATTGAAATCCCGTGTTCAAGACGGTGCTGACGCCGTTCCTCTTCGATTTCACCAGGGTAATAGATCCTCTTCACACCAGGCATCTTAGGGGAGGACCAGACCCATTCGACAAGCTTTTCCACTTCCTGTTTGTATTCGTCGGGATCGATGAAGCTCTCGATTTTTATGGCGAGCGCGAGCCAGCCGGAGGCGCCGCGGGTTGGCGGGTCGGCGCTGCAACCGGCCCAGGAGAGCCCTCCGGCTATGGCATCGACCATCATGCCAAGTCCGTAGCCCTTGTGTCCAACAGAGCCTCCCAACGGGAGCATGGCGGCATCGCGGGCCATAAATTCATTCGGGTCCAACACGGCGTTGCCTTCGGAGTCAATGAGCCAGTCGTCCGGCACAGGCAGGCCTCGCGCCCTTTGGAGGTCCACCTTGCCTCCGGCCACCATGCTTGTGGTCATGTCCAGCATCAGAGGCGCTCCGCCGGCGCGGGGGGCGCTGAAGGCGAGCGGGTTGGGGGGCAGCCGGCGGCCGGTCCCGCCGAAGGGCGCGGTGAAGGGTCCGCCGCCGTTCAGGAGGAGCAGGCCGATGCAGTCCTGTTCGGCGGCAATGGGCGGGAACGCTCCCAGGCGGCCGATATGAGTCGACCGGTGGACGGCGACTGCGCCGAAGGTGTGCTTTTTGGCGCGCTCCACCGCCATTTCCATGGCATTTTTCGCCAAAACGATGCCCTGCATCTGCTGGGCGTCAATGACGACCGATGCTGGAGACTCCCGAACTATATTGAGTGTGCCGACCGGCTTCATGTTGCCTTCTCGCACTGCCGTAATGTAGCCGGGCAGGCGGATTACGCCGTGGGAATCATGGCCTACGAGATTGGAGTCGACGAGGTGATCGGTGACGTCGCGTCCCTGGTCGGCAGGAAAGCCGGCTGCGGCGAAGATGGCGGCGCCGTATTCTCTCAGGCTGTTGTGGGAAATGGTTGGCATTGGCGCAGGTTCCTGTGCTGGCTGTTTTGGCTAGAGTAAATGGGAAGGATGTGCGTCGCGGCAGCCCATGGTGCCTGCATTGCCGGGCGTATTTCCCTGGAGAAGCCGGCGGGACTCGGCGGTTTCGTAAAAAAAGTATACCCCGCGCAGAAAAAACATTCAAACGGTCATGGCTCGGGCAGTCCAGTTCAGATTCGTAGTCACAGTGGTCCTCAAATGGGTTGCGGGCACTTTTGGCAGAAGCACAGAATGCCCTCGTCATTATACCATCCCGTGGTAACCACCAGTTTCTGTATGTGAGTGCTGAGCAGGGCATACTTATCCTATCGGGAGGGAGCCTTCAGGAGATAGTCAGTTTTCCATCCCGCTCATCCAGGTTCTGCAGAAACAACGATTTGGGCAGATTTCTCCCTACGTAGGAGGTTCAGAGCCCAGCGGCGCAAGAGTGCCAGGCTGAGTCGCGGATGGCCGTGACAAGGCCTAGCCGGTGCAGGATGTCTCGAATGTGCTTGGACGAGAGTTCACGAGAGTTTACGAGTGTTGGGCAGATTGTCTGAATCGGGATTTGCCGGATTGTTTGGATTTGCAGGATGTGGCTTGTCTCGCGGCACGGACGTGGTAGGACGAGCGTTTGAGAGAGATGTTCGTGCGTTTACGAGAGTATGCGGGTTGTCTGGATTGCAGTTCTTGTGATTTGTGTGATGGGCTGTGATTTGAGCTTGGCTGGCGCCGGGGTTCTTGTACCATTTCGGCGCGGGTTGTGCGAGAGTTGTACGTACTCTGACATGGTGGGGCGAGTTGGACGTTTCATGTCGGGTCATGTCGGGTTAAGTAGGCATAAGTCGGGTAAAGTCGGGCGATATTTTTTTCTTCAGGTCCTTGTTGTCGTTACGGTTTTGCATAAGTTTTTTCGTTTTGAGAGTCGATTCCCGGTTCTGACAGGTTCTCTACGATGCTCATCCACTGCTCTAACAGACCACAGACTCATGCCGGTTTGCTGGCGGTGGGGGGCAGTGCGTCGGGTCTGAAAGGGTCAAGTCGGTTCATGTCGGGTTGGGTCGGGTTAGGTCGGGTCAGAGCGGGCAGTTTGCCAATTTTGGACTTTGACGCCCGTATTCGTACACGTTTCCTCGCTGTCTTTGCTGAGTACCAGGTTAACAGGCTTTCGGGCGTCTGTAACCTCCCAAGGTCTCTCATGCGCCTTCAGATTCCCTGCCAGCGGGAGTCATGGGATCTCAACGACGATACGCGCTCAGCGATGACTATATTTCTACTCGATGTCTTATCGGTACAAGGCTATTATATCACTGATTTTGGTGCATTTGCTCTGGAATTTCGAGGTTCGGTCCACATTCGGGATGGAAACAGTATGGCAGGTGGAATTCTTGGCGACGGCGGCTGAAATTGTCTCCGGGTTTTGAAGAGAGGGCGACGCGGGCCTGGGCACCCACAAGGGGTGCCCCTACGGGGATTTGGTGGGACTGGCGGAACTCTTTCGATTGGGGACCTGTTACGAATATCGACACCAGGTCGGCGAGGCATGTTGTTGGCCGGGGGCGTTGGGGGGGGGGGGCCCCCCCCCCACGGGGGGGCGGAAAGGGCCCCCCCCCCCACAGCACGGGGGAGGGGTGAGGTGTGAGTTTTTGGTGGCGG
>JAJEDI010000046.1 GCA_022821585.1 Caldilineaceae bacterium
CCCAGCGGCGCTGCTCGAAAAACTTGGCGGCAGCCTGCTCGTCCGGGTATCTTTCCATGAATTCGTAGCGGCTCATCATGTCTTTCATGGCATTCCTCCCGATCCCATTCTACCGCCTGGCTAGTTATCCTGATAGATCCCATTAAAGAGATACTGGGTGGCAAAATCAGTCGTTCCAAGCTTGGCGGAATGCGGGAGATTGCCGCATTGACGGTCGCCTGGTTCACTATGTTCAAGCCGCATCTTCGGGCATGAGCCCAGTGGCATGGAATCGGTACGTCATAAAACGGAGCAAAAGGCTAGCTCAAGGCAGAAGTACAGGCGCTTCACAACGAAGAGTGCAGCCCTCGCATAGCTGATAGGGGTTGATTCAGTACCGCTCCCTCTAACACCTGGGTCTCATCACATTTTAGGTCCTCTGTAACCGTCTCTCGTTTGTATCGCGCAAATGAAGGGATTCGGGATGTCCGCGCTTCAATTGTGGGTGGAGAAAAACCTCGGGTTTCATCTTTGGCGATAGTGTTGCCTCCAGCCAGACTGTAGTAGAATCTAACGCTATAGCGAAGGTGTGGACCATAGCAGGAATCCTTAATCCATGAAAACATCGAAATTTGCCGCTCCTCGCCAGGGACTGACCGGGGCAGTCTTCATGATTGGGCTGGCTATTCTGTTTGCCACCGATTGGATTTGGCCAGGGATTCTTGTCCTAGTCGGTGTAACCAGCCTCCTTGGGGCATACCTCGGGCGTTCGGAGCCTGGGCCAAATGACATTCCTCTACGAGTTGACCGGCCTTTGGAGGACGAACGGCGGGCTGCAGTGCGGTACGCAGCGCAGTGCGCGTCTTGCGGGGCCGCCACGCCGCGGGAACTGCTCGAAGGCGCGCACCTAGAACTAAACGCGGTCTGCGGCTTCTGCGGCACCCCGCTGGCGCAGGAAGAATGACTCGCACCCGTATATTCTTTGTCACCGTACTATCGGCGGCGGCCCTTTTCTTAGTCGGAACACTGGCTTGGCGAACGATTGGCGGAGACGGCATCAGCCCCGGCTTCGCAGCCTCCCGCCCCGAGGTCATCCGCATTCATGTCGTTACGGCTCTACCTGTCGAACAGTGGGTGCGGGCAGCAGCTGACGAATTCAGTGCCGGCGGCCATGGCACCGAAGGGGCGAACATCGAAGTCGAAGTCATTCCCATGGATGGCCTAGTGGCACTAGGCAATTGGGAGCGCAACAGTTTTGCAGCGTTGGGCACAGACGTACTCCCCGATGAATTATCCCGTGATGAACTGGATGCCCTACAGTTTTTCCCATCCGTATGGATTGCCGATGGCCGCTATCTCGTGGACATTGCCAACGCGTCATTTCGGGAACAGTTAGGTCAGGACCGGTTCCTGAGCGACGGCCAGTATCGGGTCAGGTCGCTGGCAAAAACGCTTCTCGTCTGGGGTCTTTTTAGAAGCAGGGGAGTACCTTTGCTTGAGAATCTCGGCCCCATTTCATGGTCAACAGTTCACAAGGCAGCCGCCGCGCCAACGGGTTGGAAGGAGTTGGGCGGCGATCCCGCGTGGGGCAATTTCAAGTTGGCGGTCTCCGTTTCCGGTAGCAGTGCGAGCGGGTCGGCAGCCGTCATGGCGGCGGCTGGAGAGTTCCATGGCAAGACGGAAGTTACGGTTGAAGATCTTTCGGACCCCAGATTCGGCATTTGGCTGACCGAGCTGATGGAGGCGGCGACCGAGTTCAGCGGGGGAGGCACGAGCAGTGCAGAGAGGGTGGCCATATTCGGCTACACGGCGGGTGACGGCGGGCAGTTTCTGGAGAGCGAATTGCTGCAGAACATGGCGGGAATCCAGACGCGCTGGCAGGAGCCGATAGTTCTTCACTATCCTAGTGTGACGAACTGGTTTGACTTTCCTTTCGCGATCTGGGTAGGCCCTGAGACTTCAGCGTTACAGAAGAATGCCGCGCTGGCGTTCCAAGAGTTCCTGCTGAGTGAAGCTCAACAGCTCAAGGCGTTAGAATTCGGGTTGCGTCCAGTCGATCGCGGGGTGGCGGTCGACGCCGCGGCGGACAGTCTCTTTGTACGCTGGCAACGGTTGGGTGTCCAGAAGGAAGTTTCCACCGATGACGAGATGCGTCCTGCGCGACGGGACGTCCTGTCTGTACTCGCCCGATGGCGGGATCTTTATGAAGGGCAATGAGCGAAGAACAGGTTGAGACGGAACAAGAGCCCACAGAGCCGACCGTAGGGGCGGGAGAGCAAATCCTCTCCCGCCGGCATCTCTTTGCATTGGCGGCGGTGGGCAGTCTTATGCTTTGCGCTTGCAGTTTGACGACCTTACGAGCTGGCAACTGGATCGCCGAAGCACTGGCAGGACGCGGGCCGGAGATATCCGGAAGCGACAGTACGGCTGCCGCTGACTGGCCTGCCACGAGCGCAGAGTTGACAGTTGCCGTGTCCCCTTCTATGGCCGGAACGCTAAACGAACTTGCCAGCAGCTTCAATGGCCTAGGACTGCGCACGCCGGACGGCGAACTGATGGAGGTTGAGCTGGTTACGCGTTCCTCACGCGAGATGGTTGGGGAATCGGTTCAGCAGCCAGCCTACCAGGCCGTAACGCCGGACAGCTCGCTCTGGCTCAGGCAGATTGATAGGCGATGGGCTGAACTGTTTCCAGAAGAGCACGTCAGCCAGCCTGCGAGCCGGGTGGGGCGGACCACGCTCTTTGCCGTCAGTCCGGTCGTCATTGCAGTGCCATTGGATGTCGCTCAGCAGTTGGGCTGGCCGCAACAGTCGATCGGCTGGAAAGAGATCCAGGCCCGGGCGGCCTCTCCCGCAGGAAAGTTCAATTGGGGCCACCCCGGTCCGAGCAGTACGGCGGGCATTGCCGCGACATTGTCCAAGTTTTATGCCGGCGCTGGAATTACGCGCGGGTTGACTGGTGAGATCGCAACGCAGCCCGACGTAATCGGGTACGTCCGGCAGGCTGAGCGAGATGCGCACGTGCTTGAGGCTGGTGAGTGGGCAGGCGCCAGACCTTCGCCTGAGGAAGGGCGCGAGCGCTTCGTCACAGACACAAATGGTAGACTCCTCGACGCTTTTGTAACCCAGGAGCAGTCGGTGATTGCCTGGAACCGGTCCTCCGGTCGCGGCCCTTCTTCGCTGTCAGGCATGGAGGGAGTAGGGCGGTTCCTGCCGGCTGGACTGCTAGCCGCCATCTACCCGAGGGAAGGAACGCTGTGGGCTGATCATCCCCTCGCATTGCTGGAATTGGATGGGCGGGCAGGTCCTGCCGTAACTCAGAACCAGCGCAGCACTTTTCGCGCGTTCACAGATTTTCTCCTCGGCGAGGAGAGCCAGTTTGCCCTTCTGGAAGCCGGGTTCAGGCCGGTCGACACCACTGTTGCGTTGATGGCAGAGTCCAGCCCATTCGTTGAGAACGGGACCGTGAATCCACTCCTGCCGCAGACGCTCATGCCCCTGGCTCCACAGCCGGTCCTGGAGATGGTGTTGGACGCCTGGCGTCTGTCAATGGCCCCAGTGAGGGTTTTGCTGGTTGTGGATACAAGCGAGTCGATGGCAGGGAGCAAGCTCACCAGAACGAAGGCAGCCTTGCACGGCTTCGTGATCCAGATGCAGGGGGACGGCGATATGGTTGGACTGGTTGAGTTTGGCCCTGGCGTAAAGCGTTTTGGGGATCTGCAGCAATTGGATGCGGAAGGTCGGCGTCAAGTTCAGCTTCAGATCGAAGGTATGGAGGCCGGGGGCTCCACCAGACTGCTCGATGCGGTGTGGGCGGCGTACAGTGAGCTAGGTGTGCTGGCCAAAGCTGATGCCAATTGCGCGATCGTGGTGTTGACTGACGGTCGCGATAATGATAGCGAACACCGATTGCGCAGTTTGCGAAGGGCAATTGCGGAGGCGGGCAGGCCGGTGTCCATTCACACAGTAGCTTACGGTCGGGACGCTGATGGAAGGCTGATGGAGGAACTGGCCCGGATAGGCGGAGGCCGGTTCTATCGGGCCGATGAAATGACGGTTGAAGAGGTGTATCGCCAGATCGCGGCAAGCATTCAGCGGGAGGAGTGACCGGGCGCCAATCTCCCCAACTTTCGGCATCCTGATTGCCTCTTGAAAACAGTTGAGGCTTCCCCAGCCGCCTCGCCAGGGGACCAGGACATTGCAGCTACTTTCCAAAGGCCTTCTCATACTGGCAACGGTTCTACTAACTGCTGTACTTTCCTCGGCGTGCAGAAGTGCAGGGGGCGGTTTGCATTCCGGCGAGGTTATCGTCTATGTCGCTGTGCCGCTTAGCGGTGAACGGGCGGAGGCGGGACAGTCGGCACTGGGCGGGGCGCGGTTCGGTGCCGAAGAGATCAATCGAAAGGGGGGACTGCTGGGCCGGCGGGTGGTCGTCAGGGCGATGGATGACCGCTCCGATAGCGACGCAGCTCTGGCCGTCGTAAGAGAGGTCGGGCGGGCCATCGAACGGGGAGAGCGAATTGCGGGCGTCATCGGACACTTGGAAGGCGACGCGGCCATGTCGGTTTTGCCGCACTATGAAGAGATGGACCTCGTGCTGATCACTCCCGGGGCGGGAGTGCGCGCTCTTACGCACTTTGGCTACAGTTCGATATTTCGCGTTAATGCCAACAGTAGCGTACAGGCTGCTCACAGTGCACAGTTTCTCGTGGAACAGTTGAAGGCAGGTCGCGTTGCTGTAGTCGGTGCCAGTTCAGAGTACGGCAGGGAGCTGGCGGACCTGATGGCTG
Source organism: Caldilineaceae bacterium (assembly GCA_022821585.1). Lineage (GTDB taxonomy): Bacteria > Chloroflexota > Anaerolineae > Caldilineales > Caldilineaceae > Bin5. The sequence continues at coordinate 4,769 of JAJEDI010000046.1, forward strand.
ACAGCTTGAGCAAGTTGGGAGAAACGCCGGCAGTGGTTTTGGAGGTAGCAGAAGGGCAGCGGAACTTTTCGGAGCTGGCGATCCTGGTTCGGGAAGCCGAGACCGACGCAGTTTACTACGCCGGCTCTGCGAGTGAAGCTAGTTTACTGAACAGCAGTTTGAAGGCAGCCAATCTGAATCAACCGGTGCTTGCCAGCGACGGAGCGTTTCTGGCATCGGTCACAGAAAGAGCAATTGGCTCCCCGGACGGACTTTACATCAGCGCCCTCGCACCAAGCCCCGAAAGAGTTGCCGAAATCGACTGGATAGCGTCCTACCGGGCGGTCGTGCGCCGGGATCCCGGTCCATTTTCGGTCAATGGCTATGTGGCCATGCAGGTGCTTGCGGCGGGCGTCCGTGCGGCCAACTCATTTGAGGGGAGAGCGGTCGGCCAGGCGATCCGCGAATTCGGGGCAGAGACGCAGTTCGGGCCGATGCGCTTCAGTGCAAATGGAGACTGGATGGAGGCTCGAATCTGGATTTACAGGGTGGAAGAGGGAGAATTGCGTCAGGTAGATTAGAGCGAAATGCGATGAGGGTGCCTCGACCGCCCCCAACGTCGGCATCGATTCCCTCAGAATCATTTAGCCCCCTCGGGTCAAAAACGCCTCAGGGCGACAAGATTGCCGGACTTTGCTCAGCAGACACCATTTCCCTGTTCGATAACGAATATCCCAATCGTATAAGCGAAGTAGAGGTTCAGCATCAGCGCCCCCTTCCAGCGATTGACGACGTGGGGCGGGCGCAGAACAAGGAGGAGAGGAAGGGCTGCGACAACGAGCATGGCGGGGAAGTCCACACAACGCATGGTGAGGGGGGCAGGCAGGTCTCGGACGCTTGCGGTAATGCCGACAATAGCGAGCATATTGAACAGATTGCTGCCGACAAGATTGCCCAAAGCGATGTCACTCCGCTTGTACAGGATCGCCACAACTGAGGCTGCCAGCTCCGGCAGGCTGGTCCCCAGGGCCACCAGACTCAGACCGATGACAAGCTCGCTTACTCCGAAGTATCTGGCGATGAAGGTGGCTGAGTCGACGAGCAGATCGGCACCGTAGACAAGAACAGAGATGCCGATCACGACCATACCTATGTCGCGAAGCAGGAGCGAGCGCAGGAGACCGGAAATGGCGGCGGGCAGCAGCGGATTCCTGGTTGCGCGGGCGATTCTCTCCTGTGACTGGGTCAGATCGGAATCGAATTCTTCTGTCTGGCTGCCGGCAGTTTCATCGCCGTCGTTCGACGAGGAATCTGTATCAGCCTCCCCTCCTATGTATTCAAGTGCCTCGCTTTCCTTTTCTTCGGCGAGCGAACGGCTGCCGATGTAACTCCAGTAGATAAATCCCAACAGGCCCAGGAAAAGAAGGATGCCCTCCCAGCGGGCTATGTGCCCGTCCCAGGCCATCGCGGTGAACAGCAATGACACCCCGATCATAAGGGGGTACTCGCGCTGGATCAGCTGGCGGTCCACGGTGAGAGGGCGCAGTATGGTGACGACGCCGAGGATAAGGGCCAAGTTGGCGATATTGCTGCCGACGACGTTGCCGATAGCGAGGTTGGCTTTGCTGCCGCCCTGAAGGTTCGCTACAAGGCTGACGACGAGCTCAGGGAGACTCGTGCCGAAGGCTACGACGGTGAGCCCGATCACGACCAGGGGCACATTTAGACGGACGGCCAGGCGGCTGGCGCCGCGTACAAGAAAATCGGCTCCGCCGGTGAGGAGTGCGAAGCCGACAAGGAAGAGCAGGATATTGAAGGGTAAGGCGTTCATATTGACGACAACCGACCAGGCCGGGGCCCTCTTGATGGACTTGTCTCCGCGTTTGCCGGCGGTGCAAACGCCGCGATGCGCTCACCCGCCAACCGGTGACACATCGCGGACAAAGCGGCCCTGCATGCTCCACGGGCCGGTCCACGTGATCTGCGCTTCGACAAGGCGCCCGCGCAGATCCCCTGAGCGGTCGTCAACATTGACGAAAACGAGTTTGTTCTGGCGCGTGCGGCCGCGCCACTTGCCTTTGTGCTTTCCTTCGATGAGCAGTTCGACCGACTCGCCAAGCAGACGGGCATTGATTTCTCCGCAGACCTGCTCCTGGAGTTGCTCGAGTGCCTTGTGGCGGCGGACTTTTTCTTCCTCCGGAACGTCATCTTCCATGCGCCGTTCGCTCACTGTTCCGGGCCGCGGACTGTAGCGCGCCAGATGCGCTTTATCCAGCTTCAGGTCGGCAAGGACTTGGTGCGTCTCGTCGAACTGTGCGGCGCTCTCCCCGCAGAAGCCGACGATAATGTCGGTATTTATGGCGGCCTGGGGGACGGTCTCTCTAATGTGTTTTATCAGGCTGCGATACTGGGCTTGTGTGTAGCCGCGCTTCATGCGCGCCAGGACCTCGTCATTGCCGGCCTGGATCGGTACTTCAATATGCTCACAAACTTTGGGCAGGTCGCGTACCGCCTCGAGGATTCTGTCCGACATATAGTTGGGGTGGCTGGTCAGGAAGCGGATGCGCCAGAGCCCTTGTATTGCGTGGACAGCGTGGAGGAGGTCGGCCAAGTCGGGTTGGCCTGGCGGCGAATACTCAGCCGAAGCGCCTTTGCGCCAGTCATGGCCATAGCGGTCGACGATCTGGCCGAGGAGAGTAACCTCGCGAACGCCCTGAGCGACGAGGCCCCGGACTTCATCGACGATTTCGGGCACAGGACGGCTGCGCTCGATGCCGCGGCGGAATGGAATGATGCAGAAGGTGCAGGCGTGGCTGCAGCCGTAGACGACGGGCACGTGGGCGGTTACGGCGGCGTCGCCGTTCATGCTGAGGCGCCGGATTGACTGACCGGCGAGGGGCGGTGGCACGCCATCCTGCAGAGCGTGGCGGCGGGCCAACAGTTCCTTCTCGATGAGAGTGGATTCGGCCGCAATCTCGTCCTGCTGCAGGAAGGTGATCAGTGGGGCCGGCTCGCTGGGAGGCATAAAGACGTCTACATGCGGAAAGCGGTCCTGGAGTTGCGGACTGGGTTTGACGCCCACCATACAACCCATCAGTGCCAGAGTCCGGTTGGAGCGGGCACGTTTCCACGGTTTGAGGTTGCTGGCCTTGCCTACGCCCTTGTCTTCTGCGCTCTGCCGCACAACGCAGGTGTTGAGTACAACGATATCGGCCTCATCCATCTTCTCGGTGGGGCGGTAGCCGATCCTCTCCAACTCCGCGGCAACATGATTGGAGTCGGCGACATTCATCTGGCAGCCGATCGTCCAGATGTGATAAGCACCCCGGTTACGGCTTGCCGACAAGGGAGCCCGATTGGAGCCGAAGTCGGCAACCGGCTCCTGGTTCAGCAGAATAGTATCTGGAAAACTGTCCGACTTGGGAGAAGTCGAGAGTTCGAAAATCTCCGGATTCGAATCAGGATTGCGCTTGGTCATTTCCTGCCTTCCGGCGGGCGGTACATCCAATTGGATGTTGATAGTCGGTCGAGATGCGATTTCGCCCAAGGGCAACGCGCCATTTCCATCAAAGCGTATTTTAGCGAGGTCAGGGCGGCTGGTCAAGAAATTGGGTTTGTCCTGGCAGAAGAGAGCGAACGCAGAAGCTGCTGTTGCAGCGCTGAAAGCTTCTCGCTGATTGAGACATGGTACTCCTTTGGACCGATAAGTCTGCGAACTTCCCTTTCCAGTCCAGCTACGTCTGCCTGGCGAATGATCCGGATCTCTTCCAGGGACGGGGTATCCCGAAGCGGCCTCCCCTCGGACAGCACGTCTATCAGCAGTGGTTCGATCTTTGAAACAGTGCGGTAGGGCAAGCTTCTGTGCCTGGCCGGTTCACGCGGATGGAACAGTTGGAGGCGAGGGCCGGTCAGCCCGTCTGCCGAACTGTGCTGAGGGCGGCTTTCCTTCCACTCTCTCATTGGGTCTTCTTCATCCAGGGTGAGGAGGTCGGCTGTGGCGAGGCCGCGATCGTCAACTATGCGCCAGACCTTTTTGCTGCCGGGGATTGCGGTCTTGCCGGGGTCTTCGGAGACCTTGATAGCAGGCTGCCAGCTTTGATCTCCTTTCAGACCCACGAGCTTGTAGACGCCGCCCAAAGAGCTGTCTCCTGCCGAGGTGATCAGGCGGGTGCCGACGCCGTAAACGAGGCGACGAATGATGCTGTCGGCGTCGAGACCGTTTTCGGCGGCCTCCTCAGCTATCTCCAACTTGATCTGATGGATTGTCAGTTCATCGAGCTTGTTGGACAGCACAATTGAGGCGTGGGGAAAGCCGGCGTCATCCAGCATTTGGGCAACTCGTGTGCTCAGCCGGGCGAGATTGCCGGAGTCGAGGCGCACGCCAACGGGGGCATAGCCCTTTCGCCTGAGCTCCTCGAATACGCGAATCGCATTGGGTACACCGCTTGCCAGCGTATCGATCGTATCAACGAGGAGCAGACATTCGTCGGGATAGATGTCGGCGTATGCCTGAAAGGCCTCGAACTCGGTCTTTCCGAGGGCCAGAAAGGACTGCACAAGCGAGTGGGCATGGGTGCCCTTGGGGGGATAGCCCAGGAGGTGTGAGATTCCGGCGTTGGAGGAGAAGTCGGCGCCGCCGATCAGGGCGGCGCGCGTACCGGCGTTGCCGCCGCGGTCATGGGCGCGGCGCAGGCCGAACTCGAGCACGAGGGCGTCGCCGGCGATTTCGCGGACGCGGGCGGCCTTGGTGGCGATCAGCGTCTGGTAGTTGAGGATGTTGAGCAGGGGCGTTTCCAAGATTTGGGCGGTGGCGATGGGGCCGCGCACAACGGTCAGTGGTGTGTGAGCGTGAACCACCCTTCCTTCGGGGATTGCCTGAAGCGAGATGCTGCCGAAGTCGCCGTGTTTGCTCAGCCAAGCGAGGAAATCGTCGGCAAAGAGGCTGCGCCCGGTGCGCGATTTCATTGCGCGCATCAGGGAGAGTTCCACCTCGCCGAAGCGGGCTTCCCGCATCCAGTCAAGCAGCCATTCGAGCCCGGCATTTATGCAGAAGCCGGCACTATGCTCGCCGTAATCGGGGTAGCTGCGAAAGAAGTGGTCAAACTGGGCCTGGCGTTCGTGCATCCCAAGGCGAAAGTACAACTGCGCCATGGTCAGTTCATACTGATCGGTGAACAGGATGCCTTCGGCTGCGGACCTAGATTTCATGAATTGAGTTCAACCGGCCAACTGGTCGGCGGTGGGCTCCGCTCAGCAGAACCAGTGCTCGGTAAGCCGCGGAGGCCGGGGAACGTAGGAGGGAATAACTGGTAGGAGTGGAGGCGGGCGGCCGGCAGCCAGGTGCGCTTCGCATTCGATGGTGTGAAATACTGTGAATGCACTTGCCAAATCTCCTTCAAGTGCTGGAGCAGCTTCGCCTCCTTCGCAGGACGCGTCTTCGGACTCGTTCCGGGCGGCCATTTCGGCGAGGTGGGCGACCCGCTGCTGGAGCGCGTCCATGCGCGGGTCCGGGTGCTGCCAGCGATAGGTGAAATTGGCGGCGTCGAGCTCTCCCTGCCAATGTTCAGCGTCTTGGCCAGAGAGCAGGGCGCTCTCCGGGGGTACCAGCATGCGGATGGAGAGCTGGACCGGGGGAACGTGAGGTATCAGTCCTTGGTCTCTGATCCAATTCAGCATGGCGATATAGTCGTCGAGGGAGGTCCAAGGAGTGAAGGGCATCCAGGTTGGCTGGATGGACAGGCCGGCTTCGTCGACGGCAGCGAGCGCCTGCTCCATGTGCCGGCGTGTGTGGCCTTTTTGCAGGCGGGAGAGAACATGGTCGCTGGTGGACTCGAAGGCGGAGACGACGAAGGATGCGCCGTGCGCAACAAGCTCGGGCAGGAGCCGACGATGTTTGAGAAGGTGCTCCACCTTGGCGGTGAAGTCGAAACTGACGTTGGGAAAGGCGTCGTGGAGGGCACGGGCAACTTTGCGGGCGTGGCCGGGGCCGTTGAGGAAGTCGGGGTCGCCAAAGGTGATGTGGCGGGCGCCGTTGTCAACCTGCTGGGCGATGTCTGCGAGCACGGTCTCGACGGGGACGACGAAAAAGCGGCCGTTGTATACGGGTACGACCGGGCAGTGGCGGCAGGTGTGCAGACAGCCGCGGGTGGCCTCGGTGTAGCCGGCAGGATAGGCGACCGGTTCTTCGACCTTTCGGCCATTGCCGGTTGCACTTTCATTTGTTGATGTAGTGGACCCCGGGACGTAATGTGCGTAGCTGTCCAGGGAGGGCAACGAGTTTCGAACCGGTACAGGCAGTGTGTGCCGGCCAAGATGGGGTGATGCCTCTCGATAGGCGGTGGTTAGTCCGGGCACATCTGCCGGCGGACTGCCTGCGCTGAGGGCCTGCGCCAGTGCGACCAGGACCGGCTCGGTTTCACCGGCGATGACCGAGTCGGCGACCGCTCTGCGGCTGTCGCCTGGCTGCAGCAGATGACGGCGATTGAGCCAGGCGTACAGTCCGAAAAAGCAGAGATGGGCGCCGGGATTTACTGTCCGGGCCTTGTGAGCAGCGTCGACCCCGATGCGCAGGGCGGTATGCATGGGTACGGCGATTGCAATCAGGTCCGCGCGGGCCGCGCTGTCGACCGGGAAATCTTCGACGGCCAAGTCTGCCGTCGCAGCGTCAATGCCGGCGGCGCGCAGGGCGGCCAGCGGCCAAGCCAGGCTGAGAGGCTGGTGACCGAGTTCGTAGCAGGAGATGAGTAGAATTGTGCTGTGCATCGGTACTTTGTCGAAGACGGTCCTAAAGGTTGCGGGCAGATTCAGGTTTTTCAGGGATGCTACTCTCAACGACCGCGCATGGATTATATACTATCATCGCCGTTTCGCTGTAGCTGTCGATATTTCTGCGGGCGCGCCCGGTGGGAGATTGAACAGAGAAACACGCGTGTCGCACGAGAGTCTATGAGAGTTTGCGAGCGTTTACGAGCGTTGGGCAGATTGTCTGAATCAGGATTTGCCGGATTCCTGGGGATTCTCAGGATGGTGAGTGGCACCTGGCTCGGGAATTGTATGACGAGCGTTGTACGAGTGTTCACGAGAGATGACGAGAGTCCATGAGCGTTTACGAGTGTTGCACAAAGTAACAGGCGTGTCGTACTTAAGGCCATGAGAGTTCACGATGTTTACGAGCGTTGGGCAGATTGTCTGAATCAGGATTTGCAGGATTTCTGGGGATTCTCAGGATGGTGAGTGCCTCCTGGCTCGGGAATGGTCGTACGAGCGTTGTATGAGTGTTCACGAGAGATGACGAGTGTCCGCGAGCGTTTACGAGCGTTTCCATGCGTTCATTGATGTTTCAAGTGATGCCGGGAGCCTCGAATGAGACTCAGAGAGCACAGCAACGGGGTCCATGAGCATTGCACGAGAGTTTACGAGAGTTTACGAGAGATTACAAGAGTTTGCGTGCGTTCATGGGCGTTTCAAGGGATGCCACGAGCTGCCAACCTGAGCCTGTGAGCAGTGCACCTGTGTCCAAGAGTGCTGCACGAGAGTTCACGAGCGTTTACGAGAGATTACGAGAGTTTGCATGCGTTCATGGGTGCTTCAAGAGACGCCACCAGCTTCGAACCTGAGCCTGTGAGCAATGCACCGGTGTCCAAGGGTGTTGCACGAGAGTTCACGAGCGTTTACGAGAGATTGCGAGAGATTCAGCATGGTGACGCTCTTGTGGATCTTAGTGACAGGTGCCAACCTGGAGTCAAAGACGAATGACCTATTTTTGGGTCGAGATACTGCGGCTCCAACTGTGTCTACTAACGAAGGTCGATTGATTTGCTTGTACTCTGACTGAAACAGTGGGATTCTAACAACACATTATTTTCAAGAATAATATATATTATTGTCAGCACTGAGTCATGTTCTGTGTGGTTACTGTTTGCGCTCTGCCTGGATCTGGAGTGACGAAATGTACTGTCAGAGATTCTGTGGCAGGGTCTTGACGGGCATCGCAGGGTACTTTGGGCCCAGTTGGGATTCGCCCCGCTTGCCCTGTCTGTGCCAGCTCACACTTTGTGCCAACCAAGGCGCGGTGGGGGAACCACGGGTCGCCGCGGGACGCCAACTTCATATTGCTCTCACACTCGCTGCGGCGCGAGGTTGTAGGAGAGGGGGCGTTGCGGGGGCGGAGCCCCCGCACAAGGGAGGCCGCTTGCGGCCGACCGCCCAACTGCAGTAGTCAGTGGTCAGTAGCCTCTTTCGGGCTTGCCGGGTGGTAGGGTTCTGGAAGTCATATGATTGTTATGTAGTGCCTGTGGAGCCTGGTCAGGTTTCGAATTCTGCAGGTGGCGCTTGGTGGACGGGAATTCATTCTTCGTCGGCGCAAGTCTGGGTGGAAGTTTTACGACTTAATGGCAGTTTCTGATATGCTAGGGCTGATGTTCGATTGACAATTATACCACGAACTTTTGTCCCTTAGAGGACTTTTTTCTCGGCGACGCTCGACATATTTGGCGCGGTGTCGTCGTACACTGTACCTGAGGAAAGGGAGCTAGGCATGGCAGATACCAGAGCAACGAACGGCGCGGAGGCGAATGACGGACAGCAGGCGGGAACGCCCGAGGAGCCTTTGCGGATTGGAATCAGCGGACTGGGCAGGAGCGGATGGGGCATTCACGCCAACGTGCTGGCCCAGATTGGCGAGAAGTTCAGCGTCGCGGCGGTGTGCGATCCGGACCCCTCTCGACAGGAGGAGGCGGTTGACAGGTTTGACTGCCTGGCTTACTCGACGATAGACGAGATCATTGCGGACAAGGCGGTGGAGCTGCTGGTTGTGGCTACGCCGAGCCAGCTTCACGTGAGCGACGCTTCGGCGGCGATGCGGGCGGGGAAGCATGTCATCGTGGAGAAGCCGATGGCACCGACGCTGGACGGCGTGGACGAGATGATTGCGGTCGCGGAAGAGACGGGGATGCTGCTGACGGTGAACCAGAACTATCGCTATCATGCGGATTTTCTGAAGGTCAAGGAGGTCGTCGATTCGGGTGTGCTGGGGCGTATTGTGCAGATGCGGATCACGGGCAACGGTTTTCGCAGGCGGTGGGACTGGCAGACGCTCAAGAAGTACGGGGGCGGAGACCTGAACAACAAGGGGGCGCACTCGATCGACTGGGCGATTCACTTTTTCGACGATCCGAACCCGGAGATCTTCTGCCAGATGGAGACGACGCCGCTGTTTGCGGGGGATGCGGAGAGCCATGTCAAGCTGGTGATCAAGCCGGACGACGGGCCGGTCATCGACGTGGAGATGTCCAACTGCTGCGCGTTTCCGCAGGATGCGTGGCTGGTGATGGGAACGCAGGGGACGCTGGTCAGTGCGGACCGGCGCGAGGTGCACTGGAAGTATTTCGACCCGGAGGAGGCGCCGCCGCTGGTGCTGGACACGACGCCTACGCCGGACCGCAGCTACAACAGCGAGACGTTACCGTGGAAAGAGGAGACCTTCACGCCGGAGTTTAATTTCTTCACGGGGATGTTCACGCTGTACGAGGACATTTACAAGACGATCCGCACGGGAGAACCGGCGGCGATCTCGGCGGCCAGTGTGCGGCGCCAGGTAGAGATATTGGAGCGCTGCCGGGAGATCAGCCCGGTTTAAGGCTGGTTGGCATCGCGGCCAAAGGCGTCCATGTAGATCTTTGTGCGCCGGTTGAGGACGCCGTAGAAAGCGCGTGTTTCCGGGTCCGGGTTGTCGCGCCAGAGGGCGACAGGGATGCCCGAATCGTTGGAGAGGGGCGCCCGGTCGCGGTGGCCGTAGTAGATTTGGACCGTCTTGCGTTCGGAAACGGTCGGGCGGGTAGTAGCGGTATGCAGGGCAGCGACGTTGAAGAGGGCACAGGTCCCGGCCGGCCCGTGCAGATCGTAGATGCCGCCGCGGGCCAGTTGGGCCTGCTGGTCCATCAGAAGCGGCTGGTCGACCGATTCGGGCGAGAAAGAGATGCAGTGTGTGCTTTCGTCGACGTCGGTGAGATAGACCATCAGCTGGATGTAGTCCATGCGCAGCGGATGCTCGGGCCAGTGCGGCTTGTCGCGATGCCATTTGCGGTGGAGCCGGCCGTCGTAGGGGCCCATGTAGCGCAGGCCGATCTCGCCGAAGCAGACGGGGCCGCCCATCAGCTCTTCGATGGCGGGCATGATGCGCGGATGACGGATCAACTCGTCGAAGCGCGGCGTGGTGACCAGTGCGTCGTAGTTGACGAACTGGTGGTGGCCGTAGTCGTGCCAGAAGTAGCGGTAGTCTGAGCGATCAGTGTCGAACATGGTGCGAAAATAGTCCAGCTCCTCGCCTTCCAAGACCTGGCCCAGGTTCAGTACGGCAGTTTCCTCAATCTGTTTACGCCACTCTTGATTCATCGTTCTCCTTCCTTCGCTAGCTGTTGGCCACCCATTTGAGGATGTGTTGGGCTACGGCAACCAATGTGCCTGACTGATTGGTGACGCGAATGTCGGATACGGACCGTCTGCGCTCTTCGTCAACGGAGACGATTTGGTAGTGAACGGTGATGGTGTCTCCCAGGAATACGGGCGCGAGAAAGCGGATGCGGTCGTATCCCAGTGAGACGGGCGTTTCTTCGTCGCTGGCGCGGGAGTCTGCGATGGCCATGGATGAGGCGGTGGACATGTAGCCGATGAGGAGCGCGCCATGGGCGATGCGGGTGCCGTAGCTGGAGCGTTTCATGTATTCTTCGTCGACATGGTTTGGGGCCAGGTCGCCGGTGATGCCGGCAAAGAGGTAGACGTCGCTCTCGCCTACGGTCTTGCTGAAGGATACGCTGTCGCCTATATCGACGTAGAAGCTGCTCACCTGAAGTCTCCTCCCATTGCGGGGCCACCCATCTTAGCTCGAGTTTTTGCCATTGCTATGGATTGCTTGCCAGACCTTCTCGGGCGTCAGCGGCATGTCGAGATGACGGACGCCGAGGGGTTTGAGGGCGTCCATGACAGCGTTGACAATGGCCGGCGTGGAGCCGATGGTTGCGGCCTCACCGATTCCCTTGGCTCCGAGAGGGTTATGGGGTGTATTCGTCACGGTTGAGTCGGTAACGAATCGGGGGAACTGGGCGGCTTTGGGTATGGCGTAGTCCATTAGCGTACCGGTCAAGAGCTGGCCTTCCTCGCTGTAGACTACTTCTTCCAACAGAGCCTGGGCGATGCCTTGTGCGAGTCCGCCATGGACCTGGCCGTCGACCAGTTTGGGGCTGATGCGGGGGCCGCAGTCGTCGACGGAGTAGTATTCGCGGATGGTGACGCGGCCGGTGGACTGCTCGACTTCGACGACGGCGACGTGGGTGCCGAAGGGGTAGACGAGGTCGGGCCGAAAGTAGTCGGTGCCTTCGAGGCCGGTGTCGATGGCGTCGGGCAGGTCATCGCTGTAGGCGCGTGCGGCGATGTCGGCGAGGGTCACGGCATTGTCGGGGACGCCGCGCACCTGGTATTGCCCTTCGGTCAGCTCGATGTCTTCGGCGGCGGCTTCGAGGATGTGCCCGGCTATCTGTTTGGCCTTGTCGCGCACTTTGCCGGTGGCGCGGACGAGGGCGGTGCCGCCGACGGCGAGGCCGCGGCTGCCCATGGTGCCGATACCCATCGGCGTGTTGGCGGTGTCGCCGTGTTTGACGACGATTTGATCGTAGTCCGCTCCCAACTGGTCAGCCACAATCTGGGCAAAGGTGGTCTCCTGACCCTGGCCGTGGGGCGAGATTCCCGTGAAGACAGTGACGGTTCCGCTGGGCTCGACGCGCACTTCGGCACTCTCGTAGGGGCCAAAGCCGCAGATCTCCACGTAGCTGGCGAGGCCGATTCCGAGCAGGTTGCCTTCATCCTGGCTGCGGCGTTGTTCCTGTTCTGCCCGCAGCGCGGCATAGCTGGAAACGTCGAGGGCTTTGGTTAACGACTTCTCGTACTCGCCGCTGTCGTAGGTTAGCGTGGTGCCCGTGTCGTAGGGGAAGGCGTCGGGAGAGATAAAGTTTTTGCGTCGCACTGCGGTCGGTTCCAGGCCCAACTCATTTGCTACGAGGTCTACCATTCGTTCAATGTAGTAGGCGGCCTCTGGCCGTCCGGCGCCGCGGTAGGCGGCGATGGGGGTGGTGTTGGTGAATACGCAGTCGATCTCTATGTCAAATGAGGGGATGTCGTAGACGCCGACGGCCATCCAGCCGGTCAGCTCGGGGATGATGAGCACGATGGGATAGGCGCCCATGTCGGCGACGACGCGCATCTTCATGCCGGTGATGCGGCCGTCTTCGGTGACGGCCAGCGCGTAGTCGGCGATCTGGCCGCGGCCGTGGGTGGTAGTGAGAAGGTGCTCACTGCGTCCTTCAACCCAGCTGAGCGGGAGTTGATAGCGCATGGCCAGGCTGGCTATCACCACTTCTTCGGGATAGATGCCGATCTTGACGCCGAAGCCGCCGCCGACTTCGGGTGCGATTACGCGGATTGCGTTTTCTGACATGCGCAGGACGCCGGCAAGCTGGCCGCGCACGAGGTGGGGCGCTTGGGTGCTGGTCCAGACGGTCAGTCCACCGGTGGTCGGATCGGGCGCGGCGACGACGCTGCGGCCTTCCATGGGTACGGCGGCGAGGCGCTGGCTGTTGATGTGCTGGCTTACGACCTTGTGGGCGGAGGCGAAGGCGGCATCGACGTCGCCGACTTTACGGCGCCACACTTCCTGGACGTTGCTGTCCATGTCGTCGAAGAGGAGCGCGGCGTCTGAGTCGAGGGCCTGCTCGATGCCGGCGACGGCGGGGAGGGGTTCCCAATCGACGAAGACCTCCTCGGCGGCATCGGCGGCGGTGGCGGCGTCGGCAGCGATGACTGCGGCAACGCATTCGCCCATGTGGAGCACTTTTCCGGTTGTCAAGGCGTAGTGGGTGCGCTTGCTGTTGGCCTCGCCGTCGGCGGATCCGACCTCAAAGGGGAAGGGCATGGGCTCGGTGTGTTCGGCGAGGTCCTGGCCGGTTACTACTGCGACGACACCGTCGAGGGCGAGCGCGGCGGAGGCGTCGATCTCGCCGATGCGGGCGTGGGCGTAGGGGCTGCGGACGAAGGCGACGTAGTGCATGCCGGGCAGCTTCAGGTCTCCGACGTAGGAGCCGCTTCCGGTGATGAGACGGGGATCTTCCTTGCGCTTGATCTGTGCGCCCATGTAGGTTGCGTAAGCCATTTGGAGTCTCCTTTCCTTTTATGCCGGACCAGTCACTTTAATTGGCGTGTAAAGAGATCAGTTCTGTGGGCCCAGGGTCGGGCGAGTTTGCTCAAGCGGGCCGGAGTTCAACGGGCTTGCCCTCGCTGCCAGAGGAGAGCACGGCCTGGGTCGCGGCTAGTGTGCGAAGTCCTTCTTCGCCGCTGACTAGAGGCGGCTCTTCTCTGCGAATGACGCGGCAGAAATGGGCCAGTTGTGCTGCCAGTGGATCGACATCGGCCGGTTCGTGCCGTTCCTGTTCGAGGGGCTGCTCCCAGCCGGCGTTGTCTGCGGAGAGGTAGCGCCACAGCTCCATTCTAGGAAAGGCAATTGAGCCTTCTGTGCCAAAGAAGAAGGCGCAGTTGGCTGCCACGTGGGCGTAGGATGGGTTTTCGAACATTGTCAGCTCGTACGACCACGGTGAAGGCGCGGCGTCGGAAAGAAAGATGGAGCCGACGACACCGCCGGTGAAATTCAGGGTGATGGCGGCGGAGTCCTCTACCTCGAAGCCGCGTGTCGCGGAGCTGGTGGCGGCATAGACGCTGGTGATTTCGCCGCAGATGAAGCGCAGTGTGTCGATCTCGTGGATGAGGTTGGTCAGAACGGGTCCACCGCCGGCGCGGGTGCGCCAGACGACGTCGTAGTAGGCATCGGGTTTTTTTACGGCCCACAGAAGGGAGACTCCGATCAGAGAGCCGATGGCGCCTTCGTTTACCAGGTTCCATAGCCGCTTTATGCGGGGGTGATAGCGTCTGTGGTGACCGACAAGGACGGGCAAGCCGGCTGCGGCGGCATCGTCGACCAGTCTTCGGCCTTCTTTGAGGGAGGAGGTGATAGGTTTTTCGATCAGGGGAACGATGCCGCGGCGAATGCAGGCCATTGCGAGCTCTTCGTGCAGTGGTGTGGGAGCGGCGATGATAGCGCCGTCGGGCGCGGCCAAATCCAGGGCTTCAAATTCATCGTAGAAGAACGGGACCTCGTTGCTGGCTGCAAGTTCGGCCACGCTGGAGTTGGGGTCGCAGATGGCAACCAGCTGGCAGTTGCCGCTTGCGTTCACATAGTCAATGTGACGGCGGCCCATTGTGCCTGCGCCCAGAATGGCTATACGCAATTGGCTCACACAGTTGCTCCTGTGAGGCGGTTTCGTCCTCCGCATTCTAGCTGAATTACGCCGGTTCTGACCAACGCAGTTTTTGGATGAGATCGTTGTAAGCGTGGACCTCACCTGTAGCACTTTCCTACGACTTGGGGTATAACGGAACTGCAGTGGTCAGTGGAGAAACGAGCCCGGCCCGTTTAGGTCGGTTAAGGTGGGTGAAGATGGTTGAATATGACTTTGGTGGGCGGACGGCGGTTGTTACTGGGGGGGCCAAGGGTATTGGGCTGGGGATTGCTCAGCGGCTGGCCGAGTCGGGGGCGGCTGTGGCGGTCTGGGATTTGGATCCGAGTCCTGTGCGGGGGACTGCGGCAGGGGAAGGGTTTGAGGCCGCATTATCTGTGGACGTGACGGAACCGGCGAGCGTGGAGCAGGCGGTGCAGGATACGCTTGCGCAGTTGGGGGTTATTGATATCCTGGTCAACAATGCCGGCGTCGCGGGACCGACGCTGCCGACTTGGGAGTATCCGCTGGAGGAGTGGGACCGGGTGATCGCGGCGGACCTGAATTCGGTCTTTTTGTGCAGCCGGGCGGTTATTCCTTTCATGCTGGAGCAGGGAGGGGGCCGAATCGTCAACGTGGCTTCGGTTGCGGGCAAGGAGGGCAACGCGAACGCGTGCGCGTATTCGGCGGCGAAGGCGGGAGTAATTGCTCTGACCAAGTCGCTGGGTAAGGAGCTGGCTCAGAGCAACATCATTGTCAACTGCGTGGCGCCGGCGATGGTGCAGACGGATCTCCTGGGCGAGATGACGCCGGAGTATATCAGGACTGTGACGGCCAAGATCCCGATGGGTCGGTTTGGCACGATTGAGGAGAACGCCGAAATGGTGGCGTGGCTGTGCAGCGACGCGTGCAGTTTTGCGACAGGCGCTGTGTTCGACGTGTCCGGGGGTCGGGCGACCTATTGAATGCGGCGTCGGTTTCATCTGATAGACTCCGGAGATGTGTTGGGCAGGCACGTATGAGCGACTTCAGCAGACTCGCGATCAACCAGTTTACGACGCTGCACCAGTGGTCGCTGCCGCAGGCGATCGAAGGGTACGCGCGGAACGGAGTACACGCGATTGGGATCGTTCGGGACAAGCTACATGAGGTGGGCGTGGCTGAGGCGAAGAGGTTGCTGCACGCTCATGATATGAAGGTTACGTGCCTTTGTGTCGGTGGACTGTTGACTGATTCGGACCCCGAGCGGTTTCGGGCCAACCTGGATTCGACAAGGCGGGCCATCGATGAAGCGGCTGAACTGGAAGCCGAGTGTGTTGTGTTTGTAGCGGGCGGGTTGCCAGAGGGGTCGAGGGATCTAGCGGCGGCGCGGGCGCGGTGCCTAGAAGGCCTTGCAGAGGTGCTTCCCTATGCGAAACAGTCCGGGGTGACGGTGGGGTTGGAACCGCTGCACCCGATGATCTGTGCGTTCCGTTCCTGTTTGTCCACTTTGGGGCAGGCGAACGATTGGATTGAGGCGCTGGGGGGTGGTCCGGAACTGGGAATCGTGGTGGATGTGTATCATGTGTGGTGGGACCCGGACATGGAGGGGGAGATTGAGCGGGCGGCGGGCCGTATTGTTTCCCTCCATGTTTGCGACTGGCTGATGGATACGACGGACCTGCGGCTGGACCGGGGGATGATGGGTGACGGCGTTATCGACATACGGCGGATTCGACGGCTGGTGGAGGCGACGGGGTACGATGGGTATCGGGAAGTGGAGATATTTTCCGAGCGCAACTGGTGGCGGCGTGATCCAGATGAGGTGGTTGAAATTACGAAGGCCCGTTATTTGTCGGATGTAATCTGACATTCGCAATCGCGGAACGTCGCGGGGGACATCTTCTTGCCGCGAAGTCACGCGAATGGTCGCGAAGAACACCTCCGGCGAGCCGGAGTTTTTTTGTATGACTGGGTGGCTGTGTGAAGACTAACAGCATTCTGCTCTCTCGACTTGCTGATCTAACATAGGGCAACGAGCTCTAGTACCATTCCGAACAACAAGGCGAACCGACTCCAATGAGCCAAATTGAATTGACTGTGTCAGGTGGACTCCCTCCCCAAGGAGACAGGTTGGAGGGCAAGGCGGCGATAGTCACGGGCGCGGGGTCGCGAGGCCGGGCAGCTCTTGGCATCGGCTACGCAACCGCTGTCCTCTTCGCGCGACACGGGGCGCGGGTGGTCGTGGCGGACTTGGACGAGGAGCGGGCCGAGGCGACGATTGAATTCATAAAGGAGCATGGAGGAGAGGCCTCGTTCATTGCGGCGGACATTGCAGAAGAAGAGGACTGCCGGGAACTGGCCGAGAAGTGTGTCGGTCGGTACGGCAGCCTGGATATACTGGTGAATAATGCGGGCGCGGTTGGCGGGGGCAAGGTTACGGATTATGAAGAGGCGCTCTGGAATGTCGCTCTGGACGTGAATCTGAAAGGGCCGGTGATGGCCTGTAAGTATGCGGTGCCGCATATGGCTGCGGGCGGGGGCGGGTCGATTATTCACATTTCGTCGATTGACGGGCTGCTGGCGGGCGCGTATATCAATGTACCGTATTCGGTGGCGAAGGGCGGGCTGGCTACGCTGACGAGGTTGATGGCGGTGCATCATGGGCGGGAGGGTATTCGGGTGAATTGCCTGGCGCCCGGGCATGTGCATGCTTCGTTTACAGCTGAGTTTGCGGAGGAGGAGCGGGAGAGGAGGCGGAAGATCGGGCCGCTAGGGACTGAGGGGACGGCCTGGGACGTGGCTTATGCGGCGCTTTATTTTGCGAGTGATGAGGCGCGGTGGATTTCGGGGATTGTGATGCCGGTTGATGGGGGGTTGCTGGCGGCTACGCCGCTGGCGGTGATGGGGAATTTGGGGGAGTGAGGGGGAGGGTTATCTCGAAGATTAAGAAAAAGCACGTTTACCTCTTTTTGTGCATTGTCGGAACGGCTCTTCCTTATTCTCAGTTCATTCTTTGGATTTAAGAAAACGGGCTCGACTTTTCCCTTCTTTTTGAACAGATTACAAGCTCAAGGATAGCGGCATTCGGCTGGCTGGATGTGGTGGTCTCGGCGGTTGTTCTGTTTGTGTTTATGTTTACTGATGGGGTCGAGAGGAGGGTTGCGAGGCTGTGGTTGCCTGTTGTGGGCACGCTTGTTGTTGGTGTTTCGTTGGGGCTGCCGTTGTTTCTGTATTTGGTGGAGGTTTCGAGGGAGCGCCGGGAGGGTGCCGGGGGTGAAGGGTGAGTAACCAGGTGAGGTGGAAGGGGAGTCTAGCTGGGATCTGGCTCTTGACTTTCTGATCCGAGAAGTGACAATTGATCCAGGGTGGCACACGGATTTGTTGGCACTGGGTTGGGGATCATTCCGCTCTTAGAAGGCTTTCAAACTCGGTTGGATGGGACCACCTAGCGATGTCAGAGACTCCTTCTACCAGCGAAAAGTCTTTGGGCTGCCACACGTCTTGTGTGTCGTCAAAAAGAGAAACGAAGGTCAGACTGGATTGCCGATCGCGATAATGGCTAAGGTCCACGCAACCGGCCACAACGTGCTCAGTCAGCCTTCTGACGGCGCCGCGGGTCCCGGTGGCCAAAATGAAGACAAAACAGGTATGACCGTCTGAGTGCGTCTCGAAGTCGACTTTCCATTCTTGGGTTGACCTCCCCTGTTTCGACACATCCCGCTTGAAATCAATCGCCCGCTCGCGTAGCCATTCGTCAACCTCGTCAGCGGTGGTCTGAATTGCCTGGCTACGCAGGGTAAACCAGAGGTCTGAGACACGTACCGCGGCTTGGGCGACACGCAATACTGAATCGCCAAGCGCGCCGCGGGAGACATCGCGGAGCATCAGTTGGTCACTCTGATTCTCTATGCGTAGAGTCAGGCATACATCCTTAATCAGCGCATCTTGTTTTTGTGTCCGCTTTTGGCTCACTGATTGCAGCCCAAGCCAGCCCAGTGTATCGCCGAAATCAGTGACGATGTAGCGGCCATTCCTCTCCAGCACAAACACGTCCACAACGCCTCCGTCGGGGTAAAGCATGGGAGTGCGTACGCGCACACCTTCCTGGGGTGCCGGCGAGCAGACGAAGAGGGGAGGCACAGCCTCCTGCAGAGAAGTGCTCAGGCTTGCCGCGTTCATAGTATAACCTCTCCTTGCACGTGCGGCGGGTGCATTACCCCACGGTGTTCGAGATTCACTTCAACGCAAAATTGCTCCCAAACCTCTACCGGCCGATCCCAAGGGGTTGTTATGTCTTCGGGCACGTAGGCCCACGTATCCCTGTTTTCTGGAGTCCAATAATTTTTGTGTGTCTCGCCTACCACACGCCCATCTGGATTAATGTGCTCTGCCCCCAGATCCAGCCCATAGATTCGCCCTACACCACGGTAAATGATGGCATAGGACAATTTGCCGGAGTAGGGATTGTACCAGCCCTGAAGGAATAAGGGGAATCCTTCATCGGAATTGACGTCGTGTCGAAACATCATCGCCAATGGGTTCTGACTTGAGCTCCATGAAATGTCACCTTGGATTCGCTTGGTCTCATCGGCGATTATTGCATCGTATTCCGGCTGGCTAAGAGTCAAAATGCCGCTGTACCCCCTTTTTGGCCATCGTACTGCCCCACCACAGGCTTGGTGACTTGCTCTATTTTACACCTTACCTTGTGGTCCAGTTTATGGGGCCCACTTCGGTCGTCCTATCATTCTTCCTATTCCAGGACTGACTGAATAAGCTTTCGTGAACAACCTGCTATCGCGTCGGATTGCTCGAATACCTTACGGTTGATTGAGGCGACGTGATTATCCCTTATGGAAATTATCTTGTCGCTTTCGCCGGGGCAAGGAGTAACGGCTACATCTCGAGCCAGGGCCAACCAGAGTTCAACCGATGGATCAGCTAGGTGAGCCCGGCCAGGATACGTCAACTTCAATACTGGGTTTCTTCCGATAACGAAACCTCGCTTTGACTTCGGGTTTCGGACTACAGCTACGCACATTCTTTTCTTTGAGAGTATGTCAAACCACTCGCCATGCATCGTTGTGACGCTCTTAATGCTGGCGTTCCTCCAGAGTCTTTCCATGGTCCTTTTGTCGTACAGGATCGACAATTCATCATCTTTGAACAGTCCCAGTTGACTCAAAAAACTAATCTCATTGAGCACCTCTCGTCGAGTTTCTCCTGTATGCTTGTTACGCGTTTCCGGCACTCGTATGAACTGACAGTATAGGAATCTCAACCAGATATCCTTCTCCTCCGGCGTCAGCCCGGGGGGGGCTGCACGCCGAGCGGTGCATACAATCTTTTCGACGACTGGACTTGCCTTGGCTTCAATCGTCGACAGAAACTCCTTTTCCACTGACGCGTCTTTCGTTCCGTCGGATTCAATCTGAGTATAAAGGTCCTTTTCTACGAAGACTCCTCTTGGCTTACTCTTCCAAATCCCTCTGTTACGGTGCCGTTTATCAAGAACGTACAAGTAACCGTCTTTGTCTGAAAATCGTTCCAGTAGAAACTGAGGAACCGAATGTTGATTTTTCGGAACGCTCATAAGCTAAGTTGTTGTCCTAATCGCTGAGGACAGGCTGTGAAGGCATCGGCCGTGAACTGTGCGCCCTGATCGGTGTTGAAGATCTTGGGCCGACCCGTGCTGAGCGCCTTACGCAGGGAATTGAGACTGAAGCTACCGTCCAAGGTGTTGGAAAGCTGCCAAGCGAGGACATTACGACAGTACCAGTCGATGACAGCGACCAGATACATGAATCCACACAGCAGCGGCACATAGGTAATGTCTGCGCTCCAGACCTGGTTGACATGCGTAATCGGCAGGTTGCGCAGAAGATAGGGATAGCGCATGTGCCCTTTGCCAGGCGAACTGTTGCTTCTCCTAGGATCGATAGCTTGAATGCCCATCAGACGCATCAGACGTCTGAATCGGTTGCTATTGACTGCGTAGCAGAGTCGACGCAGATGCGCGGTCATGTTGGGCCAGCCATAGAAGGGCGTGCGCAGGAATTGCTCGTCAATGTCGGCAGACCGACCGCTTTGCGAACTGGCGCATCAGATGCAGGTTCAGCTCCGACTCGGAAGCCGCCTGACAGTAGAAGGAGGCCCGATTGAGCCCCAACAGTCCGCACTGCCTGCGTACACTCCGAGTTGCATGTCGGTTCTCAACCATGCGCCGTCTCTCACTGACCGAAGCGGGCAACTTTCTTTCTTAACCACTCAAGTTCCATCTTGAGCCGCCCGGTCTGTTCATAAAGTTCTGCTTCCTGCGCCTCCTGCTCCCGTTGCTTGCGCTCACCATTGCCGGCGAAGACGCTGGGCCCGTCTTCCAGCAGCTGCCGTTTCCAGGCCCGTATCATGTTGGGATGAATCTCGTGTTCACTGGACAACTGGCTAATCGTCTTGCTGCCTTCGAGCGCTTCCAGCGCAATCCGAAACTTGTAGGCTGCCGAGTGCCGCCGCCGTTTCTTGACCATCGTTCTGCCCCTCCACAGGCTTGATGAATTGCTCCATTATACATCTTAGCTTGTGGTCCAGTTCTTGGGGCCAAGCTCAGGACAAGACCTTTCCTCTTTCCGAAGGAAACTACAGCTTCGTCAAAGTTTGTTGGTTGTACTCTTTCTGCCACGCTGTCACGACTTCGGCTTAGCGGACCGCGAATCAGTAGCCCCTATCAGAGGCTTAGATGTGGCGGACTGGAAATGGCCGGGCCGTCTCGCACACGCAAAAAGGCTCCAAATCCTCCGAGGTAAGCAACCAAAGTTTGCATGGTTTTTCGGCAGTGGGCGTCAAGCGAAAACGGGGTAGGGAATATCCATTTCTTTAAGTTCACCCGCAATGAAGTCCATTACTCGACACACCCTCTCAATTCCTGTTTCGAACTCTATCCTGGACAGATCGATAACAATGTAAGTGCCTTCTCTACGGGGTCCACCGAACAGCCTTTCCAGCTTCTTCTCTCGGGCCTTAGACCGGCTTGGTGACCAAAATACTTTCTGCTGCCATGACCCTACGACTTGCTGCATGAGCGAAACATAGCCGTGAGACAAGGCGTCTCTGTAAATTGGAATCCAATCAAGATCTTCTCTCAGTTGATTGGACAACTTAGACCTGAAGCGCATCTCGAATTCTCTGCGCAATGTTTCCGAAGACCACTTTTCCAGCATGTCCAAAGTGGCTTGGCCTAATTCTGCAGGTAAATGCCTACCGTTCTCGATCGTACATCGGGTTAAGAGGTCTGAGTCATCGTGCAAGCAGATCAACCCAGCCATTTGACTTTGCAGCCACAGTGAGGCCATCAGGAGTTGACTATGTCGAACGAGCCCGGGTTCTTGATAGAGTGATTTTACAAGAAAGTCCGGGGGCATCCCCTCAGCCATTCGACTTGCGTCGAAGACAGTCCTCCATTTATACCGTGGTTGCGCCTCCTTTTGTGATTGGTCGCTAGCGCTGCGGTTCTTATTTCTCGGCATATTCGTCGTTTTTGCGAGCAAGTCTTGGGTTCAGTTTTTCGAGTACGCCTACGCCACAGGCAGGGAGTACGAGACGCGCATTGTTTCCACGTTCGCATGCACTGGGCGTTTGCGGTGAGCAACAAGGTCGGCCGGTTCCTCATTGAACCAGTAGCTGTGACATTGACGTGTAACTAAGTGCCAGTCAAGATTGAGAGAACTTGAACGGCGTTTCACACTTGTTACAGACTGGTCTAACCAGATCCCTGGGACGCTTGAAACGCTGTTTCCCACAGGATGGGCACTTGAATAACTCTCGGAAGGATTTGAATTCCTCCCATCGGGCTTTTTCATCCCCGACTGAACTGCTCTTATAGGGGTTGTCCGAAAAGTGACTGGCCAGATTCTCCACAACCCCGCTCTGCAAACTCGCGAGGAAACTGTTGGAAGTAGCCGCCGTACAGGGTACTCTCAAGTTGGCCCCCTTCAGAAAGCTGGCCAGCGAGGCAGCCAACTCCGCGCGATCATAATTGAATGCCTTATCTATCGGGCGAATAGTGAGTTTGGTGCCAAATTCCCGGCAAATTCGCAAAAGCCATTCTTCCTCGGCTTGCCTTATCTCTGCACCAGCATTCTCACCCGCGTCCAATTTTGCTTGAATGGTTTCGTCGGAAGTTAGGTGGTCATGGAGAACTGGACCGAAACCCTCTTGAATACCCACGATCCCCTTAAAGAGCCAGCCACTTTCGGGCAATTCGTCCTTGAGCAGGTTGAAGAACTGTTCATCATGGGTAACAAGAACGATTTGAAAGTCTGAAAAATGCTTGGCAAGTGCTCTTGCAATTGTCTTGCGATGATCTGCATCATAGGAAGTCACTATGTCGTCCAGTACAAGGATGGGTGCTTCCGAGTTAAACAATCGAATGGCGGCAAGCCGGAGAGCCAACGCTAAAGTGTGCACCTGTGAATCGCTCAGATAGCCGCTAGGGACTACTCCTTGCCGGTTCTGTGAATAGTCGATTAGAATTTGGGCCTTCTGTTGGTGAATCCCATCTTGGTCAGGTAGTTCAATCCGAATCGGGGGTGACTTCCCGATAGGGCCCTGAATGTCCTCGTAAATGGATGCAACATCGCCTACAAGTTTTCCGATAAGGCTCTGAATGTGCTCTACAACGGCCTTGCCGGTCTCCATGACCTGACGGTCTAGTTCGATCTGAAGTAATCTCAACTCACACTTTGTTCGCTCGATTCTCTGCAAGTCAGACTTAATTCCTAGAAGACTGGTGACGGTATCGAGAGCTCTGCCGTACGTGTGCTCTCCCTGCCGGCTATTGATTTGCTCGATTCGGTCCAGGACGGAGAAGTACACCCTTGCCAGAGTATCAACCACAGGTAGACTCGAAGGCAGTTCGTTGTCGATACTCCACCGGGCTAGAGCTTGGGAGTAATCCTCTAACTCTGCGCAGGCATAATCGGTGCCAACGAGCTCGAGATTAACATTTCGTATGCTGTTCCTTAAGTGGCCCAACTCCACACCCACCTGCTTCCTTGAATGATCCAACTCCTCCTTTGACTTTAGATAAGTGCGCAGATCGGAGAGTTTCTTGTCAATACTAATCCGGACCCCGTCATGAGAACCGTGAGGTCCCATTGCCAGATTAGCGTCGCAAACTGGGCAGGTGTCGAGCAATCCATCATTCTCAAAGATCTTCTGCGCCTGTATCCAGACTTGGCTGAACACAGCGGCACTTTCTCTTGATCGTTCTGCCTCCTCGAGGGCTACTGCTTGACTGAGCCGCGAAACCGCTTGCTCGAATGCTGGAATTTTACCTGTTAGATCCTCAGTCGTTACGTCCAAGGGATAGGCGAGGTCCTCCAACAAACTGATAATCTTTCGCAGATGTGTCAATCCCAGTTCTTCTTGTTCGCTTTTCGATCGGGCAGCTAAAGTGGCGAACGCAGGGTCCCCTTGAGAAAACTCAGCGAACTTGAGCGAAGTGTCTAAGTTGGCGAGGACCCCGCTGTTCAGCCAATTGCATACTGCTTCGTCGTTCCACTCGACGATTTCTTCATCGGTCGCCCGCCGCA
This sequence comes from Caldilineaceae bacterium, assembly GCA_022821585.1. GTDB lineage: Bacteria > Chloroflexota > Anaerolineae > Caldilineales > Caldilineaceae > Bin5. Next base: position 28,632 of record JAJEDI010000046.1, read on the forward strand.
GGTCGCGAGACCTCTCGTCTGCTTCCGAGGTTGATTCTGTCCTTTCCTTTACCTTCCTTTTTAGGGTTCGGAGACCTTTCTGGATATTCAAGAGTGGTTCTAGACCGAACCAATTCACAAGATCTTTGTATTGTCCTTCTGGCGTTGTGTTTTCGACAAAGCTCCTAAGCTCATAGCCCCGAATTACAAAGGGAATCTTGGTAGCCGAAAGGATTTGCTTCGCTACCTCAGGGATCGAGGAATCGGTTCGACGCGCTGCATCGACCTTCTCCCCATTTCGTTTGAACCAGAAGTGAACCGAGAACTCAATGCCCTCGTCTTGAGCGTCAACATGCTCTAAAGCCATCGGGCCGGCATAAGTATTAACCGTTCGTTTGCCCAGCCTTTTAATTGTGCCATCCTCAGAAAAATAGTACTCAAAAGAATCCACTAAGCTTGACTTACCTTTGGCATTTTGCCCAAAAATAGCCAGACTTAGAGGTCTCTTCCTAGAGGCTAGGGTAAGAGTCTGAGGTCTCAGATATGCCCGAAAAGCTTGCAGTTCGATTTTCTGTATCGATAGAGACGGTTTAGTCAACTTGCTCCCCTCTCTCTTTCGCAAGCGATTCGATGTCCTCCACAGCCAATTCAATTGCGTTTTCAGCTGGCGAAAGTGTGATGACGTGTCTAGAAATAATCTCAAGCAAAGGGACGTCGGTTGCCTCGTCTTGCCTCAGGGATTCGATTATGCTGGCTAAAACCTCTTCTGAGTTTCCACCAGTGTCCTCAGTGCTAAACTGTGCCATCTTTTTCCTCATCATTGATTCCAAATAGTAGACGTAACTGCCATTTTCTATTGTTATTCGTGAAAGGGCCTGGTTCTACGCGATTGGCCGATAAAGGCCCAGGGGCCAACTGTGGCATTTTCATGCATTGGGGAACCAATGATAGCTTCCGAGCCCCAGTTGGCGGTCACTGAATTCGAAAGGAGGGCCGAATGGCGAAGAAGATTGCACAGATACAGTTCACGTAGCAGCAGCTTGAGCAGCTGGAAGTTCTGAATTTTCAGAACGGCCTGAACCGTACCGAACTCATGCGACGTGCGGTGGACTATTGCATTCTTCAGTTCAGGGAGCACGGTTACAAGCCGACCTTGGTCCCTTTGCCAACTGTGGGCACGAGAAAGGCCCGCTGATAAAGACGGCCCAATCGGTCTGTACCTTCCTCGTTCATAGAAAAGTGCATCCGGTTGAGTCTCCTCTCCGACCATGAATAAGAGACTCAACCGGACCGTTTGGGCGCCTAGCGGGGCTCGAACCCGCAACCTTCTGATCCACAATCAGACGCTCCGAGGCCCCCTGCCGCGAGCGCGCGCGTCCTGATTCGTCCATCCTCTTTTCACCCGACCCAGCCTCACCCAGCCGGGCAACCTCAAGACGACCGAGCCGGTCCGCGTGTGAAACCAAAATCGGTCACTTTGCGTCTGATCAGGGCAGCAGGCAGTCCTCGGAAAATCCTTCCCCCTTCCGCTGTCTAGCCACAAACTGAATACCAGTCTCAAAGAACCGGCGATTGCATCGCAGGAGATCCCCGTCATGCTTATGCGCGACGCGATGGCTGAATTCCTGAACTCGCGCCAGGCGGCAGGAAAACGGCCGAAGACCATTCGATTTTACTCCGACAATATCGGCTCTTATCTGACCTTCCTCGAGCACAACCAAATAAACGGCAGCAAGTGGGCGCAGCCGCGCACTTTTGAGGAATTCTTCAACCACGAAAGGAAACGCGGCTTATCCGACACTTCGATAAACGCCCGCTTCAGGGCGCTGAGGGCATTCTGTAACTGGCTTGTCGGCCGCGGCTATATCGAACAATCCCCGATCGCCGCAGTCGAGGAGCCAAAGCGGACCGTCCGTCCGCCCCGGCGGATCACACTCGAGCAATTCCAGCGTCTCCTCAACAGTATTCCAACCACGGGCGCCACGTGGCTGGACTGCCGCGACAAGCTGATCATAGAGATGCTTTTCTGGACCGGACTTCGTCTTGGGGAGATCGTTGCTCTTCGGCTGGATGACATAGACCTGGACAGCCGGCTGCTTCGCATTCGCGAGGCGAAAGGCCGTCGCTCCCGATTCGTTCCATTTCCACTATCGATGAATGAGACGTTCCGACGCTGTCTGCTGACCCGTCCAGCGGTCGAAACACAAAGTTTGTACATTTCCAGCGACTTTGAGTTCAGGCCTCTGGGTACCCTGGGCCATTCCGGCGTTGCACAGATGCTCAAGCGACGATGCAGTGGAGCAGGGCTACCATGCTACAACCCCCATAGCTTCCGCCATGGCTTCGCTATGGCGATGCTGAACGCCGGCAACATTGAAATGGGCGTGCTCGCCAAAATCCTGGGCCACCGCTCCCCCGCCGTGACGCAGGCGATCTACGCAGACTGGGAGACTACCAGCCTAAGGCGCGCATACGACTTGGCCGAACTAGCCATAGCGTCTGACAGAAGGTCAGACGCTGAGGGCAACAACAGAGACCCTCCCAATTAGAGCAGAAAGGAGAGAATTATGAAGGACCCCTCAGCACCCTTCGCCAGCGAGGTCGACCGGTCTGTCCTGGCGAATGCAGCCATCCCCGTTATCCACCCTGCCGTCCGCCTGTTCAACCTAGTACTGGTCGACGGCCACGTCGTTCTGACGCGGCCGCGACTGGGCGCGCTCTTCAGTTGCCCGGACGAGAAAAAACAGAGCTCCGTACAGGCGCGCGGACGCCGCCACTCTGGCTCTCTTGAGCCGGCGGCGCTCGACTTCGGCGGCCCCCTCAACGAAAGGACAGAAACCTATGCCGCGAGATAGTCAAGAGGTGGAGGTCTATACCGAGTACCGCGGTGTGACTGTGCAGATGACGCTGGCTCAGTGGCAGATCATCACCGAGGCCGGCGAACGTTGTGATCTGAGCCCGGCCGAATTTCTCTTGGAGGCCTCGCTTGCCGAAGCGCGCAGGATCGTGCCGGTCGACTGCCAGCCGAGGGGTGAGGAAGCGCCGATGCAGGGTCTGTTTGCGAAGGGAGAATCTAATGAATCCTGACTCGAAGGAGTATCGAGAACCCGCGGAGTTCGCCAGCACACGTGACGTGCCGGATAGAAGGAGACCGAGCGCTCAACAGATTGGACCAGGCCTTATATACACCTACCTCGCGCCCACGAGGAAAGGAGTAAACCTTGAACCAACTCACACTGTTTGACAGAAGACAACCCGACCCCCTTCCAACAGAGGAGTGTACCATGTCCAGCCGCAAGAAGGTAAAGACCGTTCGCGCCACCAGCGGCCGGCACCGTTTCGTCGTCCTCGCTGGTAAGCGCGTTCTGCACCTCAGCAAGCATGAGTACTCCACCGTCGGCGATGCCAAGTCTGCCGGCAAGGCAAAGGCGAAGGAAATCGAAGTGCTGCCCTTCTACGGGCCGGGCGAATGGCCGCAGAGGGATGCCGAGATACTGCTGGGCCGATGCCGGCCGTGCCTGTTACGCGGCCGCGAGATCAAGGGCGTGGCCCTTGGCAAGTCAGGCACGCCGAGCGAGTTTTGCCGGGTCTGCTGGGAAGAACGTCATCCGGGCCAGCTCCTGCGAATGGGGGTGGCTTTATGAGCGCCCACGATCAGTATGTCTTACAGATGGGCGGCGGTCTGAGGTGGTTGGCCAAACGGCATGGGCTGAAGCTCCGCGAAGTTACGGTGCTGAGTACGCTGATATTGTTCGACGGGATGAAAGGATTCCGCCCCACCCAGGAGACTATTGCGGAGGCGAGCGGAACCAGTCGCGGAGTCGTGGCGCCAGCGTTGGTCAAGCTGGAGGCAGCCGGTCTGATCAGAAGAGAGACTCTACGCTACTTGGACAGTCGCCGACGAGAGTGCACTAGTAAGAATCACGTCTACATTCTGTCCGAGGAGATCGAGCAGGCGCTTGAATTTGCGGCCGAGACGATTGAGCTGAGACGACGCGCGACTCAGCCATCACTCTTTTGCGATGACCAAATGCGCGCGACTGTCGATCCGATATGGATTCCAGATGCGCGCGACTGTCAATCCGATATGGATCAGGTCTCACCTTCGCCGGTTCAACAGACTCACGCTCCGGACGACCAGATGCGCGCGACTGTCGATCCGGTTTGGATGCCAGATGCGCGCGACTGTCAATCCGATATGGACCAGATGCGCACGGCTGTCGATCCATATATAGGTGGTGGTGGTGGTAAGAAAGAGCAATACATGAAATCGATCAGAGAACTTACACCCACCACCCCCCCGACCCCCGAAGAGCGAGACCTTTCACTGCAGATGATGATGCATCCGGCGATTGCCATGCCGCGCGACTTTGCGCAGGCGATCGCAGCCAGATGGTCGCCGCGGGACATCCTGGGGCGCTGCCAGGCCTATTCCGCCGACTACAAAGCCGAGGGCGGCGCCAAAGGCATTGGCGCCCTCATTTATCGGTTTGCGCATTTCAACTCGATTCCGGTTCGTGAGATCCGGGGGGAGGATTCGTACGACTACGAGTGGTATTCAGAATTCGAGTATCTTGTCGGCCTTCAGGAGGGCCTGTACGTGCCCGAAACCGAAGAGGAAGAGCCAGAGCCGGCGCGAGAGACGGCATACCCCGCCGAGACGAACGGACCTCGGCCTGCCCTCGTGCCGGCCGCCGCCTTGACGGATCCGGAGACGGCGGAAGCTGTGTTCAATACGATGGAGTTGCCAGCGCACCGATGCAGTGCGGACCAAGAGGCATGGCGAGCCGTTGTCAAAGATATGGCGATGGAGTTGCCGGAAGCCACATATCACACCTGGTTGCACGGTCAGACCGAGTTCGTCAGGTGCAAGGACGACAGGTTTACGATCAGGACGGCTAACGCGTTTGTGCGCGATTGTCTTCAAATGCGGCTGAAGAAAAAGATGGAGACGGCTCTCCGAGCCAGAATCGGGAGATCGGTGGAAATCGAATTCTTGACGAGTTCCCAGATTGTGGAGGAGGCCAAAGGCTATGACACTCAGGACAAGCCTGAAAAGCCGCTCAAGGTGCAGGCAGAGCAAGCCTTTCGACCGGTCTTGCACCCCAGCGGGAGGAGCTGATCAATGACAACGTATGAAGGCTGGGCGATCGTAGAGCTGATGGGCCACCGGACTTTCGGGGGGATGGTGTCCGAGGTCGAGATGTACGGCGGCCGCTTGCTGCGCCTGGACGTGTATGACGACGAAGGCGAAGAGCCGGCGATGACGCAGTACTACGGCTCATCCGCCATCTACTGTATCACGCCGGCGGATGAGTCAATGGCGCGCCAGGTAGGACGGCGCTCGATGCCGGGCAAGCCGCAGCCGGCGATGCTGTCGTGGACGCCGGAAGACGATGAGGCGCAGGTCTATGACTGAGTGGAATCGTGAATCGACGACGATCTTCTGGACCGAGTACGGCGGCTTGCATCTGTTCGTCTGGCGGATGCCTGGCCAGCCGGTCGAGACGCGGTGGCGCTGGAGCGTGTGGCGCGGCTCGCGTGAGCTGCATGTCTCGAGGGTCGGCTTGGCAAGGCATGAGGATGCCATGGATGCCGCGAAAGCCTTCGCCGATCAGAGGAGGTATTGCGCATGATTGAGAGACTCCGGAGGGCCTGGAGGCGAATCACCGGCCATGGTGAGATTGAGCGCAGTTTAGCCGGTGATCTGCGCCCGCGTCGAGAGGGGAGCAAGATTCGCGATGTTTTTCCCGTCAGCAGTTTCGATCTGCCACCTGATCTGCGGCGGCAGCTGGCGCTGATTCTGTCGCCGGACAATCCCCGGTTGCAGGCGGCGCACGACCCGCCGTGCGTGATGTCAGGAGACGGCTGTCACTGCATGTGCTGGCACATCGGCGAGAGACGATGCTGCTACTGCGGCCTGGCGGAGCATGAGGAGCGCGATCCGGTGCGCCGAGAGGGCCAACATGGACCATAGGCCCGTGAAGGGCATCGAGTACTACAGCGGCTGGGAGAAGACGCTGGACAAGAAACTGGCGGTCAAGGAGCGCAGCCGCGGCAATGCAAGGATCTTCTGCCACATGTTGCTATCCGGGCGGATCGCGGACTGGACGCCGTACCGCCGGCCGCGGTCGAGAGCTGAGGCAACGGCGAGGGTCGACGCCGCAATGAAGGAGAGGGTAAATGCAGGTCGAGGCTGATTTCGAAGTTGTGGTAGCCCAGGTGCAGGACATGGCACTGCGGCGCGGGCTGTTCGTGGCGTACATGCCGCTCATCGAGGCCTGGACGGTGAACGATCCGGCTGCCGGCGGGAAGATTCTTCTGTATGACGCCGAGATCGAGAGGCTAATAGAGTTCCTGGACTGCTATGAGGTGGTCAATGTACTGCCTGCCGACTTCGATGGCGAGCTGACCGTGATTCACAAACCGCAGTTCAATCCGGCGAAAAGGAGGCCAATATGAGTGAAACAGGTCGGATGCCGATCGAAGAGCGCATCGAGCGCAGCCGGGAAAGCCGCCTGTGCGAGGCTCTGGCCGACCTCTTCTACGAAGCGGCCGTAACCGACTGCTACGTGACCCGGGCCCTGATCAAGGCTCTGGACGGCGGTCTGCCCGGCCTTTCCGATCGGGAGTTCGGCGACATGTTCGCCGAGGTCGACGACGAGGACCTGAGCGAGTGGTTCTGGCAGGCCTACGCCCGCAGGCCGAAAGCGGCCGCAGAGTCGCCGGCGCCCGGCCTCGGCGGCACCGAGGAGGACCTGTCCGATCTGCGCCGGACCGGCTTTTCGCCAGCCCGGGGGCAGTCCACGGAGCCTGCTGATGGGAAAGGTTGAGTTTCCGACAGGTTACGGTTATCGTTCGATATACCTTGGCCGATTCGGGACCCACCCGTGCGCGCTCAGCCAGTTATCGCTATGCGCGTCCACAATCAGGAGACTGTGATGACTTCCCCTCTTAACCCTCAGATGGTTTCTACTCTGGCGGCGATCGCCACGGTGCAATGTGTGGCGGAGGCCTACCAGGACCCCCTGCCGCTTCCCGACCTTCGCAACACGCTCGGCATCATCGGGGACGGCGAGGGCCTGGAAAAGGTGCGCCATTACCATCTGGCCCAGACGATCGCATGGGGCGAAGAACTGTTCCTTGAAGCGGCCGCCATCCATGCTACCACTTCGCACCCTGGCGCCAAGACCGCTATCTACGTGATGATGAAGAGACTTGAGGCGAACCTGGAAGAGATGCGAGCGCTGATAGATCAAACGGACTGCAAAGACTGAAAGGAAACCAGCATGAGAGCCGACGAACCGACTGAATGCCAGGAAAACGAGCGCTTCCTCTGCCCCGGGTGCGCCGAGGAGGTGTACAACGCCGGCGAGTACTGCCAGCGCTGCGACGACAGATCGCGCCAGCAGCCGATCTTCGATGAGAGCTGGGGCGATTCGCGGCCGTGGCATAGCGGACCGATCGACCGGTCCCGCAGCCAGATCTAGGCGCACAGGAGGGCTACAATGGTGAGGAGGATTGATGAAGAGCCTGCAGATCGAGTTCACGCCGGCTGAAACCCGCCGGCTCGAAAGCATTGCCAGGCGGGACGGGGCCGCAAGCTTGTCGCAGCTCGTGAAGCGGGCGGCGATGGAGTACGTGCGCTTTGCAGAAAAGCAGCGTCGCGGCCACTTTCCCCCGGAAGTTCACCCTTCGGCTCGAAGAGTAGTGCCGGCAGAGAGCGAGTAGTCCCTACACTCTCATTGCATTCGCCATTCAATCCCTAATCATGGGGTCTGGATCATCCCCCGGCCAACCAACCACAATACGACACCACAGGAGACACGCATGAACCGCAGAGCCGATTACTGTCGCCGCATCGCCGTTAGCGCCCTGGTCCTGGCCGTTATCTCACTTGCAATTACAGCCGGCCGCACCGCCTGGGCCCAGGACGGAGAGCTCACGCTAGAAGGCCTTTCCGAGCAGCTGACTTCACTCGTCAGCCGGGTCGAGGCCATTGAGGAAGTGTTTGCAGATCCATGGTCGCCCGATGTCATCTACGCCGATGATGGAATCTGCCAAAGTCCCCTTCACTCGGCCGCCGAGATATTTGCCATAATGCAAGCGACTGTCCACCAGCAGACTGCTGATGCCTACAGGGCGACTTATGGAGTCTCCATTAAGCCCTCGGACCCTACCTTGATCAGCCTCTCCTTTGCCGCCGAAGGGAGTGAGGTCTATCTCGAGTACAGCATGTCTCGGCGCAATGTGGTCGAGACATGGGCAAACTGCGGATTCCTTGCGCATTCTGAGTGGGAGGATCAGTAGCGTACATGAAGATTACCCCACTGAACCAGATGCCTTTGTTCACAGAGCCGCTCCCGGTCGATGACCCGGGACCGTCGCCGCCCCACACCGACTACAACTGCCAGTGGGGCAGCTGCCGCCAGAAGGCGACGCACTACAAGTATGGTGAATGGTTCTGCCGCCTGCACGCGATGTGGCTTCTCCGCCCGGGCGGCCCGCCGAGGGGCGACGATCCAAACAGTTGAGAATGCTTGATGGATGTTTGACGGTTGCTTGATCGTCTTCACACAGCTTGTGCGTCGTCGGGGACCAGCTGGTTTTGCGACTTCACGCTTGTTTGCACGGCGTTGAGGGGTGCGGCGGGTTGATACCAGGCCCGTCGAGACGGGGCACCGCCAACAAACTGCAGAATGCGCGCCGGTCGGGGCAGAGATGCCCCGGCCGGTTTTTTTGTTCAGGATGCGCCAGGACCATGCCTGCGTAGAGGCCGGGGGAAGACTGCCTGCAGCCGGATTTCACAAAGATGCGAGCAAAACGGCGTCGGTTAGTGGTATAGTGCGGTGACATTCGGGACCGCGCACGACCATTCATCCTGACATCAGAATGACGAACTCCTCACAACCCGGCCACGATTCGAAGGTGCGCTCGAGCGGCGCGGTTTACGCCGATTTACAGCGCAAGATCGAATGGAAAGAGGGGGCCGGCAGATCGGAGGCAACGGTTTGGACCGAGTCCTCAGGCCACGTGTCCCTGATTGTGGAAGAGACTGTCCGCTACTGGCGCTGGGACGCCTACGGCTGGCTGGGCGTGCGGCTGGGAGGCGGCGAGGCGGGGACGCGTGCGGCCGCAAAGCGCCAGGCCGTGTACTGGTGGGGCTCTCTGACGATTGCAGACAGACTGGATGATGAACGAGAAAAGCGCAACCTGCTCAGGCGGAGAGGCATAGCCGAATGAGGCAGGCCAAGACGAATCAAGAGAAGTGGCTTGAGGGGGCCAAAGGGTCGCCGCAGAACCGCGTGATGGAGACGCTGGACAAGCTGCCGCCGCGGCCGTCGCATCTTGGCGAGCGCGCCGGCGCGATTTGGCGGCAGACCGGCAAGCTCCTGGTGGAGGCGGGCATGCTGGCGCGCGCCGACCTGGGGCTGCTGGCGCGGTACGCGATGCTGCGCGCGGAGCATGAGGCCGTGATGTCGCAGCTCGCGGGGATGACGCCCGACTTTGAGGACAAGGGCCAGGTGGGGATGCGCGCGTTTGCGCTGAAATCGTCGTCGGAGCTGCGGCAGATCGATGAGGCGCTGGGCTTGAACCCGGTGGCGCGGGCCCGGCTGGGCAAACATTCGCCGGCGGCCGCGGAGAAAAGCCCGCTGACGGAGCTGCGCGCGGCCAGGGAGCGGAGGCTGAAGAGTGCGGCCTGCGGCGGCAAGGACGGGTAGATGATACGGACGGGAGCCGGGGCGGCCGTCGACGGCTACATCGACAGCGTGATGCAGGGCACGGTCAACGTAGGCCGCTATGAGCGGCTGATGGTGGAGCGCCAGCTGAACGACATCAGGACGGGCGGCGACCGCGGGCTCGTCTGGGATCCGGAGCTGGGCCAGATGGTTGTCGACTTCATGCATCTGTGCCGTCACTCGAAGGGGCGCTGGGCCGGCAGGCCGCTCGAGCTCGAGCCCTGGCAGGAGTTCTGGGTAACGACGCTCTTTGGATGGATGCGCGAGGACGGCACGCGGCGCTTCCGGCGCTCGCTGCTGTTTATCGGCCGCAAGAACGGCAAGAGCACGCTGGCCTCGGCCATCGGACTGTACGGCCTGGTTGCCGACGGCGAGGGCGGCGCCGAGATCTACGCAGCCGCGACCAAGAAGGAGCAGGCCCGCATCGTGTTCACCGAGGCCCAGCGCATGGTCGAAAAGTCGCCGGCGCTGCTCAGCGAGATCACGGTCCACGAGAACAGCATCTTCGTGCGCGGCACGGCGTCGCGATTTGTGCCGCTGTCGGCCGACGACCGCAAGGCCAGCGGCCACAACTCGCACATCGCCATCATCGACGAGCTGCACGAACATCCCACTGCCGAAATGTGGGACGTGATGCGCACCAGCATGGGCGCACGCGAGCAGCCGCTCCTGCTGGCCACGACGACCGCCGGCGACGACGAGAACTCGATCTGCGGCGAGCAGTTTCACTTCGCCGAGCGCGTGCTGGAAGGAACGATTGAGGTTGACGAGTTTTTTCCGGCGATATACATGCTCGATGACGCCGACAAGTGGAAGGACGAAAGCTGCTGGCGGCAGGCCAACCCGAACATCGGCGTCACAGTCTCGGTCGAGGAGATGCGCGAGATGGCGAAGGAGGCCGAGGACAATCCCCGCTCTTTGAACTCCTTTCTGCGCTACAAGCTCAACCGCTGGGTGTCGTCGTCGGCGCGCTGGTTTCAGCCGGACGTGTGGGATGCGTGCGGCGAGCACGTCGACGAGTCGGCGCTGGAGGGCCGGGTCTGCTACGGGGGCCTGGACCTGGCGTCGGTGGAGGATATCGCGGCTTGGATTCTCCTCTTTCCTCCGGAGAGGGCCGACGGCGTCTACCAGGTCCTGTGCCGCTTCTTTGTGCCGGAGCACGCGATCGCCCGCCGGTCGGTCAAGGCCAGCGTGCCCTATGACGTGTGGTCGCGGGAAGGGCACCTGATCGCCACACCCGGGGAGGTCATCGACCACGACCTGATTTTCGACGCCATCGACGCCGACGCGCAGCGCTTCGACCTGCAGGAGATCTGCTTCGACCGGTGGGGGGCGGCCAGGGTGTACACGCAGATGGAAGACCGCGGCCTGAAGGTGATGCAGATGGGACAGGGATACGCGTCGATGTCCGGCCCGTCGAAGGAGCTGGAGCGCCTGGTGCGCCAGGAGCGCATCCACTACGGCGAGCAGCCCGTGATGAGATGGATGGGGCACAACGCGGTGGCGACGGAGGACCCGGCCGGGAACATCAAGCCGGACAAGGGCAAGGCCAAGGAGAAGATTGACGGTGTGGTGGCAGTGGTGATGGCGCTGGACCGCGCCATGCGACGGAAGGGACGGACGCGGTCGGTGTACGAGGACCGGGGGATCGCGATGATCTGACGGCAGAAATTCAGCTTCATCACAGAATATGGCAGCTGGCCTGCAGGCCTGGGGAATGCCCCGGGCCTTTTGGATCTCTGGAAATGGCGAGCAAAAGAATCCGGGCTCGCGTACACTGCGTGCGCAAGGAAGGAATTTGGAGACGAGACTGATTCGGAGGAGGCGATGACCAGGAAGCGGCTGCTGGCGGAGTTCATCTGGAAGGCGCAATTATGAATCGCGATGACCGGCACTGCTGGCTCTTGGTCGCGCTGGGCGTACTGGCGATCGTCTGCCTGACGTGGTTTCTCCCTGATGACACGGCACGCGCGGCGCCGATGAATCTCGGCGTGGATGCGGGGTGCGAGGGCTGCAGGCCTGCGTGCCAGGCGGTCGGCGACGGCTGGCACCTGTACGACGCGAGTCGAGTAGGCAGCCACTGCAGCTGCTGGTGCTGCGACGAGACGTACAGTCACAGCCGCTTCTTGACCGTGCCGTGGCGCGGTGCGCAGTCGACGGCTACGCCGACAGCTACGCGGAGGCCGGTGCAACCGCCGCCTCCGGAGCCGCCGCAGGAGGAGACGCCGACATGGACCACCACCCCGGACGTGCCCGAGCCGCCAGGCACGCCGTCGACCCCGACGCCTACGAGCAGGGCTACATTGACGGCTACTCCGGCCGCAAGTCCGGCCGCGGCGTCCACACCACCAACGTCTCGTGCTACCAGGCCGGCCGCGTCGACGGCGCAGCCGACCGCAGAGAACGCGAAGCCGCCGGAAACGAATGTGCCGGCGCGGAGGAGGCTTGAATGCATTCCGAAGCACGCTGCCAGGCCTGTCGCGCTGTGTGCCACGGGCAGCGGATCGGGATGGTGGCTGTACTATATCGGACCCGGGGGACGTGTGATGAGCGGTCCGCATGTGCCGTATCCGTCGCCGGCGCTGGCGGCCCGGCAGGTAGTATTGCGCCACTACATTAGCGGTGAACCGATCTGGCTGGTCTGGGGCGCTGGCCGCCTGCAGGTACGGACAGCGTATGAGGGAAAGCCGTATCACTTTTCTGTCGGCGCAGATGGCGCTGTCAGGCATATAGCGTGGTGAGTCATGGACGTAACTGAGCACGAACTGAGCCAGCTGGAGCGTTTGACTCGGTTGGAAATCCAGCAGGAGGCGAACGTGGCCTCGATCAAGGCGCTGTCCGGCATCGTGGAACGGCTTACCCGGGTAGAGGAGCGGCAGCAGTCGGTGGCGCGCTTTGTCTACGGAGGCGGCGCCCTGCTGGGGACGGCGATTGTCGCCATTGTGGTCTATCTGGCTCAGCTGGTAATCGCGGGCGCTTGATGCGCGACCGGCTGACGAAGTCAGGGAGGTTGTGAGGTGCTTAGCTTGAGAAAGCTGCTGGTCACATTCGCTGTGCTGGCGGTCCTCGGCGTGCTTGCTACGGTTTTCGTAGCGCCGGCGGTGATGCGCGCCGGCGGCGAACTGCCCGTGGGGACGGCTGTTACTGCGGGGACCGGCGGCCTGGTCATCGATGGGCGCGGCCCGCTGTATGCCGCACCGCTGGGGCCGGTTGACACAATGTATGCCGAGTGCACGGCGCTTCCCTGTGTTGTGTGGATTGAAACGGGCGGCAGGCGGACCTTTCTGATCATCGGCCAGCCGGCGCCCAGGGGTTAAGCATGGAGCGGAATAAGCCTGGCCAATTCGTGGCCGATTCTTTGCGGGGTAGCTCAGCGGTAGAGCAACGCGGTTTGAACGCCGCAGGTGTCGCAGGTTCGAGTCCTGCTCCCGCAACTGGCGGCGCTTTGCCGCCTCATTCGCCCAAACGGGCAGAAAGGAAGATTGTGCTATGGACATTCTCGGAATGAGCACATCAGGTGTCGGCCTTCTGGTGGTGGCGATCCTCGTCTGGATCGCCGCGTCAAAGAAAAACCTGGCCCAGATCTACCAGAATGTGATCTACCTGTCGCTGATGCTCAGCAGCCTGTTCACTGTAGTCGTCGGGGCCCTGCGGATTGCAGGCGCCGGGTCGATTATCCTGCCGCTTACATCTCTTGTCGGCATGGGCCTGATCGGTGTAGTCGGCATTTACAGTGAAAAAGCGAAGCCTTTCAAGGGCGTCGTGTCTCCGCTCCATCTCTCGGCCGTGGTCGGCTTTCTTGTCGCAATCAGTGTGATTGGCACCGGCGTCGTCATTGGCCTGCGTCCGTACCTGGACTGGCAGGAGGCGAGTGTTCTGGCGGCCGCGGCAGGTCTGGCAGACAGCGCACGCGGAGCGGCGATCAATACGCTCCTGCTGCTCCTGACGCCGCTATTCACCGCGGCCATCCAGGTTATAACAAACCTGGCAACGCGCGACGCCGGCAGCGAGGTCTGAGCCAACGCCTGCAGCCGGGGCTAACTCAAGGCGGGCCGGCCGGTCCGGCCCGCTATCTTTGGGGAGGGTGCTGATGGACCCATTGGCAGTGATCGCAGTTGTGGGAGCAGCCTGGGCGCTCGTGGCATCGTTTCTGAACAGGCGGCGGCTGAGGCGTCTTGGCCAGGAGTTGGGGAACACTGATGTGGATATCGCGTCGATCAGGGAGTCGCGGGCGCTTTATCTCGGCGAGCTGAAGGAGGTGCGCGAAGAGCAGAATGAGCTAGGCGGGGACTTCACGGCTCTGAAAGAGCAGCTGCGCCAGCTCAACCGCAAGAAAGTTCGCCGTCGCAATCCGCAGACGGGCCGGTTTGAGTCTGTCTGTGAGGACGAAGTCGATGCATAGAAATGACGGTCGCGGAGAGATGGTCTTCGGTGGCGGGGACCGGCGCAAGCACGCAGAGCGGCAGCTCACAAATGCAGTGGAGGCCGCTGTCGCCGCCGGCGACATTGACGCGTTCCATCAGGCATTTGAGGAACCTGTCACCCCGTCCCTGACGCCGGCGTCGGCAGCCCTGGCGCCTACCCGGATTCCGCCGCACCTCCGCCAGATGGGCGGCAAGGGCAGGCGGGCGAAGAGGAGAAGGAGAAAGGCACGTGGCTAACCGATTGCTGAAGTGGTTCGACCGCTCGAACGCAGTCAAGGCGGTGGACGACATTCATGTCGCCTGCCGGGGGCTGGCAAAACAGATGGACGCTGCACTGCCCGAGGGCCCTGAAAAGACTGCCGGCATGCGCAAGCTCCTGGAGGCGAAGGACTGCTTTGTCCGCGCCAAGGTGGAGCAGGAAAACGAGCAGTGACACGGGGATCCGCGGCGCACGGTCGCGAAAAGCGTGTAATGCGGCCATCGGAGAGCCGGCGGCGTCCGGAGCGCGGAAAGCCGGCTCAGGAGCCGAAAACACGGGAAAACGGCAAGAATGCGGCAGATCGCCGCAAGCCGAGCCCGCAGGAGCCGATCTAAGCGATTAATTCGGGGGTACAGGTCCTACAGGTACCCCCGTTTTTCTGTCGAAATGGCCGGGCGCGCAGTAATAGGGGGTAAGGGAATCCATGTCCAGAGAAGCCGATGCCAGGATTGGAGAACTCTACATAGACCTGCACAAGGCGAAGTCGCGTCTGGAGAAGCGTCGGAGCGAAGCAAGCGAAATTGCAGCTGACATCCATGAGCTCGAAAAGGAAATCAGGGAACTGGAGAAGGACCTGTCCCTGGAATTGAAGTGCCTGTAGGTACGTCTCCCCTCCATGAATCTGCAGATGACACGGACTGACTACTGCTTCCTGGCGCTCATCATTCTGGGCCTGATCCTGGGCCTGGGCTTCGTCTGGCTTGAGTGGGGCTGGCACGACGCGGTCGGCTATGCGGCCGTGGTCTGCGTGGGCGCGGGCGTCATCGGAGGCCTGCGGCGGTGAGCGGCTTCATCCGGCAGGCGTTCGAGAAGCGGGCGCGCGTCGTCAGCGGCCTCACGCTCGAGGAGGCCTTTCGACACGGCGCGCAGCAGTCAATCACCGGCCGCCACGTCTCTGCGGAGACATCCCTGCAGGTGGCGACGGTCTACCGCTGCGTCAGGGTTCTGAGCGACAACATCGCGCAGCTCCCACTGAAGATCTACCGCCGCGACAGCGCCGGTCAGAGGCAGGAGGCCAGGGATCATCCGCTCTGGCGCCTCTTCCACAAGCGGCCGAACCGGCTGATGACCCCCTTCGTCTGGAAACAGACGCTCTTTTCCTCGCTCTTTCTGCGCGGCAACGGTTTTGGCGAAATCGAATACGGCGGCGACGGCTGGCCGGCCGCCATCTGGCCGCTGCAGGCGGACGGCATGAACGCGCGCCTTGAGCGCCGCCAGCCGGTCTACCAGTACAGCGCGTCGATTGAGGACGCAGCCGGCAGCAACGGTCTTCTGCCGGACTACCGAGTCCACCACGTGCGCAGCCTCAGCAACGACGGCTTCCTGGGGCGCTCGGTGGTGCGGCAGGCGATGCACACGCTCGAGCTCGCCCTGGTGGCCGAGGAGTTCGGGGCCCGCTTCTTCGGCCAGGGCGCAACGCCGGGCGTGGCCCTCATGCACCCCGACGCACTCAGCACGGAGGCCCTCGAGCGCATCCGCAAGAGCTGGGACGAGCGGCACGGCGGTGTCGGCAAGAGCCACAGGACGGCCGTGCTCGAGGAGGGCATGACGGTCGAGAAGATCGGGATACCGCCCGAAGAAGCGCAGTTCCTGGAGACGCGCCGATTTCAGAGCCTGGAGATCTGCAGGTGGTTCGGCGTGCCCCCGCACATGGTGTACGACCTAGAGCGCGCCACCTTCAGCAACATCGAGCACCAGTCGATTGCATTTGTCCAGGACTCGCTGATGCCCTGGATAGTCAATCACGAAGAGCAGATCCAGATGGACATCGTCGAACGCGAGGGGTACGAGAGCGATGTTTGGGTCGAGTACCAGGTCGACAGCCGGCTGCGGGGAGACACGCTGTCGCGCTACCGCGTCTACCAGATCGGGGTGATGTACGGACTGCTGAGTCGCAACGAGGTGCGAGCAAAAGAAAATAATCCCGCGTATGATGGCGGGGACGAGATGCTGATGCCGGCGAATCTGAGGCCGATGAAGCAGGTGCTGGCGGAGCAAGGCGAGGAGCCGGACGCTGGCGACGGCGAGACAAGGGAAGTGCGGAACCGGCCCTCAGAGCAGCGCCAGGACGACGTGCAGGAGCTGCGAGATCTGTGGGCCCAGGCCGCGGAGCTGCTGCAGGAGCGCCTCGAGGGCGTGGTGGCGTTTGAAACTGCCGCGATGCTCGAGGCCCTCGAAGGGAAGTCGCTGACCGAGTTTGTGCGCTGGCTGTCCGGTTTCTGCGGCGAGCAACTCCCGCAGGCCTTCGCTGAAGCCCTGGCTTTGCCGATCGAAGAGCTGGCCGCATGGACGGCGAGCATGGTGGTGGAGTCGCTGGGCGAAGAGTGGACGACTGAGATCGCCGGCCGGATTCAGGAGCATGCCGCCGAAGTGCTCGAGGCGGAAGCAAACGGGTATGCGGCATCGCACCGCCGCCAACTGGAAGCCCTGCTACGTGATGAGGGGGCGGCAGAGGGTGAGGAAGCCGCCCGCATCGCCGTAGAGGAGAGGCTGCTGGAATGGGACAACAACGAAGCCCAAAAGCGCGGCCGCAAGGCAGCCTTCGAATCCGGCAACGCGTTTTCAGTGGCGGCAATGGCGGCTGTCGGCATTTCAATGATCGCCTGGGCCGCCCGCGGGGACGCGTGCAAGTACTGCCGTGCGCTTGACGGCAAAACGGTTGCGATCGGGGAGGACTTCGTCGGCGCCGGCGGCACGGTGACAAGCGAGGACGGCGAGACGCTCCAGGTGAGCGGCCGCCGCGGCCACCCCCCGCTGCACGGCGGATGCGATTGCGGCGTGCGCGCGGTGAGGGAGAGCTGAAAGAGGCGATATGAGCAGTCTGACACTTTACGCCGACAGAGCCCTGCAGGACCTCGACGCGAGCTGCGTGGCCGTGATCGGCGGGGCCAAGACGGCGCTCGCGGATGACACGACCTACAGGGTGCAGAACACCGGCCTGGACAGCGACGGCCGGCCGGTGGGGGCGCACCATTACGTCTACCTGATTCGGACGGCGAGCGAGCCTGAGTCCGCGGCCGACCTGAAGCGCGCCCGGGCCGCCGCGGAAGTGCTGGAGCCGAATGGCGAGCACGTGACCTACAAGAAGGCCGCCGGCGTGACCGGTTTCATCTGGTCGCCGTACGGCGAGGTGTCGGTGAGCGTAAATCCGAGCCCGTAGCCGGGGGAATATGGCAGAGAAGAGAATCACGACGGTCGATGAGGTGATGGCCGTCGACGAGAATGCCGACTACATTTTGATCAGCCGGGGGGTCCAGCGGGATCTGAGGCGGCTTCTTTTGCGCCGGTTGCCACAGAGTTTCGACCTCCATGACAGCGTCACCGATGAGCTGACGACCTTGGCCGGCATCGACCGGCTGCTGGTATCGGACGAGGGCACTCCCGGCGCGCCGCAGAAATTCGTGAAGCTGGCGACGCTGCGGTCGTTTCTCCTGGACCTGTTCGACCTCCATGACGACGTGCCGGCTGAGCTGACCGACGCAGCAAATGACGACCGGCTGCTAATCTCCGACGAAGACCAGCCAGGCGACCCGCAGAAGTGGATTTCAGTTAAGAATCTGGCGAAATCTCTCCCCGGAATAGTGACCTTCGAAAAGCTCACAGATGAGATTGCGATTGGTGGCGCCGCTGGTATCACCATAACTCATTCTCTGGGGCGCGTCCCTGTCGGCTTCCAGGGCCGGCTGCTCTGCAAGACCGCGGAGCATGGATACGCTGCAGGCGACGAGGTATACCTGCCTCTTGTGAGTAACTTGCAACAGGCCAGCAGTCGGAACGGGATTCTCAGCTGGGGTTTCGGTGTCTATGACGTCACGGACTCGAACTTCAAAGTCAGATCGCCTTCAGGTAGCTCCAGGGCCCCTCTTGTCCCGCAAAAGACTACCGACAATTGGGGGGTGATCAATATGGCAAAGTGGAGATTCGGACTAACTATCTGGGGATAGGCCATGGAAAGGTGGCGAGTAATACCTGAGGCCCCACCGCTCGAGATCGAGAGACGGGCCGACGGCGAGACCGAAGAGATGCAGCAATGGATCAAAGGCTACGCCACCGTCTACGGCGTCAAAACCGTCATTTTCTGGGGGCAGTGGCGAGAATTGGTACAGGCAGGCGCATATGATGAATCTCTGCGGGTCGACGCCGAAGAGATCTGCACACTTTGGCAGCATGACAGCCGGGAGCCTCTCGGCCGCGTCAGCGCCAACACAATGCGGGTGTGGTCCGACGATATCGGCGTGGGCTACACATTCGATCCGCCGGGCAGTGCGGCCGCCCGGGTCGAGAGCATAGATCGCGGCGACGTGTTTCAGTCTTCTATCGGCTTCGATGTGCTCGAGGACAGCTGGGCCCAGGATGAAGAGGACGAAGACCTGTGGCTGCGCACGATCATCCGCGCCTCCATGTGGGAGGCCTCGCCGGTCACGTGGCCGGCAGTAGTGGGTACGTCCGTGGGTGTAGTGGGCGGCCAGCGCAGCATTGAAGGGCTGGGCTTGCCAGAACTGCCGGCAGATTTGAGCTGGCATGAGGAGGCCGGCCGCATGCGCATCGTCAGGCGGACGCAGTCGCCGGGCGTCGACGTGGACGCAATCAGCCAGGCGCATGTCCTGCAGCTGCGCCAGCTGGCGGTGATGGACGAAATTGAAAGCGCCTTCTTGGACGCATAGCAAAGGGGAAGAACGATGGGAGAAGCCATCAACCATTTTCACGACGCAGCACAGAGTTTTTCGGAGGCCAAGCAGATCCTTGAATCGGCCCTCGCCCAGGGGCGCGGCATGAATGCCGAGGAGCTGCAAAGCTACAACAAGCACTTCAACGCGGCCTGCGACAGCCGTGAGGCGATGAAGAAGCAGCAGGCCGAGGAGATGGCGGCGCGCATCGCCACGATCGAGGGCGAGCTGGCCGACAGCATCAACGGCGGCGGCGAGTCGCTTTCCGAATCCGCGCGCCGCGGCACTCGCATGTACCACGAGCAGTTCAACGCCGAGTCGGTGCCCTACCGCTGGCACACCCAGGGACCGATCAGCAACCGCCGCGCCGGCGTTAGTCTGGAAAGCGTGGTGCCCAACCCGGCGCTCAAGGACGAGTGGTCCTTCCTCGAGCGGCGCAGCGCGCGCAAATACCAGGAATCGATGGAGGCCTACCTGGCGCGTCCGTTCGAGACCCGGGCTACGCAGCAGATGGACCTGGATGAGCTGGGCGGGTTCTGGCTGATGCCCGTGCAGATGATGAATGACATCCTCAAGATTGCGGACAACATGGTCTACGTCCGCCAGCTGGCGCGCGTGACGCCGCGCGTCGACGCCACCTCGCTAGCTGGCCGCTTTTTGGAGGAGGATGTCGAAGACGCCGACTGGTCCGGCGAGATCACGCCGATCGAGCTCACGCAGATCAAGATGGGCTTGCGGCGCCTGCGGCCGAAAAACCTCAACAAGGGTGTGGCCTTCTCCTTCGACATCATCATGCAGGAGCCCAGCATCTCGGCCTTTGTGGTCGAACGGCTGGGCTACAAGCGCGGCATCACCGAAGAGCGCGGCTACCTGCTCGGCAACGGCGTCAACGAGGCGCTGGGCGTGATGACGCCGAGCGACCAGGGCATTCCGACAAGCCGCGACGTGGATACCGGCAACAGCGCTACAGAGGTGTCGCTGAAGGGCGTACAGAGCGCAAAGTGGTCGATCCGCACGGCCTACTGGGACGATCTGACCTGGTTCGGCGCCCGCAACTTCTGGCTGCAGGTGTCGATGCTGCGCCGCACCGACGGACAGCCTATCTGGCACACGTCGATCGACATGCGCCATCCGGACACGCTGCTGGGAGACCCGGCCTACATTTCGGAGTACATGCCCAACGTGCTGACGTCGGGCAAGTACGGTGGGATCGTCGGCAACTGGAAAGAGGGCTACCACATCGCCGACGCCTACGACATGACCATGCAAAGGGTGGACCAGCAGTTTGCCACGCAGAATGTAATCGTCTTCATCATGCGGTCCAAGAGCGACGGCATGCCGATCCGGCCGGACGCCTTTGCCCGCGTCAAGATGGGAACCTGACGGGTCCGGAGGCCCCAAGGCTGAATAGGAGAGACCATGGAAATCGTAACTGAAAGCCTGCACGACATCGTCCAGAACGCGATTGCGGCCGCGAACAACACGTCGCAGACCACCTCGTCAATCGACATGACCGGATTCGCCTGCGCGTTGTTCCTGGCGCCGATTACCGACAGCGTCAAGACGGGCAAGGCCGAGCTGCAGATCGAGGGGTCGGACGACGACTCCACTTTCAAGCAACTGGACATCAGGGAGATCTCGGCGACATCGGCAGCGAACGACGACCTGAACGGCAAGCTGCTGCGCGTCGAGCTCAAGCGGCCGCTGCAGCGCTATCTTCGCGCCAAGCTGATCTCCAAGACGGCCAATATCGCGTTCGGCGCCACGCACGCGCTGCGCTACGGCTCGATGCGCACGCCGCCGCCGGGAAGCGACGACGTGCTGGATGAGGTCGTGGTGGCGTCGCCGTCGCTGAAGAGCTCCTAGAGCGAAGTTGGCTGCAGGGAGGTAAAGGGGAACCGAAATGAGAGTCAGAATGCTCGCCACCGCCGCAGGCCCGGACCGCACGCTCATTGAAGGGCGGGAGTACACCCTCGATGACGCCGAGGCTTCCGGCCTGGTCGAGGGCAACTATGCCGAAGAGGTGCCTGAGCCGGCGCCCGCGGAAGAGGAGCCGGCGGACGAAGGCGGTGACGGCCAGGGCGCGGACGAGTCCGACGCCGAAGAGGGAAAGGAGAGCGCCGATGAAGGTGCTGATGAGGGAGAATAGCGCGGGCCCGGACAAGGTTCTCATCCGGGGAAAGGTCTACGACCTGCCGAACGCCGAGGCGAACGAGCTCATCGAGCTCGACGCCGCGGAGAAAATCAAGGACGCGGACATCAAGCCGTATCACGAGCCGCCGTCGACAACGCCGCGGGAGACGTAGATGCGGACAGGCGGACGGCGGCCCGGTCCGTACGACTACCGCGGCCAGGTCTACGTGCCCTACTCCGACGTCGTGCCGGTCTCGCCGGCGGACGGCGGTGTGGCGGTTGTCATGCCCATCACGCTTGATCAGGTGAAGCAGCAGGCACGGGTAGAGACCGATGCCGAGGACGACCTGATTGACCTGCACCTGCAGGCGGCGGTCGACGTGGTCGAGCAGCAGACCGGCTACTGGCTCGGTCAGCGGGCGGTGGACGCCTATCTGCCGTGCCTGGACTACAACGAGTCGGTCTACCTGCCCGGCGGCCGTGTGCGCAGTGTGACGGAAGTCGCATACCGCGACGAGGACGGGGTGGAGCAGACCTGGGAATCGGACAACTACGAGCTGCAGGCCTTTCCGACCTACTCGTCCGTGCTGGTTGTGGACGGCACAGCGCTGTTTCCGCCTTCGTACCTGCACGGCGAGGACCGCAGGGCGGTACGCATCCGCTACGTGGCCGGCCACGCGTCTGCCGGCGATATGCCGGTAGGCCTGCGCCAGGCGGCGCTGATGGTGGCGGCCGAGCTCTACATCGAGCGGGAGGCGCACCGCACGCAGCCCGGCGTCATCGCAGTCGCCAACCCGGCCGCTCAGAACCTGATGCGGGCACACAAGATTCATTGGCCAGTGTGAGGGAGAACATGAAAATCAGGATGAAGGTCGAGGGGTCGGGCCCGGACGGCATGGTGCAGCCCGGCGAGGAGATCGAAGTGGGCGAGGCCACCGGGAACGAGTTGGTCGACGCCGGCCTGGCTGAGCCGGTGGAGGAGGCAGAGCCGGCGCCCCAAGAGGAGCCCGCCGAAGAACCGGCTGAAGAGGAAACTGCAGTCGAGCTTATCGAAGAAGCGGCCGACGACAAAGAGCCTGCAGAGACAGTGCCGGAGAACGCGGTGGAATGGCCGGAGACCGAAGGCGACGCGTCCGGTATGGACGAATGGCCCGAAGTCGAAGGCGACGCGGTTGACCTGCAGGAATGAACGCGCCGTTCGCCGGCACGCTTCGCAACCGCATCCGCTTTGACCGACCGGTCCGTTCACGCGACCGCGGCGGGGAGAGGGTAGCGACGTGGGAGCCGGCCTTCCGCAAGGATGGGGATACGGATGAGGAGGCGCGGAAAAGGTCGGAAGCCTGGGCCCAGGTCCGCGCCCAGACCGGCAAGGGCGAGGCAATTGTGAGCGGCGGGGAGCTGCCCATCGCCAGCTACGACATCCAGCTGCGCTACCGCACCGACATCACGCCCGACATGTCGGTCGTGCTGCCGGACGGCATGCGGCTCGACATTCTGACCGAGCCGGTCGACCCCGACGGGACGCGGGAGCGCACACTGATTCGCTGCGAATACCGCGGCGGCGCCGCGTAGAGGAGAAACGCATGGCACGAATGCAGATCCTGAAGCCGTCCAAGGGCGGAAAAGCGCTTGCAGGGAATAAGCAGGAAGACGGCAGCGCCCTCGTCTGGGCGGCCAACATGGCGCACAAGTACGAAAACACCGGCGTGGAGCTGCTGCGCATCGTCAAGGGCGCCGGCGCAGGCAAGATGAAGATGAAGACCAACGCGCCGGACCAGTACGACCTCGAGCTGCCGGACCGCGAGGTGACGATTCCCGCCAATTCGGACGAGATCTACGAGCCGTTCAGCCCGGAAGCGCATAACGAGCGCGAAGGAACGGACAAGGGCTTCACCAGCATCGAGTTCGACAACATCGCCGGGCTGAACGTGACCGTCATCCGGCCGGGAGCCAAGGTGCGCTAGTGACGGTCGAGATTCGGAACACGGTGGTTCAGATCTCCTGGAACGGCCGCGAGCTGCAGCAGGCGGTCGACAGGGAGAAGGCCGCGGCGCTGTACGAGGGCGCCAAGGTCGTTCTGGCCGCGGCGCGTCCGCTGACGCCGAGGCGAAGCGGACGGCTGCGCAAGTCCGGATACGCCAAGGCGGCCGGCGGCAAGTCAAGTTACCGCGGGGGCAAGGGCCGGCGCAGACCGCCGAAGCTCAGAGCGGGCACGGCCGTGGCCGGGTTCTCGCAGTTCTACGGCGGATTCCAGGAGCGCGGCACGCGGCGCCATCGCGCGCAGCCCTTTCTCGGACCGGCGCTTGAGGGCAACCGCACACGCGCGGCCAGGGCGGCGACAGACCACATGGCGCGGGCGGTGGGGCTGTGAACGACGCCACGATCGCCGAGGAGCTGGTGGAGGCGCTGGAGAGCAGCCCGGACATCGTCAGCATGACGTGGGACGAAGATGAGTACAAGACTCGCATCTTTCCGCAGATCCGGGTGCAGGACGACCGCAAGCAGCTCGAGCAGCTGCCGGCAATCATCTACGACATGCGCGACCAGGGCGCGCCGATTGCGTCCGAGGACGACATGAGTCTGCGCAACCAGCTCTGGCGCATCGTCTGCTTCTCCTACCGCTACCAGGAGATGGAACAGCTGGCCAAGGCCGTCATCACGACGCTGTCGGCGCACGTGGGCCCGGGTATCCGCGAGCTGGTGGTGCTGGGCCAGGACGACGACTACGAAGACGAGCTCAATGTCCACGAACGGCAGATCGACCTGTCGATAAAGGCATGGAGCTAAAAGGGAGAAACTGCAGATGACAACGCAGCGAATCAACAACATCATCATCGGACCGGGCAGGATGTACCGGCACACCACGCCCAACACCGACCTGCCCGATGAGTCGACCGTTGAGTACGGGGCCGACTGGGGCGGCGGCTGGGAACGCGTCGGCCTGCTGATGCGGGGCTCCGGCGTGCAGATGCGGCACTCGGTCACGATGCACGAGTCCAAGGCGGAAGAGTTCATTATGGGCCTCAAGCGGACGCCCACCGAGCGTCAGATCGCTTTTGCCTTCACCGTAATGGAGTACACGCCTGCCAATCTCAAGCTGGTCTTTCCCGACAGCACGCTGGTGGAGACCGCGGCCGCGGCCGGCCAGAAGGCTTTCACGGATCTCAAGATCGGCGCCGGCCAGGACAATCCGCCCTACTGCGTCGGCATGGAGGCCTTTCGCCAGGATGCGACGGGGAAAAAGCAGCCGATCCGCTGGAGAGTTTACGAGGCTTCCATCGAGCCGGACGGCGAGACGCCATTTGCCCAGGGCGGCGAGTCGGTGATTCCCATCGTATGCTACGCGCTGTATGAGGACGCAAGCGGCCACGTCGCGCAGATGCACTACGTGACCGCGGACGCGAAGTAATTGACGCGCTGAGACCGATTTTTTGTGCAAGTTGTATGGCGGCCGCTTCGAAGAGAGCGCAGGCCTGGATCCACGTGGGCCCGGCTGCAGCTGCTCGAGCGGCTGCCAGGAGGCTCCGGAGCGCGCCGAAATCGACAAGATGCACAAGCCAGCATGAGGAACTGCAATGAGTCAAAACAGTGAAGCCCCCAGCCTGAGCGCCATCCGCACCGCGGCAGTTGTGCTCGGCGAGACCACCTACACCGTACGCGAGGCGTCCCACCTGCGCGCCAAGAAGGTCTGGCCGATTCTGGTCAACCAGGTAAAGCCTGCGCTTGAGTCGCTGCGCGAGACGGGCGACATCAGCTCCGATTCGACGCTGGCCGACCTGGCCGGCCTTGTGCCGGTGATCGAGCGCATTCTGCTGGAGCTGCCGGACGCCATAGTGGAGTTCATCTGCGGCTATGACCCCGGCCTGGAAGCGGCGCGCAAGAATATCGAGGAGACAGCCACCCAGCGGCAGCTGATTCTGGCGCTGCTCGCGCTCCTGGAGATGTCCGACCCTTTCGGACTGCGGAGACTCGTGAGCCGTGGCCTGACTCGGACGGCGCATTCTTCGAGCTCGCCCGCGCCGAGTGGGGAATGACGCCGGCTGAGGCCGGCGAGATGCCGGAGCGCCTGGCGCATGAGATGCTCGTCGCCTACGGCCAGCGCAAGCGCTTCGAGGCCCAGGTCATTGCCGCCGCAGTGTGGGGCAGGGGTGAGAAAGAGCAGGGAGACATCGAAGGCGGCAGCGACGAAGACCTGTCACCGGTGATGGCCATATCGTGAGGACGGCACAGCAATAGAGAGGTGACCAATGGCATTCCGTCTCGGGGATGCCGTTTTGTTTTTCGGCGGCGACACAAGCGACCTGGACAGCAAGTTCGACCAGTCCGAAGGCAAGGCCCGCGGCTTCGGCTCGAAGGTCGCGGGCATGCTGGGCGGCGTGGTGGCGACGGCAGCCACCGCGGCCGCGGCCGCCATCCTGTCGATCGGGGTGGCCGCCTTCGACGTGTCCGCGGACACGCAGGCCGCGGCGCGGCAGATCGAAACCAATCTGGGCACGTCGCGCGTGGAAGCGGAGCGGCTTGCCGAGGCTGCGCGCGGCGTATTCGGGGACAACTTCGCCGAGAGCGTCCAGGAGGCGGGCGAAGCGGTGGCGCTGCTGGTCAAGCACGTCGACGACGTCGTCGGCCAGGAAGAGGCGCTGACGTCGAAGGCCTTCGCCATCTCGGACGCGTTCGGGCCGTCCATCGACGAAGTGATCGCCGCGGTGTCGACGCTGACCGAGGAGTTCGAGGACCTGGACCCGACGCAGGCCTTCGACCTGGTGGCCGCGGGCTTTCAGAGGGGCCTGGATAAGTCCGGGGATTTCCTGGACAGCATAGGCGAATACTCGAATCTGTTCGCCGACGCGGACTTCTCCGCGGCGGAGTTCTTCAGCACGCTCGAATCAGGCCAGGCCGGCGGCGTCCTGGGCACGGACAAGATCGCCGATGCGGTGAAGGAGTTCCAGGTCCGGCTGCTGGAAGGCTCTGACGACGTCGCCGAGGCCCTCGACAGCATCGGGCTCAACTCCGGAGAGGCCTTCGCCGGCATCAGCAGCGGCGCTGTCTCGGTCAAGGACGTCTTCGAGGACGTTCTCGATGCGCTGTGGGAGATAGAGGACCCGATAGAGCGCAACCGCGCGGCAGTGGAGCTGCTGGGCACGCAGGCCGAGGACCTGGGCGTCGACTTCATGCACGGCATCAACACCGGCCTGGTCGCCCTCGACGACATGGCCGGCGCCGCCGACTCCCTCGGCGTTCAGTATGACACCCTCGGCGGCGCCCTGGGCGCGATATGGCGGTCGCTGATCGTCGGCGTCTCGCCCCTGACCGACGTTCTCCTCGAAATGGCCAACAGCCTGATACCGCATGTGGCCGCGGCCGCTGAGTTGCTCACCCATATATTGAGCGGGGGGCTCGGCCCGGGCGTATCAGGGGTTGTCGATTTCTTCAAGGCCCTGTTCGTTGAGGGCGGTGCGGTGACAACCCGGATGGGACTGTTCACCGGCGTCCTGACGCAGCTCGTTGATTCGTACGGCCCCGCATTCTGGGCTGTGCTGGGCACGGCCTGGCAGAACTTTTCCACGCTTGCAGCGGCCGCCATTCAGAATCTCATCGACGTCGTTCAGCTGATCATCCAGCTGCTGAACGGCGACTGGGCCGGGGCCTGGGAGGCCGGCCAGGGCATCGTCGAGCGGACGCTGGCCGCGATCCGGACCGCTCTAGGCAATCTCGCCGGCTTGGCGCAGACGGCCTGGAGCGCGCTCGTGGGGGCCGTGCCCGGCCTTTACGAGGACGTGAAGTCGGCATTTGAAGGCACCGACTGGGCTACGGTCGGGTCCTCGCTGATGCAGGCGGTCATCGACGCGGCAGAGGCGGCCTGGGCCGCCCTGGTGGCCGGTGTGAGCTGGTTTCAGCAGACATTCGGCCTGGGGATGGGCGGGCTCAATTGGGGCGCCATCGGAACGGCACTGATGGACATCGTCAGGATTGCGGCCGAGGCCGTCTGGGCCGTTTTCGTGGGGGCGTCCGAAACGCTCCGCGACGATCTGAGCGACCGCTTCGGCGAGCTCGACTGGGCCGGCATCGGCACAGCGCTCATGGACGCCCTCGTCCTGGCCGCCGGCGTCGTCTGGGACCTGCTTGTGAAGTCGGCTTCGGCCATGTGGCAGCTTCTCAAGGACGCCTTTGCCGCGGTCGACTGGGCGGCAATCGGCACAGCCCTCATGGACGCGCTGGTCCTGGCCGCCGGCGTCGTTTGGGAACTGCTGGTGAAGTCGGCGTCTGCCATGTGGCAGCTCCTCAAGGACGCCTTCGCCGCGGTCGACTGGGCTGCGATTGGCACGGCGCTCATGGAGGCGCTGGTCTTGGCCGCCGGCGTCGTATGGGACCTGCTGGTGAAGTCGGCGTCCGCCATGTGGCAGCTCCTCAAGGACGCCTTCGCCGCAGTCGACTGGGCCGCAATCGGCACGGCGCTCATGGATGCGCTGGTCCTGGCCGCCGGCGTCGTCTGGGACGTGCTGGTGAAGTCAGCGTCTGCCATGTGGCAGCTCCTCAAGGATGCCTTCGCCGCGGTCGACTGGGCTGCGATCGGCACGGCGCTCATGGACGCCCTTGTCCTGGCGGCCGGCGTCGTCTGGAGCCTGCTGGTGAAGTCGGCGTCCGCCAGGTGGCAGCTCCTCAAGGACGCCTTCGCCGCGGTCG
>JAJEDI010000039.1 GCA_022821585.1 Caldilineaceae bacterium
AAGCAATCCGGGATGCGCTGGTCTCGTCTCGGCGCTCAAGCTATGCTCGCTCTGCGCTCAACACTACTTAGCCAGCACCAACTCAACCCTCTTGCTCTCCTTGGCCTTACCTGACCCAGCAAACAATTTGGGATGCACCCGTTTTTGGGGGGAGCATCTCAGATTTGGGGTGGGAATAGTCTGGCAGGGAATCAGTGCCAGCGTTGGCTGGAACTGTCTACCATCTTTTGGCGAGACGCAGTGCAGGCGCCAGGCTTGGCCGTGCAGTGGAGTCCTTTGACTGGGGCGCGAGGGCAGGCATAAGGCCGGCACCTACGCGGATCTGATGGGACAGGTGGGACGCGGTCTGGCCAGACACTTTCGACTGGGCACCAGTCACCAATGTCGACACACTGTCGACGAGGCATGTTGTAGGGCCGGGGGCGTTGCGGGGGCTCCGCCCCCGCACAAGGGAGGGCCGAAGGCCCGACCGCCCAAAACTGCAGTAGTTAGTAGTCGGTTGTCAGACGGGGCGCTATCCTTGCCTTAGCGTTGATCGCGGACCGGATACGGCTCTGTTGCTTCCCGAGGCATGAGAAAGTTCACCTCCATTTTGGGATGCAACCTTTGGGGGGGCTGAGGCTGGCCGGCAGGTCGTAAAAGGCCTGGCCGGTCCCAGGGAAGGGTGCTGGTTCAAGAGCTCACGGGCCGGCGGAACCGTTCAGAGCGTGGGGGAGAATGTGCGTGTGGCGCTACCGGATCGGCGCATGATAGCGGGCGATGATAGCCTGCCCCTCTTCGCTGAGGACAAATTCGACGATTCTCTGTATCGACGGGTCACCGCTTTGACGGAAGAGAAGGTACAGGGCCCGCGCCAACGGATACTGGTGATTGGCCAGGTCGGTGTCATATGGCATTCGCCCCTCGACGGAGACCGATTTTACCGTTGGCTCAGCAGTACCGGTATTTGAGGCGTTCTCCCCATTCGATGGTGGGGGCATTCCAGTATGCGAAAGATAGGCAGACGTGACATAGCCGATTGCGTCGGGGTGGGCGGCCACATACTCCACGACACTGCTGCTGGTGGACATGACGACCGCTGTCAGAGCGACGTGACCTTCGTCCATGACGCGTTCTTCGAAGAGCTCACGAGTAGCGCTGCCACCCTCACGGCTCACCAGAAGCACCTCTCTGGCAGCACCACCAACTTCCTCCCAGTTCAGGGCACGGCCTCTGAAGAGGTCCCGAACTTGCACCATGGTCAGTGACTCCACCGGATTATCGGTGTTCACGACGACCGCGATTCCATCCAGCCCCACCGGTATGCGGACAAGACCGGTTGGTGTTTCCGCGTCCGGGTAGGCTGCTGTGCTTGCGGCGATGTCGACCTGTCCGGCCGCCAGCCACTGTTCTCCCATCCGGCTGCCACCGCCGAACAGAGTGAACTGCACATGTGGATTGCGCTCGCTGTAGGCGGAAGTCAGTTCGAGCAGCAGGGGGCGCATTTCGGTTGAACCGGCGATGGTCAACGTAAGTGGTGCGGAGGCGGGAACTGCGCCGTCCTCCTGCGGGAACACGCAGCTGGAAAGCAGACAGCCCGCCAGAATCAGGCGTGTGAGCAATCTGCGAAGAAGGCTGGGATGCAGGTTACCCCGGTGACAGTTCATCGGAGGCGCAGTGTGAAAAGTGTCAGAACGGTAAAGCTGACGAGCAGACAGTAGCCGGAAAACAGATAGAGGCTGTTGCGGCGCACATATGCCAGCAAGAACCGGATCGCGGCATATCCGCAGAGCGCGCTGGTGATGAAACCGACGAGCAGGGCTGGCAGTTCGGCCAGCACGGCCGCTGGCTCGGTAGCCAGCGTGTCACCGACCTGAAGGAGGCCGGCGCCCAGAAAGGCGGGCGCACCTAAGAGAAAGCTATAGCGGGTTGCCGCTTCTCGACGCAGGCCCTGTGCCAGGGCCGCGGCAATTGTCGTTCCGCTGCGGCTGATGCCCGGCGCCAGCGCCGCGGCCTGCGCCAGACCGGTGAGAAAGGACTGGCGCAACGACATTGCTGTCAGGGGGGCGCGTGCCACCACATTGCGAGTCATCCATTCACTGCCAGCCAGCAGAAGAGCGGTCAGCGCGAGAAAAAGGGCAGCTGCCTGCGGTGTATGATAGAGCTGTTCGAGCGAATCCTTGAACAGCAGGCCGGTGATAGCAGCCGGAACCGACCCCAAGACGATAAACCAGCCCAGGCGCGCGTTGAGATCGGTCAACGAGGATCTCCGATCTTTCGGTTTGAGGAGGACCGGGAGGCTGCGAAGGGTAGCGCGGATGATGGCGGCAAAGTCCCGCCCAAAGACGGCCAGAATTGAGAGAAGCGTCCCCAGATGCACGACCGTATCGAAGAGAAGGGATGAAGACGGCCAGCCGAGCAGCCAGGGGACGATGACCAGATGGCCGCTGCTGCTGACCGGCAGGAATTCACTGGCGCCCTGCACCAGACCCAGGACAAACGCTTTGAAGAGATCAGACATGGAATCGCAATGCTTCGCTTGTACCCGTCGGCGGCAAAGAGTGGGAAGGTATATCCTTTCACTCTCCGCTCTTATGCGGGCTGACCTGTCATGTCGCGGCCGGCAGCGCCTCTGCTTTTCGCCGGCGCTGTTCGTGCCGGACCCGCTGATCGGTTATCTGATAGGCATGCAAGAAGCTGGTGCGGAAAGATGCGAACGTTCCTTGCGCGATCTCCGCTCGAATCTGCTCCATCAACTGAAGCATGAAGTGCAGATTATGGATGGTGGCCAGGCGCAGGCCGCTGATTTCACCACTGACAGTGAGATGACGCAGGTAGGCGCGGCTGAAGGTACGGCATGTGTAGCAGGCGCACGCTTCCTGGATGGGGCGGCTGTCCTCGGCAAACCGGGCATTGCGTATGTTGAGCCGGCCGGTCGGCGTCAGCAGCGCGCCGTTGCGGGCGATGCGCGTAGGCAACACACAGTCGAACAGGTCGATGCCGCGCGAGACCGCCTCGATGATATCTTCGGGCGCGCCGACACCCATCAGGTAGCGGGGTTTGTTCGCAGGCAGGTGGGGACAGGTTGCGTCGAGCGTGTTGTACATCTGCTCTTTGGTTTCGCCGACAGCCAGTCCGCCGATGGCATAGCCGGGGAAGTCCAGCCCGGCCAGAATCCTGGCACTTTCTGCCCGCAATTCAGGATAGATGCCGCCCTGCACGATGCCAAAAAGGGCCTGGTCCGGACGCGAATGGGCGGCTTTGCAGCGCTCGGCCCAGGCGTGGGTACGGGATAGCGCCTGTGCCAGATAATCGGGGTCCAGGGGGTCGGCGCACTCGTCCAGTACCATTGCGATATCTGCGCCGAGTCGCTCCTCGATTTCGATCACGCGTTCGGGCGTAAAGCGGTGGGCCGATCCATCGATATGGCTGCGAAAGGTCACGCCGTCGGCGTCCAATTGGCGCCGGTGGGCCAGACTGAACACCTGATAGCCGCCGGAGTCGGTCAGAATCGGTCCGTCCCAGCCCATAAAGCTGTGCAGGCCCCCCAGGCGTTCGATCCGTTCGTGGCCGGGGCGCAGATAGAGATGGTAGGTATTGGCCAGCAGGATGGAAGCGCCCAACTCCGTCAGGTCGCGCGGCTCCAGGGTCTTGACGTTGGCGGCGGTGCCCACGGGGGCAAAGGCCGGCATCTCTACGGGGCCGTGGGGCGTGTGAAAGGTGGAGCGGCGCGCCTGGCCGTCCGTACTATGAATTTGAAAGGTGAACTGTGCGGTCACACCGGTCTCGTATCAAGCTGGAAAAATTTTTGGCAACAAAAAAGCAGAAAAAACGCTATCGCATTCCTTCCGCTTTGTCAATGCAGTTTCTTCAAAGGGGTGCATCCCAGATTTTTTGCGAGACTCGTCTTACCAGTGTTGAATCCAGCCTGGTCGACGAATCAACTCTACTGGGCGGACAATAATTTGGGATACACCCTCTTCAAAGGGGCGTAGCCCAAGCCAGTGCGAACCGAGTTCAGGAGCGTCAATGGCGTCGACGGGCCAGTTCGGCTTTCAGTGCTTGCACCTGTTCTTCGGCAGCGCGCCGGGCGGCCTCTTCGGCGTCGGCGCGCTGTGCCTCTGTGTTAGCGCGCTGGGTCTCAGTGTCGGCGCGCTGTGCTTCTGTGTCGGCGCGCTCTGCTTCGATGTCAGCGCGTTCTTCCGCCTTCTCGACTCTGGTCTCAGCGACCTGCAATTCGGGAACGACGTAGTCCGCATACACATCGTCTCGGGCCAGTTCCACAAGTAGAGGCTCTCGCAGCAGATCCTCACGACGGAACCGGAAGCCGGGCAACACCTCAGAACGGATCACACCTTCCTCGTCCGGCTCGATCTCTTCATAGTCCCCCGCGATGCCAAGCCGGTAGAAATGCATATGCCCGTCCTTGGGGTCAAGTATGAAGTACTCTCTGACCCCAGCGCGAGCATACCCATCCTTTTTTTCTTCGGTATCCCGCTTCACTTCTGCCGACGTTGAATCGGACAGCTCCTCCACGATCATGTCGCAGACCCCAATGTAGGAGCGTTGATCGTCCGCTCCCCAGGGGGCCGGATTGTCGTCCAAAATGATGCCGATGTCAGGCTTGAATACCACTTCCCACTTCCCCGAAGGCAGACTCTCATCTCGGACCGACATGTAGGTGCCGGTTTCCAGGAACAGAATCTTTGCAATGGGGTTTTCGTCAACATAGAAGCTCAGGAGACGAAAGAACCAACGGTACTGTTCGGTCTGGGCATAATTGTGTAAGGGTTTGGCCTCCAGGATGCCGTTATTCCATTCGTAACTGACGTCGATATGCGGGTGAGGGCGTTCATACCACTTCTTCCAGTATTCTTCCAGAGTAACTCGGAGGCCGTGGGCGGGAGCCCGGTTTTCAATGCGCTCCATTTCAGAAGGGTCGGCAGAGTCGGAAAGTTTTTCAGACTGCGTGGCGCCGTTCGCCTGGGATGACTCCGCCTGTTTCTGCGGCTGGTTATGGGCGCTCTCTTTGGGATCCATGCGGTCTCCTCTTCGCCTAAGCAGGCTTCAGTGGGCGGCACAGCTTTCTACGGAGAGTCTACCACCTTCCAGTGAATTGACGTCTCGGCGCCTGGCCGTACCGATTGCGCACAGTTAGGCCTTGTTTCTTCGCGGTCGTCCTCGGGGCTGCACAGGTTAGGCCGCCTCAGCGAAGAGCTTTTCCTGGGAATTGTTCCCGGCTTCGCTGTCCTGCGCGGCTGCATCTTTGGCCTCTTCTTGCAGCGCGAGATTGATGGGCAGCCCGGTTTGCTCCCGAACCTTGCCGTCGATCTGCGCGGCGATATCGGCTTTGTCGCTGAGGAAGGCTTTAGCGCTCTCCCTGCCCTGACCCAGGCGGAGATCGCCGAAGCGGTAGAAGGCGCCGCGCTTTTCGATGATGTCGAACTCGACACCCAGGTCCAGCAGGTCTCCCTGCGTGCTGACCCCCTCGTTGTACATGATGTCGAACTCCGCCACCTTGAACGGCGCCGCCACCTTGTTCTTGCGCACCGTCACC
>JAJEDI010000040.1 GCA_022821585.1 Caldilineaceae bacterium
AAGCAATCCGGGATGCGCTGGTCTCGTCTCGGCGCTCAAGCTATGCTCGCTCTGCGCTCAACACTACTTAGCCAGCACCAACTCAACCCTCTTGCTCTCCTTGGCCTTACCTGACCCAGCAAACAATTTGGGATGCACCCGGCGGGTGGTCCAGATGGACTGCTGACAGGAGGTAGGGTAGACTTGATGGCTGAGTGCGATGACCGTTTGCGGGCAGTGTGCAGCAGGCGCGGACTGCTTTCGATGATCCACCGATTTCGGGAGATCCACCATCATGTATTCAGTACTGGCCGTCGATTTAGACGACACGCTTCTGGAAGATTCCACGACGATATCGGCGCGCACGATGGCTGCGTTGGACAGCTGGCAGGCGCTGGGACGCCGGATCGTGGTTGCGACGGGACGCCCGCCGCGTTCGGCGAAGATGGTCGACCCTTTTCTGAACGACTTTCCGATGATCTGCTACAACGGCGCGTGGATCGAACTGCAGGGCAACGTTCTGTTTCAGGCGACGATACCGGTAGAGGACGCCCGCCAGATCGTCGGCGCGATCCAGAGTGGAGCGCCCGATTGCCGATTGGGGGTTGAAATCGACGATACGCTTTATGTTAACCGGGGGGTGGAGTGGACCGGGGCCCATATTGTCAGCGACGTGCTGGCGCATACGGACCGTCCGGCGGCCAAGATCCTGACTTCGCTGGAGGAGCTGGATGCGGCGCAGCCGCAGTCGTTGAACGGGCAGGCGGTTGTGGGGAAGCCGTCGGAGGCGTTGCTGCAGGGGCTGCCGGCGACGAGCCGTGCGCTGATATCGCCAAAGTATGATCTGGTCCAGGTGATTCCACGGGGTACGTCGAAGGCGGCGGCGCTGGGCTGGCTGCTGGAGCGGTGGGACGTTGGGATGGAGGCGGTGATCTCGTTCGGCGATGACGTGAATGACGTGGAGATGGTGGCGGAGGCGGGGTTGGGTGTGGCGATGTCGAACGCGGTGCCGGAGGTGAAGGCGGCGGCGGACCGGATGACGGTGAGCAATAAGGAGGATGGGGTGGCGGTTGTGCTGGAGGAGTTTTTGGGTTGAGTGCCAAAGGGCTCAATTGCCCTTCAGTACGTTCCAGGCGTATGTTGCCTGGTCGGGTTATCAGTCCAGAATTGAAGAATGGGATTGGCCCCCAGAAGCGGAATCTCACTTCGCCTATCAACAGGCTCCAGATTCGGTTTCATTCAGAGTTAATCTTTCCGGCATTCGGGGTAATTGTTCGGAGTTAAGCGGAAACTCGATTCAGTTCTGGCGCTCACGGGGCCTCGAGAATGGATTGACCGTAAGACGCCTTTCAGGTTATGATTAGAGGCATTCTTACGTTCAAATAGAGGAATCCATGCGCATATCCAAACGAGGGCAAATTACCATTCCCAAACAGTTGAGAGACCAATTCGGTCTTTATGCGGATGCGGAAGTTGAGATCACAGCGACCGCACGGGGACTGCTTATCCAGAAACAGACCGAGGAGCAGCACCCGGTTGACCGTGTCTGCGGGATCCTTGATGGAATCTTAGACGTAGACAAGTACCTGGAGGAGATCAGGGGTAGGTGATCACCTCGGTCGATACCAACGTCCTTTTGGACGTTTTTGTATCTCAGGCGCCGGACCATGCGCAGTCAGTGGACTGGTTACGCGCCGCCTACGATAGAGGAGCCCTGCTTGTCTGCGACATTGTCTATGCGGAACTGGTTCCGGCATTCGGCGAGCGGGCCGCCCTGAACAGGGCTTTGCAGGAGATCGGCGTCACTCTCTCCCCAATCAATAGGGACATTGCCTGGGAAGCCGGAACACGCTGGATGCGGTACCGCCGGGCTGGCGGGCCACGCAAACGAATCATCACCGACTTTCTTATCGGCGCCCACGCAATCGTCTCGGCCGACGTCTTCCTCACTCGGGACCGCGGCTTCTACACCACCTACTTTCCGGAACTGAAGAGTCTCTGATCGGCAACATGTAGGATTCCGCCACTTGCCGGACTGACGAGGCTGGTTCTCATCGCCGCACAGCCCCGACATAACCTCGCCCGAACCTGCCTTGGGCGCTATAGACAGATCACGAATCCTTCAAACAGAGCTTTCCCTCGCAGCATCCCACATGCTAGACTTTAGTACCCCTTTTCTAGTCAAGAGTGCCTCATTCGAAAGAATCTGCTTTGGCAAGGTGGCGCAGCGAATATGCCGAAACACTCTCCATGAACCCTAAGGATATCTTGAAGGTTGAGGGCGTCAGTCTCTCATTTGGCGGTACGACTGTGCTGGACCGGGTCGACTTTGATGTGCAGACGGGCGAGATTCGGGCTATTATCGGGCCGAATGGCGCGGGGAAGACGTCGATGCTCAACTGCATCAGCGGATTCTACCGGCCGCAGCAGGGCAGGCTACTCTTTGAAGGCGAGCATGACCTGACCGGCGCCAAGAGGGTGGCGCAGCTGGGTATCGCCCGCACTTTCCAGAATATCGGTCTGTATACTTATCTGAGCGCGCTGGACAATCTGATGGCGGCGCGGCATATACACATGCGCCAGAATATGGTGGCGAGCGCGCTGTATTGGGGCTTTGCGCGCAAGGAGGAGGCGCGGCACCGGGCGGTGGTGGAGGAGCTGATCGACTTTCTGGAGATCCAGCACATCCGCAAGATGATGGTGGGGGCGCTGCCGTACGGTCTGCGGAAAAGGGTGGAGCTGGGGCGGGCGCTGGCGCTGGAGCCGAAGCTGCTGCTGCTGGATGAACCGATGGCGGGGATGAATACTGAGGAGAAGGAGGACATGGCCCGCTTTATCCTGGACATTCATATACGGCGGGGGGTGACGATTATCCTGGTCGAACATGATATGACGCTGGTAATGGATATTGCGGACCGCATCGTGGTGCTTGATTTCGGCACGAAGATCGCCGACGGCAGACCGGAGGAGATCGGGCGCGATCCGGAGGTGATACGCGCCTATTTGGGACAGGCGAGTTAGATGGCCGAGAGAGACCGCTTGGAGACAGTACCACAGCATTTTCTGCGACAGGTGGAGGCGCGCGGGGCGGGCGAGGTTGCGCTGCGGCAGAAGGAGTTCGGCATCTGGCGGGAGTTCAGCTGGCAGGAGTCGTGCGAGCAGGTGCGGAATTTCGGGCTGGGTCTGCGGGCATTAGGGCTGGCGCGCGGCGATCACGTTGCCACGATCGGGGACAACGACCGGCAGTATCTGTGGGCTTATCTGGGGCTGCAGGCGGTGGGCGGGGTGCAGGTGGGGCTGTTCACGGACGCGACGGCGGAAGAGGCGGCCTATATCATCGACCACAGCGACGCCCGCTTTGTGCTGGCGCAGGACCAGGAACAGGTGGACAAGATGCTGGCCATTCGGGAGCAGATTCCCAAGGTTGAGCGGGTTGTCTATTGGGATGAACGGGGGCTGTGGGAGTACGAGGACCCCTGGCTCGCGAACTACGAGGAATTATGCGGGCGGGGTGAGGCGCTGGCGGCCGAGGAGCCGTCTCGTTTTGAGGAGGAGGTGGCGCAGGGGCGCGGCAGTGACCTGGCGATACTATGCTACACGTCGGGGACGACGGGCCGCCCCAAGGGCGCGATGCTGAGCCACGAGAATGTTCTGCGATCCAACGATGCCTTCGTTCAGGTAGATACGCTTTACGACAGCGACAACCATGTCAGCCTGCTGCCGCTGGGTTGGATTGCGGAGCACGCGTGGGGGGTTGCGCCGCATTGCGTGCACGGCATGGTCATGAACTTCCCGGAAAGTCTGGAGACGGTGCGGGAGAATTTACGGGAGATCGCGCCGCAGCGGGTCCTATACAACTCGCGGCTGTGGGACGCGCTGCTGGGGACGATCCAGGTGCGGATGGCGGAGTCGTCGTGGGTGAATCGCAAGCTGTATGAGCTCTTCGTGCCTATCGGCCAGAGGCTGGCGGACAGGAAGCTGGCGGGCGAGGCGGTGCCGCCGGGTTTGCGGATGGCCTACCGTATCGGCGACTGGTGTCTTTTTCATCCGCTGCGCGATAAATTGGGTTTTACCAAGCTGCGGGCCGCGTATACGGCGGGGGGCGCGCTGAGCCCGGATGCGATGCGATTTTTTCATGCGCTGGGCATCAACCTGAAACAGATATACGGATTAACTGAGGTGACTGGAAGTGGTACAATTCATTGGGACGGCGACATCAAGTTTGCGAGCGTCGGCCGTCCCGGGGGCGGCGTCTCGGTACGCACGGATGAGGACGGGGAGATCCAGATTGGCGGGCCGACGGTGTTCCAAGGCTATTACAACAATGCGGAGGCGACGACGGAGGCGATCGTTGAGGAGAATGGGACGCGCTGGTTCCGCACGGGGGACGCAGGCCACATTGACGAGGACGGCCACCTGATCTATCTGGACCGGATGAAGGATATGATCACGCTGGCCAACGGAGAGCGCTACGCGCCGCAGTTCATCGAGGGACGGCTGAAGTTCAGCGCGTACATTCTGGACGTGATGGCGGTGGGCGGGCCGGCGCAGGATTACGTTACGGCGCTGGTGATCATCAATTTCGACAATGTGGGCAGCTGGGCGGAGAGGCAGGGCATCGCGTTCACGACGTTCGCCGATCTTGCGCAGAAAGCCGAGGTCAGCGAGTTGATACGGCAGACGGTGGACGGCGTGAACGCGGAGATGCCGCCGTCGAGCAAGGTGCGGCGGTTTGTGCTGCTGCACAAGGAGTTTGACGCGGACGAGTCCGAGATGACGCGCTCGCGCAAGCTGCGTCGCGACGTCCTGTACAGGCGCTTTGCCGAGATGATCGAGGCGATGTATGCGGGACGGGAGCGGATTCACGTGCAGACGCCGGTGCGTTACCAGGACGGGAGCGAGGGCGTGATTGAGACGGATTTGAGAATCGTGGACTGCAGAAGTCAGTAGTCAGTGGTCAGTGGTCAGTGGTCAGTCATTACCGCGAGCCTTCAGAGTCGGGCGGTGGCCGCCGGTTTGGCTGGGGACTGATGGCGTTCTTACAGTCGTATTGGGCGTAGAGCTTCCGACGGAAGTCGACCGAATTCGGGGGACGATTTCACGAGATTGCCTTGTGTCTATCTCTCACTAGATTTCAGGAAGTGGAATGAATTGGTCACTGGTGCCGCAACAGTTTGTTACGGGGATACTGAACGGCGGGACGATCGGTCTGATCGCGTTGGGGATTGTGCTGATCTACAAGTCGTCGGAGGTGTTCAACTTCGCGCACGGGCACCTGGTGATGTTTGGGGCGTTTCTGACGTGGTGGTTCACGGGCGGCGGGGCGGAGCCGGGCGCGGGGCTGGTCGATTTGCCGCTGTGGGGGGCACTGATCGCGGCACTGATCGCGTCGTTGGGACTTGGTCTTGTGATTGAGCGCTTTGCGCTGCGGCCGATGACCGGGCAGCCGCTGCTGGCGATCATGCTGATGACGTTGGGGCTGGCGCAGCTGTTTGAAGGGGTCACTGCCATTCTCTTCGGCGTACAGTTGAAGAGCGATTTCCCGGCGCCGTTTTCGCCCAGCGACGTGTTGATCATTCCCTTTCCCGGCGCGTTTGGCGACGCGATCCGGCTGAAGTATACGCTGGTGGCAACATTTGTGGTGGCGACCCTGGCCGCAGTTGTGTTCATCTGGTTTTTCAACAGCACAAAGACGGGGCTGGCGATGCGGGCGACGGCGGAGGACCATGAGGTGGCGCGCTCGGTGGGCATCAGGGTCAGGCGCGTCTTCGGGCTTTCGTGGGGTATCGCGGGGGTGATTGCGACGCTTGGGGGTGTGCTGCTGGCGACGGTCAGCGGTGTGAGTCTGAACCTGTCGACGGTGGCGCTGATCGCGTTTCCGGCGATTCTGCTGGGCGGGCTGGAGTCGCTGGGGGGCGCGTTGTTGGGGGGGTTCGCGATTGGCCTGGTGCAGGCACTGGTGCAGGCTTCGCGATTGATCGAGGTGCGGAATTCTTCCGAAATCGCGCCTTACCTTTTGCTGCTGGTGGTGCTGCTGATCCGGCCGGAGGGGTTGTTCGGGCAGAAGAGGATCGAGAGGATTTAGCCGGTGGCGATGCTGCGCCCTGCGGGGGACTTCGACCGCTCCTATGAACAGGACATGGCGCTGCTGCGCCAGCCCTGGCACTACTGGTTGCTCGGAATCGGCCTGCTGGCGGCGTTCACTCTGCCTCTGTGGGGCGACGCCTATCTGGTCGCCACTGCCAATCAGATCGCGTATACGGTCATTGCAGTGCAGGGACTGAACATCCTGACCGGATACACGGGGCAGATCTCATTGAGCCAAGCGGCCTTCATGCTGGTGGGCGGGTATGCGTCGGCGCTGCTGGTGATTCACGCGGGTCTGTCTTTCTTCATTGCGCTGCCGCTGGCTGCGCTGGCGGCGGGGGCGATCGGTCTGATTTTCGGGCTGGCGAGTTTGCGGGTCAAGGGGTTTTATCTGGCCTTTGCGACGCTGGCGGCGCAGTTCATTATCCCGTGGCTGAGCCGGCATACGTTCAAAGAGTATTTGGGCGGGACGAACGGCGCGATCGAGGTGCCGCTGCCACAGCTGGGCGGTGTGAACTTCGGGGAGGTCAGCAACTATTTTTACATCTCGCTGTTCGTACTGTTGATTACGACTATCCTGATGTTCAATATCTCGCGCACGCGGTTGGGGCGGGCGTTTGTGAGTGTGCGGGACAACGACCTGGCGGCGGAGTTGCTGGGGGTCAATCTTTTCACGTACAAGCTGCGGGCGTTTTTCATTGCGGCGATGCTGGCGGGGGTGGCGGGGGCGATCAAGGCGCACAGCCAGCGGGGCGTCGGCACCGAGTTCGGTTACAGCCTGAACGAATCGATCATATTCCTGGGGATGCTGGTGATTGGCGGCCTGGGTACGAATCTGGGACCGTTTCTGGGCGTTGCTTTCATCATTTTGATGGAAGACTTTTCTGACCTTCTGGGCGGGGTGCTGGCCGCGGCCTTTCCTGAACTTGCGGACCAGCTATTGACCTCATTCCGCCCGATCTTTTTCGGCGTGGCGCTGATGCTCTTTCTTATCTATGAACCGCGCGGCCTTGCGCACCGCTGGCAGCTTGTGCGAGCAGGCTGGCGGCTGCGTCCATTTGCACGTTGACCGGGCGCCGTTTTTCCCAGAATCACTTTGTTGGGAGCAGGAAGGATACTACCACGAAGCCTAGGATGAAAGACTCATTGGAGGAGGAGAGAACCCAAATGAAAAAGTACCTGAACATCACCAGCATTTTGCTCGTATTCCTGTTGCTGGCGGCCTGTGCGCCGGTGCCTGCGGAAGAACCGATGGCCGCGGGGGATGGGGAGACGGAGGCAATGGAGGCGGAGGAAGCGGCGCCCCCTGAAGCGCCGATGGAGATCGCGTGCGAGAACAGTTATGAGGGAGAAAGCCTGGTCATTTACCAGCAGGCGGGGCTGACCGGACCGCTGGCAACGCTGATGGGAACGGGCTTTATCAGCGCCACGCAGGACGCTATCGATCAGATTAACGCGGAGGGCGGCGTCTGCGGTGTGATGTTGAGCGTACGCATGGAGGATACACAGTACGCTCTGGAGCAGGAAATCCAGGTCTATGAGCAGTTCCGGGCGGTGGACCCCAAGCCGTTGTTCATCACGACGGCCAACAGCGCGGCGACGGTCGCGCTTAAGGACCGCGTGGTTGAAGACGAGATCGTCAACCTGGCCACGGGGGTGCACTCGCAGTCGATTTACAACCCGCCGGACGGCTACACGGTCGGCATGGTGCCGATCTACCCGGACCAGTTTGCGGGTTTCCTGCAGTTCGTGCACAGCAACTGGGCGGATATCAAGCCTGAAGGCGCGGGAGACAGCATCACCGTCGGCGTAATCGGTTGGGCGAACGCTTTCGGGGCGGGCGCGATCACGCCGGAATCACAGGCTTTTGCCGAGTCTTTGGGAATCACCGTCTTGCCGCTTGAAGAGCAGCAGGTCAGCCCGTCCGCTGACGTTACGGGTCAGTTGCAGAACCTGCTTGTTAACGGCGCGAATGTCATTTACATGCAGGCCATATCGTTCAGTATCGTCCAGGTAATCAGTACGCTGCACGCCATGGGTTTTTACGATCAGGTGGTGCTGGGCAGCGTGAACTGGGGCATGAACCGCGACGTGCTCAATATTCTGGGCGAAAATGCAGCGCTTGCCGCCGGCTACTACGGAGTCTTCCCCTATCTGTGGTGGACCGACACCGATGTGCCGGGGGTGCAGATGGCGCTGGAGACATTTACGGCCAAGGGCTACCCTGAACATGAAAAGGCGTTCACGTACCTGCTTCTTTACAGCGCGATGTACGGGTTGGCGGACGTACTGACGGTGGCGTTGAACAATGTCGGTTTCGACGGCCTGAACGGGACGGAGTACCTGAAGGCGATGCAGCAGATGGGGACGGTGAGCGCGGCCGGCGTCTTTGAGTTGAATGTGGAAGGAAGCAACCGGGCACCGAACAAGGCCCAGATCCGGCAGGCGCAGATTCTGGAGGACGGCAGTATCGACTTCGTCGTGGTCCAGGACTTCGTGACCTTGCCGGATATGCGGCCGGCAGCAGAATAGTCATTCTGAAAGGACCTTAGTCGCCGGTGGCCGGCGGACGTGCGGCCACCGGCGCTTTCGCGTTTATGTTGCAGATAAACAACATTGAGGTTGTCTATAGTGATGTGATTCTGGTGCTGCGAGGCATTTCGCTGTCGGTGCCGGAGAAGCGGATCGTCTCGCTGCTGGGCGCGAACGGGGCAGGCAAGTCGACGACGCTGAAGGCGATCTCGGGTTTACTGCGCACGCAGCAGGGGGAGGTCACGCGCGGGAGTATCGAGTGGAACGGAGAGCGGATCGACGGCAGATCGCCGGACGAGATCGTTCAGATGGGGATCGTACAGGTGCTGGAGGGGCGGAGGCTTTTCGAGCATCTGACGGTGGAGGAGAATCTACGCACGGGTGCGATCTTCCGGCGGACCAGCGACGCGGACTTGCGGAGGGATTTGGACGAAGTTTACGGGTATTTCCCGCGTCTGGCGGAGTTTCGCGGGCGCACGGCCGGCTTTCTGTCGGGGGGCGAACAGCAGATGGTGGTGATCGGGCGGGCGCTGATGGCGAAGCCGAAGCTGATGCTTATGGACGAGCCGAGCCTGGGTTTGGCACCGCTGCTGGTGCAGTCGATTTTCGAGGTGATCCGGCGCATCAACGAGGAGTCGGGTGTTTCGATACTGCTGGTCGAGCAGAATGCGAACGTGGCGCTGCGCTCA
The DNA here is from genome assembly GCA_022821585.1 of Caldilineaceae bacterium. Taxonomy (GTDB): domain Bacteria; phylum Chloroflexota; class Anaerolineae; order Caldilineales; family Caldilineaceae; genus Bin5. The sequence goes on from JAJEDI010000040.1 coordinate 9,288, forward strand.
GCTTCGCATGCTTATGTGATGGAGACGGGGCGTATTGTGCTGGACGGTCCGGCGGAGCAGCTGGCTGAGAATGCGGACATCAAGGAGTTCTACCTGGGAATGACGCAGGTGGGCGGGCGCAAGAGCTACCGGGACGTGAAGCATTACAAGCGGCGCAAGCGCTGGCTGGGGTGAAACGGCAGTAGTCAGTAGTCAGTAGTCAGTAGTTAGTAGTTAGTAGTCAGTAGTTAGTAGTTAGTGGTCAGTGGTCAGTGGTCAGTGGTTAGTGGGGTGCCAGCCGAGGGCTGGCGCTACTTGATTGGCGACCTGTTCGAGCATTTTGAGGATTCGTTCGAGGGGTGGGTGGACGGGGTCGAACTGGAGGATGAGGTCGGTGGTGTAGGGGAGGACGCGGTCGGCGGCCAGGCGGGCGGCTACGTCTTCGGGTGCACCGTAGGCGATGTGGGTGCGCTGGCAGTAGGCTTCGGGGGTGAGACCGGACGGGATGCCTCCCATGGCGTGTTTTTCGATTTGGCGGAGGGCGTCCTGGCGGTTGGTGCCGAGGTAGATGCCGCGTGAGAGGCCGATGCGGGGCGGCAAGGGGCGCTCGCCCCAGGCCTCGCGGAAGGCGACGGCTACGGGCTCCTGCTCCTGGCCGGCCGCCTGTTCTTCGCTGCCGACGAAGCGGCTGAGGAGCAGGCCGGCGTCGTTTTGGGCGGCGTATTGGGCGCCGCGGATGCTGAGGGCGCTGAGCCAAAGGCGGTCGCCAAGGGTGGGGGCGGGCGGCCGCAGGCGCTGATTATCCTCTCCCAGGGTCTCGCCGGCGAGGGCTTTTTTGAGCGTGATGAGGGCGTCGGTGGTGCGCTGGTGGCGGCTGTCGATGTCGACGCCGAAGGCTTCGAACTCGTCGGCGTCGCTGCCGCTGCCGACGCCAAGCTCGAGGCGGCCGTTGCTGATTGTGTCGACGACGGCGGCGTCTTCGGCGACGCGGAGGGGGTGTTCAAAGGGCAGGACGATGATGGATGTGCCGAGGCGCAGGCGCTTTGTGCGCTGGCCGACAGCGGCGAGGAAGGGGAACGGGGAGGGCAGCATGCCGCCCAGATCCTTGAAATGGTGCTGGGCGACCCACACTGCGTCAAAGCCGAGCCGGTCGGCGGCGTCAAAGATCTCCAGGTTTTCGCGGTAGGCCTGTTCGGCGTCGGCGCGGCCGCGCAGGTGGCTCAGAAAGCCGAGGCGAAAGGGATTCGGCATAGCGTGTTTCCTCGCAGTTTCCTTGCTAATTTCTCTGTTCCAAGACCCGTTGCCAGGTATCTGAATCCACATTGCCGCCGCAGATGACGACGGCCACCCGCTGTCCGGCGAAACGCCTTCCCGTCTTCAAGAGGCTGGCCACGGCGACGCCGGCAGCGCCTTCGATGCACTCGCCGGCTTCGCGGTAGATGAGACGCATGGCGGCGGCGATCTCCGCCTCGGTAACGGTGAGCCAGTGGTCGACATGGTTCTGGCTGAGGTCGAAGGTGACGGCGTGCGGTTCGATACCGCCGGCGCTGCCGTCGGAGAGGGTGGGCAGGCTTGCGGTCTCGACGATGCGGCCGGCGCGCACGGAGGCGAGCATGACGGCGGAGTTTTCGGGCTGGCAGCCGATCGTCTGTACGGCGGGGCTGGAATCTTTGAGATAACCTGCTATGCCGCCTATCAGGCCGCCGCCGCCGACGGTGACGAAGACGGCGTCCAGTTGCGGCTGCCGGCGCAGGAGCTCGACGGCGATGGTGCCCTGGCCGGCGATGATGTGCGGGTCGTTGTAGGGGGAGATGAAGGGCTGGCGGCGTTGCAGGGCGGCTTGGCGGGCGCTGGTCTCGGCGTTGAGAACGTCGCCGGGTACGCGGCAGAGCGCGACCGGAAAGGCTGCAAGCTTCTCTACTTTGCGGGGAGAAGCCCCTTCCGGGAGATAGATGGTGGCGGCGACATCGAGTTGGGCGGCGGCGCGGGCTACGGCGAGGGCGTGGTTGCCGGAGGAGGCGGTGACGACGCCGCGGGCGCGTTCCTCTGTCGAGAGGTTGAGGAGAATATTGGTTGCGCCGCGCAGTTTGAAGGAGCCGGTGTGCTGGCGGTTCTCCAGCTTGAGGTAGACCTGGGCGCCGGTGCGTTCAGACAGGGCGGGGGACGGGAGGAGCGGTGTTTCGACGACGTGGGGGCGGATGCGCGAAGCGGCCAGCCGGATGCGGCGGGGGAGGTCGGCGAGGGAGGGGGACAGGCCGGTGGGATGGCGCCCTCCATTTTCCGATCCCCCCAAAAGGGAAGCGCCATCTATCTGCTGGCGACCGGGCGACGCAGCCATCTCGTACTGGATCCTTGCCTGTTTCAGGAGCTCGTGCTCTGTTGGTGTGCTACAATGAAGAACTGTGTGTCTTCCCATTATTTTAACATATCCTTTCGCACCGGCAGGCCGGGGAGACAGTGTTGTGTGCAGTGAGAAAGGGTACACACGAGGGCACCCACAAGGGGTGCCCCTACGGGTTGGCGCATTTTGGGGCCGCGGGTGTGGGTACACACGTGGGCACACGCAAGGGTACCCACAAGGGGTGCCCCTACAGGGGCTTTGGGTAGGAGAACCGGAGACGGATTTTCATCATGCGTATTGCGATAATTTCGGACATTCACGGTAACTGTGTGGCGCTGGACGCGGTGCTTGCGGATATTGCGTCTGAGGATCAGGAAGCTGTTGACGGGTATTGGATACTGGGTGATCTGGCGGCGGCGGGCGCGCAGCCGCTGGAGGTGATGGAGCGGGTGCTGGGGCTGGATAACGCGCGAATCGTGCGGGGCAATTCGGAGCGGTATTTGACCACGGGAGAGAGGCCGCTGGCGACGCCGGTGGAGGAGGTGACGGATCTTGCGTTGCTGCGCGCCTGTATCGGGATCCTGGAGTCGTTTTCGTGGACGGCGGGGGCGATGGCTGCCGGGGGCCATGTACCCTTTATGCTGGGGCTGCCGCTGGAGGAGAGGGTTACGCTGCCGGACGGCAGCCGCGTTTTGCTGGTGCATGCGTCGCCGGGGAGAGATGACGGGAGCGGTTTCGTGCCCTGGTACAGCGACGCGGAGATGAGCGAGCGGCTGGAGGGCTGCGGCGCGGACCTTGTGTGTGTAGGGCATACGCACTGGCCGCAGAATTTCCATCTGAACGGAGCGCACGTGGTCAACCCGGGCAGCGTGGGCAACCCGATGATCCCCAGTTTGCGAGCGACTTACGCGGTGCTGGAGGCGGACGAGAGCGGATACAGGGTGGAACACAGGGCGGTTGAGTACGACAGGAAGCAGGCTGAGGAGAAGGCGTGGGCGGTGCAGCATCCGCAGGCGGAGTTTATCAGCAGCTTTCTGCGGGGGGACCGTGTGCGTTCGTGGGGTGAACCGGAGGTCCTGAAATGAGCGGGCAGCCCAGCCAGTTTGGCTTCGAGTACTCAAGTGTCTTTCAGGACGAAAGCGTGGTGCGGGCCTACCGGTTCCGGCCACAGTATCCGGCGGCCACGTTTGAACTGCTGGTTGAACTGTTGCCGGCGGGTTGCAGGCCGCGGGCGGTGCTGGATGCGGGTTGCGGGACCGGATTTGTGGCGCGGCCGCTGGCGCGGCTGGTGGACCGGGTGGATGCGGTGGACTTCTCGGCGGCGGCAATCCGGGAGGGCAGACGGTTGCCGGGCGGAGATCATGCGGGGCTGCGCTGGATTGAAGGGCCAATCGAATCGGCGGCTGTGGACCCGCCCTACTGTCTGATCACGGCGGGGGCGAGTTTGCACTGGTTCAAGTGGGACACGGCTTTCCCGCGTTTCGCGCGGCTGCTGACGGCGGACGGGCTGTTCGTGGCGGTGGGGATGGAGCATGAGAGGCCGGCGTGGATGCGAGAGGAGCTGGGCCCGGTGCTGGCGCGTTATTCGATGAACAAGGCGTTTGCGCCTTACAGCGCGGCGGGGATCCTGTCTGATTTGGAGGAGCAGGGACTTTTCCGGCTGATGGGCAGCGCGCAGACCGAAATGATCGAGTGGCGGCAGCCTATCGGCGAGTGGGTGGAGAGCATCCATGCGCGCAACGGCTTTTCGCGGGACCGGATGGACCCAAGGGAGGCGGCAGAGGCTGACGCGCTATTTGCTGAGTTGGCGGCGCGTCATGCGGATGGTGGGGACGGTATGATCACGCATCGTTACGCCGGCCGGCTGTTGTGGGGGCGTCCGCTGCAGCCGAACGGATAGACTGGGGCAGGTTCAGGCCCACAGCATGCCGTCCTCGTCGCGTTCAAGCTCCTTTTCTGCGAAGAGAGCGTTTTCGGCGACCTGGGCGGGCTGTTCGTGCTCGAACCAGTGGCGCCACTGGGCGGGGGCGTTGATATCCTCGCCGCCGTGGTCGGTGCGGCGTGTGCGGACGCGGAGCATGAGGGGGGTGTTGACGCTGGCGCCGCTGACGATGACCTGGCCTTTGCTGAGAGCGGGCAGCTCCTTGAGCATGTCGCGGCCGACGCTTTCGACGGACTCGGCGATGCGGTTCTGGTCGATGGGGTTGGTGATGCGCATGATGCACTGGGTCATGCACTGGCTGAGGACGTCGCTATCGAGGCGGCCGGGCCGCTGGGAGATGAGGCCGACGCCTACGCCGAATTTGCGGCCCTCGCTGAGGATAGTCGTGAGCTGGTCCGAGCTGACGGCGTCGGCGTTGGCGGGCGCGAAGTTGTGGGCCTCTTCGAGGAGGTAGAAGACGGGGAAGGGCATGTGGTTGCGGTCTGTGCGCTGGAGTTTGCCTTTCTCGGTGTCGATGCGGGCCTGGTAGACGCGGCGCAGAAGGGTGGCGACGATAACCTGTTGCTCTCTGCGCTCAACTTCATTCAGCTGGACGAGGGTACACATTCCCGGCTGGAAGAGCTCGTCCAGTTCGATATTCTCGAAGTCGTTGAAGATGCTGCTTTCGCGCAGGGCTGCGCCCAACCGCCAGATGAGGGCGCCGGTTGTGGGATCGTCTTCGGCTGCTTCATCCTCACTCTGGGCGCCGTCCCCCACCTCGCGCACGGCCCTCAGGAGTTGCTCCAAGGTATATTTGTCTTCACCCCAGGTGCGTACGGCGAATCTGAAGGCGCGGCCCAGTTGATAGTGCATCTTCTCTGACAGGTTGGGCAGGAGATAGCGCAGGTCGGGCAGGGTGAGGCTGCTGATACGCACGCGCAGGTCGTGGGGGCGGAAGATGCGCACCCTGGGGCTGTAGCCGCCGTCGCGGAATTCCTCCTTATTTTGAACTTGCTGCAGGGTATCGTACTCGCCGTGGGGGTCGATGACGAGGACTGCGGCGCGGTTGTAAGGCATCAGGAGCTCTTCGAGGAGGACGCCGGCGAGGTAGCTTTTGCCGCTGCCGGTGCTGGCGATGATGGCGAGGTGTGTGCTGGTGAAGCCGCGCACGTCGAGGGCGACGGGGACGGCGCCGGGGTCGCGGCTGAGCAGGTCGCCGATGTATGCGCTGCCGAGCTGGCCCTGGCGGCCGCGGCTGAGGAGTTCGGTGAGCGTACCGTCTGCGGCGATGAAGACGGGTGCGCCGCCTTGCGGGGGCACACGCGGGTTGGTGAAGTCGTGGAGGCGTTCGTCGTAGTAGCCGAGTACGGTGACCGTGAGCTCGAAGAGCTCGGTTGCGTCGCTTTCGTAGCCAAGCATGGCGGCGACGGTGTGGGGCGGCACGGCCGGGTCGGCCATGAAGGTATCGGGGAAGAGCTTGACGGCGGTGCGGGCGGTGATGCGGCCGAGGATCTGGCGCTGGCTGCGGTCGACGGGGGCGGTGTAGTAGACGAACTCACCGTGCTTGAGCTGCCGGTCGGGGTCGGGCGCGATGAAGGTAAATTCGTGGAGGGTTTCGCCCGGTCCTTTGACTGTACCGACTGCAGTTTTTAGTTTTTGGTTATTAGTTTTTAGTTGCTCCACTCACTACTCCCTGGCGATAAAACTGAAAGCCTGGAATTTGATACCAAGCATTGCGGGTGCGGCTTATCCGGCGGGCTGCACGATGGATTTCCAGGCGACATTGTTACGCATGACCTGGAGGATGGCCTTCTCCTCGGGGAAGAGGGCGTCCAAGCGGTCGATGATCTGGAGGAGGAGGGCAGGGACGAGCGGACTGTTGTGGGCGAGGAGGGTAGCCGCGTAGCGCAGAGCGGGGCGGCCGTTGCGGTCGCGGTGGAACTGCCGGACCTCCTCGTCAGTCAGGCGGCGAACGGTGGCGCCGACCTCGGTGGACGGCCGCGGGGTCCCCTGCTGGGGGCCTGTTTCGTCATGCCAGCCCAAGGCCAGCAGACCGACCAGCATGGCGGTCTCGTCGATCAGGTCGGGGCTGAACACGGCCTGTTCGGAGTGGGAGGTGAGCCTAGGTCCCAGGTTGGTGAAGTTCGGATTGACGAGTATTGAGTTGTAGACGACGCCGATGAGGCATGGCGCGCCGGTCGTGGTGTCCTGCTCAGTGGCTGGAGACGTTGCAGGGAAGGGGGGCAGAGAAATGGCAACGAAGGAACCGAAGGCGTAGGCGTCGGGCGGGGGCCGCTGTTCCTGGTCCATGGGGCCGAAGAGCTGGCAGACGTAGTCGATATGCGAATTGGAGTTGGCGATCACGCCGATCTGGTGTGTCATGCGTATATTGAATCAGAATGTTTGTTCGGTGGCAAATCGGAGGGAGGATGGGATGCGTGTCAGCGGTGGCTGAAGTGGAACGGCAGGGCACCCACAAGGGGTGCCCCTACGGGGATTGGGGGGACGCGGGTTGGGGGAATTCTTTCGACTGGGCACTTGTTACGAGTATCGACACCAGGTCGGCGTGGCATGTTGTAGGACCGGGGGCGTTGCGGGGGCTCCGCCCCCGCACAAGGGAGGGCCGAATAGGCCCGACCGCCCAGAAATGCAGTCTTTAGTTTTGAGTTTTCAGTTTTTAGTGAACTGCTTTGTACGTGGTGGTCAGATGGAGGGCTGTGGTCAGAGGTTAGAGACGGCAAGGGGGCGAACTGCATTGGTTAGTGGTTAGTGGTGAGATACGGCGCTACCTCTGACTCAGAGTTGATCACGAGATGGCTGCGGCTCCGTTGCTACCCGAGGTATGGGAAGGAGCGCCCACCATTTTGGGATGCACACTTTGGAGGGGAAGGCGGGGTGGCTGGCGTTAGCGACCGCCCATGCCGGAGAGGGTGATGCCTTCGACAAAGCGTTTTTGGGCGAAGACGTAGACGAGGAGGACGGGCAGCAGGGCGATGACGGAGCCGGCCATGAGGAGGTGCCAGTCGGTGTTGTACTGGCCCCTGAAGGTGGCGAGGCCGACGGGAATCGTGCGGGTGGCGTGGGAGTTGGAGACGACGAGCGGCCAGAGGAAGTCGTTCCAGGAGCCGAGGAATACGAAGATGGTGAGTGCGGCGAGGACGGGCCCGCTCAAGGGCATGATCACCCGGGCCCAGATGCGGAAAGAGGAGGCGCCGTCCATACGTGCGGCCTCGTCGAGCTCGACGGGGATGCCGCGGAAGTACTGACGGAGCAGAAAGACGGCGAAGACGGAGAAGGCGGTGGGGACGATGAGGGCGTAGAAGGTGTCGAACCAGCGCAGATAGCGGACGAGGATGAAATTGGGGATCATGGTCACGTGGAACGGGATCATCAGCGTCGCCAGGTAGACGAGGAAGAGGGCTTCGCGGCCGCGGAAGCGGAGGCGGGCGAAGGCGAAGGCGGCCAGCGAAGAGGTGAGGATCTGAAGGGAGGTCACACTCACGGCCACGAAGAGACTGTTGAGATAGAAGCGCCCGAAAGGCATCGCCTGCACCGTGTCCAGGTAGTTGCGCCAGACGACGGGGTTGGGAACAAGGGAGGGGGGGTAGGTGAAGATCTGCGGGGGCGACTTGAGCGAGGTGGCGAGCATCCAGCCGAAGGGGAGCAGCATGGCGACGCTGCCCAGGATCAGGGCGACGTGAAGCGCCAGGTGCCCCACCTTGAAGGGCGGGCGCGGCGCGGCTCCGGGGCGTATCGCGGCAGGCGTCGTCGTAGTGGGCGGGGTCGTGGTGGTGGTTGTCACGATTCCCCGCCGGCTTCGTAGTGCACCCAGCGTCGTTGCAGGCGCGTCTGCACGAGGGTGAAGATGAAGATGAAGATAAAGAGCACCCAGGCGACGGCGGCGCCTCTGCCCATGCGTTGGAATTCGAAGGCCATCTGGTAGATGTAGTAGACGATCGTGAGCGTGGCATTGGCCGGGCCGCCCTGGGTCATGACGAAAGCTTCGCTGAAAAGCTGGAAGGCACCGATCATCTGGATGACCATAAGGAAGAAGGTGGTGGGACTGACCATGGGAAAGGTTACGGAGCGGAAGCGCTGCCAGGCGCTGGCGCCGTCGACTTTGGCGGCATCGTACAGTTCGGTCGGTACGCCCTGCAGGGCAGCCAGGTAGATCACCATGGTAAAGCCGGTGTTTTTCCACAGGGTCAGGATAACGACGGCCGGTTTGGCCCAATCCGGATCGTTGAGCCAGTCCGGCGGGCGGATAGGGATGCCGGTCTCCGCCCCAAATTCCCAGATAGCCGCAGCCAGAATGCCGAAATCGCGGTTGAAGAACCACTGAAAGACAAGGGCAGCGGCAACGATCGTCGTTACTACCGGCATGAAATAGATCAGGCGGTAGACTTCAAGCCCGCGCAAGCCCTGGTTCAGCGCAACCGCGAGCAGCAGGCCAAAGGCAAGCTGAAGGGGGACGATGGTGACGATGAAATAGAAGGTGTTGACAAGGACTTTGCGAAAGACCATGTCGCTGGAGAGGAGTTGGGTGTAGTTCTTGAAGCCAACGAATTCCGGCGGGGAGAGCAGAGACCATTCAAAAAGGCTGAGGGCCAGGGATGCGACGACAGGGACCGCCACGAAGATCAGGAAGCCGGCGAAACTGGGCAGCAGGAAGAGGTAAGCTTCCCACTGCTGGTCCGGCTGATAGCGCCGCCAACGAGGCAGGGAGCTCTGGGAGGATGTGGACGCGGTCATGGCGTCACTTGCACAAGGCAGGCAGCCAGTAGCCGGTCTCGTAACTGGCTGCTGGCTGCCGGTCAACAATTGAGCCTATTTCGGGAATCCGTTTTCTTCAAGGAAGGCGTCCACCTGCTCGCAGATGGAATTCAGACCTTCTTCGACGCCGACTTCACCGATCAGGATCTGATCGCGACCCGGGTTGATGAATGATCCGCCTATCTGGCTCCATTCGACGAAGTAGCCGATGCGACCCATGCGGGCGTTCTCACCTTCGGTGATGAAAGCCTGGCGGTTGGCCGGGGGCTGTCCGCTGTTGAGGAAGGCGTCGGACTTGGCGGTTGACTGCAGGGCAGGCAGGATCTCACCGGAGGCGGTGTAGATGCGCTGGCCGCCGTTGGTGCTCTGGAGCCAACTCAGGAACGTCCAGGCCTCTTCCTTGTTGTCGCTGAGGGCGCTCATTACCCAGGCGGCGCCGCCGGCGGCGGAGGCGCGATGGCCGTCAGCGGGAATCGGAATGACCGAGACATCGTAGTTCATACCGGCGGCGTTGAAGGCAGAGACGCGGCTGGCGTTCTGAATGATCATGGCCACCTGGCCGCTCTGGAAGACAGCGGCGTCACCACCGGCCTGGCTCATATTGGCCGGGGGCATGAAATAGTTGTTGTCGATCATGTCCTTGAAGAACTGCACGGCCTGGACCACTCCGGGCTCGTTCAGGGCACAGCTGGAGGGGTTGCGCATGTCATCGAGGGCCATGCCGCCTTTCTGCATAACCCAGATCATCCATTTGCCGCCCTCCATGCCAAGTGCATAGCGGGAGACGCGGCCGCTGTCCTCGACGACGGTGAGCTGTTCAGCTGCTGCCGCCAGGTCGTCCCAGGTCCAGGTGTCGTCGGGGTAGGGGACGCCGACCTCGTCAAAGATGTCCTTGTTGTAGTAAAGGACCTCGAGGCCGATGTCGCGGGGGAAGCCGTATACGCTGCCGTCGTACATGGCGTACTGCAGCAGAGAGGGCCAGTAATCGTCGGTATTGTAGCCGCTGGCCTCGATCCAGGGATCAAGGTTTTCCAGCACGCCCTCGGAGGCATAGTTCACGATGGGCGAGAGGAAGAGGACGTCGGGGACGACGGACGAGTCACCGCTGGCCCAGAGGGTCTTGATCTTGGTGAAGTAGTCGCCCCAGGGCTCGGCCAGGATCTCGATGACAATGTCGTCCTGTTCTTCCATAAAGGCATCGGCCACTGACTGATGGGTCGCGACCTCAGCGGGGCTGCCCCACATGGCCCAGGTAATGGTAACCGGGCCTTCGTCGGCCATTTCCATACCGCTATCAGCTGCCGGTGCGATGGGGGCGCAGGCAGAGATAAGCAGTGCGGCCAGCGCCAAGACGATCAGCGCTTTGAAACTGAAGCGGTTCTGCCATTGTCGGTTTTGCATTCGTTTCCTCCCTGAATACATCTGAAACTTCAAAAGAATGGTCGGATGCGCTCCTGCTCGAAAGGAACGCGGTGGGATTGCGTAAACTGCCGAAAATCCGCGAGAATACGCGGTCAATCCATTGTACAAGAATCGTGGGCGCGGTTCAAACGCGTTTTACTCCTGTCAGGGCCATCCAAGCGGCTTCCTCGCCGGTGGGAAAAGGGGTTAGCCAAGGCCGATTCAAGAGGACCGGCGGCGCAGTCGGGCCAATTCGGCTTCGAGCGACTGCAACCGCTCTTCGGCTTGTCTGTGGGCGGCTGCTTCGGCGTCGGCCCGTTGCTCAGCTTGATGGCGGGCGGTGGCTTCGTTCTCGGCACGTTGCTCGGCCTGCTGGCGGGCGGTCGCTTCGTTCTCGGCACGTTGCTCGGCTTGATGGCGGGCGGTCGCTTCGTCCTCGGCACGTTGCTCGGCCTGCTGGCGGGCGGTCTCGGATTCCTGGTATTTGGGAAGCACAAACCCCTGATATACGTTGTCGAGCGCGAGTTCCTCAAGCGCCGTCAATTCGTAGAGATCGCTGTGCCGGAATTGGAAGCCGGGCAGCAGCTGGGAGCGAATCACCCCGGCGGCGTCGGGTTGGATCTCTTCATATTGACGGTCCGGAGTCAGGTGGAAGAAGTGCATGTGCTGGCCGGTGGGATCGAGAATGTAGTACTCCTGCACGCCGGTCAGCGCGTAGTCGCGCCTTTTCTCTTCGGTATCGCGCCGGACTTCGACCTGCGTGGAATCGGAGATGAATTCGATGACGCCATCGCAGACCCCTGCAAAGGAGCGCTGGTCAACACGTCCCCAGGGGACAGGGTTGCTGTTCAGAGTGATGCCGATGTCCGGCTTGCGGACGGCTTTGCGGATCCCTGACGGCTCGGATACGTCCTCCATGGTGAGGACGAAGCCGGTCTCCAGATTGATCAGTTGGGCGATGTCACGCGAGTAGAGATACTGAGCGAGCAGGAATAGGAACCAGACTCCAAGTTCGATTTGGGGGGCATTGGCCAAGGGTTTTGCCTCCAGAATGCCATTATTCCATTCGTAGCTGACGTCGATGTCCGGGTAGGGGTTCTCGTACCATTTTTCCCAGTACTCTTCGAGGGAGACACGACGTCCTTCATCCGGCGCGAGGGGATTGACCGGCGGAGTACTATCCTTGGTCTGCTCTGTCTGTTCCTTTTGCAGATCGTGCAGTGCTTCTGCAGATCCCATGTTTTCTCCTATCGCTCTGACAGGTCTGACTTTATCCCATGTGCGGCGGTCGGCTCTGTGCGGATTCTTACACAGTTCGTGTGACCGTTCACGGCCTCGGGCAGGGGATTCTGCGAGGCCGGCTACTACTGGCTCGCGGCCAGCGTGCGGCGGATCTGATCCAGGTGGGCTTCGCCGTGCTCGACGTACAGTTCGAGCTGCCTGGCCAGGGTGACGGGGCCGCTTTCGGGGTGCTGGCCGGTGCGCTGCCAGGCGTCCTCCGGCAGGTTTTCCCAGAAAACGACCCAGCGGGCGTGGAGCGCCTTCAACAGTGCAATCGAATCGGAGAGGTCATCGCTGCTGCCGTCGGAGAGCAGGGCCCATGCGCCCTCGTCGTAGGGTTTGAGGGTTGGATTGTCCTCGGTTGCCATCAGTTTGCAGCGCACATAGCTGTTGATGTGGGAATCGGCGATGTGGTGGACATTCTGGGCCACGGTCCATTCATTGGGCAGCGGTTTTGCGGTCAGTTGTTGCGGTGAAAGCCCGGATATCAGCTCTTCGAGTTGTTGCGGCAGGCGGCGGATCTTCTCAATGGCTTCTGCGCGGGGGTCAGATGCTGGCATGTCTCCTAATCCTCAGCGATATGGTTGGTGTTCTCGACAGATGCGTTTCATACAGCAGCGCTTTACTCCTGCCCCAGATCTGTTCTGGCAACGGTTATCCGCTGTCCCGGGGCCGGGCCGGAAACGGTTGACCACTTGCCATCGGGCCATTGGATCAAAAGGAGGCGGGGCTGGGTTTCGGCGGGAAAGCCGAAGTGGAGCTGGCCGGGGTCGCTGGAGAGGTAGCCGCGGGTTACGCGCACGTCGCGTCTCAGGCTGCCTGCGGGCGTTTCGAGAATGGCTGTGGCGCCGATGGCCGCGGGGTTGGCGCTGCCGGGCTGGCGCAGTTGCACCTGTAATGAGGCGCCGCCGCAGAGGCGGTTTTCGAAGAGCTGGGCGTTGCCGCGCAGGTTGTTGACGACGATATCGAGGTCGCCGTCACCGTCGAGGTCGCCCTGGGCTGCGCCGCGTCCGCCGCGCTCGCTGCCGAGGCCCCAGTCGGGCATGTGCTCGAAACGGCCGCCGCTGTTGCGCAGAGCCTGATTGCGCTCGACCAGTTCGTGATCGTCCATGTGGGCAAAGGTGGTGGACTCGGCAAAGCCGTTAACGATGTAGAGGTCGAGTTGCCCGTCCTGGTCGAGGTCACCGAAGAGGCTGGCCCAACTCCAGCCGGTGGCGTCGAGCAGGCGGTCACGTCCGAAGTTTTGGTAATCGCCGCTTGGATCGGCCACCAGGAGCATATTTTCCATGCGCTGGGGGTCGCCGGCCGGAAGGGGAGGGTGTTCCTTCTCCATGAGCGGCGCCCAAGCGCGCATGGTTTCGGGGTTCATGTCGAGCGGTTTCATGTCGCTGGCGAAGAGGGCTGTGCGGCCGGAGTTATCGACGTCGGCGAGGTCGAAGCTCATGGTGCTGTGGGTGGTCTCGGGGAAGATCGACGCCAGTTGCCAGCCGTCGGCGTGGTTGCGCCAGAACTGATCGGGCAGGGCGAAGTCGTTGCCGACGAGAAGGTCGAGCCTGCCGTCGCCGTCTTCGTCCCAGAGAGCGATGGCGAGGGCCTGGGCCTCTTCGGCGAGGCGCTGGGCGCGGAAGCGGTCGGGTTCGTTCCAGTGGATATAGACGCCGGCCTCATCTCTGAGCAGGTATTCGTTGCCCAACTCGGTGAGCAGCCCGATATCGTAGGAGGCGGTGACGGCGTCGAGGTCGCCATCGCCGTCGAGGTCGGCCCAATCGATGGCGTAGGCGGGCTTGGCAAGGCCGTTGACGAACTCCTGAACGAAGCGACCGGGCGCGTCCGGGGCCAGCTCGGCGCCGCGGTTGCGCCAGAAATTGATGGCGCCGCCGACGCGTGTCAGGGCGAGGTCGGTCCAGCCGTCGCCGTCGACATCGACTGCAGTAACGGCGCGGGTGCGGCCGACCGGCATCTGCTCGCGGCGGAAGTTGAGGCCGCCCTGGTTCCAGAAGATGGAGTTAGGGTTGTCGTAGTTGCCGAGGACGAGGTCGAGGTCGCCGTCGTTGTCGAGATCGTTGATGGCAACGCCGGCGCCGTTGGCCTCGTACATGCGGATGATGCCGTCGGCGGTGGTGGTGTTGTGAGGGAGGTCGTGGGTGATGAACTGGTCGACACAGGGGCCGGTTTCCGGACTGAACTGCTCGACCTGGACCGAAGCGGGCACGGTGAGGTTGAGAAGATCGTAGTTCGGGGCACAGCCGCTGAATACGAGACAGAACAGGACAAACAGAATTGCAGCGGGTAGCATTCTGGATCCTGTATTGATTCCGGCGGCTGTCCGATGACGTCCGGCAAGGTCAAACTGGCTAAGTGAGAGCATTGGAGCAACCGATTGCCCATTCCGATTTGCATTCACGGATCTGTCTCCCCGTTGTATTGCAGGTGAGGGGTAAGGAGGTGCGTTCAGTATATGTCGAAGGGCCGCGGCTGTCAACGGATAGCGAGATCGGGTTGGGAACCGATTTTGGTCGGAACTGCAGTGGTCAGCAGGTGGTAGTTCTTAGTAGTCAGTTCTTAGTATTTGGTGAACTGCTGTGGGCGTTCGGGTATGATGGAGGGCGGAGGTCAGGTATACGATGCGGCGTGGGGGCGGAACTGCAGTGGTTGGGCGTTGGGGGCCAGGGGCTTGAGACAGTACGTGGCGGAGTAGACAGTGTTGGGTAGGCACGATGGTGGGGAGGAGGAAGCACGGTGGGGTAGGCTGGTGTAGAGGGGGCGTTGCGGGGGCGAAGCCCCTGCACAAGGGAGGGCCGAAGGCCCGACCGCCCAAAAAAGCGAAGAGAGTGGAGAGTGGAGGAGAGTGGGCTTACGGGCGGATGACGAGACGTGTACGGGCTTTGTACGAGTTGGTGGGAGTAGAGGGGAAGGGTGCTTTTCCCTTAACATTTCACTTGCCCGCGTGTATGTTCTTGTGTATTCTATCTCGGCTGAAATGCAGGAAGTACCCAAATCGGTAGATGCTCGCTGCGTTGAATCATTGTTCATAATCCATCAGCCATAAGAAGAAGAATGTCGAAATTAGTCATTGTAGAGTCGCCGACAAAGGCCAGAACGATACGCGGATTTTTGCCAAGGGGATATGAAGTCAAGGCCAGCATGGGGCACGTGCGCGATCTGCCGGCCTCGGCTGCCGAGATCCCCGCGAAGATGAAGGGAGAGCCCTGGGCGCGGCTTGGTGTCAAGGTGCAGGATGAGTTCGAGCCGCTGTATGTGGTTCCGACGGACAAGAAGAAGGTGGTCTCCGAACTGAGGTCGGCTTTGAAGAAGGCGGATGAGGTCCTGCTGGCTACGGACGAGGACCGGGAAGGGGAGAGCATCGGCTGGCATCTTTTTGAGGTGCTGAAGCCGAAGGTTCCGGTCAGGCGGATGATTTTTCATGAGATTACGAGAGAGGCGATCGAGCAGGCGCTGAAGTCGACGCGTTCGATCGACAACGACCTGGTGCGGGCGCAGGAGACGCGGCGCATTCTGGACCGCTTGGTGGGTTATACGATATCGCCGTTGTTGTGGAAGAAGATCGCGCCGAAGCTGTCGGCCGGCCGTGTGCAGAGTGCGGCGGTGCGGCTGCTGGTGCTGCGGGAGCGGGAGCGGCGGGCATTTGTGAGTGGATCTTACTGGGATCTGAAAGCTTTGCTCAACAAACGCCCGGACAGTGCGGCACACCGTTTCGAGGCTACACTGGTTTCGGTGAACGGAACGCGGGTGGCCACTGGACGGGATTTCGATGAATCGACGGGAAAGATCGCGGCGGGAAAGCGGGTCAAGACGCACCCAAGCGAGGGCAGTGGGGATGTTCTGCTGCTGGACGAGGAGCAGGCGAGAGCTTTGCAGCAGCGTCTGCAAGACGGCATTTGGGTTGTAGATTCGACCAAGAGCTCGGAACAGTCGCGTTCGCCGGCGCCGCCGTTCACGACGAGCACCTTGCAGCAGGAGGCCAACCGCAAGAATCGGTGGGGCGCGCGACACACGATGCGGGTGGCGCAGTCGCTATACGAAAACGGGTACATCACGTATATGCGCACCGATTCGGTGCATCTGAGCGACGAGGCTGTGAACGCGGCGCGGCGGCGGGTGCAGGAGCGCTACGGTGAGCGGTATCTGACTGAGAAGCCGCGGCGATACAGGACGAAGTCAAAGGGTGCGCAGGAGGCGCACGAGGCGATCCGGCCGGCGGGCAACGCGATGCGTCCGCTGGAGACGCTGCCGCTTGCGGGCGATGAGGCGACGCTCTACGACATGATCTGGAAACGGACGGTGGCGACGCAGATGGCGAACGCCCGACTGCGTACTACGACGGTGATGATTCGCGCCACGGGCCGGTTGGAACGGGACGCGGCGGATGAGGCGCTTTTCCGCGCATCGGGACGGGAGATCCTCTTCCCGGGATACTTCCGTGCCTATGTAGAAGGCTCCGACGATCCCGATGCCGCGATTGAGGACCAGGAGTCGCCGTTGCCGGCGCTGGCCAAGGATGAGGGCGTGGACTGCCGGGAGCTGGAGGCGGTAGGGCACGCGACGAAGCCGCCGGCCCGTTACACGGAGGCAACACTGGTGCGAGCGCTGGAGACGGAAGGGATCGGCCGCCCGAGCACGTACGCCACGATCATCGACACAGTTCAGAACCGGGGCTACGTTTTCAAACAGCGGCAGGAGCTGGTGCCCACGTTCGTTGCGTTTGCGGTCGTGCAGCTGCTGGAGAGCAACTTCGAGGAGCTGGTGGACCTGAAGTTTACGGCGGAGATGGAGCAGACGCTGGATGACATTGCCGAGGGGGAAGTTGACTGGCTCGAATATCTGAACCAGTTCTATCTGAGCGAGCAGGGGTTGGAGAGCCAGGTAAAGGATAAGGAGAACGTCATCGATCCCCGTCATGCGGGCCGGGTCGATTTTCCCGATCTGCCGGTTGAGGTGCGGATTGGGCAGTTTGGGCCGTTTCTGGCGAAGGAGGTCAACGGTGACAGGCAGACGGTGAGCCTACCGGATGATCTGGCGCCGGGGGATTTGGATGCGGCTGCGGTCGAGGCGCTGGTGAGCGCCAAGCAGGAGGGGCCGATCGTCTTGGGGAAGGACCCGGAGAGCGGTCAGCCGGTCCTGGTCAAGGATGGGCGTTACGGCGCGTACGTACAACTGGGCGAGGACGGGGCGAGAGAGGAGAGGCCGCGTTCCCCAACTGGACCGATCGATATCAACACGGCTACGGCCAGGGAGCTGGCCACGCTGCCGGGGATTGGTCCCGGATTGGCAAAGGGGATCGTGGCAGGCCGTCCTTTTGCGTCGGCAGCGGAGTTGGAGCGGGTTCCCCGGCTTGGCGCCAAAGCCGTTGAAACGCTCACGCCCCTGGTTGTTGCGGGCAAAGGCAAACCGAAGGCGGCGGACGCGTCTGCGGAGGAAAGTCAGGGCAGGTCGGACGGGAGACCGAAGCGGGTCAGCCTGGTAGAGGGTATGACGAAGGAGGAGATGGACCTGGAGACGGCGTTGCAGCTTCTGAGTCTGCCGCGGGTGCTGGGGACGCATCCGGAAGACGGGGAGGCGGTGCGCGCCGGCGTGGGGCGTTACGGGCCGTATGTGGTGCACAACCGGAAGTTTGTGAGCCTGAAGGCGCCGGACAGTGTGCTGGAGGTTGATCTGCCGCGTGCGCTGGCGTTGATCAAGGAGGCGCCGACTCGGAGAGGGGGGAGTTCGGCGCGCACGGTACTGAAGGAGTTGGGCGCGCATCCCAAAGGCGGCGAACCGGTACGCGTGCTGGACGGGCGGTACGGTCCCTACGTCAATCACGGGAGTACGAACGCCAATATTCCGAAGGAGACGGATCCGCAGAGCGTTTCGCTGGAGCAGGCGGTGAAGATGCTGGCGGAGCGGGAGAAAAGTGGGAAGGGCAGAGGCAGAGGCGGCCGCAGGAGGAGGAGATAGTTCGGTCCGTCGTTGCCGCATTCAGGGAGGTAAGTGTGGGTTGGGCGAAGCAGCTTGGGAAAGACAGCCTTGGGAGCAGGCCGCGCTGCGTGCTTATTGTGGACGGCGGTAAAGAAGAGGTCGCTGGACGGCTGACCCGGTTGGTAGGCGTTGATGATGTCACGATTTCAGGCGACGATATATGGATGCCTCGCGGCAGGCCGGTGCAGAGGGAAGACGGCTCCTGGGATGCGACGGTGGCGGCGGGAGTGGAGTTGGACAAGCCAAATGAACTACTATCTCTTGAGATAAGTGAGCGTTTGAGCAACTGGTGGCTGGCTGTCTCTGAGAACGACCCGAGGACGCCGAACTGGGATTTAGCGAGCACGTGCACGGTTAGGGGCAGGAAGGGGTTGCTTCTGGTCGAGGCGAAGGCGCACTGGAACGAAGTGGCGAGGTCGTCTAGGGGGAAACAGCTGGGGAAGCCTGCTTCAAACGGCACGCTGAAGAATCACGAGAAGATCGGCGAGGCCATCGGGGAGGCTGCCGTTGGGCTCGGAACGGCGAGCGGCGGCAGGTGGGGTATTTCACGGGACAGTCATTACCAGTTGTCGAACCGGTTTGCGTGGTCGTGGAAGCTGGCCTCGCTGGGTGTGCCGGTTGTGCTCGTTTATCTGGGATTCCTCTACGCGACGGATATCGCCAAAGGGGGGAATCTTTTTCACTCCGAGGCGCACTGGGAGAGGGTGGTCAGGGGCCATTGTGAGGGTGTGATTGACAGTGGCTGTTGGGGAAGGTGGCTGGATGTGAATAGCGCGCCGTTGATTCCTCTGATCAGGGCGTTGGATCAACCATTTCGAAATGATGAGAACTGAGGTATAGCGCCTGGCCCTCTGGGAAAATGAGTTCGCCGGCGGCTCAGACTGGACGCGAGAAGAGGAATGATCAAGAAGACGTACGACATCGTGGGCGTTGTTGGGGACCAGACGCATCCTGTCGTCTGGCATATTCATACGCTGTGGCAGACGGACGATGAAGGTCTGCTGCGTGAATTCCATTCCAAGTATGCCTCTCTCGATAAAGCCGAGGACGTGGTGCGCGAGCGCCTAATCCACGGGGGTCACCGGGCGGACGTATCGGCGCTGGCGGCCAGGAAGATTGCGGTGAGGGCGCTGAGGACCTACATAGACCATCTGGACAGCGACGAGTGGGTCGACAGCGTCCTGGACGACGCGTTAGACGCGGCGGAGGAAGACGAGCGGCAGAAGGACTAGCCGGGCAGATTTCTGTGTTCGCCGACCTTGTCCGGCGCCGGGATATGGCGGGTTTAGGGCATTGTGAGCTGTAACGCCACTTGTAGGGGAAAAGGGCCTGATTCTCAGTTGTCTGTCTTTTGAGGAGATCGCAGGTAGTTTGGCAGGTTGGGAAAGCAAACAAGATGCAACCACGGGGGCAACCACAAGGGTTGCCCCTACGAATTTCAGTCGAATGGGACTGTCAACTACCCCTTAGCCAAGCAACGACAGCGGCCAGCCGAGCAGGGCGCCGCCGATGACGACCCAGGCGGAGGTGACGCGCCAGCGCAGGACTGCGGCTGCGGCGAGGAGGGCGATTACGGCGGCGGGCCAGGCTGTGACTATGTCACCGGTCAGGCGCACGAGGACGGCGGCCATGAGGCCGACGGCGCTGACGTTGACGGCGTCGAGGAAGGCGCCCATCCAGGCGGAGCGGCGCAGGCGGGGCACGATCGGGTTGAGGATGGCGACGAAGACGAATGAGGGCGCGAAGATGGCGGCTGCGCTGACGGCGGCGCCGGGGATGCCGTAAAGCACGTAGCCGATGAAGGCGGCAGTGGAGAGGACGGGGCCGGGGGTGAACTGGCCGATGGCGATGGCGTCGAGCAGCTGCTGTTGTGTGAGCCAGCCGTACTCGTGGACCAGGTCGCCTTCGAGAAAGGCGACGAGGACGTAGCCGCTGCCGTAGAGGACGGCGCCGACCTTGAGGAAGAAGAGGCCGAGCGCGCCGAGGGTCAGGGCGGGGGCGGTCGCGGCCAGGAGCAGCGCGGCCCACTTGATCGCCGACGCCGGGGACTGATTGGCCCAAGGGAAAATAGAGTGGCTATCCGGCAGTGCCGGCAGTGCGATAAGCCCGGCAGCAGCACTACCACTGTCCCAGCCGGACAGGACGCGCAGGGCGAGCATCCCCAGCAGGCCGCCGGCGATCAGCGACCAGATTACCGGCACGCCGAGGTAGACGGCGACGGCGACGGCGATACCGATGACGGCGAGGGCGATGCGGGTTTGGACTGCCTCCTTGGGCTTGGAGGCGGTCAGGCCCAGCCGCCAGAGGGCGCCGAGGATGACTGCCAGGACGGCGGGTTTGACGCCGGCGAGGAAGGGTTGCACAGCGGGCAACGCTCCGAATTCCACATAGATCCAGGCGATGAGCGTGGAGAGGAGGACGGCAGGCAGTACAAAGGAGATGCCGGCGGCAATCAGGCCGGGCCAGCCGGCGCGCTGATAACCGATATGGATCATCATTTCGGTTGAATTGGGGCCGGGGATCAGATTGGTGGCGCCGACCAGGTCGAGGAAGTGTTCGCGGGTCAGCCATTTGCGGCGGGCGACGGCCTCGTCTTCGAGCATGGCGATGTGGCTGGCAGGTCCGCCAAAGCCGATAATTCCCAGTTTTCCGCACAGTTTGACGACTTCAGCAACGGTTCCGGTGGCCAATTTCACACCTTCTTCACAGTTAGGATTGCACCCATCGCTTTGGGAGGCAGCTTGCCAGGAACTGCAGGCGCATACGACTCGTTGAGACTACATCGTCGAAGAGATGGAATCAGACGAGAATGTACCGAATTGCCTGTCGTTTGTCAACGTCCGATCTACAGGAAGGGTGGGGGACAGGGGAGTCGTCACCGGCATCGCTGCGGTCAGCCGGTCCGGTGGCAGCGGCCGGTCAGAGTGGAGTTAGCCGGACCGGGTCAGGCTGCGGATGGGCGCGGCCGAAGGGTGCGGCAAGGAAACGGGATGTTGACCAATGCCAGTGATGGTCATATACTCTAAAATTGGACTCTGTGTCAGGAGAACTCCGTAGCCCAGCTATCGAGAGATGTCAGGCAGTTAAGCGGCAATGTTGAACCGACTAGGCGCCATCCGAAATCAGATTGAGGAGCAGTTGGGACCTGGATTACAGGTCATGCGTGTGGGCGTGCGCAGGGTGTGCGCTGCCAGCCGGGCCGCTGATATCAGGGAGGCGGTAACGAACTTGCGGGCTCCCAGCCGGTTGCTTGTGACGGTGTTGCTGGGCTGCGCGGGCGTGGCGGCGGCCACGTCGATTGCGAGTTTTGCGAGCGGGACGCAGGGGGTCGGAGAGATCGGGACAGTCTCCGAGGCGCAGATGCAGCCGGCGGCGCAGCAGCCAGCCAGCCGCAACGGTTGGCTGACGGTCGCTCTCGACACATCTCTGCCGGAGCGGTATTTCAGTCAACTGCTCACAGCGGCCTTCGGTCTGGAAGAGGTCGAATCCGGGGGCATTCGCAAGAAGGTCATTATACTGGACCAGCCGCGCAACGCCGACGTGCAGATCGGCCTGGCAGCCGGGACGGCGGGGGCGGGAAGTGTGTTGTACACGCGCTATCTGGCGCCGGTGGCGCCGTTTGCGTCAGTCCAGGATGAGGTATCGATGGCGGAGTTGACGCTGCGCTGGCAGGGTAGGGGCAGCGGCCCGCTGATCATTGATGCGGATTACGTATCGGAGTTGGAGGCAGTGTTTGGCGAGGAGGCGGCCGACTCGGTGCAGACTGCCAGCGGCAGCGCTCTGCCCGCTGTGTTGGAGGTGACTGCCGGCGGCCTGGGACTTGTGCCCTTTGAAGGGCTTACGCCGGTATTGAAGGTGATGCGCCTGAACGGCGCGAACATACTCAGCAATACCTTTGATGAGGCGGCGTATCCGCTAACGGCGGTGGTGTCGGTATTTGGCTCGGATAGTGAAGCCGTGGCTGCGGCGCTGCGGCCGCAGATTACGGAGCCGACGAATCGCAGGCCGGGCGAGCTGACTACCCTGATCATGACCGGCGTCACGGCGATGGCGCGGGTAACGGCGGCGCGGATGGAGACGAAGGGGTACGTTTACCCTTCCCAGGTGATCTCGCCGACGCTGCGTGCCGCCGACATCACTCACATCAGCAATGAAGTGCCATTTCTGGCAGGCTGTGACGTCGACCCGTCCTTGAACAACATGATCCTGTGCAGCAGCCCGGCCTATTGGGCGGCGCTGGAGGCGCTGGGCACGGATATCGTGGGGCTGAGCGGCAACCATGTCAATGACTTCGGCCAGGAGGGTGCGCGCGAGTCGATCGGCTGGTACCGGGCGAACGGGATTCCCATTTACGGGAGCGGTTTGAATGAGGAGGAGGCGTGTGCGCCGCTGCTGTTTACGCACAACGGCAACCGCTTCGCCTTTTTCGCGGCGCTGGCCCATTATCCCAGCTTTGCCTGGGCGACGGAGGACGGGCCGGGAGCCTGCGACTATCGCGGAAACAAGGCGCGCATATTCGCCAGGATTGCGGCGTTGCGCGATGAGGTCGATGTGATCGCGGTTGAGCTGCAGCATGAGGAGATTTACAATCCGGCGCCGATTTTTCAGCAGGTGCAGGATTTCCGCGAGCTGCGTGCGGCCGGTGCAGACATTGTCACCGGCGTACAGAGCCACGTGCCGCAGGCGATGGAGCCGTATGGGTATGGGAATGAAACGCCCGGCATCATCGTATACGGTTTGGGCAACCTCTTTTTCGATCAGATGTGGAGTTGGCAGACGCGCACTTCACTGATTGCGCGCCATACGATCCATGACGGCAAGGTGATCAGCACTGAGATCCTGACCGCGGTGCTTGAGGACTATGCGCAACCGCGCTGGACTACAGAGGTGGAACGGGCCGATCTCTTGCGGCAGATTTTCGATGCGGCGCCGGCACGCTGAGGATGGCCGCGGTTGGGCGACGCGTCAGTTCGGGATTGCCCTTGTGTTGGATCGTAGAGTGAAGTGAGTGCGAGCGGCAGCCTATCGCGTTCTGGTGACCCCGCGAACCCCATATTCTCCTGCTTTGCGCATAAACTCCTTGTAGGGTTCGCAGATTTTGCTGGCGTCGTTGTGAGCGATTTGGAGCAGCGATGCAATTTCCTCGTAGGTAAGCGGATTGGTAAGGCGCACTCCAAGCGTCAGGATGGCATCGTCGACGGGGTCGGCGAGCCGGTCGGCACCATTCACAATCTGCTGTTTCTGAAACAGTTCCCTGCCACTGTTGCCGAAGGCGGCATTTTCCCACATAGCGCGCGGCCGTACTGCCTTGCGGGATGACTGTCGCGTATAGGTGAGGGCAGGGCCATCTTCTCCGGTTGTGCGCAGCATCTCCTTGTATGGCTCGCAGATTTGGCTCACATGGTCGCGAGTGATGCCGAATGCCGCTGCGATTTCATCATATGAAAGCGGAAGGCGCATACGCACGCCAAGTGTCAGAATGGCATCGTCAACGGGGTCGGGCAGCCGGACCTCGCCGCTGACAGTTTGATTGCGGGACAGACTTTCCGGGTCCATGACGGACCTCCTTGAAATGGGGGCAGCGTTTCAGTGTTTCCACTTGCAGGGCTCCGCACAACATTGTGGTCGAAGTGCAGACAGACGCCAAATCGCAGTTTTTTCAACCGGATGAGTTGGCGCGGTAGTTGCGTTTGAGGGTCTGGAGCAGGACGCGTCCGGGGCCGCGCAGGTTGGTCATAAACAGCCCTTCGCCGCCGAAAATCATTCTGCGGCAGCCGCCGACGCCGCGGATGTCGTAGTCGATGCCGGAGGAGAAGGCGGCGAGATTGCCGGTGCTGACAAGGAGTTCTTCGCCGGAGGCCATCTGTCGCTCAGAGAAGTCGCCGCTGCCGTGTACGAGCACGGAGCCGAAGCCGGAAATTGTCTGCAGAAAGAGGCCGGCGCCGCCGAATACGGCTGCCCCGGCGCGGCGAGCGACGGTCACGGTGATATCGACGTCTTCTCCCCAGGCGGCGACGAAGGCGCCGCGCGTCGTCGTCACAGGGCCGTCGCGTTCAAGATCCCATAGTACCAGGTGGCCCGGGGCGTTGGCGGCGAGGAGGGCGTACTGGTCTTCGGCTTTCGATTCCAGATAGGTAAGGGCGATGCCTTCGCCGGAAAGGCTGCGCCGCAGAGCGCCGCCAGCGCCGCCCGGCAGGCGCAGGCTCCACTCCATCTGGGGGGAATAGGCCATAAGGACGCCTTTGCTGACCCAGGCGTGTTCCCCCGGGGCAAAAACGAGGCGTGCGGACTGGGCAATCTCACCGCTGATGCTATACTGCATGCTGTAATTCCTTTCCACTTTCCAACCGGAAGAATAACGAACCATGTCCAAGCGCAAGGCAAAGAAGTCGGAACGCGGCGCTTCCAGAGGGGCGGGGTCCCGGCTCGTCTACTCGACGGATCCGGCGCCTGAGCCCGAGCAGAGTCCGCCGGAGCTTCCCCGCAACCCGGCGGCGCCGTTCGCGGTCCAGGGGACGCAACCGGTGCGTGTGCGCCTGGAGCGGAAGGGGCGCAAGGGGAAGACGGTCTCGATCGTCACAGGGGTAAAGAGCCCTGATGTAGGCAGGCGCGCCCTGTTGAAGCACCTGAAAGGCAAGTTGGGATGCGGCGGCGCGGTCAAAGGCGCGGAGATTGAGATTCAGGGCGATCAGAGGGAGAGGCTGGTTGCGCTTCTGAACGGGCTTGGGTATCGGGCCAAACAGGGCTAGAGAGAGAGTTTTCAAGGCGTGTCCCGAAGTCCGGCTGCGGCGGTTGCGGTCAGCGCAGATTACGGCCGATGCTGGTCCCGCTGTCCACGCCCTTGCCGTTGCCGAATGCTTCGGCGCCGCTGTAGGGATGGATTACGACATTGCGGCCCAGGCGCGCGGCGGGGGGCACGATGCTGCCTTTGCCGACGAGGGAGAGGCCGGTGTTGAGCCGGGCCGGCAGTTCCGGATTGGGATTGTTGTTGTCCGAGTGGCCGATGTGTGCATCCTGGCAGATGCGCACTTCTTTGTCGATCACACAGCGCTCGACGACTGCGCCCGATTCGATGATAGTATCGTTGAGTATGACGCTATCGCGGACGAGGGCGCCCTCGCCCACCTGCACACCAGGGGAAAGGACGCTGCGTTCCACGGCGCCTTCGATCTGGCATCCATTAGATAGTAGCGCCCCATCCACGTCTGCAGCCGGGCCCAGTTTGACCGGGGCCCTCTCCTGGCTGCGGGTATGCACGACCCATTCCGGCGCGTAGAGGTTGAGCGCCGGCTCCTCGGCCAGCAGGCTCATATTGGCATCCCAGTAGGCCTGAACCGTGCTGGCGTCGGCCCAGTAGCCGGGATAGGTGTAGCTGTTGACATGGCGTTTGGCGACCAGTGCCGGCAGGATATCGCGGCCGATGTCATCGCCGCTGCCGTTACTCAGGACTTCCACGAGGTAGTCGCGGTTGAAGATATAGACGCCCATGCTGGCAAGATTCTGCTGTGTGCGCCTCGGTTTCTCCTGAAATTCGACGACGCGATTTTCCGCATCCTGTGAGACGATGCCGAAACGATGGGTTTCGTGGCGGCTGACGCGGCGGACAGCGATGGTGACCGGGGCACCGGTGCGCTGATGGTGCTCAAGGAAGGGCCGATAGTCCATCAGATAGATGTGTTTACCGGAGAGGATCAGTACGCACTCTTCTTTTTGCTGGATTACGTAGTCCAGATTGCGCCGGATGGCGTCGGCGGAGCCGCGTTGCCAGTCACCGTAGGGGCCGCCGCGGTAGGGCTGCAGCAGGCGCACGCCGCCGCTGGAGCGGTCCAGATCCCAGGGTTTGCCGATGCCGATATGGTCGTTGAGGCTGCGGGGGCGGTACTGGGTGAGCACAGCGACGTTGTGGATGCCGCTGTTGACGCAGTTACTGAGAGAGAAGTCGATGAGGCGGAACTTGCCGGCGAAGGGGACAGCCGGTTCGGAGCGGACCTCGGTGAGGACACTGAGGTCGGCGTTGTCGGCACCGGCCATGATCATAGCGAATGCAGGAGACATAGGGAGGAATCCTCGCGGTCCGATTGTGTAGGGGCGGAGCGTAAAAGCTAGACGGTTTGCCCGTCCTGCACGACGAGGTCCGGTGGGAAGTCCTGCTCGCCCCTGTCGCTGTTGACGATAACGTTGGTGCCGATGTGGGCGCCGTCAGGGATGAATGCACCTTTGCCGATAACGGTATGGCCGCTGTCCAGTCTGTCGGGAAACTGCTGGTTGGGCGGAGGCGCGTCCGAAGTGGTGGAGCCGACTTTGGCGCCGAAGCCGACGATGACCTGCTTGTCGATGATGACCCGTTCCACGCGCGCCCCGGGGCCGATCCAGGAGTCGTTCATGAGGATGCTATCGTGCACGACGGCGCCGGGGCTGACATAGACGCCGGGGCTGAAGATGCTGTTTTTGACGGACCCGTGCACTTCGCAGCCGTTCGACACCATGCTTTGCACGACCCGGGATTGGGGGCCGAATTTGGCCGGCGGACGTTCTTCGGAGCGGGTGGAGATGGGCCAGTTGTCGGTATAGAGATCGAGAGCCGGGTTGGGCTGGAGGAGCTCGAGGCTGGTCTTCCAGTAGGCGTCCACGGTGCCGACATCGACCCAGTAACCGTCGAAGGGGTAGGACAGGACGCGGTCGCCGGCGGCGAGCATGGCGGGGACGACGTGCTGGCCGAAATCGGTGCGGGGACCGTCTGCGCCTTTTTCCTGCAGGCGTTGTTCCAGGACGCGCGTGTTAAAGACATAGATGCCCATCGATGCCAGGTTGCCGGTCGGCTGCTCCGGTTTTTCATGGAATTGAACGATTTCATCCTCCGAGTTCGTTTCCATGATACCGAATCGGTGCGCTTCCTCAAGCGGTACGGGCATTACGCCGATGGTCAGGTCTGCGCCCTTGCGCTGGTGGAAGTCCAGCATAGGGCCGTAGTCCATCTTGTAAATGTGGTCTCCGGAGAGAATGAGGGCGTTGTCGGCGTTATTTTCGCCGAGGAAGTTCAGATTTTGCAGGATTGCGTCGGCGGTGCCGGCATACCAGTCCTGTTCGCCGCGGCCCTGGAAGGGCTGCAGGAGGCGGATGCCGCCGTGCTGACGGTCGAGGTCCCAGGGTTTACCGATGCCGATGTGTTCGTTGAGGCTGTGGGGCCGGTATTGGGTGAGGACACCGACGGTGGAGATGCCGCTATTGACGCAGTTGCTGATTGTGAAGTCGATAATCCGAAACTTGCCGGCGAAGGGAACTGCGGGTTTGGCCCGTTTTTCGGACAGGACGGTCAGGCGAGTGCCCTCTCCGCCAGCCAGAATCATAGCAACGGTTCTCATAGGGGAGTTTCCAGGCAGCACCTTTGGGGCGAAGCATTCTTTCAAACTCGAGATTCGGTATATGATATCTGAAAGGGTACCAAAACCCAACTGCGAGGCAGCCCCCGGCAGGCTTCACCAGGGTTAAAGGCCTGGGTTGAAGACCAAGAGGCAGGGGCTCTTCAACACAGGTCGTGGAGACCTTGGGCAGTTCTGATTGACGCGAGCCTGGAATTTCTTGTAGGAGTCCCGGAGCTTGGCAGTTGGATTGAATCAACGCGAACCCGTTCCGTAATCGTGGGCATGTGGGCCAGCAGTCGAACCAACCCCTGCTGCCTGGCCTTTCATGAGTTTTCTTCGATCCTGGGCGGGGCAGAATAGATTACATACTGTGCATCACGGACGAATGTCCGAACCGTCTTCTGCTGCGCAGCGCTCGTCAGGCGCGGCTGCATCAATAAGACAGGGTCGCTACCTCATCCATTTGGCCTCCGGGGCAGTTGCGCTTGCAATCATTGTTGCCGCTATGTTGCTGCGCCTTCATCGTCTTGCTGAAATTCCACCGGGGGTCATTTTCGATGAA
The DNA here is from genome assembly GCA_022821585.1 of Caldilineaceae bacterium. Taxonomy (GTDB): domain Bacteria; phylum Chloroflexota; class Anaerolineae; order Caldilineales; family Caldilineaceae; genus Bin5. The sequence goes on from JAJEDI010000040.1 coordinate 36,887, forward strand.
GGGGCACATGGGGTGGATGCAGTCAAGGTCTTACAGGGAAAGCACGGTGTCTTTTTCCCGGACAACAGCGGACGCGAAGCGCTTATCGTCTATGCCATCGCCCTCGCTCACTCCCTATTGGGGCCGTCAATAGTTGCTCTTCGCCTTTCCACTGCCCTTTCCAGCGCCGCGGCGGTTCTCGCGGTGTTTTGGACAGGCTATGTTCTTTTTGGCACGGGGGAGCGGACGGGGATGCCCCGGCCCTGGCGGGGAATATTCATTGGCGGTATCGGTGCGGCCCTGCTTGCAGTCTCTCTCAACCACGTGGTCCTGGGCCGTATAGCCTATAGGGCGAATTTTCTTATCCTGCTGTTACCCCTATGCCTAGCTTTGCTGTGGCGGGGATGGCGGCGGCGCAGTTGGCTGACAATCACCCTGGCTGGTCTGTGCTGCGGAGTCCTGCAATATACATACATTCCTGCACGCTTGCTCCCTGCTCTCCTTCTAATCTTCGGCCTGACATTCCTGATTCCTCTAAACGACAAGGCTTTTCACAGAGTCCGTGAAGGATGGCCCAGGGCCGCCCTTTTCGCCTCCGTGTCCGCTCTCGTGGCCGCGCCGATTATCATCTACTTTGCCCTACATCCCGATCACATGGCTGACAGGATGAACCAGGTTACGTTATTCGCGCCCACAAGAACAGATGGCGATCCACTGGGAACCCTCTTGCTAAATGTGTGGGATCATATCCTCGTCTTTGGTTTTCGAGGCGACCCAAATTGGATTCACAACTATGAGAGCCGTTCCATGTTGAATCCATTTGAAGCCTTCTTTTTCTGGCTCGGATTGGCGTTGACTCTGAGGCGATGGCGCTCGCACGCCAGTTCGCGTCTTCTGCTGATTTGGTTTGGAGTTATGCTGCTGCCTGCCCTACTTGCCCGGAACCCCTATCCGAATGTACCAAACACGTTACGTATGATGGGGGCTACGCCCGCCGTCTACCTTCTCATCGGCCTGGCCTTATGGGAATCGTTTCAATTCTTCAAGAAGCGGTTGCCTTTAGTCGCTCCTGTCCTGATAATTTTTCTGGCAGCGACAGTTTTGGTGCAGGGTGTACTCACCTATCGCACCTACTTCAACGATTATGAGCCTTTTGCCAGGAGCAGAGAGAGTTTTCATGGCCAGTGGTCCGAAGCTGCAATGGAGTTGAGTGCCTTAACGCCAGATGATGGAAAGGTTTATCTGATCCTCAGCCAAGACCGCTTTGCGCACTATGGATTCGATTACATTTATCAGGGGGACGTCCCGTTCCATATAATCAACCATCGCGGCCCAGGAATGCCCTACGAGGCAGACGCGAAAACATCCCGTCAGACTTTGTTCAAGGTCGCGGCGGAAGAGAACCTGTCCACTATCGCATTTCTGGACTGGGACGAACAGCTGGGCTGGAATGACGAAGAGGAACGAGAAATGTTAGATCTGCTGGGGCAATTTGGCCATTATTCGGGCAGCGAAAAGTATTCCAGTTTTCAGATTCACACTTTCACCGATTTGTCTGTCGACTTACCTTGGCGATTCTACGAGCAGTTGGAGCCGCTGCACGTTTCGTACGACGCAGACATTAGCCTTCTCGGTCTCGCCGTCGGCCAGGAGGCGGAGCAAATGAGCTCCGAGGAGTTGATCGGCATGGATGGAAGTCGACCTCTCTGGGTGGGGCTGTCCTGGCAGACAGACCGCAGAACAGAGGTTGATTTCAAGGTATCTCTGCGACTCTACGATGCGGCCGGTGCGTACCAGTATAGCTATGATGGTTTTCTAAGGAATCTGGACGGGGATGCCACAGGAGGTTGGATACCTGGCCATCCTGTTGAGACTCTCTTTTTCCTTGACATTCCGCCGGACGTGCCACCCGGCATATACGACTTGCGGTTGACCGTCTACAATGCCGAGACCCTTATTCCGACAGTGGAGATCGATGTTTGGGAACCTGAACTGGTGTTGGCGCGCGTTCAATTGGCGGGGACGCAGTGACGCGGCCGGTCGTACACAGCACAGAGACCCAGATACCGACTGTAGAGATTGGAGTGTGGGAGCAGGAGTTGACGCTGGCGCGCGTCCATTTGGACGGACGCCCGTGACAGGGGGGGCGGCACGGCGCGAATCGGTGTTGCCAGTGTGCGCGGTCCGCGAAGGGAGCCGGACTGGACGACCCATCGCGCAGAATGCGTTCGACGCGAGTCAGGCAAGAGCAGGGGATAAAGAGCGTGTCTGATAGTTCATCCTTGGGGCAGGGTCGGACCGGCGGCGCCGGTTCTACGGAAGGCGAGCGCTTCCGCTTGAGGCTGGTCACGGGAGCGATCCTGGTGGCGCTGGCGCTGGCCGTGGTGGTGCTGCGACTGCAGCATCTGGACGAGCTGCCGCCGGGACTCAACCGGGATGAGGGGATAGACGGGGCGCTGGCGCTACAGGTACTGCGGGGCGAGCACGCGATGTTCTTTCCCGTGGACCAGGGTCGCGAGCCGTCGGCGATCTACGCGCTGGCCCTGTCGACGGTCCTGTTTGGGCGGACGTTGCTGGCCATGCATCTGCCGACGGCCCTGGGCAGTGCGGGGTTGGTCTTTGCCGTATTCTGGCTGGGGAGGGTGCTCTTCGGCCACAGTGAAGGGGGACGGCCGACACCGTGGCGGGGAATGCTGATCGGCGGCGTTGGGGCCGGGTTGATGGCTGTATCGATCAGCCAGACGGTGATCGGGCGCACGTCGTACAACAAGGTCACGCACATGCCCCTGCTACTCGTCCTGGCCTTTGCACTACTGTGGCAGGGGTGGAGAGAGAGAAGCTGGTGGCGGGTCGTGCTGGCAGGGATTTGCACGGGGCTGTTGCCGTACACCTATATTCCGGCGCGTTTCACCCCGTTTTTGTTTTTGCTCGTTGGTCTGAGTTTCCTCTTTCCCCCTGGCTCTTTTTCCAGGGATAGGGTACGGAGCGAACTGCCGTGGGCGGCGGTGTTTATTGGCGTAACCGCGCTGGTTGCCGCGCCGATTCTACTCCATTTTGCGCTGCATCCTGAGCACTTTTTGATGCGCAGCAGAGAGGTCTGGCTGCTGCGCGGCGGCCAGGGGGAGGCTTTCAGGTCCTTTCTTGAGAACGTCTGGGACCATCTGCTGGTCTTCGGCATTCGCGGCGACCCGAACTGGCGGCACAACTTTGCCGGCCAGTCGATGCTGAAGCCGTGGGAAGCGATCTTTTTCTGGCTGGGTGCGGGGGTGGCGTTGTGGCGCTGGAAGCGGCCCGCCTACCGTCTGCTGTTGTTGTGGCTGGGGGTATTGCTGCTGCCGGCCATGCTTTCGAGGGACGACATTCTGCCTCACTTCCTGCGCATGATGGGTGCGACGCCGGTCGTCTATCTGCTGGCGGCGGTGGGACTTTGGGAGGCGTTGCAGTTCTTGTGGGAGCGGCGTTATCGCTTACGACTGCCCGCCATGCAAGCCATAGGGCAGATGGGGAACCGGGCTGCCGTCGGGCTGGGGCTTGCGTTGGGGGGGCTGATTCTGGTCCAGGGGGCGTTTACATACCGCACCTATTTCCAAACGTGGGCGAATCTGCCCGTGGTCTACGAGGCGAACGAGACGGAGTGGGCAGAGCTGGCGCGGACGCTGAACGCGCTGCCGCCCGATGCGGAGGTTGTCTACCTGCTGCCTTATACGATCAGCGAGCATTTCAGTTTTCAGTATTTGTATGAGGGCACGACGCCGGTGGATGTGATCTCAGCGAGCGTTCCCTATCTGCCGCAGGAGCTCGGATCGGCGCTTGGGGCGATGGGGAACCCGGCAACTGTTAAGTTAGTAGACTGGGCGAACGACCGGGTCAGCGGGGATTCGCTTGCCGAGCAACACGTAGCGGTACTTCTTGGCAAGTATGGGCGCTATGAGGGGGCGGAGGCGCATGGCAGTTTTCAGATTCACACATTTGCCGACGTGGCCTCAGATCGTCCCTGGACGTTTTACGAGCATTTGGAGCCGCGGACTGTAGACTATGATGGCGGAATCTCTCTGAAAGGGTTTGCTTTGGGCCAGGGCGCAGAGCAGTTGACGACGGAGGAGCCTCTCGGCCTGGGAGCGGACCGCGCCCTGTGGCTGGCGCTGCGATGGCAGACGGCCCCGGAGTTGGCGATCGACTATTCGATTTCGCTGCGTCTGCACAGTGCTGAGGGGGGACGGGTCTATCAGAAAGACGCCGTCCTGCTGAATTCGCGGCACCATCGCACGGGGCGTTGGGCGGAGGAAGAAGCGGTTGATACGGTATTCTACCTTGATATTCCGGCAGATCTGGCGCCGGGCGACTATGCGTTGCGGCTGATTGTCTACGACTCGGCGACGCTGAGCCCGACCGTCGAGCTTGGCGTTTGGGAGCCAGAGGTTGAGTTGGCACGGGTGCTGCTGGGAGATGGCGGTTGACGAGAGGTGGCTTACAGTTCAGATAGGGGGCGCATCCCCATTCTGGGGTGGGAACAGTCTGGCGAAACTCTTTCGACCGGGCACCTGTTACGAATATCGACACCAGGTCGACGAGGCATGTTGTTGGCCGGGGGCGTTGCGGGGGCTCCGCCCCCGCACAAGGGAGGGCCGAATAGGCCCGACCGCCCGGAAATGCAGTTTTTGGTTTTGAGTTGTCAGTTTTTAGTGAACTGCTTTGTACGTGGTGGTCAGATGGAGGGCTGGGGTCAGCGGTCAGTGGTCAGAGACGGCGCTGCCCCTGCATCAGAGTTAATCGCGAACTCGTCATGGTTTAGTTGCTGCCAGAGGTTTACGCGAGCTCACCACCATTTTAGGATGGAATTCAGATTGGCGCGTTCTTGAATTTTGGGGCCTGAACCGCTATACTTCGTTGTTGGGCTGCAAAACCGCCTTGACGCCGGTTGCGGGCGAAGAATAGGAACGAGAGAACTTTCAGTTACTCTGCAGTCCGACGGTTTGCGCAGTTTTCCGGTCTGGCGCGGCAATTTATCCGTTTGGACACAGACCGCGAATGCGCGGAGCCGGCGCCGTTGTTGCCCACGAGCAGAGTGGCGTTGAGTTGACTTATTCAGGCGGGACGCCTGCGTTTCCAGGAGGAGGAAGACGTGCTGTTGCGAAGGACCCAGACTGCTTCATTTTGGCGCGATCAGTTCAGTGTTTCGGATGAAGATTTGGATTTTATCCATGAGTTGATCCTGGACGCGGAGTCGCCGATGACGACGAGCCAGCTGGCGCTGCGCCTGATCCAGGAATACCAGCGCCGCGAGACAGCGCGGATGGAGTCCGAGCTGAAGAAGGGCGCGGTCTACCAGCCCAAGGACCTGTATGAAGTGGGGGAGACCCTCATCTTTCCCGCCATGGACTTTCTGGTAGGGGAAGTCCTGGAGACGCGCGCCGGCCAGAACCCGGAGCATGGAGAGTTCGACGTGATCCGGGTCGGCTTCGCGGACACGGGCGAGAGCCGGGAATTTGCGGCCAATCTGCAGACGGGCCACCGGCTCAACGGAACCAATGGCCAGGCGACAGGCGATGAGGAAGCACTGCTTTCGGCCGAAGAGATCCATTCTCTGTACCAGGAGGAGATCGAAGAGAGTTTGCTCTTCGCTCTGAGTGATGGGGACCGAAGCGAAGATTTTGTGGAAATTGACGAGTTCTGGTTGCTGGCCGACATGCTGGCCGAAGTTCACGTAGGTCATCTGAACATCGCGGAGGCGCTGCTCGAGATGCAGAACCGGCCGATGTCGTCCGAGGAGTTGCTGCCGGAGCTGGATCTGCCGGTTGAGGGTGTTTCGCTGCCGATGCAGGTTATCAGCTTGAACCACGCGCTTGGAAACGACGAACGCTTTGATCAGATTGGGAGCAGCCGCGGCCCACTCTGGTTCCTGACGCGGCTGGAACCGGCGGAGGCGCAGACCATACCTCCTTTGCTGCGACCCAATTTAGGCCGATACAACCGGGCTATGTTGAGCGTGGAACTCCTGCAGATGGAGTGGGAACTGGACGACGAATGGGGCGAAAGCGGTGCAAGCACGCCGGTCTCGTCGGTCGTTCCGAGCATCAGCTTTACGCTGACCTTCCCGCACTGGCTGTACGGTACGCTTCCGCTCAGCAGCCGTACGCGTGCGCTCTTTCCCCACAGCGCGCAGGAGCGTTCCATGGTGACGGTGGTGGACGGCCGCTGGGGCAACCGGTACACGGCCTGGGTTGTTCACAGCGGACGGTACGTGTGCGGCCTGAAGGAATGGATGGTTGCGCACAACCTGCCGGTGAGCGCTCAGATCACGCTGGAGCGGACCAATGAGCCGGATGAAGTCCTCATTGATTACCGCCCGCGCCGGATGAGACGGGAGTGGAGCCGTATTGCGAAGGTGGATGCGGAACGGCAGCGTTTCGGTCTGGAAATGAATAAGGTGCAGATTTCCTGTGAGTACGATGATGAGTTGATTGTATCATGTGACGACCGGGAGGAGTTGGAGGCGTTCAACGCCGGATTGGAAGGCAATGACGATGCGCTGGGGCAGATCGTGGAGAGGATGGTGCCGGAGATCGCGAAGTTGAATCCGCAGGGTACGGCGCATGTCAAGACGATATACAGTGCGGTCAACATGTTCTGGCGCTGTCCGCCGGGGCCGATCTTTCATGCGTTGATCAGCAATCCCCGCTTCCAGGACTATGGGGACGGACTCTTCAAGGTAAGATGAGGATGCGAAGCCGGAATTGCGCAGATTTCACCGGCTCTTGACCATCGAGGAGGGATACGACGGAGATGACAGCGGCAGCGTCCAAGCAGAAACTCAAATGGTTCCGACCGGACGTGAACACCAAGTTTCACATCGACTATAACTGGTGGGAGCAGAGCGGACGGAATTTCCGCCTATATTTGCGCGATCAACTGTGCACGGAGTGCCGGGACAGGTTCCAGGATCATAGAAATACGGAAGATGTGGACTGGATCGATCCGGAAACGGGTGAGGTTCACCGTACGGATGCACTTTGGGAATGTCTGCGCAGCCGATGCACCAAAGATCCGGACTACATCAACGAGCATCTATCGCTCACGGCGGCCTGCTTCCGCGTATTTCTGGCGAACAACAATACGCCTTTGAGCCCATCAGAGTTGAATCAGCTCCTTCCGTGGAAGCCGGCCCGCACAATTCTACAGACGCTGGGCGGGCGCGTGGTCTATCTTGGTCTTCGGCCGGTGCGCGAATAGAGAAAGGCATGGAGGAGAGAGCAGTTCTCTCTTCTCACGGTTCAGTTACGGCGGTCCCCTTAGGTTCCACTCCCGCCCTCGCCAACAGATCCTGCGCGGCGCGATACATGGGCATATCCACCATTTTGCCGTCGAGTACACAGACGCCGCGGCCGGCGCGCTGGTGGGCTTCAAAGACGGCGATGAGCCGCCGCGCCGCCGCCACCTCGGCGAGGTCCGGCGTAAAGGCGCGGTTGATGATTTCCACCTGGCGAGGATGGATGGCCAGTTTGCCGCGGAAGCCCATTTTCTGAACAGTTTCACATTCCTCTGACAGACCGGAATCGCTGGCCAGGTCGGTGTAGACGGTGTCGATTGCCTGCAGGCCGAAGGCGGCCGCCACAGTGACGACAGCGCTGCGGGCGTAGAAGACCTCCCAGCCCTCGCGTGTGCGCTGCGCACCGATATTCTCGGCAAAGTCCTCGGCGCCGAAGGCCAGCGCCACGATTCTGGGATCTGCGCGTGCGATTTCGGGCAGATTCACCACCCCTGCAGCACTCTCCACAATCGGGAGCAGCCGCACAGATCCAACGGGCAAGTCTGCGTTGGATTCCAGAGGTGTCAGCCGTTCGTCGACGCGTTGCAGGTCGGCGGCGGACTCGACTTTCGGGATCACGTATAGCTGGGGCGCGGCGGCGAAGGTCTGGAGCAGGTCATCGGGCCAGAAGGGGCTGTGGACGGGGTTGATGCGAATGGAGCGCAGAGGGCCGTCTGGCGGCAGTGCGCGGAAGGACTCGACGAGCAGGGAGCGGGCTTTCTGTTTGCGGCTGGGCGCGACCGCGTCCTCAAGGTCGGCGATGATGGCGTCGGCGGGCAGCCCGGCGCCTTTGGCGATCTTGCGCGGCGAGTCGGCAGGCATGAAGAGGAGAGAGCGCAGTGGCGACGTCATGGGCGGGCTCCGCGAGGACGGGTGAGGGCGGTGGTGTGGTGGTTGGGTATGGGTTGTGCGCTGGTCGTTTTATTTTACACGTTATGTGTACATATGGCAGGTCGGCCTTTTCACAGATCACTCCTGAAAGTCAGACCAGTTCCAGTCAGAACCGGCTTACGTCCACATCAAGACCAGTTATCCTGACATCATTGGAGTTCATTGGGGAATCCAAGTTGACATTGGCAGGATTACGTAGTGGAATACGCATGTTGTTATTCAGTGTTGGAGTTTGCCAAATCAGATCGGTGTCCAATGGAGAGGACCTGTCAGAGATTCCACAGGCAGATGAAGCCCTCATTTTGCGGGAAACGGGCGTTACGTCAGTTGAGCCTTATCTCAGCCATTTTATATCGACAGACAGGAGGCAGCATGCAAAGACAGTTAGTCAGTTCGACACCTCCGCGCGTGATTGGACGGCGCCTACAGGAAGCGCGCAAGGCTCGCGGCCTGACTCAGCAGGATGTAGCCGACTCCCTGGAAGTCGCCCGAACTACAGTTACCGCACTTGAAAAGGGCGAGCGGCGTACTCGACCGGATGAACTGATCAAGATGGCCCGACTGTTTGGCCGGCCGGTGGGGGACTTCGTTGGCTTGAAGGACCCTGTTGCCAGTTTCAATGAGCAGTTGCGCGGTGCAGTCTCTAAACTGGATTCACATGAGGCCCAAGACGAACTGCGGCAGGCGATCGAGTCGTTTCAGCGCTTGTGCGAAGACTACCTTCACCTTGAAGCTCTGAACGAGACGCCTCTGGTTCGCAGCTTTCCGCCCCAATACCGAACAGAGGGGACCTCTCCTGAAGTTGCGGCGGAGGATGTGGTTTTGGCCGAACGACACCGACTGGCGCTTGGCGACGGGCCGCTCCCGAATCTGAGAGATGCTCTCGAGAGCGATGTGGGCCTTCGAGTCTTCTCATTCTATCTGCCCTCACCAGTGGAGGGTATGTACGTGTACACGGACGAGCTCGGCGGCTGTATCGCTGTTAACGCCCGTCATCCCTTGACGCGGCAGCGATGGTCGCTGGCGGGCAAGTATGGCCGCTTCCTCACGGACCGCTTCCGCTCGGAGGTATCCATGTTGGGCGGGGTTGGACGCTCACGTTTCGGAGGGCGCTTCGCGGATGCCTTTGCCCGCTGCCTGCTCATGCCGGCTACAGGTTTAAGACGGAGGTTCAATGAGCTTTCTCGTGCGGCTCACGGCAAGATCGCGGCTGCAGAGATCTGCCGTCTTGCCCATCAGTATTCCGTGTCCGCTGAAGCGATGATGCTGCGTCTTGAGGAGTTGCGTATTTTGCCGGTAGGAACGTGGGGGCGTCTGCGTGATGCAGGCCACCACATACGGGAGGCACAGGGTCAGTCTGGTCTGCCTTCCCGTCGCCGTGACGAACGGAGTTTGCCTCTGCGCTACCAGTACCTTGCTGCCCTGGCCTACGAAGAGGGGAAGCTAACCGAAGGCGAGCTGGCCCGCTTTCTGCGGGTCGACCGCGTAGCAGCGAGGCGGCTGGTCCAGGAACTGTCTCGGTCTTCGTTACTCCAGGATGAAGGCCAGGTCACCTCGATCTCCATAGATCTCAAGAGCAGCGTCGTCGGGGCGAAAGACCCTGTGCTCCACACGTAAGGGACGACAGGTTCCTTCGACGGTGTAACGATTACTCTCTACCGCACCAGACAGTAGAAGGAATTTCCATTGGTGACGCGGCGTTTCGATTCGATCATTCTTGATGCCAGTTGCCTTCTCAACCTCTATGCGACCGGTCACCTGCGAGAGATCGCTATCGCACTGCCCAATCAGTTCTGGGTCGCCGACTATGTGGCCGAACGCGAAGCCCTGTTTGTTTGTTGTCGCAGCAGGACTGATGGCAAGGAGGTGCGCGAGCCTGTAGATCTGAGTTCCTTTACTGAAGAGGGCCTGATTCAGTTGATGCGCCTGGAGGAACCGGTAGAGGAGGCCACTTTCGTAGCGTTGGCGGCTGAACTTGACGATGGCGAGGCGGTAACCGGCGCGCTGGCCTTTCACCGGGGATGCGCTGTCGCGACCGATGATCGAAAGGCCCGCCGCGTACTTGGGCAGCTCAGTCCGCCGGTAGAATTGGTCTCCACCCTGGAAATATTGAAGTGGTGGGCGGAAGAATCCCGTATCCCCAGGGGCGTACTGAGCGCGGCCTTGGCCGAGATGCAGTCGAACGCCAGCTATATTCCCGGCGTGCGCCATCCGCTTTACGAATGGTGGCGGTCGGTTGTAGGTCGATCAGGGAGTTGACGCGGCAGCTTTGGGCATGTTGTCTCGACATCAGGTCTCACATTGTCGGCACCTGCGTTTGCGCGGCCCGTCTGGCCGCTATCTTTCTGAAGACCAGCACTGCGGACAGGCCGAGCAGGCCGCCGAGCATATCGATGCCGATGTCAAAGAGGTTGTCCAAGTGCAGGACGCTCTGCCGGCTGAGGAGCTGGAAGCCCTCCTGGAGGATGGCGGCGACGAGGACGAGGGCCAGGGTGAGGCCGACGCGCCTGGCCAGCGTGCCGGACAAGCGCTGCATCAGGAGGGCGCCCAACACGGCGAAGAGCAGGCTGTGCATGAGAATGTGCATCCAGACAGGACTGAACAGGGTGTTGAAGATCCGGTAGGCCACCGGAGAGGTGCGGAGGAGCCAGGCCATTGGCATAAGGATGCCGATAGTCCAGAAGAGCAGGAACAGATTCCGTTTCATTCTTCTCCTTTCCTTGCACTTTCCCCTTGCCGACATGGTAGAGGAGGTTGACAATCAGAGTAACTGCCGGGGATCGATCCTGGTTCCCGGGATGCCGGAATTGCGCCGAAAAAGAAGTGTCCGCCAGGTTGTCCTGAAGATGGTTTCAGATGTCCTGATGAACGGGGTCTCCCGGCCTAGAAATCGGAAGTCGGGGTTGCCCGGAACATGGGCCTGTGCTAGACTTCGCGCAGTAAAATTCATGCCTCGCTGCACCGCGATGAGTTCGCCCGTAAAGCAGTTGATTGGGGGGCTCTGGCGCTTACCGCGGTGAGGTCGAGGGGAAATCGTTTGTCGGTTGGGCCGCAGTTGCTTGCGGCCGTCGGGACAGCTGGCGGCGTGCGAGAGAGGATCACAGGTGTTTCGACGAAACGAACGGCCGCAGCCGGACGCGATCGAGGTCATCATCGGGCCCAGGGCCACCTATAACGGCGCGTTACGCAGCGACAGCAGCATCCGAATTGACGGTGTGGTAGAGAGCGGTCTGCTGGAAACGCTGGCCAATGTCATCCTGACGGAGGCTGCCCGCGTCAACTGCGAAATTCGGGCCCGCAACGTGAGCATTCGGGGTTATTTTGACGGTGTCATCCGGGCAGACCGCGTTGAGCTGCTGGCGGGCTGCTACGTGCGCGGTGCGCTTCATGTGAACAGCTTCCTGCTGGATGAGGGGGCTACCCTTGAAGGGGAACTGCACATGCGCGGCGAGAACGCGGAGGAGCCGCTGGACCTGCCCACGAATACGGATACGGGGGTTGTCCTGCCGGGGGCTCAATCGCGGGAAGAGCCGGAGTTCAGGTAGCGCATGCCGGCAACTTGCCCGGGACGAGTTGTGGAAGGCATGGCTTGTCCTCACTTTTGACGGGGACGGTCCGGCCTGGACCGCGTTTGTCAGAGCGCGAAGAGTGACTGTACCACTGCTATGGACTTGCTTCTGATTGTCGCCGGCGCGCTGCTGGGCTACCTGCTGGGGTCGATACCGGTAGGCTTGCTGGCGACCGGACTATACGGTGTGGATATCCGCAAAGTGGGCAGCGGGCGCACCGGCGCGACCAACGCATGGCGTGCGGCCGGTCTGAAGGCGGCAGTTCCGACGCTGTTGGGCGATGCGCTCAAAGGTGCGGCGGCCGTGCTGCTGGTCCGCTATGCGGCGGGGGCGTTTTTGCCCGAGGTGGATGCGATTGCAGTTGCGGCGGCGGCGGCGCTTGCGGGCGCGTGTGCGGTATTGGGACACAACTGGTCGCTCTATATGGGCTTCAAAGGAGGGGCAGGGGGCATTACGACAGCGGCGACCATACTGGCGATTTCGCCGTTTATCGGCGGGGTCGTGTGCCTGGTGGGGCTTCTGTTGATCTGGTGGAGCCGCATGGCTTCGATCGGTACCTACAGCGTCAGCGTGACTGCGCTGGTGTGCGCGGTCGTTTTTGCTATCGCCGGTCAGACGCCCTGGCCGTATGTGATCTTCGGCCTCATCGCCTATGCGGCCGTCACCATCTCGCTCAGCCGCAATCGTCAGGCGCTCAAAGACGGGGAGGAGCGAGTGATTACGCTGTGGTAATCGCCCGTTTTCAGGTGTATCCTTGACACTACTGCCTTGAATTCAGGGCATGGCGCTATGGACATAGTCGTTGAGTTTCTGTATATTATGGTGAAATCCTGCCATATCGAACATAGCTCACGCGAACAGGGAAGTGTTCAAACGCGAAACTCGCAGATATTCTCTTGCCTTCAAGCGTACTCCAAGTCAAAACCGGGAGCATGTCCTTAAGGTGTCGTAGCCGTCGCTCTCGCGAGCAGGCAGTTTGGGGTAGTTCACTTTGACGGTCAAGAATCAAAGGAGGTAACCAATGGCTGAACGCAAACAACTGACAACGGCTCACGGGGCGCCGGTCGGCGACAACCAGAACTCATTGACTGCCGGCCCCCGCGGTCCACTTCTGATGCAGGACTATCAGCTCCTGGAGAAGATGGCTACCTTCAACCGTGAACGCGTACCGGAGC
>JAJEDI010000005.1 GCA_022821585.1 Caldilineaceae bacterium
CCCCTTGTCCCCCGTGGGCCCTGGGGCTTTTGTGTGGGGGGGGGGGGGGGGGGGGGGCGCCCCCCCCCCACAAGGGAGGGCCGACTAGGCCCGACCGCCCAAAAAAGCGAGGAGATAGAGAACTTCACTCGCAACGTTCAGGGACGCACACTGACTAAGGCTGAGTCGTTACAAAGACAGTTAAGTGAGGAGAAACTGGAGACCAGGAAGCGCTAGTGGTACGGGTCGGCCGCGTCGCGCAGGCCGTCGCCGAGGAAGTTGAGCGCGAGGACGGTGATGATGACGAAGACGCCGGGCAGCAGCAGCCACGGCGCCAGCGCGACCGAGCGCAGGTTCTGGGATTCCTGGAGGAGGACGCCCCAGCTGATCGTCGGGGGACGCAGCCCCAGGCCGAGGAAGCTGAGCGAGGTCTCGCTGAGGATCATGGCGGGAACGGCGAGGGTGGCGGAGGCGATCAGGTGGCTGAAGAATGAGGGCACCATGTGGCGCAGGATGATGCGCATTTCGCCGGCGCCGGCGAAGCGGGCGGCGAGGATGAACTCCTCCTCGCGCATGGAGAGAAAGCGGCCGCGCACGGCGCGCGCGAGGAATGTCCAGCCGATGAGCGAGAGAATGATGGTGATGCCGAAATAGACGCGGATGTTGGACCAGTCCTGGGGCAGGGAGGCGCTCAGGGCCATCCAGAGTGGAATGGAGGGGACGGAGCGGATGAACTCGATGATGCGCTGGATCAGGACATCGATAACGCCGCCGTAGAAGCCGGAGATGCCGCCGAGGACGACGCCGAAAACAAAGCTGAGCGCGACGCCGATCAGGCCGATTGAGAGGGAGATGCGGGAGCCGTAGATGATGCGGGTGAACATGTCGCGGCCGAGTTTATCGGCGCCGAGCAGGAATATTATGGAGAAAGGCGCCTCTGAGCTTTCCCCGGCGGAGGCGTCGTAAATGGGTTCGCCAATGCCGAAGAGGTGGCGGCTGTTCCGAAAGATACCCCAGAGCTTGTAAGAATCGCCCTCGACCCAGAAGCGGATGGGGTAACGCACAGTTTTGTCCGTCTGGAACTCCATGCGCAGGGTGTCGGGATTGCGGGCCTGGGTGAGGCCGTAGACGAAGGGTGTGCCCTGGAACTCGCCGTTGTGGAAGAAATGGATCCGCTGCGGCGGCGCGTAGGTAAGGGCGACCTCATAGGTTTCAGGATTATAGGGGGCGAGAAATTCGGCGAAGATAGCGAGCAGGTAGAGGAGTACTACGACTATGCCGCCCACGATGGCCATTTTGTGCTTGATAAATCGCCACCACATCATTTGTAGCGGCGAAGCGATGTAGATGCGCTCTTCCTCTTCCTCGACAATGAGAAAGGTGCCGGTATCGTCTGCGTCGGCGCCCAGGAGATCGCCCGTAGCGGCGGCGGGAGAGGACTCCGCGGGGGTTGTGGGTTGGTCGGTGAGCGATCGGTCAGCGCTCATACTATCCTCCCATCCTGATGCGAGGATCGAGCAGCGCCAGCATTATGTCCGAAATCAGCGTACCGATGATGGTCAACGTGCTGAGCATGAGCAGGAAGCTCGAGGCCAGGTACATGTCCTGGGTCAGCAACGCACGCAACAGCAGCGGGCCGGTGGTGGGCAGGCTGAGCACGACGGAGACGATGATTGAGCCGGAGACGAGTTGGGGCAGGGCCCAGCCCATGGTGCTGACGAATGGGTTGAGGGCCACACGAGTGGGATATTTGAACACGAGCCTCATTTCATTGAGGCCCTTGGCGCGTCCTGTTTCCACATAGGGCTTACTCAGTTCATCGAGCAGATTGGCGCGCATGGTGCGCACAAGACCGGCGGATCCGGCCGTCCCCACGATGATGGCGGGCGCCCAAAGATGCTTGAGCATATCGCCAAATTTGGCAAAGCTCCAGGGCTGGTCGACAAATTCCGCGGAGAAGAGTCCTGAAATATTGGTGCCGAAATAGGCAAGAGCGATCCACATCATGATGAGGGCGAGCATGAAATTGGGCGTACCGAGGCCGATGAAACTAAGGGAAGTGAAGATGTAGTCCCCGATAGAATACTGGTAGACAGCGGAGAATATACCGATCACCAGGCCGACGAACCACGAGAATATCAACGCGGAGAAGGCGACCACCACCGTCAGGCCGAGCCGTTCCCAGATCAGATCGCTCACAGGAAGCTGCCATTCGAAGGAGAAGCCGAAATTACCCTGCATGACGTTGCCCAACCACTTGGTATAGCGTACCGGCGCCGGCTGGTCGAGACCGTACTGCTTGACAAGCGCGTCGATTTCATCCTGGCGCACGTCGTCACCCATTGCCATACGGTTGGCGATATAAGAAGTCATATAGTCGCCGGGCGGCAGTTCAATGATAACGAATGAGATCAACGAGATCATGAACAGCGTCGGCACCATCAGGATGAGACGGCGAAAGATGAATGAGGACATGGATAAAGGCGAGGAGTGAGTGTAGAGGAGTGAGGAGTGAGATGTTCTCTCACTCCTCTTAACTCTCTCCTCTCTCTTAGATGTTCTTTAGCTCTTGAAGTAGTACTGCTCCGGCACGGTGCTGCCGGGCGTCTGCAGATGCCAGGAGGAGACCCCCTCGCGCGGGACGTTGCCCATATTCTTGCTGAGGACAACGGGCGCAGGCAGGCCGACCGCCATGCTGAACGTCCACAGATTCTCCCTGTTGAGGTCGAGGATCTGCTGGAAGAGGCGCTTATGCTCTGCGACGTCGGGCGTGCCCTTGATCGCCTCGTAGAGATCGATGACCGTGCGCAGGTCGCCGGTCGGCTCGACGCCATTGGCGCCGCCGGAGGTGTACCAGAGGGCATGACAGGCGGCGTGATGCGAGCTGCCTTGAGAAAAGGGCAGGAAGTGCCGCGGGTCGATCAGCGGGTTGAACTCGGCCGAGCCGGTCCAGACGGTCATGTCGTGCTCGGAAGCCTGGACGCGCTGGCTCCAGAGCGGGCGGGCTTCTTCCTTCAGCGACAACTGCACGCCGACGTCAGCCATATACTTCTGCATCAACTCGCCAATGCTGCGCCAGGAACCAAAGACCGGCGCGTAGTTGAAGATGATGCTGAGCGGCTCGCCGTCCGACTTCAGACGCACACCGTCGGCATTCCTTTCGTCCAGGCCCATCTCGTCCAGCAGAGAATTGGCCAGTTCCGGGTTGTACTCGAGGGCGACCTTGGCCTGGGCCTCATCATACAAGGGGGAGGAGGCGAGCGGCGACGGCTGCCCCGGTTCGCCCTGGCCGAGGTAGACGGCCTCAATGACCTCATCGCGATTCATCGCGTGCGACATGGCAAAACGGAAGCGCTTGTCGTTGAAAATCTCGTGCATCACCGGATCCGGATGGCAGAGATTGAAGGAGATAACAGAATCGCTCGTCTCGCCGAACTTCCAAAGCAGGATCTCGTAGTTGCCGACCTCCTCATTCTCCTTGAAGAGCGAGAAGTTCTCCATGAGGATATGGCGGTGCTGCATGTCGATATCGCCGGCCACGGCGCGCAGATTCAGAACCTCGGAATCCTCTACAATGTCGGTGGAAACGCGGTCGATGTAGGGCAGCTGGTTGCCGGCGGTGTCCACCTTCCAGTAGTAGGGGTTGCGTTCCAGCACGACCGGAACGTCGGGCGTAATCTTGGTGAAACGCCAGGCGAAAAGGACCGGCACATCCAGGTTCAGGCGGGGGGTAAGCCGGTTGTTGAAGTACTGATGCCAGAACTCAAACTCGTTTTCCTGGGCCTGCGCGTTCAACTCCTCTTCGTCGGCGTAGTTGCGATGGAATTGGGTCATGTAGTGCTTGGGATACCAGGTCATCGAAGCGCCGTTGGCCCCGGCCATCAAGGGCATGAAGATGCCATGCGCGCCGGGGAAGGTGAAGCGGATGGTGAGATCGTCGGGCGCGTCCATGACGACAGGCTCGCCGCCGACGGTAAGCCAGACGGGGAAGCTGGGGGCGAGATCTTCATCGCCCAGCACGTCCTCATACCAGAACATGAAGTCTCCGGAGGAGTGCGGCGCGCCGTCCGACCACTTGACGCCTTCACGCAGGTGGAAGGTATAGGTCGTGCCGTCAGCGGAGACTTCCCAGGATTCGGCCAAATTGGGGCCGATTTCGGAGCCGTCCATGTTGTAGCGCACCAGCTGCGGGTACATGAGGCGGAACCGGAAGATGCCGGCGTCGCCGGGGCCTACGCCAATGCGGCGCCAGGTGCCGCCGTACTGACCGACCTCATTCAGAGGTTCGATCACCATTGGGGTGGGTGGCAGCCGCTCGTCCACAGGGGGAATTTCGCCGTTGGCGACCATCTCGGCCAGCATGGGCGCTTCGTTGTACTGGGATGCGGGCATCGCGTCGCCGCTGTCGGCTGCGGCCGACTCTTCCGCAGCGGGCGCTTCGGCGGCGGGTGCATCGCCGGCGCCGCAGGCAGCCAGCACCGCACCGGCGGTGGCAAAGGCGGATACCTGCAAGAATCTTCGTCGTGAAATGGGCCTCTGGGTCATGGAATCTCCTCCAATGGTTGGGTTGTATACCGAACTGCTCGTTGTAGATGAAACAAGAATGAAACTACAGGCAGATTCCTGCAGTCGCAGATAAGGGCAAAACGGCAGGAGTCGGTTGCCAGAGCAGAGTGCTTTAGCTGCCCGGGGCGATCAGACAGCCGGCTCAAGTGGGTCACTGCCGGGACAATCTCGATATCGGGGGAGGGGATCGAGGGTTTTGCGATGACCGATTTTGGCTGTTGCCGATGGGGCCATGGCCTAAGTTATGACCACTACCGGTTCTTCAGCCGAATCAGACGGTAGGCTATTGTATAGAAAACAGTTGGTAAGGGCAAATTTGTCATGACACGGCGCGGGAAATCGCAGAGGCCGGTGCACCTCCGGGAAACCAGGATTCGCCGCCATGCGGACAGCCGATCCCCGGCCTCTACAATCAGCGCAGAATTTCGCGGACCTGATGCTCGCCGTTGCCGGGTACGTTGTAGGCGAAGGTGTTGGCCCAGCGGGGGTGGGGCGACGTGTTGGGCGCGGAGCCGTGGATGACGAGGGCGGTGAAGAAGATGCCGTCGCCCGGCTCCATCGGGATGGTCACGCCCTCGTCGCGCTTGTAGTAGCGGCCGGGCAGGAACCTGCCGAAGGTCTCCTGGTGCTGCTCATGGTCCTGCAAGCCCCAGCGGTGGCTGCCGGGGATGAACTCCAGGCAGCCGTTTTCGAGGGTCATCGGATCGATGGCGAGCTGGCAGTTGATCATCATCGGCTGGTTTTCGTCGGTCTTCCAGTAGGCGTAGTCCTGATGCCAGGGCGTGGCCGCGCCGATGCCGGCCTCTTTGGGCAGGAGTTTGCTGTGGTAGAGGGCGACCTGCGGGTGCATGAGCTCGGCGACGATATCGACGAGCTTGTCGCTGCGCAGGATGCGGTTGAGGGTGGGGCTGACCAGTTCGCTGTGCATCAGCTGGCGGATGATCTTGCTCTCGCCGGGTGCGTCCTCGTCCTCCCAGGCGACGTGCACCTCGGGCGGGGGATCGGCCAGCATGCGCCGGTGGATGTCTGGCATTTCCTGGCGGATCTGTTTGATCTCCTGCCGGGAGACGAGGCCTTTTTTGAGCAGATAGCCGTTGGCTTCAAAGGACTCTTTTTCCTGGATTGTAAGGCTCATTTGGACTCCTCTATTATGTCGTTCGTGGTCACTGGCTCGTTGTCGTCAGGAGCGAAAAGTGAAGCTGTAAAGTTTGCTGCGATTGAGGAAAAACCGGATCTGTACAGGGCCTTCGACTGGTGACTGCTCGTTTTTCCACCTGACCTGCCAGTGCAGGTCGTCGGTTTGCAGAGGGAGGCAGTCGGCGCGCGCAAAGCCGTCCAGAACGCGCCCGTCGGGGCGGCACAGCTCGACGTGCAGTTGACCGCCGGCGGCATCGGCGTTCAGCTCGAGGGCGCCGGTGCCCGCGGGCAGGTGCAGGGGCTTGGTTACGACCATTGCCTCGCCGGCCGCGGCGAGCGCGACGAAGCGGTCCCGCTGCCAGGTGGCGCGCCCCAGCCGCTTGACGCGTTTCTCCATGTCGACCTCGCCGTGCGTATGCTCGCAGCCGGTGTAGTACCAGTGAATTTCGTCGCCTTCAATGATCGGCTCCTTGGCCGTGCCGATGATCATGCCTCTGTCGAAGGCGTCGCCGGCGCCGCGCGGGAGCGCGACGGTGCGGGCGCGGTCGGCATGTTGCCAGTTGATGCCGTCGCGGCTGTAGACGAACTGACCGTCGATGGGACCGTCGCAGGGGATCTGGTTCTTTTCACCCGGGATCTGCTCGGCGGTCACGTAGAGGACGCCCAGCATACCGATGTGGAGACTCCCATAGCGGAAGGCGGACATGTTGTGGAACTCGGCGCGCAGCGCGCCGTAGCGGCGGCGGGCGATCTCGTCATCCCAGTTGCCCGGCTCCAGGATCGGGTAGGAGTCCTTCCAGGGGCCGGCCAAAGAGGGACTTTCCGAGTAGCAGATGACACGGCGCTTCTCGCTGTCGTCAAAGCGCTGGAGCGAGTAGGCGCGGTAGATGGAATCGACCGGGTCCCAGGTGACGTTGAAGGTGCCCTCGTTGCTGCGCTTCACCACCGGCTCGAGACAGTTATGGGTACGCCCCTGCCCGGGGAGGGATACAGTGACGTTGTCATGCCAGTGGATGCCGTCGGGGGAGGTGAGCAGGAAGATGCTGCGGTAGCGGCGGCAGAAGCCGATCGCCTTATAGCGTTGGTCCGGTTTCTCTTCGACGCGGTCGATGAAGACGGAGGCGCCGTGGAGGTCCCAGATGATGTTGTTGGCGGCGCTGCCGTTGAATGTGAAGATGCCCAGCTCCGGCTTGGTCCAGTGGATGCCGTCATCGCTCTCGGCGTAGAGGGTGAGGTCGCCGCGGTCGTTGTCGACGAAGGCGCGTCCGTAACGGTCGGCGGTAGCGCCGTTGCAGTGGAAGGGTCGTTCGTCGGTGCGGGGGACGTAGAGTTCGGGGATCTGGTAGTTGCCGTCGGGCACGCGCCAGTGGGGGCCCATGCGGCCGAAGTACCACATGCGGTACTTGCCCGCCAGATCGTCGTAGAGAGCCGTGCCGTAGAGATGGATGCGCTTGCTCATGCCGGGGCCGCAGTATTCCCAGAGCTTGTCCTCGTCAGGCTCCATGACGAATGGAGTCTTGGCGCAGGGCTGGACTTCGCGGATGATGCCGTCTTCTTCCTGGATCAGGGCTTCGTCGAGGAGGAGAAGGCTCTCGCCGTCGCGGAGTGAATAGGCGTTGGCTGAAGGGTCAGGATTTGCGTTCATAGGCGGGCGCGGGCTGATTGGATGTCCTGCGGGCGCAATGGGGGAGACAGTAGCGTATCTACTATTTCCATTGGAGTTTTACCGGCCGGTTGGTGCGCATGGACTCGATGGCGGCTTCGGCGATCAGCTGGGCCTGGTAGCCGTCCTGCAGCGAAGGCGAGACGGCCGCGCCGCTTTCGAGCGCGCTGATAAAGGCATCGAGCGCGTAGGCGAAGCTCTCCTCGCCGTAGTAGTCGGGAAAGCGGTTCTGCGTGATGCCCGTCGCGGTGAACCGGGCCAGGTTTTCGGCTGGGGCGGAGCCGCCTTGCAGCATCCCTTCGGCGCCAAAGATTTCGACGCGGTCATCGAAGCCGTAGACCGCGCGGCGGCCGTTCTCGATTGTACAGAGCGCGCCGCTGGGAAAGCGCAGGAGCGCCACCGCGGTGTCGACGTCGCCCATCTGCCCGACGACGGGATCGATGAGGTTGGAGCCGGTTGCGTACAGTTCGGTGGGCCTCTCGGCGACGAGCCATGGGGCCAAGTCAAAGTAGTGGATCATCTTGTCGCGCAGCAGGCCGCCGGAGCGCTGCAGGAAGGCGAGAGGGGCCAGCGCAAAGTCGCGGGCAATGATGCGGATCGACTCGATCCGGCCGATTGCGCCATCCCGGACCTGCCGCTGCATGGAACTGAATTCAGGCTGGAAGCGGCGGCGGAATCCGACAAACACCGGCGGGTCGCTCGCGGACGCTTCGTCCACGAACGTTCTCACCTTTTCGATATCGAGATCGATCGGCTTTTCGCAGTAGGCCGGCAAGCCGGCCCGCATGGCCTGGCGCAGCAGGTCGACGTGGGTGTCGGTGGAAGAGGCGATCAGGACGGCATCGACGTCGTCGGCCTCCCAGATCTGCTGCGGGTCGAGGGGAACCTGCCCGCCGCGGGCAGCCACGAGCCGCTGCGCGGCGGCCTGGTCGACGTCGAAGATGTAGGCGAGCTCGGCGCGGGGATGGGCGGCGATGTTGCGGGCGTGGATTGTGCCAGCGCGTCCGGCGCCGAAGAGGGCAAATCGCATTACTTCTGTATCCAGTGAACGGTGGTGAGAAGTGAAAGGCCAGGAGCAGGAAGTAAAAGTTACTCTCAGAAATTCAAATCTTCGGGCGACTTCGATATTGCCCGCCCAGGCTACGTTAATCCAATGATAATCTCAACCACTTCTCTTCCCGAGTTGATCAGACTGCTACGAGCCGGTCTTTGGGAAGGCGAGACGGGCAGTTCCTTTGCCGACGATTGTCCTAATCTGGTCAATGAGCGAAGGCAGATCATCGACTATCGTTGCCCGCAACATACTGAATCACGGCTGAATCGACAATCGCTTCCTTGAACAAAGGGTTAGAGCTTCTTTCGACGCCCTTATAGGTCAGCAGATGGGTTGACCGACCAAGCGCTCCGCTCAACTCCCTTTCCATACGAGCCAGGTCCAATAGCCCTACCTTCACGCCCGAGTCAAACTCCACGATAAGATCCAGGTTTTCCTCGGACGAGAGACCTTTTTGTAAAAGAGCCAAGCGACGAATTTGGTGGCGCTGACAAAAGTCGGCAACAACGTCTTTGGGAATCTCAATCTGTGCCTGCATTTGTGTACATCTGACAGTCCGCCTGCCCACGGCAGCGAACTAAATGGTGCTTGCACTACCGCGTGGTTACTTGAGCGCAGCACAACGCACGCTTGCAATCACGATCTTTTGCTACGACTTCGCAACTAGAGTCAGGAATCTCGCCTTCTTTGGCGAGATTCACAAGCTCATGACCCCGTGGGGGTTGTCCCTCCGTAATATAGCACCCTACTGGCCGCTGAATTCGAGGTATTCACCGGGAATGCGCGAGCGGGAGTACTCCCGGCTGGCGTCGCGGTTGGTAAGGACTTCGGGAATCTCGCCCTCCCAGTAGGCGGGGGGCTTGTCCCAGACGTCGTCGCGCCGCCGGTGCCAGGCGAGGATGAGCGTGCGGCGCTCGTCGGTGAGGTTGCGACGCGCTGAGTGCAGCAGACGGGCGTCCGCCAGCACAAAGGAGCGGGCGCGCACGCAGACGTCGACCTGGTCGGGATGATCGCCGAACATGACGGGGTGGTCCTCTTCGATGTAGCGCGCACCCTGTTCGTGCGCGGGGACCAGCTCATCATGCAGCAAGATACGCTTGCGGTGCGTGCCGGGGATAACCTTGAGGCAGCCGTTCTCGACACTGGTGTCGCTGAGATAGTAGGAGACGAATATCTGCTGCGGCCAGGGCGTGACGCTGATCGGGTCCTCCCAACTCCCCCAGTCCTGGTGCCAGTAGAGCGCCGGTTCGCCCGGGTCTTTGGTCAGGATGATGATGCCGCCGGTGCTCTCGAAGTCGCCGAATCCCATATCTTCGAGCGCCTGCCGCGCCGGCTGCCATTCCAGAAGTCTCCTGATGACGTCGTTCTCCTCACCGCGTACATCGACGTGCTGGCCCTGGTAGCGCACATCGGGCGGCGGCACGTGTTCGGCGATGAGACGCTCGGACTCTTCACGCAGCTCCTGCAGGAACTCCTCGGTGAGGATGTCGTCAACGAAGCAGTAGCCGTCCTGCAGCATCTGTTGCCGTTTTGCCAGGGCGATTTCGGGTTGCATGGTTTCCTCCAGACATGCAGTGACCGGCGATGGTTATAGCCGCTCCGGGTCGAGCGCGCCGTCGCCGAAGATCAGCGAGTATTCGTGATTGTGGGAATCTACAGTGGCGGCATCCATGTAACAGACGCTGAAGGCGCGGCGGGCAATGGCGGTACTGTTTACGCCGGAGCTGTGCGGCAGATAGTTGTGCAGCAGCACCGCTTCGCCGGCCTCCATTTCGAGCGGGACCGTCTCGACTTCCGCCACCAGAGCCTGGGCCTGGTCGTCGGTCATAAAGCCGGAGACATGAGAGGGATTGATCAGGGTGTGATGGCGGCGGGGCGCGATATGGACGCAGCCGTTGGCGACGGTGGCCGGGTCGAGGGCGGTCCAGATGGTGATCAGGGGATCGCGGTCGTAAAAGGTCCAGCGATCCTGGTGCCAGACGAGGTGGGTGCCGCCGACGGACTGCCCGGCTTGCCCGTCGCCGCCATCCGCCGGGTCGGCCGCGGGCTTGTTCATGAACATGGCGCGCATACAGGAGACCGGCGTGTCTGCGCCGTATACCATGCAGCAGATGTGGCGGAAGAGCGGCTTCTGCATATAGCGCAGGAAGAGCGGATCGAACTCGAGGTCCTGGATTTTGCGATAGTGCAGCGTGGCGCCTTTGTGCCCTTTCCCCCCAGGGCCGGGTGCATCGGTCTTGCCGGGGATGCGGTCCAGCTGCATCATCATGCGGCTGTAGTCGACCGGCGCGGTGCCGAGCATGATTTCGTCCATGCGCTGCTGTATCGCGGCCAGTTCATCGCCGGTCATACAGTGCCCCAGGCGCAGGTAGCCTTCCCGTTCGAATTCCTGCCACTGGGCGTGGCTCAGTTCTTCCAACATTGAAATTTCTCCAGTCCCGTCGCGCGCATTGCGCAGCGGTTGCGCTTGATCGCCGCAGTCGTACGCTAGTCGATCTGGTAGCCTTCGAGGTCGCCGATATTGTCGACCACCTTGGTCACGGCGTCCAGGACCTGCTCCATCTGGTCGGGGCCGTTGGGGGCGGAGAGGTGCGGCTGCAGGAAGTTGAACTCCTGGTCGACCAGTTTTTCGGTAACGGGCAGCGAGCCGATCGAGTAGTCGGCCTCGCCGGTGTAATGGGGGCACTGGAAGGGGCAGCCGTGCCCGTACACGTTCTTCTCCTGAAAGAGGGGGCGATGATGGATCGGCCCGGAAGGCATCGGCTTGCCGCCGGGATGGAAGAGGAAGTTGGCGCTGTTGACATAGGTGAGAGCGGTTACGCCCTCGGCGTTGATCGCCTTGACAAAGACCTCCCTGGGCACGCCCAGCTCTTCCTCGTTGTAGAGGCTGGAATACATGTGGTAGACATGCTTGACCCCAGGCTCGACGTAGGGCGGCGAAATCCCCTTGACCTTGCTCAACTCCTGGGTGAGGAGATCGCAGTTGGCGATACGGGCGTCGTTGGCCTCCTCGAAGGTCTCCAGCGCCTCGTAGGCCACCGTCATGGCGTAGCGGTCGATGCGGTGGTTGTCGCCATAACCGCCGGTCGACGCGTACTTGAGCAGATCGGAGTTGGTGAGGATCTTGGACAGCGTCGAGGGATGCTGCCCGCCCAGGGCGCCGAGCTCGTAGTATTCACGGTTGTTGGTCGTCATGACTCCGCCGCTGGTGGCGGCAATCGGCTTGCCGGCGAAGCTGAAGCAAGTGATGTCGGCGATGCCGCCGACGATCTCGCCGTCGACGTAGGCGCCGGTGGCCTGGGCGGAGTCTTCGATGAGGACGATATCGTGCTCGCGGGCGATGGCGAGCAGCTCTTTGAGGTGGGCGGGATGGCCGTAGAGGTCGACGGCGATGATGGCCTTGGTACGGTGGGTGATCTTACGGCGCACGTCCTCCGGGTCGAGGGTGTATGTTTTGGGATCGACGTCGGCGAAGATGGGGACGGCGTTGTTGTGCATGATGCAGCTTACGCTGGCGATCCAGGTGAAGGAGGGAACGATCACTTCATCCCCCGGCCCGGCCTGCGCGGCCACCAGGGCCGAGTTCAGCGCCACCTGTCCGGACGAGACGGGCAGAGCGTATTCGACCTGCATCTTGGCGGCGAAGGCCTCGGAGAACTCGTCCCAGTCGGCGGCCTTGCCGCTTTCCCACATGGGTGAACGGTGGTGGCCGGCGGAATGGGGTTCGGTGGTGACGGCCTTCTCGCCGCCGAGTAGGGCTAACTTGCTCATCGTGCAACTCCTGACTGGATTGGTTCGCGGCTCGCGGCGAGTAGGGTCTGCTCTGTACTGTCCACGATACCACTGCGGTTGGTCCAGGGTATGGCGAAACGATTTGAATGCTCAGACCTTTGCCAATGCCCAGAATCAGGGGGTGCAAAGGCGTTCGGTATTGGGTGGGCGTGCCGCCAATCATAGCATACAGTATTGGCAAGTCAACATCTGAAACGAACAGGCCCACAGACATACTTTTAGACATTGCATGCCATTCTTGTTATACTTGCCTGAATTCTCCCACGGGCACGCCGGATGGATATGCACGGCGCGGGCAGAGGCGGAATCTCCTTGCAGGCTGAAGCAGCGCAGACTGAACGGTGTGTGCCTGTACAGAGTAAAGGGCATCCGTAGGGCCCATAGCCATCTCATTGCTCGAAAAGGAGGACCGCTTCCAGCAGAAGACCGACAGTTCCTCCAATTCTCCACTGTCAAATTAGCGAAGGCTGCGGGCCTCATCGTTGATGGCCGCACAGTCGACCGAATTCTTGCCGGATAAGACCGGATTCCTATTTCACAACTCTACAGAAAGGAAAGGAACAATGACAGACCGTGCACTTTCGCGACGCGCATTCCTAAAGACTGCTGGTGTCGCCACTGCGGCCGTGGGGCTGGCTGCCTGCCAGGCGCCGATGGCGCCGGCCGGCGACGGTGAAGCCGCGATGGGCGAGGTCAAGGAGTTGGTCACCTATTGGGGCGGCTGGACGCCCACCCAGAGCATGGAACGTTCCGAAGACAACCCGCTGCCGCACAACAAGGTCCTTGAAGTGCTGGACGGGTACACGGAGCAACACCCCGACGTGAGCATCGAGTGGATCCGCGTTCCCCAGGGCATCAGCGGCCGTGAATGGACGATCGCGCAGCAGACGGCGGGGACGATTCCGCACATCACCACACACCCGCACTGGCACATCAAGGACGATTTGGATAAGAACTGGTGGACGGATTTGACGCCTTACTTCAACCAGCCGAACCCCTACATCCCGGCGGGCGACCCCGGCAGCGAGAAGTGGGTCGACCAGTTTTACCCGATCCCAACCGGTGAGACGCTGATGCGCGGCGGTTACTATAACATCGTCTTCGGCCTCATCACCACCTTCTTCTATTACAACGTCGACTGGTTCAACGATTTTGGCCTTGAGGCGCCCCAGAACTACGCTGAATTCCTCTCCGCCTGCCAGGCCTTCCGCGATGAAGGTATTGACGCCTATGGCGGCTGGACCGGCCCTGTTGACGATACCGACCACTGGTACCGCTTGCAGATGGGTGGGATGCTGATGGCCGGCGAGATCGAGCCGCAGGTCAACCCCGACCGCGGTACGGCCACCCGCGAGGAGGTTGCCTGCGCCGTCGAAAACGGCGTCTTCCACCCCCACCTGCCCCAGTACCAGGATTGGATGAAGCTGTGGAAAGAGAACGTGCAATACCGGCCTGCGGACTGGACCACCCGCGCCACCGACTCCCATTCGCGCTTTCTTAACAAAATAGAGCCGATCATGGAGAACGGCACCTGGTCGTTCCCGCGGTTGCAGTATGATCCACTGGTCGACTTCGAGTGGAGCACCTTCTTCGCGCCGGTTGTGACCAAAGAGAGCAGCGCCTACGCCACCGACCCGCCGACACCTGCCTGGCCGATTGGCGGCCCCGTGGGCGACCAGATAGCAGTCACGACCCGTTCCGAGAAGGACGGCGTGATCGATGCCGCAATCGACCTGATGCGCTGGATTTCGGTGCCGGATAATCTGTACACGATCCAGTCCGAGATCGGCACCACCATGCCCAATGTCAAGAACGTACCGGTCGACCCCCGCTTCGGGGATGCGTTTGAACTGCTGACGCAGCAGATTGGTGAGTCGCAGATGTTCGTGTACGAAGTGGTGACGATGGACGGAGAGTCGGCGGAGCAGACTGGCCAGGCTTGGCGCTCCTATATGTTGGATCAGATGGACCTGGACACCGCGCTGAACATCATCAAGGAGTCCTTCGACGCCTACGCCGACCGCTTCATCGAAACGGAAGGATTGGACTGCTCGTAACGAAGAGTGAGGAGTGAGAGGTATGGAACTGTTTCTCACTCCTCTTACCTCTTTGCGGGGTTTTGATGAAGACGGAACTTTCCGCACCACAGGTCGAATTCTACCGGGAGAACGGTTTCCTCGTCGTTGGTGACCTGTTGGACGGGGAGGAGTTGGAAAGATGGCGCGCCGCGCTGGCCGACGGCATGGCGCGCCACTTCAGGATCAGCGGGCGCCACAACCAGGGACGCGACGATCACTATGAAGGTGTTTTTGTGCAGTGCGTCAACCTGTGGAAGACGAGTGAGGAGATCAAGGCACTGGTGACGGACCGGCGGCTGGGGCGGCTGGCCGCAATGTTGGCAGGCGTGGACGGAATCCGCCTGTACCACGACCATGCGTTGGTGAAGGAGCCTTGGGCGCACCCGACCAACTGGCACGTGGACAACGCGATGGACCCCTTCCATTCGCGGCAGTCGATCATGCTGTGGGTGGCGCTTGACGACGCTACGCTGCAGAACGGCTGCATGTATTTTCTGCCGGGGACGCATAAAAGAAGCCGCTTCGATGTGACCGGCAACTTGAACGAAGCGAAGATCGATGGTCTGCTGGAGGAATATCCTGAGTGGAGGGAGATCGAGCCGGCCGCGGCGGAGGTGAAGGCAGGGGACGGCGTCTTCATCAATGGGATGATCGCCCATGCGGCCGGCCCCAATATGACGACCCATCCGCGGCGGGCGCTGTCGATACTGTTCATGCCGGAAGGCGCGCTGTACAACGGCCGGCCGGCTGCGCTGCCGGCGGAGGTGGCCGAACACCTGCGCGTGGGTGACGTAGTTGCAGACGACAAACATCTGCCTTTGATCTATGTGAAAGGTTCGTTCGACGATTAGATGGAGTGAGAAAGGAAGAGTGAGTTTGGCCGTCGCTGAAAGAAAACATCCCTCACTCCTCACTAGTCGCAGTTCCTCACTCCTCAAATGAGGATGCGCTGATGGCTGTAAAAGAGATGCCTGCCCTGCCCAATGCTGCGGCCCAGGCCGTGGACGTACAGGAACGCAAAAAGCCGCTCGGAAGACGTATCTACGAAGGGCGCGTCGCCTACACGATGCTCGCCCCCACCTTCGTCTTTCTCCTCGTCTTCATGTATTATCCCGCCCTGTTAGGGCTGTACAGGTCGGTGTTCAAGTGGGCGCCGGGCCTGGATTCGGATTTTGTGGGCCTGGGCAACTTTATCCAACTCTTCACCAAAGACCGGGTATTTCTGAGCTCGATGGACAATATGTTGCAGCTGGCAGCCTGGTATGTTGTCTCCACGGTTGGCGTGTCTCTTTTTATCGCGGTTTTGATTCACCGGTTGCGGGGCGGGAGGACGCAATATACGTTTCGGTTGGGGATGATTCTGCCGGTGGTCATTCCTGCTATCGTGCCGCTGATGCTGTGGAAGTTCATCTACGATGTCAAGGTCGGCCCGCTGAATGCGATTCTGACGTGGGCCGGGCTGGAGTCGTGGACGCGGGCGTGGTTGGCGGACCCGAATGTAGCGTTGTATGCGGTGATGCTGCGCAATTTCCCGTGGGTGGATGGGGTGGCGATATTGATATTGCTGGCGGGCTTGCAGGCGATCCCCTATGAAATCGTCGAAAGCGCGATGATCGACGGGGCGACAGAGATGCGCCGCTTCTGGTCGATCGAACTGCCTCTCATCGCCGGTCAGATCAAGCTCATCACCGTTCTCACCATCATGTGGGGCGTGCAGGAGTT
This sequence comes from Caldilineaceae bacterium, assembly GCA_022821585.1. Lineage (GTDB taxonomy): Bacteria > Chloroflexota > Anaerolineae > Caldilineales > Caldilineaceae > Bin5. The sequence goes on from JAJEDI010000005.1 coordinate 15,992, forward strand.
TACCGCCGTCTTTGCGATGACGCAGGGTGGGCCGATCAACAGCACAATGGTGCCGGGGATGTGGATGTTCTTCAACGCCTTCCGCATCAACAAGATGGGCTACGCTTCCGCCATCGGCGTCGTCCTGTTCCTCCTCACGCTTGTGCTGACGCTGATCAATATGAAGTACATTACGACTGAGGAGTATTAAGGGCAGTTTTTAGTTTTCAGTTTCTAGTTCTTAGTGACACCTGCTGGTGTGGGAAGAGAACGAAAAACTCGAGGCGATAGACTGCAGGTGGGGGTTAGGGCATGAGTGCGGTGGTGACGGAGACAAGAGGTCAGTACAGGCGGAGCAGGGGCGAGCAAGTGGGCTTGTTTCTGCGCGGGGACTGGTGGCGGATTGTGTTATTGGGTCTGTTCCTGGTGGGGGGGATCGCGCCGCTGGTGATGGCCTTCCTGATTTCGTTGAAGACGATCCCGCAGTTTGCCCGGCAGCCGTTTGCGCTGACTTTCCCGCTGCATTGGGAGAACTATGGATTTGCCTTTGAGATCGTGCTGGAGTTCATCAAGAACAGCATGATCGTCAGCGGCGTGACGGTGCTGGGCGTCCTGTTGCTGGCGTCGCTGTCGGCGTATGCGTTCGGTATTCTGGAATTTCCGGGCCGGCAGGTGCTGTTCTACCTGGTGCTGTCGCTGATGATGGTGCCCTCGGCGATGACGCTGATTCCGTCGTTTGTGCTGGTGAAGGATCTTGGGTTGATGAATACGTATTGGGCGATGATCCTGCCGTGGATCGCGAGCGGACAGGTGTTCGCCATGTTTATCCTGCGCACCTTTTTTGAAAGCCTGCCCAAGGAGCTGTTCGACGCGGCGCGCATTGACGGCGCCAGCGAGTGGCAGGGGTACTGGCGCATCGCGCTGCCTCTGAGCAAGTCGATGCTGGGTGTGGCCGCGATTCTGAACATCCTGGGTACGTGGAACAATCTGATCTGGCCCTACCTGACCATCCAGAAACAGGCACTCCTGCCCCTGACACCCGGCCTGTGGGCCTATCAGACGGAGTACTTCACCCGTTACGGGCTGACGATGGCAGGACTGTTGATCGGCTCGATCCCCTTGGTTCTCCTCTTTATCTTTACCAGCCGCTGGTTTGTGGCCGGACTGACTTCAGGCGCGATCAAGGTCTGATTTGCCCGGAGCGAAATTCCGACCGGCTTTGCCGCTTCAGGCGTTCTGGCTTAGAATGAGCCGCACAATAGAACGCCAGGTTCGCTATTCCAATGAACCAGGCGCCGGTTCCACGGATCACAGGACGGCGAAGCTGGATGAAAAGGGCATCCACGTATGCTGACTGAAAAGCGGTCTACCGGCCGTGCACGCCGGCAAGTTACAGAGGAAGCAGTCCTGGAGAGCGAGGAGCTCCAGATTCGCGTCGAAGAAGAACGCCCCGACGTGTTCAGACAGGTGATCCTCTACGTTCTCGACAGGGTCGAGGGCAAACCGAACGCCGGCGAAGCCGTTCTGCACCATCTCTTCTATTTCATTGACTTCGACTACTACGAAAAGTTCGAAGAGAACCTGATGGGTGAGACCTACATCAAGAACGGCTACGGTCCGACATCGGTCAATCTAACCCGGATTCTGCGCTGCATGGAAGAGGAAGGAGCAATCCGAAAGCAGGAGCAGGTCTACCACAACTACAGCCAGAACAGATACCTTACAACCGGACGTTCTAACACCGATTTGTTGCGCGCGCGTGACATCGAACACATCGATCAGGTGTTGGCCCGTTTCTCCGGCATGAGCGCTGCCGAGCTATCCGAGTATTCGCACAATGACATCCCCTGGAAATGTGCTCGCTACGGTAAACCGATTCCTTACGAGACTGTTTTCTATCGCGATGACAGATACTCCGTAAGCGAATCGGACGATGCACTTTAGCGAACTGCGTGAATTTCAGCGAGAACGAAGAAGACTCTCCAGAAAGTACAGGTCACTCCCCACAGATCTTCAGTTGTTTCGAGAAGTGATCGCGGCTGCCCCGCCAAAGCCCTCCAGGCGCGTCAGTATCCTCACGCAAACCGAGTCCCTGTTAATCGTCAAAGCCCGTTTGGCCTGCAAGTATTTGCGCAACAGTTCGCTGCGCGTCATCTACGCTTATTTCATCCATGAGCGCCGTGTTGACTTCATCGAACTCTACTTCAAGGGAGACAAAGAGCGCGAAGACGGGGCAAGGATTAACAGGTATCTGCGAGAGCATCGGGATGACGGGTAGCCGCAAGTGTGGCTGGACTCTCGTGCCCAGGATCGCTCTCACGCCCCTGCTGCATACGGTTTGACCCGTCACAGCCTGCATTTACAATGAATGGAGTCCCTCTGTTCACAGACAGCTATCCATACCTCCTACTTTTGTTCCAGACCCCTGGCCTGCAATGTAGGTCCCGCCTAAAGCAGCCCCTTTCCTCACTAGCCAGAATCTGTGATCCAGGAGTCTCTCCCACTTCAGAAGAAGCAAGCACTTATATCTGAGAACACCCAAAAATGAACATACCTTCCTACTCCTCCCTGCGGCAACTTTTCCGCCAGCCGCCGCTCGACTACAGCGACTTCGTCACCTGGTTCTGGGAGACGGGGGAGCTGGACAAAGAGCGCATCACCTGGCAGCTGGAGGAGTTGAAGAAAAAGGGCGTCGGTGGCACCTGGTACTATCCGCGCTATCTCGACGGTGAGCGGTACGGGACATGGCCGGCCTATTTCAGCGAGGAATGGTGGGAGTTCTTCCGCCATTCGGTCGCTGAACACGAGCGCCTTGGGCTGGAAGCGTGGTTTTCCGGGTGGGAGGGACGCGAATACTGGCAGGACCTGATGCGGGCGGAGCGCGCAGCACGGCCGGAGTTGGAAGGGCGGCGACTGGTCATTCACGAGGCGCGCTCAGAGGCGGCGGGGACGCTGCAGATCGACCTGCCGCAGGAGGAGACGGTCCTGGCGGCGGCTGCATACCGGATCGGGGACGGGGGGCTGGATCCCGACTCTTGCCGGGAGCTGGCACTGCCAGAGCCGGGGCAGCCGCTGGCGTGGGATGCGCCGGGACCGGGCTGGCTGCTGGCGGCCGTCGTGAGCCAGCCCCATGATCTCGACTACCTCAACCCCCATGTCGCGTCCCGCTATCTCGAAATCTACTGGCAGGAGCATGAGGAGCGGCTGCAGGAGTTTGTCGGCAGCACGCTGTCGCTCTACGGGCAGGACGAACTCTATGTGCTCAACGGCAACATCCTCTACGCGCCGGAGCTGGTGGAACGGTTCAAGGCAGAGAAGGGGTATGACCCTGCGCCGTGGCTGGTCGGCCTTTTCCACGACATCGGCGCCTTCACCGACAGGATCCGCTGCGACTACTACGAGGTGATGTCGACGCTGCTGGAGGAGAATCTCTACAAACCACTGTGCGACTGGCACGAAGAGCGGGGGATGCGCTACGGCACGATCGCGACCTGGGGCCGGCAGGATATGCTGGGGCAGACGTGGCATTACGGCGATTTCTTCCGCCTGATGCGCTGGTTCCACATCACCGGCAACGAGGACCCCGGCGCCAGTCTGCCCGGCGAACGCTGTTTCATCGACGCCAAGCTGTCCAGCTCGATCCTGCACATCTACGAGCGGGAACGGGCGGCGATGTGCGTCTACTGGGGGTCGGGCTGGGGCATGACGCAGGAGGAGAACGTCGCCTGGACGAATGAGAACTATGCCTACGGGCTGAATCTGTACAACCAGCACGGCGGGCTGTACAACACGTTGGGCGGCTGGTACGAGTGGGTGCCGCCGTCGATACACTGGCGCCAGCCCTACTGGGAACACTGGCAGACGTTTGTGGACTATGTTTCACGTTTGAGCGCGGTGATGAGCCAGGGAACGCATGCGGCCGACGTGGCGCTGCTCTACCCGCTGACGACGGTCCACGCCAACTGGCTGCGGGGAGATGCGTTCACGAGCGCGGCCGACGAGTGCGCGATGACCACCTTTGCGCTCGCGCGCCAGATCTATGAGGCGGGGATCGACTTCGATTTCATCGACGACAACCTGCTGAGCCAGGCCGTTGTGCGCGATGGGACGCTGGAGACCGCCGGTATCCGGTTCCGGGCCGTGCTGCTGCCGCCTATGACCACGGTCCGCCGTCAGACGCTGGCGAAGCTGCGTGAATTCTATGACGGGGGCGGCACGGTGGTGGCCTTCCGCAGGCTGCCAGGGGCTTCGCAGGAGCACGGCCGCGACGATTCCGAAGTCCGCGCGCTGTTGCAGCATATCTTCGGCATCGCTTCCAGCGAGGAGGCCGCCCACCCCACAGAGGCACATAGTCAAACGCGGGGCAGCATCTACCGGCAACGCAACGAACGCGGCGGGCAGGGCATCTTCCTGCCCAGCCAGGAGACGGCGCGCACGCCCCATGCCGCGCAGCGGGGGGTCGATATCGCGGCGGTGATCACGGAGGCCATCGACCGGGATGTGGTCGCTTCAGAGGGGAACGTCTTCCACACGCATCAGAGGATCGGCGAGCTGGACGTCTATTTCCTCTACAATGTCGAGTCAACGCGGAGAGAACTGACCTTCACCCTGCGCGTGCGCGGCGAACCGGAGATCTGGGACTGCTGGAGCGGCGAAGTAACGCCCTGGCACCGCTTCTCCTGCACGGATGACAGGACGACGGTGCGGCTGACGATGGAGGCCAATCAGGGCATTGTTCTGGTACTGCGCCCGCCCGGGGGCAGACCGGAGGTAACGGCGGACAATCTGGGGGCGATCGCGCATGTGGAGGCGGCGGAGGATACCGTCACGGTGCGAGGCACTGTTGGAAATGGAGGCGGCAAATCGGTGCGCGTGCGGCATGGAGGGCGAGAATACGGCGCACAGACCCGCGTCGGCCCGGCGCCGGCCCCGCTGCACCTGACGGGCGCCTGGTCGTTTCGTTTGCTGCCGACAATGGACAACCGCTGGGGTGATTTCCGCGATCCGGCCAGTGATGGACACATCGGCGCGGAGGCGCGACAGCTCCGCTACCGGGAGGAGGAGACACCGGGCGTAGCGCTGGGCTGGCACAGCCGCGACCATGATGACGGTAGTTGGCCGGTTTTCACCTATACTTTCGGCCCGTACTGGCGGGCCAGCGCCGCTCTCCCGCGCGGGCAGGCGCCACCGGAGCTGGCAGCTTTGACCGCTGGGAAGGCAGATAACGTGGATGCTGAAGGGATGAATTGGGAGTTGGTCTGCTATTCCCAGGAATTCGGGCAGCCGGGCACCGACGTATTTGGCGGGAGTCACGGTGTTGCGGACTCGTTTCTCTGTTTCGACGTTGCCGACGAGCATGAAGAGAGAGTGCGCTACCTGTACACCCATGTGCGGGCGCCGCGGGCTGGACGCTGGAGTCTGCATCTGGGGGCAGACAGCGGGCAGGTGGAGCAGGCGTGGTTGAACGGGGAGGCTCTGCTGCCGGAGGATTCCAGGGAGCCGGATCCGGCGGCGATGGAGGTCGTGCTGCAGGAGGGGCTGAACCTGGTCCTGCTCGCTTGCGTCCAGCCGCCCGGCCAGCCGTTACGGGCGTATGCTGCCCTGCTGGAGCCGTCGACGATACCTGTGCGAGACCGCCCGGCGGCGCGGCTGACCTGGTTCGCCGAGCCTTCCGAACTGACATATGATATCTCGCCGCGCAGGGAGAGCCGGGTTGGCTGGTACCGGTGCGAGGCGCCGTCGGGGACGCATACACTGCATCTGGACGTGGATGCCGAGAGCGTTCAGGTTTGGGTTAACGGCGCCGAAGCGACGATCAGGGACGGGCAGGTCAGGCTGAATGCGCCGGTGGCGGCGGTCTCCCAGGTGGCGCTGCGTGTCGAACAGAAGCCTGGCGTCTACGCCGGCGCGGCCATCCGGCAGCCGGTTCGCTTCGAGTGCGCTGACACCGCACTGCCTTTGGGCGATTGGAGCCAGTACGCGTTGGAGAGCTACTCCGGCGGGGCAGTATACAGGAAGAGATTCGCCCTCACGCATGAGCAGTTGCAGGGTGAAGTCGTACTCGACCTGGGCGCGGTGCACACGACGGCGGAAGTGACCGTCAACGGGCAGGTTGTCGGCGTGCGGCTGGCGCGCCCCTACCGTTTCGATATCACGGACCAGGTGCGCGAGGGGGAGAACGAGCTGGAAGTGACCGTCTACAATACGCTGGCTAACTATTTCAGCACGGGGCCGTATGAGTCCGAGTATGTCTTCCCGGGGCAGACGGTTTCAGGGCTGCTGGGTCCGGTCACGGTCAGTTTCCCGGCGCGGGTAACGCTGGCGGCGAGACCGGTGGTGGAAGGCAATTTTAACAGCAGTTCTTAGTATTCAGTTCTTTGTTTTCAGGTAACTACTGAGGCATGTTCTGTGTGTGTACTGTGTGCGGTCTGCCTGGGCGGGAAGTACCGTCAGTATTTCTGTAGCGGGCTCGCGATGGTCATGGCGGTGAACGTTGGGCATATATGGGAGTTGCCTCGCCTGTCTTGTCTGCGCTGGCACATACTCGGAATCTGCAAAGACGCGGGGTGGGGGGGGTGAAGCCCGGTCGCAGCGGGTCGCCAAGGTCATATTGCCACCCACTCGCTGCGGCGGGGGTTTTAGGAGAGGGGGCGTTGCGGGGGCGGAGCCCCCCCAAAATGGAGGGCCGACAAGGCCCGACCCCCCCAAAAATCGAGGAGAGAGTGGAGAGGAGCAAGGAGAGAGAAACAGCTATGAAGATCCGTACTGTTCAAGCATATGCGCTCGCCTATCCGGAACCCCATTACAAGGGCATTGAACGCTATATCACCCTGGCGCGGGTCGAGGCCGATGACGGCACGGTCGGTTGGGGCGAGTGCATTTCGCAGTTTCGCGAGGCTGCGCTGGCGACGAAGCTGATCATCGAGCAGGGGCTGGCGCCGCTGCTGCTCGGCGAGGACGCCCGTGATGTGGAGCGCGCCTGGCACAGGATGCTGGCCCATATCTGGTGGTACGGCCCGGAAGGGATTGCGGCCTTTGGCGTGAGCGCGATCGATATGGCGCTGTGGGACCTGAAGGGCAAGGCGCTGGGGCTGCCGGTCTGCCAGTTGCTGGGGGGCCAGCTGCATGACAAGGTGGTGGCGATGGCGTCGATCATCTTCGACATGGAAGACCTGGATTGGACGCTGAACGAGTTTCGCTGGATGGTGGAGCAAGGCTACCAGTACGTAAAAGCGGGGTGGGGCATGCACCCGGGCGCGGTCTTCGGGCAGGACGCGGGGCGCGATATCGAGTATGTGCGCCGCATTCGCGAGGTGATCGGCGATGAACGCGAGCTGATCGTGGATACACCGGGCGCGCGCAATCTGTGGGACGTGCCGACGGCGATCCAGCGCTTTCGCCAGCTTGAGCCATACCGCCTGCGCTGGATCGAGCAGCCGCTGCTGCCGAGTGATCTGGAGGGGCATGCCCGGCTGCGGGCCGCGGTGGCGACGCCGATCGGGACCGGCGAGGATGAATGGGATGTCGAGAGCTACGGGCGCCTGATCCGCAGCGGCGGCGTGGATGTGGTCCAGATCGACCCGGGCCGCAGCCATGGCATCACCGGCAGTCGCGACGTGATCCGGCTGCTGGAGGTCGGGAATCTGCAGTTCAGCCTGCACACGTGGAGCAGCGCGCTCAACAGCGCGGCCAGCGTCCATCTGCTGGCCATCTCCGACCACGGCGTCAGCATGGACCTCAAGCCGCATGAGTCGCCGATGCAGCATGAGCTGGTCAGCGATCCCTGGGTGCAGGAGGACGGATACCTGACCGTGCGCGACACGCCCGGTCTTGGTGTTCATGTACGGGAAGAGATCGTGCGCAAATACTCGTTTGAGTGAGACGGCAGTGGTCAGTGACCAGTGGTTAGTGGTCAGAAAATTGTGCTCGATGATCGTTCACTGCTGAGCGTTTGGAGGAGGAGAGACTGTGTCGGATATTGAGAGCGGCGAGCGGCGGGCGCTGATCACCGGTGGGGCGAGTGGATTCGGGCTGGGGATTGCGGAGGCCATGCTGGCACGCGGCGCACAGGTCGCGATTGGGGACATCGACCGCGACCGCCTGCAGGAAGCCGAACGTTGCCTGGGCAGCGACGATCTGCTGGCGATTGAATTGGATGTGACGTCGCCGGAGTCAGCGGCGGCGGCGGTGGCGGCCTGTGAGGCGCGGTTCGGCGGCCTGGACACGCTGGTCAACTCAGCTGGCGTCATCGCCTTCAACCCGCTGGAGAAGATCAGCGAGGCGGAGTGGGACTGGGTGCTCGACGTGGACCTGAAGGGCACCTTTCTCTGCTGCCAGGCGGCCGCAGGGTTGCTGTGCGCCAGCGGCCGCGGCCGCATCGTCAACATCGGGTCTGACGCGGCCAAGGTGGGATTCCCGCTGCTGGCCCACTACTGTGCGGCCAAGTTCGGGGTTGTTGGGCTGACCAAGGTGCTGGCGGGCGAACTGGCGCCGCGCCAGGTTACGGTCAACTGCGTCTGCCCGGTCGGCGTATCGGGAACCGGGATGGGACAGGAGATCCTCGACTTGAAAACAGAGGCCACGGGCATGCAGCCGCAGGAGATCCTGGCGGCCACGGCCGCGGACATACCTTTGCAGCGCAACCCGACGGTGCAGGATATCGTGAATGCGGTGCTCTTCTTCATCTCCGACGAAGCCGCCTTCCTGACCGGTTCGGCGCTTGACGTCGACGGCGGCATGCTGAGCACGATTCCGGTGCCCGGCATGGAGGTGTGAAGTTGCTTTGGCTGTAGATGTTTCTGGTCACTGACCACTGAAAACCGGGGGCTGCGATGGAACGGGTCGCGTTTGTCATGCACGTCAGAGAGGGGGAGGAGGAAGAGTACCGGCGGCGCCACCGGGAAGTCTGGCCTGCTGTGCTGGCCGACCTGGAGCGGGCGGGCGTGCGCAGCATGAGCATCTTCATGGCCGAGCGGCAGCTGTTCCTGTACATGGAGACAGGGGACTACGCGGAGGCGGTCCGCATCCTGGCGGAGAGTCCCGAGTCGGTGCGCTGGGAGGAGTACATGGCGCCGATTATGGAGGACGAGAGCGGGGACGACTACGATCCGCACGACGCCTATCCTGAAGGGATGCCGGAGGTGTTCCACTGGCAGATTGGCTGATGGTGGGGAGGGGCGCGATACTGTCTCCAAGGAGGTCAAGACATGACAGCCAGTCAAGATCATGATAGTCGTCTCGTTCATCTTGTGGATGAACTATGCCAGTTGTCAGGAGAGACGGAGTGGGTTGAGTTCAAAAGGAATTACCACTCTGCCCAGATGATAGGTGAGTACATCTCTGCTCTGGCGAACGCAGCATGCCTGAAGTATAATCCGAAGGCATACCTTCTTTACGGCATCCAGGACGAAACGCACGAGGTTGTCGGAACATCCTTCGATCCATACACTGAAAAGGGCAAGGGCAACCAGGATCTGCTTCCCTGGATAACGGCTGGACTAATCCCGAACCCAGGTTTCGAGGTCTCTATAGTAGAACACCCACGTGGGCGGGTTGTTGTCTTTGAGATCGAACCTGCCCGCGGGAGGCCGGTCAGCTTCTACGGCAAGTTCTACATTAGGGTTGGTTTCAGCAAAACAAACTTGAAGCGGCATCCCGAAAAAGAGCGCGCGATATGGTCGCGAGGAAGTGACTGGTCAGCGGAGATATGCGAGGGCGCGACGGTGGATGATCTTGACCCAGAGGCTGTCACAAAAGCACGAGAGCAGTTCGCTATCACGCATCCTTCTCAAGCGGACGATCAAGAACGGCAAGGTTTTTCTTCGTGAACTCTTGGTCGAGCTTGCGTTTGATGTGACACATGTTTTCCGCTGAGGCAAACCAGATGTCATTGAGCAGATAGCGGAAGGGAATTATGATCGCCCGGGGCGATTCACTATATCCTGCCCACTGGCTGGAAAACCACGGCGGCAGCCCGCTCCGGCAACAATGGATTGAACGCCTGGAGGAACTTGGCTTGCTGGACTCGCCTGTCGCTGCCGCCGATTGACGATGGCGGGACATGCCATGGGAATGCGAATCCTCGCACAAAAGGAAGGAGCGCTGTGAACAGTCTGGACGGAAAGATTGCCTTTGTGACCGGCGGCGGTTCCGGCATTGGCCGAGCTACGGCCCTTGCCTTCGCTGGCCGCGGGGCCAAGCTGGTCGTCGCTGATGTGGATATTGACGGCGGCCAGGAGACGCTGCGGCTGATCGAACTCTCAGGCGGAGAGGCGGTCTTCGTCTCCTGCGATGTAGGTGAGGCGGCCTCGGTGGAGGCGGCTATCGATCGCTGTGTGGAGGTGTTTGGACGTTTGGACTGCGCCTTCAACAATGCCGGCATCCTCGGCGATATGTCCCTAACCGCCGACTGCACGGAAGAGAATTTCGACCGCATTATGCGGGTCAATCTGAAGGGTGTCTGGCTTTCAATGAAGTACGAGATCCCGCAGATGCTGCGGCAGGGCGGGGGCGTCATCGTCAACGCGGCCTCCAATGCAGGCATGACGGGCACGCCCGAGCTCGCCGTATATAGCGCGACCAAGGGCGGCGTCGTGCAGTTGACGCGCTCCGCTGCGCTGGAGTATGCCCGCTCCAACATCCGCATAAACGCTGTTTGTCCCGGCCTGATTTCCACGCCGATGGTTGCACAACAGGCGGTCGACTACCCGGACGCTGTTGCCAATTTTACCGAGTTGGAGCCAATCGGGCGCATGGGAAGGCCGGAGGAGATTGCCGAGGCCGTCGTGTGGCTCTGTTCCGACGCCGCGTCGTTTGTTACTGGGCACCCGATGGCCGTTGATGGCGGCATTCTGGCCTAGGCGCCGAGCATCGGCTTATGGAGGAGGCTTCATTTGTGTTTAGAGAGGCAACGTTGGCGAATAAGGTAACACTGGTTACGGGAGCGGGTTCCGGGATTGGCCGGGCTTCGGCGCTGGCCTTCGCGCAGGCGCGGGCCAAAGTTGTCGCGTGTGACATGGACAGCAAGGGCGGCCTTGAGACAGTGCGCCTCATCCGTGAAGCCGGCGGCGAAGCGCTCTTTGTACAGGCCGATGTGTCCAAGTCGAGCGAGGTCGAAAAGATGGTTCGCCTGACCGTCGCCGAATACGGTCGGTTGGATGTCGCCCACAACAACGCCGGCGTCGAACCGGCCAATGCATCCATTTTGGACAGCAGCGAGGAGGATTGGGACCGAGTCATCGACATCAATCTCAAGGGCGTGTGGCTGAGTATGAAGCACGAGATCCCGGCAATGCTTGAGCAAGGCGGAGGCTCGATCGTCAATACTTCTTCGACCGTCGGACATCTGGGTCAAAGCAATATGGCTTCCTATGTGGCGAGCAAACACGGCGTGATCGGGCTGACCAGGGCGGTCGCGCTCGAATTTGTCGACGCCGGCATTCGCGTGAACGCCGTATGCCCCGCCGTCGTGGCCACCTCCATGTTCGAACGTTTCACGCGCGGTGACGCTCAGGTGGCATCGACGCTGATCTCCAGCCTGCCGATGAAGCGGCTGATCAAACCGCAAGAGGTCGCCAACTCTGTACTGTGGCTCAGTTCGGACAAGGCAGCCTATCTGAACGGCCATGCCCTCGTGCTCGATGGCGGCCTCAGCATCCAATAGGAGGAACACGGAGAAGTGGCGCGCCGCTCTTCCCCCCAACTCATGATCAATATCAAGCGAATGGGCCATGTCGCCATCACCGTCCCCAATGTCGGGGAGACTGTCGACTTCTACGAACAAATTGTTGGCCTGGAAGTCTCCGAGCGCGGCGGCGGCGCGGTCTTCCTGCGTTGCAATGCTGAACATCACTGCCTGGCCATCTATCCGGGCGAGGAGAGAAAGCTGCACCATCTGGGCTTGGAAGTCACGGACGGCGATGCGCTGGAAGCCGCCCGGAACGCCCTGGCGCAGCGCGGCTTCCATCCGCACGAGAGGGCGTACGCTGAGCCGGGCCACGGCGAAGCCCTTTGCTATTTGGACGTCGACGGGAACCGGATCGAGCTTTATGAAGGCATGAGGAGCCTCGATCAGCCCCTCCAGCCGCGTGAAATCCGCCCGCTCAGGTTCGGCCATATCACGCTGCAAAGCATCGAACTCAAGCGCGCGGCGGCTTTCTATACCGACGCGCTTGGCTTTCGCGTGTCGGATACTGCCGAAGATGCCGTGATATGGCTGCGCTGCAACCAGGATCATCACGGGATCGCGCTCCTTAATGCCGGGCACGCCAAGGTGAACCACTATGCCTACGACCTGGCCGACTGGAACGATGTAAAGCGCATGTGCGATCATCTCTGGCGCAACGACGTGCCCATCATCTACGGGCCAAGCCGGCACGGTCCCGGCCATAATATCTTCATCTATGTGCCCGATCCCGCCGGCAATGTCATCGAACTGACGACGGAACTGGACCAAATCTGGGACGAGGAGAGATACGTGCCGCTGGACTGGCCGAACGAGCCGCGCACGGTGGATGTATGGCGCGGTCTGCCCGCCCCCCCCAATCTCCTGGCCGGGGACGGGCGTGATTTCGATGACTGGACAGCGGGCTCGCCCATAATCGGCGCAGGCTGGCATGTCTTGCAGGCGGGCGATTTCACGGCCCTGGATCCGGCGGCAACGCTCACCACTCCGACCCGTGAGCGGCCCGAATTCAAAATTGATATCCCGCGTTTTACGATCGCATTCGACAATCCTCTTGACCATGTCAAGGCGATTGTCACCGCCGACCGACGTTTTGCCACTGGCAACGGTCTTTCTGTGGCGGTGGACATGGCCGTCGATGTGCATGGAACGGAGGGCAATCCCTTCGCGGCCGACCCGGACGACCCCCGTTTGGGGTGCGCCGCCATCGCCCTGATCGACGATTCGACCGGTATGGTCATCAACTTCGAAATATCCAATCGCCGCGTCATGGCGCTGCGCGAGCTGTTCGTCGTTACGGCGCCAGGCGGCGTCGGCTCCGTCCTGCCGATGGCGGATCCGGCGCTGACCGACTTGGAAATCGAGCCGGGATCCTGGCATCGCTACGAGATCCGCTACGATCCCGGCGAGGACAGCGTGCTGACGCCCGGCCCTGATCGCGCCGAGTGGTACGTGGACGGGGAGCTAGTCCATCAGATAGAGTGGGTAGCGACGGTCGACCCGCCGGCAGCGCCGGTGATCAAGCCGATTCGCTTTTCGGTGAATATGGCGATCTTCACACTGCTGGACGATCTTCCGGATGGTCGCGGCGACATCTTGCCTGGTCTGGACCCGGAGTACAGGCAAACGATTTTTGGCCAGGGCGTCACTGGCCGCTGGCGTAATCTACAGGTGAGCCAAGCCGGCGAACAACAGCATCTTCGCACGTGAAGGCCGCCGAAAGGGGAGAGCAGCCCCGTATCTCATCCGACCGTTCGTTGTCGTCGAACCATGCCAGGAGGGCGTTCTGATGTCTACCAGGATCGCGTTGGGCAACGCATCGTATGGCTTTCGCGAGTACACCGTACCCGAGTTCTTCGCGGCCTCGCGTGAAATCGGACTGACGTTGGTCGAAATCGACTGCGGCTGGCTTGAAGAGGAGTCCCGCAACAAGATCGCAGTCGATGCCACCCCCCAGGAGTTGGACGCTGTGCGGCGCATGGCGGCGAATGCCGGGGTCAAAATCGCCGCTCTCGGCGGCGGGGCGGTGGTCGGGCTGTACGGGGATGTGGCCGAAGATCGCTGCGACGAACTGACTAAGGTGATCGACCATGCTGACGCGCTCGACGCGCGTGTGGTGCGGGTCTTCACCGAGCATGACTTTACACACTCCAAACACTATGTGCTGCCGGCAGAGCGGGTGACGGACGCCCTGTACGAGACGCTCAGCGCGGCCTTCAACCGGCTCGGCAGCTACGCTCAGGCGAAAAATGTGTCATTGGCGATTGAGAATCACGGAGGCACATCGGCCACGGGCGCGCGGCTCAAACGGCTGCTGGATATGGTTCCTTACAAATCGGTGGGCGTTACTTACGATCCGGCCAACTATGCCTATGGTGGTGAAGATCCCTACGAAGCCCTGCTCGCAATCCAGGACAGGGTGGTCTATACGCACTGGAAAGATGTTGCCCGTCTGGCCTCCGGTGTGGAGTATCGCGCATTTGGAGAGGGCGACATCGACTGGCCGCCGATCATCCGCACGCTGCTCGATTCGTTCGACGGCGTCTGGGCGGTCGAGTACGAGCGTAAAGTTGACAGCACGTTGGAGACGTTGAAGGTCGGTTCACGACAAAGCCGGGACAATCTCCTTGCCGCCATCGAGCAAATTCAAACCGCCTGACCGCTCTCGCCGCCATTCCCTCGATTCCACGCCTGTTTACGACAGCATACGTTCCACCGGCTGCAACAGGCCGTTCTGGAATCCGCCGTCAATGACAAGCGAGCGGCCCCGCAATCGCGGCCGCGTCATCGGATGCCAGAAACACAGCCGCGGCCGCCACCTCCTCCGACTGCACAAAGCGATTGAGGGGAGTCGTCTTCTCCCGCTCAGCGCGCATCTCCGCCGTGGGATAAGAAGTAGTTGGTCATCCCTGTCTCGGTCGTGCCCGGGTGGATCGCGTTTACGCGTATGCCGTGCGGAGAGGCCCTTCGTCGCGATTAGAGACGCTTGATAAGCGGGTGACGGCGATCTCTCAAGGGCAAAGTCGCCCTCGTGCCCGTGAAATGGGACTCGTAGACCGCCGCGACGCATTCCAGCGAAGTCAGCGCGGCCGCGCCGCCAAGCTGTGGCTGGCGATTCTCCCTGATCGAGTTGACCATATCGCGTACGCTCCAGATCGACTGGCGTCTTTCCCAGAGATTGTCCCCGATGCGAAAGCGCTCAGGGTCTATCGGCGCCCGTTCCCACTGCGGCGTATTGGTAGGGAAGGAGACATCGAAGGGGCAGTGCCACAGCTCGTGAATATAGTAAACCTGAATTCGGAGTAAATGAGCGCCTAACCAAGCTGGTAGAATAGAAGTTCGGCAACCACGATTCACCAGCAAAGAAAGGCGCTCATAGATGAGTATACTTGAACTGTTCTGTGATGTCGATGATTTTTGTCAGTGGGT
>JAJEDI010000032.1 GCA_022821585.1 Caldilineaceae bacterium
TGTTTGGGCCACTTTTCGCGATTGCCGCCACCGGGTCTAGGTGGCTTTTTGTTGGTGTGGGGGGGTGGGGGGGGCGGCCCCCCCCCACAAGGGAGGGCCGAATAGGCCCGACCGCCCAAAAGCGAGGAGAGTGTGGAGATAGTGCTCTGATCGGCCCAGAGAGATCAGTTCGTGAACCGGAGGCGGCTTAGTCCTCAACTGAGACGCGAGAAAGTTCGCCTCCATTTTGGGATGCAGGCTCGATGCCGGCGATGCTTGAGAGCGGGGTGTATTTGGGGACGGCGCGCTTGGTAACTCACGTAAGGGCACCCACAAGGGGCGCCCCTACAGGTAGGAGAAACAGACAGTGCGGTTCAGGGAGTGGTTTGAAACCGTATGGCTGGGAAAGACCGGGGGTACTGGGTGAATTCGGTCGGGTTTCTCGGAGGGGGACGATGGGGCGGGGACTGAGGCTGTGCAGGCTTAGAGCCCCTCTATTGTTTCGGCGACGAGGTGGTCGACGACGGCTTTGACGTCGCCGCCGGTTTCGTTGTAGACGCGCAGCTGGCGGTCGGCGCTGGTGCCGTTGGCGAGGATCTGCTCGATGGGCGCGATCTCTTTTTCGATGCCCAGTTCGGCGATCTCTTCGCCGACGAGGTCGACCAGTTCGCGCATGAGGGAGCGGGCGGGCAACTCGGCCTGCTTGCCGAAGTCGATCATTTTGCCGTCGAGCCCGTAGCGGGCGGCGCGCCATTTGTTTTCGTCGATCAGTTCTTTGGTGTAGACGCGGAAGGTGACATTACGCTGGCGCAGCTTCCAGTGCCAGAGCACGAGGGCCTGGCAGAGCGCGGCGATGGCGATGGCTTCGTCAGCGCGCGGGCAGAGATCACAGATGCGGAATTCGAGCGTTGGATAGAGGTGATGGGGGCGCACGTCCCACCAGATCTTGCTGGAGTCAGGGATGCAGCCGGTATTGGACAGGGTCCGGATCAGCCCCTCATAGGCGGCTCGGTTGGGGAAGACGTCGGGTATTCCGCTGCGGGGGAAGTCTTCGAAGACGACGGCGCGGTAACTCTTGAGCCCGGTTGGCTGGCCCTGCCAGAAGGGGCTGCTGGTGCTCAGGGCGAGGAGATGGGGCAGCATGTAGCGGAGGACATTCATGGTGTCGATGGCAAAGTCAGGATCCTCCAGGCCGACATGAATATGCATGCCGAAGATCAGAAGACGCTGGGCGAGCAGCTGCATTTCTTCGAGCACGCCCTGGTAGCGCGGGAAGGGCGTCACCTCCTGTTCAGACCAGCGGCTCATGGGATGCGTGGCGGCGGCGGCGATTGACAGCCCTCTTTCGTGGGCGAGGCGGCTTATGAAGTCCCGTTGCCGCAGGAGCTCCTCCTTCAGTTCAGCGGGTGTGGCGCAGACCGGCGTTCCCAACTCCACCATCGACTGGTGCAGCTCCGCTTTGATCTCCCTCTCCACCATCATTATCTTGCCATTTTCGATGAACTGGGTGATGAAGGAACGCAGTTCGCCGCTCTCCGGATCGATAACCTGGTATTCTTCTTCGATGCCGAGCGTCAGTTGTGGTCGTTCAATCATAGGCTCTGCTCCGTCTGCGAAACGAGGAAGTCGACGACTGCTTTGCCGTCTTCGCCGCTCTGCCGCCAGACCTGACGCTGCTGTTCGGAACTGGCGCCGCGCTGCATGATGGTGTGGACGTGGGCGACCTCCTCGCGGCAGTTGAGGCGGTCCAGGACCGGCTCGACGCGTTCGAGAAGCTCGTGCAGCAGATTTCGAATGGGGACATCCTGTTCGATGCCGAAATCGAGCAGGTTTCCTTGCAGACCGTAGCGTACGGCCCGCCACTTGTTTTCGGCGATGAGCGTGCGGTCGTAGAGGCGGAAGGACATGTTGCGATGGCGCAGGTCGACCAGCCAGGCAACGGTTGCCTGAATCAGGGCGGCTACGGCGAGCACGTCGTCGATGTCGGGCAGGGCGTCGCAGACCCGGATTTCCAGGGCGGCCTGTTCAGCAGCCGGCGACTTGGACCGGGAGTTTGGTCCGGTTTCGGTGCGGGGGCGCGAGCGGTCCTGCTGTTGGGAGTGGGGTCGGATGTCCCACCAGATGGCTTCAGGATCGGGGATGCTGTTGGTACGCAGGAGGGTATCGACGTAGCCGAGATAGTCGCTGAGGCTGCGGAAGGCATTGGGGATGCCGGTGCGGGGGAGGGCGTCGAGGAGGACGGAGCGGTAGCTGGCCAGCCCGGTATCGAGTCCCTGCCAGAAGGGCGAGGCGTTGGCAAGGCAGAGGATGTGGGGGAGCAGGTAGCGCATTGCGTTCATGACGTCGATGGCCAGATTCCTGTCGTCGATACCGACGTGGACGTACATGCCGAAGGCGAGCAGACGGCGGGCGATGAACTGCGTGTCCTCGATGAGGGCGCGATAGCGGGGCGACTCCTCCTGTTCCCTTTCCCAGTAACTGAAGGGGTGGGCGCCGGCCGCCATTATTTTGAGGCCGTGGGAGGCGGCCAGTTTTCTCATTTCACGTCGGATTCGCAGGAGCTCCTGACGAGCTTGTTTGACATCACGGCAGATGGGAGTACCTGCGACCGGAGCAGGGGTGCCGGACGGGCCGCCTGTGCGGGGCACGGTCTGTTCACCACTCTCTTTTCCCTGCCCGTGGGCGTCCAGAAGGGTGAGGCCCTGGGCGGTAGCAAAGCCGCGCAGATCCCTGCTGTCCGGATCGATGAACTGATACTCCTCTTCAATGCTGATGCTAAAGGAAGGTTGGCTGTATTCGGCCATAGTTTCCTCTCTTCTGACGGGGCCTGCTATGCGTCCCTTTCTTCGACCATGAATACCGGGACAATGGAGCCGCCGCCGGCGGTTACGTTGAGGAGTGTCTGGCTGCTCAGGCGGCAGAGGCAGCCGTGGACGCGCTCACCGCGGAACAGAAACGGGTCCGAGTCCACCAGACGACTATCGATCTCGACGCCGCCACTTGCCGTCATTGCAGGGAACTCCTCGTAGGCGATCTGTACCCGCTCCTGGACGACCGTCGGTTCGCTTACTGCGGCAGCCAAAGCCTCGTCCCATTCATCCTGCTCCGTCTCCCAGCCAATAATGACGCCTTTGCCGCCGTACTCGTCGTTTGGTTTGAGAACCAGCCTTTCGCTGTTGGCGCTTGCCCATGGCAGGAGGTCGATTGGATTGCCGGCCGGGTCGAGAGTGGAGCGTTCCTCCACGGTGCGGGTCCAGGGGATGTGTTGCTGCACCGCTTGCTGCTCTTCTGCGGTGAGAAGGTGGGCATTGCGCTCATCGCTGGCGACGGCGAGGCTGGCTTTTTTGTGGAGCAGCTTGCAGGTGAACGGGTTAACAAGGCAGATCGCGCTTGCTTTCAGGGCGTCGACGATGGGATGGTTGAGGCCGTAGCGCTGGAGTAGCTCGCTGATCAGGACGCGCTTGTAGACGAAGTCAACGGGTGCGCCGGCGGCATAGAGCCGGCCGTTCCTGAACTCCATCTCTTCAGGGTCGCAGATGACCGCGGTGATACCGTGTTCGGCGAAGTATTCGACGAAGAGGTCGAATTCGCTGGCGGTGGGGACGCCGCGCCAGTCGACGATGGCGATGTCGGGCAGTTTGCTGCGGTCGCGGCGCCATTCATAGTAGACGCGCAGGAACTCGTCGAGAGCCGGTTTTCGGCTAAGCAGGGAGTGCACTGCGTAGTGCCGGCCAAATGCCTGCATGACCGGCATCTCGTGAAACAGCTCGCTGAGAACGCCCGAGTAGGCCATAGAGGCCGGGCTTTCGCCGTTGAACTCGACGAAACCGAGGCTGCGGCTGCCGTCCTGGTTGCGGGCAAAAAAACTGTCAAGGCGGGCGGTGGGGATGGTGGTGCGGTAGCCGTGATCGAGAAGAAGAAGATACTCTTCTTCGGGTGTGGCGTGGATCTGCGCGCGCAGCCCGGCGTCGTCAAGCATGAGGCGTGCCAGGCGGTCGAAGAGGCGGAGAACCAGTTCGGTGCGATCAACCAGATAGCCCCATTCCTGCGGCGAATAGAACAGGGGGCGCAGTACGGTGCAGAGTGGACGGTCGCCGAAGACCATGTTGCGCTCGGCCATGCGCGCGGTGAGCAGGTCCCAGCTGTCGCCGGCGAGGCCGGGCCGGGAGAGGAGGTCATGGTAACGGGAGATGGCGGTCAGTGAGTTCATTTGGCCATTGGCCCTGCTGCGTCTTTTAGCGACCGTGAGAGTCCTTCAGTATACGTCGCGATTGCGGGTGTGCGCCAAGCGATAAATTCAAGCGGTTAAGGGCTGCAGTTGAACCCGTACCCCGGTTCGCCGGCATCGGGGTCGCGGAAGGTCAAGGTCAGGTCGAAGGTCTGACGGTCGACGATCTGGGCGTCCTTGCTCAGTCCGACAGAGAGCATTGCTTCCACGCGGTAGGTTTCGTCGGGGGTGACAGGGTCTTTGAGGTGCAGGGTGTTGTTGAGGCGGGTATCGGTCTGGGCCAGGAGGACGAGGCTGTTGTTTTCGGTGCCATCGGGGTTGTAGACGATGAGCTCGACATTGGGGGCATCATCTTCCAGGCGGGCGGGAAGCCAGATGCGCACCCATAGGCGGCGCAGATCGGGGTAGGGATAGATGAGAATCCGCTCGAATTGCAGCGGCGTGTCCTGCTCGAAGAGATTGATTTGCGTCATATTCTGGTGGCCGGGGGTTGCTTGCGCACCCGGCGATGGGAGTTTATGCTTGAAAGCACGGGTGCCGTTCAACTACGTGAATGCTGTTATGCGATAAGTATAGCAGGATCTTTTTTGATGAGATACCTGAAAATTCTTGCGGACGACCTGACCGGCGCGGCGGACAGCGCGGCCCGCTGCCGGAGGTTCGGGCTGCAGGCAACGATCTTTTTGGATATACCGGAACCGCCCTTGCCACCGGGGGCACTGGCCTTTACATCGGACTCCCGTCATCTGGCGGCCGAAGCGGCTGCGAAGGAGACGCGAAACACAGCCGCGTCTCTGCCCGACCTGGAGGGGCTGTGGTACAAGAAGATTGACTCGACGCTGCGAGGCAACATCGGCAGCGAGGTGGATGCGCTGCTGGACCTGGTGGACGCGCCGGCGGCGGTGGTCTGTCCGGCCTTTCCGGCTCAGCGACGGGTCTTGCGCAGCGGATTTCTCACGGCCCCCGATCTCGAACCTGAAACCGTCCATCTGCCGTCACTCCTGCGTGAGCAGAGCTGTCACGATGTGGCGGCGCTCTCTTTGGAGCAGGTGCGCGGCGGAGGGTTGGCGGCGATGATGAAACGAATCGTAGAGGAGCGGGACGTTAGCCCGGCAGAAGGACGAATGGTGATTGCGGTCGATGCGCTGACTGACGAGGACCTGGACAGTGTGGTAGGGGCGCAGCAGGAGGGCGTGCCGGGGGCACTGCTGTGCGGGAGCGCAGGACTTGTGGGTGCGCTCGCTCGACGAGCCGGCGCAGAGAACGGGTTTCCTGCCTTGCCCACGGGGCGTCCGCGCCCTGCGGGGCGGTCGGTCCTTGCGGTGGTGGGCAGTGGCAGCGACGCTGCCCACCGGCAGATCGCCTTCCTGCTGCGCTCTGGGCGCGACGCTCCTCATTGGGCGGTCAGCCAGCTGATCGTTGCTCCGGAGACCGATGCGACGGCGACAGCCGCCCTCGATCCGGATCAGCCGATCTGGCTATTACAGCAGCCCCGGCCCCAACCCGGCACTGTTCTGGAAGGCGGTGCGGCGCGACAGCGGGCGGACCATCTGGGGCATGTCAGTTCGGCGGCGCTGGCGCGGCGGCCGGTCGATCTGTTGCTTCTGGTGGGCGGAGATACGGCTATGCCAATCCTCAGGAGCCTGGGCGCGGCGCGACTCACGGTTGAGGAGGAGTTGCTGCCGGGGATGCCGCTATGCAGCACTGTTATCGACGGGCGCCGAATGCTTGTTGTGTTGAAGCCAGGGCATTTCGGGGAAGAGGAGACGCTAGTTGCGTTGTTGGACAGGGTGATTGGTGGAGGTTAGTGGTCAGAGGACAGTTGTTAGTGGAGGGCGGCGATGTTTTGGCGGACTTTGAGGATGGCTTGAAGGATGTCGTCCATTTCGTGCGGCTCGGCCAGGAGGATGTTTTGGCTGATGGAGACGGTCTGCCGGCAGAGGAGCTCGCTGTTGGGGCAGGGCGTGATGCGGCTGTAGGGTTCGACGAGCGGGGGCTGGTGGTAGAGGGGGTAGGGATAGAGCGGGCCGACGGGAATGTTTTCGGCGCGCAGGGCGGAGATGAAGGCGCGGCGGGGCAGTCCGGCGAAGGAATCGGCGTCGTAGCGCATGAGGAAGATGTGATGGGCGTGGGCGTCTACGCGGGGGTCCCAGCGCTGGGGCGCGAGGCCGTCGATTTCGTCGAGGAAGCCGCGCAGGCGGCGGGCGTTGCTCATGCGGCGTTGGAGCTGGTCGTCGAGACGGGTGAGGCCGGCGGAGAGGACAGCGGCCTGCCAGCCGCTGAGGCGCAGGTTGGTGCCGAGGTTGGGATGTTCGTAGCCGTGGCCGTCCGGGCTGCGGCCGCAGTTGGCGATACTCCACATGCGCTCTGCCAGCTGGGGATCGTTGGTCAGGAGGGCGCCGCCTTCGCCGGCGGTGAGGTTTTTGCTGGCCTGGAAGCTGAATGAACCGGCGACGCCGAGTGCGCCGACGGGCTGGCCGTTCCAGCCGCTGCCATGGGCGTGGGCGGCGTCTTCGATGACGAAAAGATTGTGCCTTTGCGCGAGTGGCAGCAGGCTGTCGAAATCGACGGGCAGGCCGCCGAAGTGGACCGGGATTACGGCCTTGGTGCGGTCGCTGACGGCGGCTTCGACGGCAGGGGTTGAGAGATTCCAGGTCTCAAGGTCAACGTCGGCGAAGACAGGGGTGGCGCCGACGGTGCGAACCGAGGCGGCGGTGGCGATGAATGTGTAGGGCGGCACGACCACTTCATCGCCGGGGCCGATGTTCAGGGCGCGCAGGGCGGTCTCGAGGGTGGTCGTTCCGTTGACGGTGGTGACGCAGAATTGGGCGGCGAAGGCGGATTCGAATTCGGTCACGGCTGTGTCGTAGCCGCCCCATTCCCCTCTTTCAAGTACAGCCAGGAGGCCAGCGCGCTCGGTCTCATCCCACTGGGGCCAGCTGGGCCAGGGTTGGGTGCGGACCGGTTGGCCGCCGTGTAGGGCAAGCTCCGTTTTTGTCATATTGACCTCTGCACAGGCGGATTAGAGGCGCCTGGGGTGAGCATTTGCGCGCACAGCTTCAGCGCCTGTTTGAGAGCCTGAGGACTGGCTACGCCTCTGCCGACGATGTCGAAGGCGGTGCCGTGGGCCGGGGTTGTGATGGGCGTGGAGAGACCGCCGTGGACGGTGACGCCGCGTTCGAAGCCGAGCAGCTTCATGGCGATCTGGCCCTGATCGTGGTACATGGTGACGACGCCGTCGAACTCGCCGCGGCTGGCGCGCAGGAAGACGGTGTCGGGCGGGTAGGGGCCGGAGGCGGCGATGTCCTCTTCCTGGGCGGCTTCGACGGCGGGGCGGATGACGTCGATCTCTTCGCTGCCGAAGAGGCCGCCTTCGCCGGCATGGGGGTTGAGACCGGCCACGGCGAGGCGGGGGGCCGGCAGCCCGCTACGGCGGATGGTGTTGTGGATGAGGCGGATGGCGGGAAGGATTGCGTCGACGGCTATGTGTTCATAGACGGCGCGCAGGGGGATGTGGGAGGTTACGCGCGAGGTCCAGAGTCCGTCCATGGTGTTGACTTCGCCGACGTAGCCGCTGTCGCCGAGGCGTTCGGCGAAGTAGCGCAGCTCGTCCTCGTGGCGGCTGCCGGCGGCGTGCATGGCCTTTTTGTTGAGTGAGGCGTAGGTGATGCCGTCGACGAGGCCGGCGCGGGCGAGGTCGGCGGCGTAGTCGAGCGTTTGCAGGACGTAGCGTCCGGCGGCGGGGCTCACGCGGCCGGGCGTGTGTTCTGCCTGCGGGAAGGCTGGGCCGGTCAGGAGTACGGGGCCGGGGGGCGAAGGGGGCAGATCCTCTGGTGAATTGTAATGGGGCAGTTCGAGCGAGAGACCGGCGCATTGGGCGCCCCAGTCCAGGATCCAGGGTTCGCCGATGACGATGATGTTTACACCATCGTAACCGGGGGTGGTTCTGTCCGGTTCCGGTTCTTCCGCCAAGACGCGGGCGACGATTTCCGGCCCTATGCCGCAGGGGTCGCCAAGAAGGAGGGCCAAGCGGGAGGTGCGCGTCGGTGTTGCTGGACTGGGCGTCATGTGATGGGCGTGCGGTGATGTTCGGATCGGGCACTGCGGTTGGCGGTTGAGACTATCGGGCACCGCCCAGTGCTGACTTTGGGGCTGTCAGCATTGGGCGAGTTTTCTTTCAAGCGGATCAGGCGTACTCCAGGACCGGCTCCATTTGCCATGGCGTCTGCATGACGCCGTCTGCGAAGGACAGCGGGGTTTCGCCAGTGATGGTGAGACGGGGATGGCTCTCAACTTCGGCGCGCAGGCTGGGGCTGACGTAGAAGTCCTCCAAGGTCAGGGTATCACGGATGAAGACCATTTTGGCGGCGTCCTGGGGTTCGGCGCAGATGCGGAGGGCGACCTCGAGGGCGCGTTCGTCGTCGGCGAAGGTCAGGGGCAGGTGAGAGCGGGTGGCGCTGAAGATGCCGGATGTTACGGCGTTCATGTAGGTGGCCTGCCAGTCGATTTTGCGGAAGACGCGCTCGGTGGTCACGTTGGCGAGGCCGAGGCCGGAGACGTTGCCGTGGGTTTCTTCAGTCAGGTCGAGGACGGTGATGATGGCGACGTCGACTTTGCCGAAGTTTTCGGGCTGGCGGGGGATGCTGAGGCGGCTGATGACGTTGGTGTCCATGCCTGTGCCGGAGATGTTTTTGCCGAGGTCGCGTACGACGAGTATATCGACGGCTTCAAAAGGGATCTGGGCGAGGTAGTCCTTGGCCCTGACCAGCAGATCAGCCTCTACTTTGGTGCCGACCTCGGCGGCGGTGAGACCGGCGATGAGAGCGGTGTCCTCAAAGGCATTTTCGACGGGGCAGATAGCGCCGCGGAAATTGGTGTTGGTCTCATAGACGCGTGCGGCGGGCTCCAGATACATCTGGAAATTCCTGCCGCCGCCGCTGTGCATCATGGATGCGCCGTGCTGTTTGCCCCAGCCGATGACGCACATCTTGGAGGGGCCGCTTTCAAGGTGGCTGCGGAAGTCTGTGTGCGGCTTGATGCGGCTGACGAGGATGGCGTGGTCGGCGTCGATGGAGTCTTTGCCCTGGCAGACCGCCGGTCCGTCCGGGATACGGCCGATCTCGGCGACTTCCATGGTTGCCCTGATCTCGGCGCCTATGGCGTCCTCGGTGACGCCCATGCCGGCGAGGATCTCTTTCTGCCCTTCGACGGTTGCGCCGCCGTGGCTGCCCATGGCGGGGACGACGTAGGGCCTCATGCCGGCTGCCTTGAGGTGATCGACGGCGGCGCGCACGATGCTGGCGAGGTTGGCGATGCCGCGGCTGCCGGCGCCGACGGCGACGGAGTCGCCGGGCTGCATGGGCGTCATGATGCCGCTTTCTTTCAGGGCTTTGCCGACGGCGGCGTGGATGTCATCGACCTGGGGCGTGTCGAAGGTCTGGTGGACGGCCAGGAGTGAGTCGGGCAGATTGGCGGGGAACCGGATGTCCTGGATGTCTTGAAGCAGATTCATAGTTCTTCTCCCTTCCTACAGGCAATGCGGACTTAAGCAAGCTATTCTGGTTGAGGCCGTTCCCGGTCGGAGGCGGCTGCAGATGGGTTTATCCTTTGACCTTGGTTACTATCTCTCGAAGCAGGCCTTCAAAGTCGTCGGTGGCGGCGGTGAAGGCGTCGGAGGCGATCACGAGCGGCGCGCCGAAGACGACGATTTCGGCGCCCATGTCGAGGGTTTCGATGGCCTGTTCGACGGACAGTCCGCCGACGGCCTGCACGGGGATGTCAACGGCTTCGAGGATGGGGGGCAGGTCATCGAGGGGGCTGAGGCCGGGGATCATGTTGCGTTCATCGAAGCCTGTGTGGACGATGATTACGTCGACGCCCATGTCCTGGGCTTCTCTGGCGCGGCCGGGTTTGTCGGCGCAGAGCATGACGTCGCACATGACTTTGCCGCCGAGGCGCTGCGCCATTTTGACCTGTTCGATGATGCTGGCATCGTGGGCCACGCCCATGACGACGACGTAGTCGGCGCCGGCCTGGAACATCATTTCGGCTTCGAGTCCGGCTCCGTCCATGGTTTTGAGGTCGGCGACGATGGGATGATCGGGAAAGGCCTCGCGCATGGCGCGGACGCTGTGGAGGCCTTCGGCGAGGATCAGGGGCGTGCCGGCTTCCAGCCAGTCGACGCCGGCGCGTGCGGCTGCGCCGGCCATGTCGAGGGCTTCGTCGATGGAGGTAACGTCCAATGAGACCTGAATGATCGGTTCTTTTTTTGACAAAGGTACTCTCCGCGGGAGATGAAAATCGGTGGTGTCAGAAGCTCAGTGGCGCTCTATGTGCTTGCTTCGGAGAACAGGTCACCAACGTCGACCTTGAATCCTTCCAGAAGTACAGACAGTGCCGTCTCGCCGGCGACGAACTCGCCGTGAAGCGCGTATTTCCGTCCCTGTAGAGTTAGTACGGTGATGGAGGCTTCGGTGGGATCGACGATCCAGTATTCAGGGATCCCGGCCTGCGCGTATTCGCGGCGTTTGGTTACTTTGTCGCGTTCGGGGTCATTGGGGCTGACGATTTCCATGACGAGATCGGCGCCCTGCCAGAACTGTTCACCCAGTCTGTCTGCGTGTTCGGCGGCCATGAAGACGAGATCCGGCTCTCTGAACTTCCCTTGCCCGAGTTGAATTCGCAGGGGGGCAAACATGACGACACCCAGGCCGCGCTCTTCGACAAATCCCGAGAGCAAGCGGTAGAGGAGTGCAACGAGTCTTTGGTGCGAGAAGGTAGGCAAGGGGAGAACCTCCATCCGCCCGTGGGAAAACTCGGTGAGGTGGTTGGTATCGAGCGCCAGGTACTCTTCTTCGCTCCATTGGCCCTGGGCGGGAAAGAGCTGGGCGATCGCCCAAGTCAGTTCGGCTGTTTTGTCCGGTGTTGCCGTGGACAGGACCATTGCCTTCTTTCTTTCAATCTACTTCTGAGAACACGGCGGCCACTTCCACCGTGAATCGATCCAGCAGTACGGAGGTCGCGGTCTCGCCTGAGACGAACTCGCCGTGAAGCGCGTATTCCTTTCCCTGTAAGGTGAGGACGGAGATGGAGGCACCGGCGGGATCGACGATCCAGTATTCGGGGATGCCGGCCTGCGCGTATTCGCGGCGTTTGGTTACTTTGTCGCGTTCGGGGTCATTGGGGCTGACGATTTCCATGACGAGATCGGCGCCCTGCCAGAACTTATCAGAGCGACGGTCATCATTCTCGGTGCGCATGAACAGGATATCGGGCTCTCTGAATTTACCCGGCCAGAGTTGGACGCGCATGGGAGCCAGCAGAACAGTACCAAGTTGTCCTTCACGAACAAAGTTACGCAGGAGTTCAAACAGGGCAATAATCAGTAGCTGATGCGACTGGGTTGGCGTTGGCAGGACTTCCAACTGACCGTGGGAGAGTTCGATCAGATGATTGGTATCCAGCGCCAGGTATTCTTCCTCGCTCCAGTGGCCCTGGGCAGGGAAGAGTCGGGCGATCTCCCAGGTCAGTTCGGGCGCTTCTGCGGGTTTCTTCGTCGGGCGGGCCATGGTTTGCTTCGCTTCAATCGCGAGCAGGTTTATTCGATCTCGCGTCAGGCGTCCAGACGGAGGACGGATTTCACGTTTTCGCCGTGCTCCATGCTTTCGAAGGCCTCTTCCCAGTCTTCGAGGGGGTAGATGCCGCCGATGACGGGGGCCAGGTTCACCTGCCCGGTGGAGAGCAGTGTCAGGACGCGCTCCCAGGTTGGGTAGAGGTGGCTGAAGGTGCCCTGGAGGGTTACGGCTTTGCCGACCAGCGGGTCGAGGCTGAAGTCGAGGGGTTGCGGGCCCCAGCCGATCTTGGTGATGCGGCCGTTGGGGCGTACCAGCTCCAGGGACTGTTGCAGTGCTTTGCTGACGCCGGTGGCGTCGATGACCAGGTCGGCGCCGAAGCCGTCGCCCAGTGATTCGATGAGGGCCATGGGATCTTCGCGCTGGATGTTAAGCGTGTAGTCGGCGCCGAGCTCGGCGGCCACTTCCATGCGCCTGGCGTCGGCGTCGGTGCCGAGGACGACGAGGGTGCCGGCGCCGCGGATGCGGGCGATCTGGAGGGCCATGATGCCGATGGGGCCGGGGCCCTGGATGACGACGAGGTCACCGGGTTTCATGGCGGTCTTTTCGACGAGGGCGTTGTAGGCGACGCAGATGGGTTCGGTGAGGGCGGCGTGCTCGTCGGGGACGTTGTCGGGTATGCGATGGAGGATCTGGGGGCGGGCGGCGACGTAGCGGGTCATGGAGCCGTCGGCGAGGGCTCCGTAGCCGAGGCGGCTG
The DNA here is from genome assembly GCA_022821585.1 of Caldilineaceae bacterium. Classification (GTDB taxonomy): domain Bacteria; phylum Chloroflexota; class Anaerolineae; order Caldilineales; family Caldilineaceae; genus Bin5. The sequence continues at coordinate 12,538 of JAJEDI010000032.1, forward strand.
GGACAGAGGTTGTAGTCGCCGCTGAGGCAGTAGACGCAGGCGTCGCAGACTTCGGCGGCGGTCTCGACGGCTACTCTGTCGCCCATTTCCCAACCGGAGACTTCGTCACCGACATCGACGATTACGCCGGCGAATTCGTGGCCGAGGACGAGCGGGAGGGTGATCTCCCACGACTGCATGTTGCGCCACATGTGGACGTCGGAGCCACAAACGCCGGTGGCTTTGACCTCGACCATGACCTGGCCCGGTCCCATTTGGGGTTCGGGGACGTCGCGTATTTCGACTTCCTTATCGCCGTAACCGTATTTGGCAACTGCTTTCATTGGGGATGGCTCGCTTTGGATTGCGGTCTTGCCGGCCTGCGCCGGTGCGCAGGACCGGCTGCGATAGCTGATTATACCCGATCTGTGGACGGGCGGGCGAACGCGTAGAGGAGATGGGGTACATCCCAGAATTGGGGTAGGAACAGTCTGGCGGGGAACCCAAGCCAGCGGTGGCTGGATTCTCATACCTGATCTTGGAGAGACGGAGGGCAGCCGCCAAGACTGGCCTTTCCGGGCGGTCGGTTGACTTGAGGTGCAGGGCTAGCACAAGGCCGGCACCTACGGGGATTTGATGGGACTGGAGGGACCTGGCTGGAAGAAACTCGCTCGATTGGGCACCAGTCACGAATACCGGCACACGGTCGCCGTGGCTTTTTTTTGGCGGGGGCGTTGGGGGGGCGGAGCCCCCGCACAAGGGAGGCCGCTTGCGGCCGACCGCCCGGAAATGCAGGGGTTAAGGGCCGGGAGCCAGTGGTTAGTGGTAAGGAGTGGTTGTGCAGAGGCACGACTCACCTCAAAACCGGGTTGACATCGCTTCCATGTATATAATATTATTCAAATACTTTCGTATGCCGATGCGATGGTTTGCGCCAATTGACCGGCATTTGTCTGCCGTGACGAAAAATCTTGAATTTCTGAACTTGGCGGCATCCATGAAGACATTCGCTTAGCCTTACTCCCAGATCAAATAGACTGGATGGAGAAGTGACCGACGGCGTCATCATCTGTACCGTAAGTCGGATGAGAATTCAGTTCCAGAAAGAGAAGTGAGGGATCGACCAAATGGCAGAGCGATTGAAAGAGCTGTTGGAAGTTGGGGATGGCCATCTTGGAGAGGGGCGTGCCGAAGAGGCGCAGAGCGGTTTGCCAACCATGTTTCCGCGGATCGTCGGTCCGAATTGTCTCAAATATGTTGAGGAGGTCATTTCGGGGGGACTGAAGGTCAATATGGCTGAGCGCTTTGAGAAGGCGTTTGCGGAGAGGCTGGGCGTGAAACACTGTGTCACGACGCCAGGCTGCACTTCGGCGCTTGCGACTCTGGCTTCTGCGCTTCGCTTCGAACCGGGAGACGAAGTCATAGTCAGTCCCGTCACAGACTTTGGAACAGTTCAAGGCCTTTGCGTTGAGGGTTACATACCCGTTTTCGCCGATACCGAGTCCGGCACGGTAAATGTATGCGCGGAGACGATTGAAGAGTGTATTACGGACCGGACGCGGGCGATCCTGGTCGTCCACAAGACGGGGCTGGTTTGCGATATGGATCCGATCAACGAGTTGGCACAGAAGCACAATCTCTTTGTTTATGAGGACGCTTGTCAGGCAGCGTTCAGTGAATACAAGGGGAGGCTGGTGGGCACGCTGGCAGACGCGGCGGCGTTTTCGTTCGATCCGGAAAAGACGATGGGTTCGGACATTGGGGGTTGTGTCGTAACGAACAGTGATGAGCTGGCGTCACGAATGCGCTTCCTGGCGCATGATCGCGGGGCCGAGTGGATTCCCGGGTTCGGACGCTACCACCATGAAATGGGTTACTCGTATCGCATGCCGGAGTGTACGGCTGCGATCTGTCTGGGCCAGCTTGAGGTCATCGGTGAGCAAGCTGCGCATCGGGACCGAATCGCACGGATTTTGTGGCCTCTTTTGGAAGAGATACCCGGCATCACCCCGCTGCCCATACCGGATCATGTGAGTCTGTTTTCGTGCTGGATGGTCGGCTTTCACATGGACCCGCAGCATTTCCGTTGTACGGCGGAAGAGTTCTCTCAACAGTTGGCAGACGGTGGTATCCCTGGGGCGGGAACTGCCAAGTACTATCTGATGCCTGAGGCCCTTGCCTTCTTGCAGAAGCGAGCGGAGAGCAAAACGCATCAGTTCTCCATGCCGCCGGCCTCTCGCACTTATGTTTACAATGCTGACACCTGCCCCAATGCGAAGGTGTACCTTGAGAACTTTATTCGCTGGGCCTCCATTGGCGAGAAATATCGTCCGGAGCATTGCGAACTCATCGCGGACATAGTGCGGACGGTTGCGGACCGCAATCGCGGCCAGGTGCATGTTGAGCCAATAAGGAGGTGAGGCAGAGGAAAATGTCTTCGACGATGTACGTGAGGAAGTTGGGCATCCCTACGTTTGCTACCAGTCAGAGACAGTAAAGGAGGAAACATGCGTCAGAAAAGACAGATCAGCCGCCGAGGTTTCTTGCGTCTATCTGCGGCCACGGTCGCGGGTGCTGCGGCAGTGGCCTGTGTGCCGGCCGCTCCGGCGACGGACACGACGGGCGAGGGGGAAGGCGCGCCAGCCGCTGAGATGGTGGAGCTGGTGTACTGGTACGACAACTCGTACCCCGAAGCGACGATGACTCAGGCTGGGGAGGAGTTCAACGAGTCGCAAACGAATATCTCGATTGAGATGGTACCGTTGCCGTATGGTGAAGCGATTCAGAAGGTCTATGTTGCGCTGGCAGGCGGTGAGGCGCCCTTTGATCTTACCTTTAACCATCCAATGCAGCGGGCAACCTATGCTGTGCGCGGCGTATTGGTCCCCTTGAACGACTATATCGAAGCGGACCCTCGAGTTAACGTGGACAACTTCTACCCCGGCCTGGTGGAGAACCTCTCCTGGCAGGGGCAAGTATATGCCATCGCCGACGGCGCGCATCCCATGTTTGTCATGTATAACCCCAGGCTGATGGAGGAAGCTGGTCTCCAGGATCCGTGGGAGGTCTATCAGGAAGGCGGATGGACGCTGGAAAAATGGGAACGGGAGTACGCCGGCGCGCTGTCTACGGGCGAGGGAGCCGAAAAGCAGTGGGGACGCACACCCATGTCCCGAACGATCCGACTTGAAAATCTGTGGATCTGGGGCTTTGGCGGCGACGTATGGAATGAGGACAATACGGCGACCGTAATCAACGAGGCCGAGGCGATCGAGGCGTGGAACTGGATGGCCGATACGACAAAGATGGGCTTCACGCCGACTCCGGCAGAAGCGGAGGAGTTCCGCGGCGGCGCCGAAATGATGAACACTGAGCGGGTGGCGATGGGTTTCTACCACCGGGAGATTCTTCCCTATTTGCGTGAGGATCTCGTCTTGGGCCAGGTGCCGCTGCCTGAGATGCCAAATGGACCGACGATTACCCGTAATCCCCCCGAGGGGCCGGGCATCTATACCGGCAGCGAGCATCCCGACGAGGCGTGGGAGTACGTCGCATTCAACACCAATAGAGGGCACGAACTGCTTATTATTGCCCACTATGGCGACCCCACTTCACCGGAGGTGGCAGAGTCCGACCTGTGGTTGAAGCAGGGTTTGAAGGACTGGGAGACACCTGAGGTGATCGATATTGCAGCTGCACAGGTCACCCGCGTCATCCTTCACATCCCCGGCATCCGCGAGATGGACGCGCTCATCCAAGGCGCCTGGGATGAAATCCTTCTGGACCGGAAGACGGCGCAGGAGGCGATGGATGAGGTGAAGCCGGACGTCGACCAACTGATTGCGGAGTATCGAGAAGAGTACGGAGATTTCTAGTGCTTGCGACTCCGGCCCTGGCCAGCGGCCAAGCTGGAAAACCGTCCCGGAAGGGATATTGTCGCAGGTACCAGGGTTGAAACAGGAGTGGCGTCAGCGAAATGGCAGTGCGCTCGTCTGATGTCACTCCGCCCTCTACCTGTCAACATTCAGATGCGAGATAATCGAAAACAGGAGCACTTAATCTGACATGGAAAAGGTACGGTCCATGTTGGGAACACGTACGCAGTTGCGGCGCGACGTTCTCGGGTACATGTTCATTGCGCCGTGGCTGGTCGGCTTCATCGTCTTTACCGCCGGTCCGATGGTGGGCTTAGTCTATCTCGCCTTTACGCGCTATCCCGTCCTATCGCCTCCCACCTTTAACGGGCTGGACAACCTCGACAGGATGCTGGGTGACAGGTTCTTTACGATTTCCCTGTGGAATACAGCCTACTTCACCTTTTTGGGCGTGCCGGCGCAGGTTGTATGGGCGCTGATGCTTGCGCTGTTGCTCAACATGCGCGTGCATGGCGTGAATCTCTTTCGAACTCTATATTATCTGCCTACCATCATCCCCGGTGTGGCCAGTGTGTTCCTCTGGATGTATATATTCAATCCCGACTATGGTCTGGCCAACTACATCTTGTCGTTTTTTGGGATTCCGGGTCAGGCGTGGCTCTGGGATCCTGAGCTGTCCAAGCCTTCCCTGATCATCATGGAGCTGTGGCGGGTGGGAACGATGATGGTTGTGTTTCTGGCCGGGCTGCAGGGCGTGCCGCAGTCGCTTTACGATGCGGCCGCGATAGATGGGGCCGGCAGGATTGCGCAATTCAGACACGTCACGGTGCCGATGATTACGCCGCTCATTTTCTTCAACCTGGTGGTGGGTATCATCAGCTCCTTCCAGATTTTCACGGCTGCTTACATCGCCACGCAGGGCGGCCCGGTTCACACAACGCTTTTCTACGTGCTCTTTGTGTATCGACATGCGTTCGAGAACCTGCGGATGGGCTATGCCTCCCTACTGGCGTGGGTATTGTTTTTCATCATCTTGGTCTTTACGCTCGTTCAGTTCAGGATGGCGCGGATATGGGTGTTCTACGAGGTGGAATGAGACCTTTCTCATCCGCTCTTGCGTCCAATACAGTACGCTATGCTCTGTTGATCTTTGGCGGGGTAATTTGCTTCATACCTCTTGGATGGATGCTTTCCACCTCTCTCAAGATGCCCGGCACCGAGTTCATTTTCCCGCCGAATCTGATTCCGCGGCCGGTCGTATGGAGTAACTACATCGATGCCGTCACGCGCCCAGGACATCCATTTTTTCTCTATACTCGTAATAGTGTTGTCATCACGCTTACGGCTACATTGGGGACAGTACTGACGAGCTCATTTGTGGCGTTTGGCTTCGCCCGAATCCGCTTTCGGGGCCGTGACTTCTGGTTCATTATTCTTCTTTCTACGCTGATGCTCCCCGATGTTGTCCGGTTGATCCCATCCTTCATCTTATTCAGAATACTGGGGTGGATAGATACCCTGTTGCCGCTGATTGTGCCCTTCTGGTTCGGCGTCAATGCGTTCTATGTATTTCTTATTCGACAGTACTTCAGGACGATTCCCCTGGAGCTGGATGAAGCGGCGTTGATGGACGGGGCCACTTACGTGCGCATCTACTGGCAGGTCGTTTTGCCGATATCGGGACCGGTTTTGGGGGCTGTGACGATCTTTTCCGTCCTCAGTCATTGGAATGACTTTCTGGGGCCTCTGATATACACGAATTCGGTTGATCTGCGCACGCTGGCGCTGGGTTTGCGCTTTTTCATGAGTCGAACAGGCACCGATTGGAACCAGCTGATGGCTGCATCCATTCTGATGCTTGCACCGATACTGGCGCTGTTTTTCTCAATGCAAAGATATTTCATTCGCGGCATCCACATGACAGGATTTGGAGGGCGGTAGTCCTGTCCGGGTAATGTGCGAAAATCCAGGGGGAAGAGAAGATGAAGGGACAAACGGCAGAGCTGGCAGTTGAGGGAGGGACTCCCGTTTTTTCGGAGCCCATCGGTCAGAATCTGGGCGTGCGCAAAGTCGGCGCGGAAGAGGCGGAGGCAGTGGCTGCCTTGATCCGCGACGGGATAAGAGGCGATCCAATTGACGCGTTTTGCGAGGCTTTCACACGAGCGCATGGCGTGCGCCACGGGGTTGCTGTAGATTCAGGAACCGCTGCGGTCCACGTCGGCGTTGTCGCCGCCGGTGTCGAACCCGGCGATGAGGTAATCCTCCCGGCCATCAGCGACGTGGGTTCGGTGAAAGGAATCCTCGCCCAGAACGCCATTCCGATCTTTGCCGACGTAGATTTGCATACGTTCAACATCGATCCCGCCGACGTCGAGGCAAAGATAACTGACAGGACGAAGGCAATCGTAGCAGTCCATCTTTACGGTCAGCCAGCGAAGATGGACGAACTGATGGACATTGGCCGGCGCCACGACATTCCGATCATTGAGGACTGCGCGCAGGCGCATTTCGCTGAATACAAGGGGAGGAGAGTGGGAACAATTGGAGATATTGGCGTATTCAGCTTCATCACCGGCAAACATATGACAACGATTACAGGCGGCATGGTGATGACAGATACAGATGAGTTCGCCGAGCGGGCTGCGCTGTTCGCTGTAGGGCGCGGAGAGGAAGAAGGCACCAAGGAGGGTATGTTCTTCCGCACCCACGTCGGTCTGGGGCTCAACTACCGGATGAATCCTTTGGGGGCGGCGGTGGGAATGGTGCAGCTAAACAAGCTGGACGACATCGTGGCACGGCGCAGAGAGACCGGTCAGATGCTCGACCGGTTGATTCACGACATTCCGGGACTCAGCCCGCCGCACATTATAGATGAGGCAAAGCACGCCTACTGGCTCTACGCGGTCAGGTTGGATGAGGGCGCGTTTACTGCAGACATTTACACTTTTGCTCGCGCCCTGAAGGCCGAGGGCGTGGCTTGCATGCCCAAGTGGTACTATCTCCTCTATGATCATCCTGCTTTTTTGAACCCAGAACCGCCGAAACATCCCGAATACGCGTTTCCGCGAGCCGTGTACGACGACCGCGAAAGGTATTACAAGGGCATGTGCCCCAACGCGGAACGGGGATTGGCAGCGCACCTCGTGATCACGTGGAGCGAATTCTATACGAAGGAGGATGTACTAGGCGTAGAAAGGGCCTTGCGCAAGGTAGCCGATGCCTATAGGGCATAGCCTCCCGGTTCGAACTCAAAGCGCTGACGCACGTCAGCGCTTCTTTGCATCTTCAACATGATTTAATGCAAGTCAACGACCCTGAAACTGCGCGTCCGATAAACGCGAGTCAAACGAATTCAGGCACAATGCGCGCACCCTCTCAGCCGCATTGCGGATTGATTGCCCCAACTCTTGCCGGACTGCATACAAGCTAACCTAGCGCACGTGGATGTCGGCGAAGTCCATGTAGCGTTCCCAGTCGTAGGTGGTCACGTCGTGCTTGCCGGTGCGGATGTGGTAGCCGATTGTGCTTCTGACGGGCTGGTTGACGGGCGGGAGCTCGGTGACGGCGATGCCGTCGGTACCGAGGAGCTTGTAGACGGGGTCGGCGTGCAGTGCGCCCTGGAACTCGCCGTGGGGGTCGGCCCAGAGATCGGCGTCGGCGCTGACGACGTAGACGGGGCGGGGGGCGACGAGGGCGATGAGCATGTGCTGGTCGACGGGGAGCTCGTCTTCCCTGTCGTTGTAGCGCTTGAAGTTTTCGCAGAACCAGTGGGGATAGGTGACGTTGGCATGGCGGGCGGTTTCGCCGAAGCGGCGGCGGAAGAGGGCGGTGCCACCGCAGCCGGAGTTGTTGGGGATGACAAGGGCGAAGCGTTCGTCCTGGGCGCCGGCCCAGAGCGCGGTCTTGCCGAGGCGGGACTGGCCCATGACGGCGACGCGTGTGTGATCGATGTCGTCATCGGTCTCGAGGTAGTCGAGGGCGCGGCTCAGGCCCCAGGCCCAGGCGCCGATGGCTCCCCACTCGTTGGCGGCGGGTCGCGTCTGACCGGCTTTGTAGTAGAGGGGATGGACGCCGTTGTGGAAGCCGTCGTCGTAGTCGGGGTCGAGGTCGCCATAGTAGATTGTTGTGATCGCGTAGCCGCGTTCCAAAATGCGCTCGACCGGCCAGCGGGAGAGAGCGGTGCCACGGCTGGCTTCGGTGGCGCGGTGGTTGCGTATGCCGCGGTCGATGCGGTTGCGCATCCACTGCTGTGAGAGAGTTATGCCGGGATCGCTATGGATTGAATGGTTGCCCTGAAAGTTGGGGACGAGGAAGGAGGGCACGGGTTTGGTCTGGTCGTTGGGCTGGTAGACGAGAATGTCCATCCTGTGACCGTCGCGGCGGCCGGTGAAGTAGACGGCGATCTCTTTGCGCGTTGCCTGGCCGTCGAGGGCGCTCTCGTCGACGGAGGTGACTTCGAAGGTCATGGCCTCGGGGCGGCCGGGCGCTTTGCCGTAGACGTGCTCCTCAAAAAGGCGCAACAGTTCCGGGCGGCGCACATTGCGCCAGGTTTCGGCATCGGTCACCGTATTGCCATCGAGTAGGCGCAGAGCGTCGGGCAACTGGTAGTCGGGCACTCTTTCTTCGTCGTAGTTGACATCCTCACATTCCCGCACCTGGTTGTACCAGGCGCTGGCCTGGGCGCGGGTGGGATCCAGTTTCAGGGCATATTCGAAGATTTCGGCGGCCAGGGGTTTGTTGTCCTGCAGGCCGTAGGCGCGGCCGAGCACTTCGAAGGTAAAGGAGTGTTCGAGCAGTTCGGGATGGATGTCCACCAGGTGGGTCAGGCTGGCGATGACGTATTCCGGTGCTTCCCAGGTCGCCATTTCCTCGAGCAGGAGGTTCAGTTGCTCAGATACCTTAGCCATTGAGATTTCCTTGACTGGATTGCGAGAAGCGTTGTGGCCGGTGAATGGGCAGGAGACAGGCTCAGACCTGGAGAACGTCGCGAATATAGTCGCGGCTCTGTTTGGCGCTTTCGACCGGCGACCAGCCTGGGTCTCGTTGCGAACGGCCTACCGAGTCCTGTTCGACGATCATCCACCCTTGATAGCCTTGTTTGCGCAGCACGTCGAAGAAGGCGGGAAAGTCGACAGCGCCTCGACCCAACTCGGCGAAGATGTCCATTGCCCAGGCCTGGCGCATGTGGATCCTTTCTCTTCTCACTTGTTCCAGTTTTTGCGGCCAGACGTCCTTGATGTGGAGATACCAGATGCGGTCGGCGTACTGCCTGGTTGCTTCGACGACGTCGCCGCCGCCGTAGTGGTAGTGGCCGGTGTCGAGGCAGAGGCCGACCAGTGCGGGGTCGGTCATCTCCATGATGCGGGCAACCTCGGCGGGGGTCTCGACATAGGTGCCGGTGTGATGATGGAAGACGGTCTTGAGGTTGAAGCGTTCTTTGCAGAGGGTTGCGACGGCCTCCAGGGTTTTGGCGGCGCGCTGCCATTCTTCGTCGGTCCAGCCGTCGCTGCCGTCGGCGGCGACGGAGCCGGCGACCTCAAGACGCCTTGGTGTCGTATCTCCGGCGATGATGATTTCCGAGACGCCGAAATAGGCGAGCAGCGCGCCAACGCTTTGTACGCGCTCAAGTAAGGGGTCGAGCCCTCCATCCTGCCCGAGGGGCAGGGCCACATAGGAGGAGGCCGCCTTCAGGTCTCTTTGCGCCAATTCGGCTCGCAACGTCTCCGGTTCGGCGGGGAAAAAGCCGTTGGTGCTGATTTCCGTGCCCTGGTATCCGGCCGCTGCGATTCCGTCCAGCATCTGGGCAAAGGTGAGGCCGCTGGTCTTGCTGCCGGCAAAGGAAAGGACGTCCCAGCTGATGGGGGCGCTGCCTATCTGCACTTCAAACATAGTTCCTCACTTGGTGGGTTTACCGTGGGTGCTCGGGAACCAGCAGACGGTCCGAGTATGGGATAGGCAGGCGTGAAGCGCTACGCAGCCTTACAGAAAAGGCGCCTGAATCGGCGCCATGGGTCAACGGATGGCTGCACCGGTCTCGTCGTCGAAGAGGTGAAAGCGGTTGAAGGAGAGGCTGAGGACATCTCCCTCGCGCACCTGGGTTGCGGCTACATCTTTGACCTTGAGGAGGAGGCCCTCTTTCTCGATGTCAAGAATCGTCTCCGAACCGAGCGGTTCCAGCAGGAAAACCCCGGCTTGATTGGCGCCGTCTTCATCCATGGTGAAGCGGATCTCTTCAGGGCGAACGCCAAGGGTACAGACGCCGCCGGGGCAGAGTTCGGCGGCTCGGTGGGCCATCTCGTTGTCGACCGGGATGACGAACTGATCGCTCTTGTGGACGGTTTTGCCGTTCTCCTTCCGGAGGGCGCCGGGGATGAAGTTCATGGGTGTGGAGCCGACGAAACGGGCGACGAAGTTGTTAGCCGGCATGTCGTAGATTTCGCTGGGCGTGCCCAGCTGTTGCAGCGTGCCTTCGTTCATCACCGCGATCTGGTCGGCCATTGTCATGCCCTCGACCTGATCATGGGTGACGTAGATCATGGTGGTGCCCAATTCATGCTGCAGGCGTTTAATCTCGGCGCGCATGTAGACGCGGAGAAGGGCATCGATGTTGGAGAGGGGCTCATCCATGAGGAAGACGACGGGCTCGCGGACGATGGCCCGGCCGAGGGCGATGCGCTGCTGCTCGCCACCGGAGCAGAGGCCGGGCGGCCGCTCAAGGGTATGGGTTATGCCCAGCATTTCGGCTACATCGCGGACGCGGCGCTCGATCTCATCCTTAGGCGTCTTGCGCAAGCGCAGGGGATAGGCGATGTTGTCGAAGGCGGTGAAGTGGGGGTAGAGGGCATAGCTCTGGAAGACGAGGGCGACATCGCGTTCGCGCGGTTCGAGGTCGTTGACGCGTGTCTCGCCGATGTAGATATCTCCGTAGGTGGGGCGCTCCAGCCCGGCAACGCAGCGCATGGTGGTGGTCTTGCCGCAGCCGGAGGGGCCGAGCAGGACGACCAGGTCACCGTCCCTGACGACGAGATTGAGCTGATTGACGGCGCAGGTATCGCCGAAGTACTTTGTCAGACCTTCTATTCTTACTTCCGCCAAAATCAACTCTCCTTTGGCTCTCGGAAGCCAACTCTCGGCCGCAAATCCGGCGGCCTGGCGTCGTGAGCTTTACGGTGACACGGAGGCCGTTGGTAAGGGCTTACTGGCCGCTGGCGACGCCGAAGGTCAGCCCGCGCACGAGGAATCTCTGTAAGGTAAAGGCTGCGACCAGCACGGGAAAAACCGCGATGGTGCCGGCGGCGCTGACCACGCCCCAGTCAAGCTCGTGCTGTGGGATCTGCGCCTGGATCGCAATCGGAAGCGTCATGGTTTTCATGGAGTTCACGAAGTAGAGGGCGATGATGTACTCGTTCCAGTTGAAGATAAAGAGCAGGATGGCGATGGAAAAGAGGCTGGGGAAGATCAGCGGCAGGAGGATGCGGCGCACGGCGCCGAAACGGGTATCTCCGTCCATGAGGGCGGCTTCCTCGACGTCCATGGGGACATCCATAAAGGTGCCGCGCAGGACCCAGACGGCGAAGGCGGTGTTGAGAACAGTATAGAGGATGATCAGCGTATATTTTTCGTCGATAATTCCAAGATCACTGCCGAGGAGGAAGAGGGGGATGGCGGAGGCGATGGGGGGCAGGAGGGCGACGAGACCCATCAGGCCGACGACGATGGCGACGAATTTGAAGGGCAGGCGCATCCTGGTGGCGGCGTAGGCGGCTGGGACTGAAATGACCAGACAGATGATGGTTGCCAAGGTGGCAACGACGAGACTGTTATAGACATTTTCGAGGATGCGACGTTCAAAGATGGTCACCCAGGCGTCAAGGCGGGGGTCGGTTGGGAAAAAACGGGGCGGGATGTGGGCGAGGTCGCGCAGAGATTTGATGGAGGAGATGGCGACCCAGTACATAGGGACGAGTGTCCAGAAGGCGGCGAGGTAGAGGACGATGACAACGAGCAGTTTTCGCAGGTTGAAACGGCGTTCCTGTACGGCCATTTCAACAGGGAGGGGCACGGTCTCGGTTGTTGCCGTCTCTCTCGCTTCAGATTGTGCCATCAGCATATACTCCTTGGGAAAACGACAGTCAAACTCAGCGGCTTCTGCGCTCCACCCACAGATATCTTACAAAGATGGTGCCGGCGATGTAGGTCATCAGCAGCATGACGAGCACCGCAGCAGAGGCGTAGTGGGGCTTGAGGCGCTGGAAGGACATACCGTAGATGTACCAGGACAGGTTCCAGGTGGCGCGGCCGGGGCCGCCCTGGGTGGTGGCGGCGATGGTGCCGATGGTGCGGGTGGACCAGACAAAGACGAGGATGGTGGCGATGGCGAACATCGGCCTGATGTAGGGAAGGGTCATGTCCCAGAAGGCGCGCCAGCGGGTTGCGCCATCGACGGCGGCAGCTTCGTAGATGTCGCGGGGGACCTGGTTGAGGCCGGCGTAGAGGAGCAGGAATGCCAAGGGGCTGATGCGCCAGATCTCGACGACACAGAGGGCGATAAAGGCGGTATCGGCCTTCACAAGCCAGATGATGGGTTCCAAGCCGACCGCGGCGAGCGGCACGTTTACCAGTCCCAAAGTGGGGTGGTACATGATCTTCCACATCATACCGGCGACGATTTCGGATACCATGAGTGGAATAATCAGGATGGAGATCCAGATGGCCTTGCGGCCGGCGTAGTCGCTATGCACCAGAAGGGCCAGACCCAGCCCCACAAGCAGGCACATGGGGACGACAACGATGCCCATCTTGAGGCTGAAGATGAGTGCGCCGTGGAAGATGGTGTCCCTGGTGAGCCGGGAGAGGTTGGCGAGGCCGATCCACTCACCTTTTTCGCTGGTGAGAATCAGCCAGAAGTTGTAAACGATGGGATAGAACTGGACCAGAATCAGTGCCAGGAGGCTGGGCACGATCAGCAAGACACCGAGGCGGTTGTCGCGAAAGCTGAATAGCTCTGACCACATGCCCTGGGGCGGCGGAGGCTGTGTGGTCACGCTGTTTGCGCTTGTCGCGCCCTGGCCAGGCAAGGGACTGACGGTCTGTTGTACGGTCAACGATGCCCTCCTTGGACCGGTTGATCAGTTCGAAGAAGAAGACCTTTTGCGCCCAAGTTCAGAGTATGCGTACAGGGAGAGAGGAGTGAGGGGGAATCTCGCTCCTCTCCCGGGAAATCACTCTAGTTGGTCACACCTTCCATTTCGAGCCGGATTTCGGCGCCAGCCTGCTCGCAGGCTTCCTGGCCGGTTATGTCACCGGCGCCGACGGCGCTGAAGGCCGGTCCAAGAATGGCGAGGCTGATACCGGTGGCCTGGGTGCTGCGGGGCCGCCACTTGGGCGGCACCATCAGGGCTTCGAACTGGGCCGGGAACCAAGGCTTCTCCAGGATCAGTTCAGGGTCGTTGAAGACGGACTTGCGGAAGGGGATGCCGCCGGCGTGGGCGTAGGACAGCGCGTGCTCCTGGTTGTAGTGCATCCACTCCATGTAGGTCCAGGCGGCGTCCTTGTGCTCGGAGTGGGCATTGAGCACGAGGCCCCAGTGGCCCATCATGGAGACGTGGGGCGCGCCGACTTCGGAGGCGGGCAGAGGCAGATAGAGCATCTTGCCGGCTACGTCGGAGTCGGTCTCGTCCTCAAAGGCGGCGTAGGCGTCGCCCGGCCAGCCGATGCCCATCATGGCGCGGCCGGAGACGACCTCAGCGACCATCTCGGTGGTGCCGTAGGTATTGCCGCCCGGCGGCAGGTACTTGCTCAGCTGCTCGTAGAGCGTGAGGGCATCGCAGCCGGCCTCGTTGTCGAGGATTACGTTGAATTCGTCGTCGAAGATGCCGCCGCCCATGGACCACAGAAGGGCCAGGGCGTCACTGCCGGCGGCGCCGCGCACGTTGTAGCCGTAGAAGGGCGGGTCGCAATCGGGACAGTGGACTTGTTCAGCGATCGCCAGTACGTCATCCCAGGTTACAGGCGCATCGAGTCCGAGTTCGTCAAGGATGTCCTGGCGGATGTAGAACATGATGACGTTGCCCTGGATGGGCAGGGCGTGCAGGTCGGGGCGCTCACCGGTCTGGAAGTCCAAGGGGATAGGCCCGTAGGGGGGAGGCCAGGAGAAGACGTCGTAGGAGACCTGGGGCACGTCGTCGTCGCGGGTTGCGCCGTAGGCTTCGGTGAGGTTGACGGAGAGCCCGCCGTCGACGATGTTAGGCATCCAGGGATCGTCGGCGAAGATGACGTCGAATTCACCGGACTCGGTGCGGGCGAGGGAGATCACCTTTTCGAAGAAGGTCGTCCAGGGGAAGGGCGCCACTTCGACCTTGATGCCCGGGTTTTCTTCTTCGAACTGCGGGATCAGAGCGACGAGGCCATCAGCCAGGGGGCCCTGGGCGGTGATGATACTGATGGTGACTTCCTCGGGCATTTCTTCTTCCATGGCCCCGGTCTCTGCCGGCGCCGCGGGCGCCGCGCAGGCCGACACCATGATAGCCATCACCAGGGTGAAGACGGCGAACAGATAGAGCTTTTTCATGACTTTGCTTCCTCCTTACTGAAATTGGTTTGGAGAGAACTGCACTGGAGTTTCACGGAAATGCGATTCTGTCAGGCACTTGGCAAGGTCAAAGGACGGGGGAGGATCTATTCTGTTGGAAAGGTTTGGCTGGCAGGTATATTGGAAGATATTGCGCACTTTGTCAAGTGCCCATATTCGGGGCCTGGCGTGGGTAAACTGGTATCTAGGAAGATACCAGTTTCGCGCCATGCGGATGGGTGCAGCCCATTTTTTGCGCAACGTAGTCGCTATTTGGCCATATGCATTTTGATGGAATTCTGTTCTATACCCGCCTCTCGTCAGAGGCGGCTCTTGGGGTCAAAGAACCGCGGAATTCCAGTAAAGCGCGCATACCTCAATTAAGTCGGAATAGGGCCAGAGGATCCCAAAAGTAACCATTCATTCTCACCGCCGCAGTCTTATTTGCCATCGTAACCGTCCCTATAATGCGATTCGCCACTTCCCACTTGAACTCCCACATCTAGCGGAATGAGGTCGCCAGACGAGCAAGGGAACGAAGAGCCGTCTGATTGCGGGGGCCTGCCTAGTCTAGTAGTCTCGCAAGACTCCACATATCAGAAAGCCCGCCAACTGAGTTGTTGGCGGGCTTTCTGTTTCATTCGTGACTCAGCTACTCGAAGTAGCTGCGGTCTAAGCGGGAATGTTTGATTATGGCTCTAAGCGTTCCTACGGGGACTTCTGTCTTGTTAGGCACGACTACCGTGATGGTAGTCATTCGACCGTCTTCATCTCTAATGCGAGATTGCATCACAATGTGACTGCCTGACTGCCTGTCTTTCTCAAAACCGTGTTCTCTGAGGATTCTGAGAATCCTGCGCGATGATATCGGACGTAGTCTTGGCATAAGCCAGAGTAACCTCACAAAGTGTTGTGTGGGCTCTCTGATCAATGGGCGTGAACTGAACCTCCAGGTTTCGCTGAATATCAGTAGGTGTATCTGATTCG
The DNA here is from genome assembly GCA_022821585.1 of Caldilineaceae bacterium. Classification (GTDB taxonomy): domain Bacteria; phylum Chloroflexota; class Anaerolineae; order Caldilineales; family Caldilineaceae; genus Bin5. The sequence continues at coordinate 27,949 of JAJEDI010000032.1, forward strand.
AGACGGCTGAGATAGCCCATTACTTCTGTAAAGGAAGCAGCCTCAAGAAACAATTGAATCGCTTCTCGAAGATTTTCCTGCGCCTCCTCCAATGTCCTTCCCTGACTTGCTATCTCCAGGCCCTTGCATTCGGTTACATACCAATCATCCTCACGCCAAATCGAGCATTCGAGTTTCCACATCGTTGATTCCATCTCTCTCTCTCGTTTTGTCGTTGAGTCGTTGTGTCGTTGAGTCGTTGAAATACGAAAGCCTGTGATATTCAGTCGCAGTCACAGGCGGTCCACACAGGGGAGTGGTCCAGGGCTTGAGGCCATGTTTCGAAGAGTTAAATCAAGAAGAATAGCGGTATTTTCGTCCCGCTTTACTCAGAAACCCTACACTGAAAACTGCAATTTGTCAACAGTCCCGTTCATGTGGGGCAGGGCAATCGCATCTAATTTTGTGGGCCGAATTTGTTGAAATCGCGGCCAGAATAAAGCGCGGGTAAGTGGAAATCGTCTTGCGGTCGCTGGTTTGCGAGCAGAATTCGACGCGGCACAGGCCCTCAGTCGTTGAAATCATTCAGATTTCCCATCTTCGTGCCATCATTCGTGCACTCCCCTACGCCTGATCCCGACCTGGAAGGTAGTTCGGAAGCGTTTCGATGCTTTGACCAGATTCAGTTGCAATCGCCTTGTCATGTGGCGTGCATTCCAGACTTGGGGTGGGAGCGGGCAGGCACAAGGCCGGCACCTACGGGGATCTGATGGGACTGGTGGGACGTGGTCTGGCTTGACACCTTCGATTAGGCACCTGTTACGAATAGAGACACCAGGTCGGCGAGGCATGTTGTAGGAGAGGGGGCGTTGCGGGGGCGGAGCCCCCGCACAAGGGAGGGCCGAATAGGCCCGACCGCCCAGAACTGCAGGGGCTGGGGGCCAGGGGTTAGGGTTCAGAAGAGTCGATTTCCTTGGTTCAGAGTTGATGGCGGACTGGAAACGGCTCTGTTTCTTACGGAGGTGAAGGAGAGTTCGCGCCCATTTTGGGATGCACCTTAATCGGGGGCGTGCGGGGGTAAACAGGTAGATGGGGAGCTTTCTGCTTCAGTTCTTCCGGTTGGTCCCTTGCGATGGACGGGCCGGGAGGGGTGATGCGGGCGCGCGGTCAGGTGGAGGACTGGTATTGCCAGAAATACGGGGGGTCTTGTGTCAGGCAAGTTCCCAGCGGACGGCGACCACGTACTGGACAATCGGGTTTTCCTGCGTCCACTCGTGGAAGACGGTGAAGAGGGTGCCGTCGTTGAGCTGGATCGTGGTCGGATAGCCGATGTGCCAGTACAGATTGGGGACTGCTTCCGAGGGTGCGATGCCGCCGGAACTGATGACAAACTCGTTGGCGGCGTCCCAGCTCAGGCCATCCTCGGAAATGCAGCCGCGGATGCCCCAGGGGTCGCGGCGATGGCCGTAGGTGCAGAGCATGCGGCCGTCCTGCAGGAGAGTGAGGTCGGCAGGGTATCCCCAGAGGTTGGTCGGTTCGGGCCGGCTCCAGGATTCGCCTTCGTTGCGCGAATAGTTGGTCCACATGTGTTGGTGGCGGTTGCGGACGCCGTGCATGGTGCGCATCATGGTGACCAGGGTGCCGTCGGCTGTGCGAGCGAGGGCGGTCTCGTCGAAGGAGATGATGTTGGCGGGGTCGTAGGCGATGGTGGCGTAGTATTCCCAGTCGCGACCCTTGTTGTCGGAGCGCATGAGGTATGAGCGGACGCGTTCGTGGAGGCTGTCGGTCTCCATCCAGGCGCGGGCGAACTGGTGCCCGTGGCAGGCCATCAGCAGGGAGCCATTCGGCAACTCCAGGACGCTATCGATGGGCTGTCCCCAACGCATGGGGGCTACGTTTGCCTTGTAAGCCTGCCCCCAAGTATAGCCGTTGTCCGACGAGGTGATGATGCCGACGCCGTCCACGTCACGGGTGCCGCGGGGCCTGTCTTGGGGTCCGAAGTCTTCCAGCATGCCCTTCTGGTCGACGAAAGCCCACTGGAAGTAGTTGACCAGGAGGGTCCCGTCTGAGAGTTGGGTGATGGAGGGTGTGTCGCTGCCGAAGTGATGGGTAGCGGGCCAGACCGTTACAACGGGGGCCTGCTCCCACGACTGGCCGTTATCGGTAGAGCGGATCAGAAGAATGCTGTCGAAGTCGGGATGAATGTATCCGCTGGTCTCGTTAAAGACTACGACCACGTCTCCGTTCCGGAGTTGGGCGGCGCCTACCTGACAGGTGTAGCGGGAAGGGTCGTGATAGAGGGTGAGCTTTTCCGCATTTTTCATTACTTGACCCATTTTGGCGTCCGCTACCTTTCGCTGTGTCGGTTCAAAAAACGGATAGTCGAAGATGTGTTGAATATTCGAAATCAGCCCTTGATGCCGACTTGGGTGACCCCTTCGATGAAGTAACGCTGGAGGATGAGAAAGAAGATCAGCGTAGGCAAGGCGACGATGGCGACGGCGGCCATGGCTTCGCCGTAGCCGCTCTGTGTGGAGGTGCCCTGAATGTCCAGACGCGTGTAGAACGCCATGCCCACGGGCAGCGTTTTCCACTCGGTTTTGAAGGCGACCAGCAGAGGCCAGAGGAAGGAGTTCCAGTTGCTGGTGAAGATGAGGATGGCGCCGGCCAGGGTAGCGGGTCTTGCCAGCGGCAGCGCCACGCGGAGAAAGGTGCCAAGGCGGCTGCAGCCGTCGATGGCGGCTGCGTCCTCCAGCTCGCGCGGAAACGAGAGAAAGAACTGACGGTACAGGTAGACTGGGAAGACACTGGCCAGGGGAGGAATGATCAGGGAAGTGAAACTGTCCTGGACTTCCAGTCGCAAGACACCGATAAAGAGTGGAACGATACTCATCTCGGGCGGGATCATCAACGAACTGATCAGCAACCAGAAGATGACGGTACGTCCTGGGAAGTGCATCCTGGCCAGAGCGAAGCCGGTCAGTGACCCCAACACAAGACTGCCGGCGACGACACAGACAGAGGTCACGATACTGTTGATGAACCAGCGAATAACGGGGGTGTCGGCCACGACAGTGCGGTAGTGCTCCCAGGTAATTTCGGTGGGAATCAAGTCCATACCGGCCAGGATCAGCCGGTCCGGCTTGACGGAGGTGTTGAGCATCCAGTAGAGCGGGAACAGCCAGAGCAGGGCGACAACTGCGCCGGGAAACCAGATGATGAAGGTGCGGATGAATCGCACCGACGAGCGGTTGTAGAGAGTGCTGAGGCCCAGGTTTGACATTATCAGAGTCGCGCTTCGGTTCTAATTGCTATGTTCCCTTACCAGACGCGCACGAAGAAGCGTAAAGATCAAGATCGTGAGGAAGAGAAGGAGAGAAAGAGCGGCGGCAAAACCGAGACGGAAGCGGACGAACCCCTCATGGTAGATATAGGAGACGATGGTGGCCGAGTGCCCGCCAGGCCCGCCGCCAGTCATCAGGTAGACCTGGCCGAAGATACGGAAGGCGCTGATGATTTCGAGGGTGATGACCAGCCCCAACGCCGGAGTCAGGAGGGGAAGGGTGATGCGCCAGAAGGCCTGCCAGGCTGAGGCACCGTCGATGACGGCGGCTTCTCCCAGTTCGGCCGGAATCTCTTTGAGCCCGGCCAGAAGGATCACCATGTGGAACCCCACTGCCTGCCAGATGGTGACGAGGGAGATCGACTGAATGACCCACTTGCTTGTCGTCAGCCAACCCTGTTTGGGGATTCCAATGCCGTAGAGTGCCAGGTTGAGTAGGCCGGTCTCTTTCTCGAAAATCCAGATCCAGATGATGGCGGTGACGGTAATGGCGACGACATGGGGCGCGAAGAAGGCTGTCCGGATGGGGCCCGAGAACCACTGTTCGCGGTTGATCCAGAGCGCCATCAGGAGGGCAACGATGACGGTTCCCGGCACGACGAGCGCGGCCATCTGGAAGGTATTGCCCCAGACCTTGGGGATCCAGTCGTCCTGCATTGCTTCGCGGAAGTTGTCGAGCCCGACCCATTCCGGGTCACCGACGATACCCCATTCGTTGAAGCTGATGTAGATGCCGAAGAAAATGGGGAGGAGGGTAATGACGATGAAAATGAGGGCGAATGGCAGAATGAAGAGGTACGCCTGCCAGTCAACGCGGCGTCCACGGTATCTGATTCTGGAGAGTCGGGAAAGCCAACCGTCCGGCGCGGCTCTGTCTACAAGGTGGGTCATCCACTGAATTCTCGGTTACGGGGAGTCCGGGCAGATAGACACCCGTCGCTAACCGTTCTGCCCGGACTCCTGGCATTTATCAGCTGCGATCATCCAGTATCTTCTGCCAAGCCGCTTCCAGATCGGCCAGGCCTTCTTCGATACTCTTCTCGCGTGCCCAGACCGGATCCATGGCCTTGGGTACGGTTGAACTGCTGCCGGCGTAGAAGGCGAACTCTCCGCCGTCGACCATATTCAGATAGTCGAAGAAGCTGTACTCGACGGCTTCGGCAAAGGGTTTGCGCAGTTCCCAGTCAAGGCCGAGTGTCATGTAATCGGGATCGTCGAGAATGGAGCGGCGGGGCGGGGCGCCGCGTCCTTCGGTCACCCAGAGCATCGAGTTGTCAGAGAACCATTTGATTACCTTGGCTCCGGCGACCAGATGGTCTTCGGTGCGGCCGTCGGCGGTGAAGAGCGCGAGACCGTACTCGCGGGCTTCGGTTGTCAGCGTGTCGCCGATCAGGGAAACGGGCGCGGTAATGAAGTCAAGGCCTTCGGTGTTGACATAGCCGAAGAGCGTCCAGGGGCCGGTCCAGAAGATGGACCCCACCTGCTGACCGAATGCGCCGTAGCGGTCGGCAACGTCGCGGGATGACATCTCATGCTCGTCGAAGGTATCCAGCACCCATTGCGCGGCTGCAATCGGAGCATCGGTATCGTTGAATGTGACTCCTGTGCGGTCTGCGTTGAGAGGCTGCGCGCCGAGCTGCTGGGCGATGATGCCGAAGACGACGTTGGGCTGTACGCTGGAGCCGGTCATGAGGAACCCTGAGCGTGTGATCTGGTCGCCTTCCTTGACTGTCATGGCTTTGGACCATTCGATCAGGGAGGGGCCGTCGGCCGGCGGATTGCTGATGTCCAGGCCGGCTTCTTCGGCGTGACCGGAGTTGATCAAGGCGGCGATAGGCAGAATGTCCATCGTGATGGAGTAGAGTTCGCCGTCGAGTGAAGACCACTCGATGTACTGAGGCAGGAAGTCGTCCAGGTCGAGGCCGACCGTCTCCATGAGGTCGTCCAGGGGTGTAAGCCCGCCGGCCTGGTGCCAGACGGCGACATCGTTCATGGTGCGGAAGGAGATGTCGGGCGGGTCGCCGGTGGCGATAGAGGCCATGATCTTGGTCCCCATTTCACCGCCGCCGACCTGCTCGTATTCGAGGGTGATATCGGGATGATCATTGGCCTCGTTGTAGTTGGCGCAGAAGCGTTCCCAGACCTGCGCGTCGGACGCGCCGAGGTCGTACCACATGACGATGGTTTCCTGCATTGGTGCGGGGGCCGCTTCCTCATCGCCGCCTTGGTCGGCGGCAGGCTCCGCGGCCGGCGCGCAAGCTGCCAGTGAGGACACCGCAAGACCGCCAAGGCCTACGGCCATCCCGCGCATAAGGGAACGCCGGCTGAGCAGTGGCGCACCTGCACTGTCATAACGGACGGTGTCTTTGGATTGTGCCTCTTTCATGGTTGCTCGCCTCCTCTTGTGGGTCTGGACAGATGCTTGCTTTCAGAGATTCAGGCACGAGTGACGGGTTGACGCACACCAAGCTGATTCTGATCGGTCAGACCCATTATAGTCACTCCGGGATTGACATCAAAACAGTATAAATTTGTCTATTTTGCGGCCGGGACGCGTGTGCCTGGAAGGATGAGAGCCTTCGGGAAGGCTGTCAATTAATGGAGAGCAGCAACAGTCTCTGACGGGCTGTGCTTGCAATGACCGGGGTATTTAGTTTCAGGGCCGGGTAAGGCTGGACTGCTAAGGTTGTTAACGGTGGGAGATAGGAAGAACTGTGCGGCGATGAGGTCAGGAAGTGAAATAGGATTGTCAAGTCGTGGTCAGGGACTTAGGAGGGCTTACCCAGGAGGCGAATTGCGGAACGCGGGGTTGTGGAGGGGAAAGACAGCGGCTGGGGGAAACTTCCGTAGCCCGGTCACTGTGTTGACGCGGAGCCATTACGGCTCTTGGCGCTGTCGCGGTCGGGCTCGGTACGTTGGAGCAGCTGTTTGAGGGTTGCCTGGGCTCTCTCGCCTTTGCTCTGTCCTTGAATTACGGCTGAGGTGACTTTTTCTGCAGCCTCTTCGGTTTTGGCGCGGGCCTGGCTGCTGGCGTTTTGCAGATTCTCGAGGCCGGATTGGGCGCCGCCCAGGACTTTTCTCATGCCATGCACAGCCAGAAATGCGATGGCCAGCGGAATGAGGCAGAGCAGGAAGAGGTGGATTGAGATCCAGACGACGGACAGATTACGCCAGAATTCAAGTGACATGGTTTTGCGGGAAGAAGGCCTGACATGACCAGTTGTCGAAGACTTAGTTGTGCTTCAAACCAGGCAACAGGCATGCTAAGCGGCAGGAGAATTGTAACAGAGCCGAACGCGCCCGTCCAGACTCGCCTGCTCTCTTCACGAGGGCCATTTGTTAGCGCTGGCCTTTGCTTTCTGCTACACTGCCAACTGCGGTCACCAGGCGCTGATGTCCGGCGGCTGGGGAAGACGTATTCCATAGGGCACGGGGCTCAGGCCACCGGTCTTTTCCTACATATTTGGAGTTTTGACATGACTGCACGCAGCGATTATCGACATGTATCTTATTTATGGGACGATGAAGTCGCGGCCGGTCTCGATCCGGTGGGGCGCCTTGTCTATCGTTCCAATCTGCTAGGCCAGGACCTGCGCATCACCAATACGGGAGGAGGCAATACGTCTTCCAAGTATATGGAGACCGACCCTCTGTCGGGAGAGACGGTCGAGGTGCTGTGGGTGAAGGGGTCAGGGGGAGACCTGCGCACGTCGAAGCGGGAGAACTTCTCGTCGCTGTACATGGACAAGATCCGGCAGCTGCAGGTGATCTATGACGCGGCCGGCGAGAAGGGGGTCAAGACGCCGATCGAAGACGAGATGGTGGGGAAGTATCTTCACTGCGTTTACGACCTGAACCCGCGGGCTTCATCGATCGACACGCCGCTGCACGCGTTCATTCCCGCCGCCATCGTGGACCACACGCACCCCAACGCGGTCATCGCGATTGCCGCGGCGGAGGATGGCGAGGAACTGACGGCGGAGATATTCGGTGACCAGCTAGGCTGGGTGGACTGGCAGCGGCCGGGCTTCGACCTTGGGCTGGTGATGGGTGAGGCGGCAAAGGCCAATCCGGCGATGGAAGGCATCATGATGGGTGGGCACGGGCTGATCAACTGGGCCGGGGATGACAAGGCCTGCTACGTTTTGAGCCTGGACATTATCGAGAAGGCAGCCCGCTATATTGAGAGCCGGGACAAGGGGGCAGAGACCTTTGGCGGACAGAAGTATGCGGCGCTTGCCGATGGCGAGCGGGAGGCGCTGCTGGCGGCGTTACTGCCTGCGCTGCGGGGCATGGTCAGCCAGGAGAATGTTTTTGTGGGCACGGTGCAGGCGGACGAGGCGATATTGCGCTTCGTCAACAGCCATGACGCGGCGCGGCTTGCGGAACTGGGGACTTCCTGCCCCGATCATTTCCTGCGTACCAAGATTAAGCCGCTCTACGTGGACTGGGAGCCGCGGACGAAGGACGTGGGGGCGCTGCTGGCGGAGCTGGAGAGCGGTCTGGCGAGGTACCGCCAGGACTACGCGGACTACTACGACGCGCACAAACATCCGGATTCGCCGGCGATGCGGGACCCGAACCCGACGGTGATTCTGATACCGGGCGTGGGTATGATCGCGTGGGGGAAGAACAAGAGCGAGAGCCGGGTGACGGCGGAGTTCTACAACTGTGCGGTGGAGGTTATGCGGGGCGCGGAGACGGTGAGCAGGTACGCGGCGCTGCCGAAGCAGGAGGCCTTCGATATCGAGTACTGGTTGCTGGAGGAGGCAAAGCTGCGGCGGATGCCGCCGGAGCAGGAGCTGGCGCGCAGCGTGGTCGTTGTGGTCGGCGCGGGCAGCGGTATCGGGAGGGCGATCGCGCACCGGGTGGCGAAGGAGGGCGCGCATGTTGTCTGTGCTGACCTGAACGCGGAGGCGGCGCAGGCGACTGCTGATGAGCTGACCGGGATATACGGGGTTGGAATCGGCGTGGCGGGTACGGGCATCTCGGCGTGCGGGCCGGCGATCGGATTGGGCGTGGATGCGGGGGACCGGGCGAGTGTGCGGGCGCTCTTCGATCAGACGCTGCTGGCCTATGGCGGCATCGACCATTTGGTGATTACAGCCGGGTACTACTACCCGCCGGATGCGAGCGGGCAGATTCCGGATGAGAAGTGGGACACGACGTTCGACGTGAACGTAAAGGGCGCGTATATCGTTGCGGATGAAGCGCGCAGGATCTGGGAGGCGCAGGGGCTGCCGGGCTCGCTGGTGATCGCGACGAGCGTGAACGGGGCGGTGGCGAAGAAGGGCTCGCTGGCGTACGACACGAGCAAGGCGGCGGCCAACCATCTTGTGCGGGAGCTGGCGATCGAGTTGGCGCCGAATGTGCGGGTGAACGGGCTGGCTCCGGCGACGGTGGTGACGGGCAGCTCGATGTTCCCGCGCGAGCGGGTCATATCGGGGTTGCAGAAGTACGGGCTGCCGTTCGAAGAGTGGGAAAAGACGGAAGCGCTGCGGGACCGTTTGGCGGCATTTTATGCCGAGCGGACGCTGACGAAGCAGGCGATTCTGCCGGAGGATCAGGCCGAGGCGGCGTATCTGCTGTTGAGCGGGGCACTTGCGAAGACGACTGGGCAGATTCTCAACGTGGACGGCGGGCTGGTGGAGGCGTTCCTGCGCTAGCGGACCGGATCGAGTGGCTGGACCGAAGGCAGTAGTGAATAGGAAGAGCAAAGTTTGCGACACCGGAGAATAGTTGATGCCTGATAGAGGATTTCCAAGCCCGGCTGCGCTGCGAAGCGGCGAGGTCGATCTGGTTGCGCATGTCGAAGAGGTCTGCGACCGCATAGATGCTGAGGACTCGCTTATCCAGGCTTTGCTGCCGGAGCCGGGGCGAAGGGAGCGGCTTACGCGGGAGGCCGAAGCGCTGCTGGCCCGATTCCCCGATCCGGCGCAGCGGCCGCCTTTGTTCGGGTTGCTTGTGGGCGTGAAGGACTTTTTTCGCGTGGACGGGTTCCCCACAAAGGCCGGTTCGAAGCTGCCGGCGGAGCTGTTCGAGGGGATGGAATCGGATGTGGTGACGCGCCTGAAACGGAACGGGGCGTTGATCGCGGGCAAGACGGTTACGACCGAGTTCGCGTACTTTCAGCCGGGCCCGACGCGGAACCCGCACAACACTGAACATACGCCGGGCGGCTCTAGCAGTGGTTCGGCGGCGGGTGTGGCAGCCGGGTTCTTTCCGCTGGCGCTGGGCACGCAGACGATTGGCTCGGTCATCCGACCGGCGGCGTTTTGCGGGATCATCGGCTACAAGCCCAGCTATGACCGGATCGATACGGCAGGGATGCTTTTCTTTTCGAAATCTGTGGACCATGCGGGGCTTTTCAGCCAGGATGTGGCAACGATGCGGCTTGCATGCTCGGCGCTGTTGGGAAGTTGGGACGACAACGCTGGTGCGCCGCCCGACGATTTGCCGGCCCTGGCGGTCCCGGACGGCCCCTATCTGGAGGAGGCCGAGGAGGCCGGTTTGGAGCATTTCGAGAAGACGTTGGACAGGTTGGCGGCTGCGGGGTTGCGCATCGAACGCGTTCCGTTCTTCCCGAACTATGCCGAACTTAACGTGCGCCACCGCCGTTTGACTGCGGTCGAAGTGGAGCAGATTCACAGGGAGTGGTACAAGTCGTATTCGGACCGGTACAGCGTACATATGCACGAGATCATGAAGACCGGGGCCACCGTTTCCGACGAGGAGCGGGACGGGATACGCGCGGACCAGTTGCGATTGCGGCACAAGATGGAGGAGGCGCTGCTCTCTTGCGGGGCCGATCTGTGGGTTGCGCCGGCGGCGCCGGGTCCGGCGCCGTACGGGATTCATTCGACGGGCAACCCGATCATGAATTTGCCGTGGACGAACGCGGGCGTGCCGGCGCTGGCAGTTCCGTCGGGCGAAACGGAAAACGGACTTCCTTTGGGCGTGCAGTTCTGCGCTCCCTTCGGAGGGGACGAGCGGTTGCTGGCATGGGGAGAGGCGATCGAAGCGCTGGTGAGAGGATAGAACTGTGATCAGAATTCAATCAGCCGCGTTGTCTGTCTTGCAGACGGCCGCGGCTGTTCTGCTTCTGGGGGCCTGTGCGGTTGGTCAGTTTCCGGCCGAGCCCTCTTCCGCGGAGGCTCCTACCGCCGTAGCGGCTGAGGGGCCGGAACGGTTAGACATTTGGCAGAGCGGGGCGGTGATGCCGACGGCGCGCTCGGAGATGCGGGTGGCGGTTGTGGACGGGATCTTCTACGTTCCGGGCGGGTTTGGCGGGTTGACCAGTTTTGAGGCGTACGACCCGGCGCATGACAGCTGGACGGTGCTGGCGTCGATGCCGGAGCCGGCGCACCATATGATGGTGACAGGCTACGATGGCAGGGTCTATGTTTTTGGCGGCGGGCCGGATTTAAGCTGGCAGGCTACGGCGTCGATCCTGGTCTACGATCCGGCGACCGACGCGTGGGCGGAGTCCGGTCAGATGCCGGAGCGGCGCATGAGCGGGGAAGCGGTGTTGCTCGGGGATTTCATCTATCTTGTGGGCGGCACGGGGGGTACGACGGCACTGCTTCGTTTTGATCCGGCGGAGGAGTCGTGGACGGTTTTGCCGGGTCCGTCTCAGGCGCGAGAGCACGTGGCGGCGGTGGCTTTCAACGACGAGTTGTGGGTTATCGGTGGACGCTGGGGCGGGACGGGCGCACTGGCGACAGTTGAGATTTTCGATCCGGCCAGCGGTGCGTGGCGGGACGGTCCGGAGATGATCGAGGCGCGCAGCGGGTTCGGTGCGGCGGTGGTGGGAGACGGCATCGTGGTTGCCGGGGGCGAGATCCTGGGTGCGCGTCCGTGGACGGCGCTGGCGAGCGCGGAGGTGTATGACGCGGAATCGGGTGCGTGGAGGCTTTTGCCGGAGCTGCCGGCGGGCATTCATGGGATGCCTGTGGTGGGTTACGGGGGGACGGCGTATGTTCTTGGTGGGTCGGACCGGGCTGGTGGGATTGATAACCGGGGACGGGTGTTGAAGTTGAGCCCGTAAGGAAGCAGAATGAAGAAATAGGAGTCGTTGACATTTCTTTGAGACGGAGCATATTCAACACGAACGGAACGGATTCAAGCCAGTAGGGGATATATCTCGGTTGAATCTTGCAATAAACAACACCGATTGATCCGCGAAGACACGCGAAGGGGCGCGAAGAACACCTTCCCTATTGCACTACTTCGCCGCAACTGCGTGAAGCGGCAGACTGGTAAGACCATTGCCTTCTGCTACATCCAAGGAGAATCATAGCCATGTTCCCGGACCTGCAACCTGGTGACTACCAGCCCGATCTGCCCTCTGATCTGGGCTATGGCATTGGCTTCATCGGATGCGGCAACATCGTCCTCAGATCGCAGATGCCCGCTTACAAGAGGGCGGGCTACCGTGTGGTGGCTTGTTGCGATAAGACGGTGGAGAAAGCGCACAACATAGCAGCCAATTTCAACAATCCCCTGGTTACAGCCTACGCGGAAGAACTGCTTGCGCATCCTGAGGTGCAGATCATTGATCTGGCAGTACATGCTTACCAGCGACTGCCTCTGGTCGAGAAGATCGCTGCCGCGGGCAAGCACATCTTTTCACAGAAGCCCCTGGCTCCCAGCTTGGGCGAGGCGGAGCGCATTGTTGAGATTTGCCGAGACGCGGGGGTGACGCTGATGGTCAATCAGCAGGCGCGGTGGGCGCCGCCGCACCGGGCACTCAGGTTGCTGGTCGAACGGGGCGTGTTGGGGCATGTCTACTCCATTACCCACTTTCATCGGGCTTATCAGGACTATGGCTGGTACGCTGAGCATGAGGATTTCAACATCGTCGATCATGGCATCCACTATGTTGATTTGAGCCGATACTTCAGCGGCCACACACCGCTGCGGGTGAAGGCGACAACCACGATGGTGCCGGGCCAAAATGCGGTCTCCCCGATGATCTATACGATCCTCTTTGAATACGAGGCGTCGTCCCAGATCATGACGACTCTGCATTTTAACAACATCGTTACGGCGCCCGCTCTGCATGATCATCTGTGGTTCCTGGATGGCACGCGGGGGAGCGCGCTGCTCAGCAATCCCATGGGAACGGCCAAGCTAAGCCTGTCGTTGAAGGATTCGCCGGAACAGGTACAGTCTTACGAAATCGCCGGCACCTGGGGATATGAGGGGTTCGCGGGTTCGATGGGAGAGATGTTGCGCGCTATGGAGGAAGGGCGCGAGCCGGAATGTACAGGCCGCGACAATCTGGAGAGCATACGAATGGCCGTCGCGGCGGTTGAGAGTGCCAGCTCAGGCGAGAGTGTCGGATTAGGGCGGTAGGGAGCCCAATACAGCAACCCTTATCACTGCCAACAGGAGCGTCCGGCCATGCGGATATGCAGCGGCTTCTATCGCTGGTCTCAGCATTACGGATGGCACTTTCTGACAGCGCGGATTGACGAGGTTGCGGCGGGCTTAGCCCAGGCGGGATACACCTACTTTGAGGGACTTCTCGATCCCTTAGAGGGGGAAGGGGACTGGTCGAGCCGCTGGCATGCGGCTCTGGACAGACATGGGGTGCGTCTGGCGGGTGCATACGTGCATGCGTTGCTGCACGAACCAAGCATGCAGGCGCAATCGATTGAAGCAATCGTTGCGAGAGCGCGGTTGTTGCGACCGATGGGGGCAGAGTTTGTCAATGCCAATCCTCAACCTATTGGTGAGCGCAAGACCGACGAGATGCTGGCGGTCCAGGCCGAGGGGTACGCTCTGCTGGGCGCGGCGTTGAGGGGTGAGGGTTTGCGTCTCGTTGTGCATCATCATTTGCCAGAACTGGCTGAGAATGGTCGTGAGTTGCGTCACTTGCTGGAGCATACCGACGCAGGGGACGTGGGTCTGACAGTGGACGCCGATTGGATGTGCCGAGGGGGCCAGGATGCGGGGGCGTGGATTCGGGAATTCGCGTCCAGGCTTGAGATCGTGGAACTGCGGAGTTCGTATGAGGGCGTTTGGAAAGAAACTTTGGGCGATGGTGAACCCGATTGCCAAGCGTTGGCGCGTACGCTTGGCGAGGTAAGTTTTGACGGGTGGCTCATGGTCGAGTTGGCGCGTGAAGAAGGTACTCCCCACACAGTTGATCTGATCCAGGCCCACGGACACAGCCTGGCATACGTGCGCGATGTATTCGGCAGGCACGGCCATATTCCTGCCTGACCAGGTCGGCTTCAGCAGAGACGCAGAGCACAGTATTTTCTGCGAATGCTGTGAATCCTCTCGGTTGTTCAAAGAAGCGAGTAATCCAATTTGGGGCGAGAAGGGTCAGGTGTGAAGGCGGCACTTGGCGGCGGTCCTGGGCAGGCACAAGGCCTGCCCCTACGGGGACTTGATAGAACTGACGGGACGTGGTCTGGCGAAACACTTTCGATTGGACACCTGTCGCGAATGTCGGCACCAGGTCGACGAGGCATGTTGTTGAAGGGGGGCGTTGCGGGGGGAGTCCCCCCGCACAAGGGAGGCCGCTTGCGGCCGACCGCACAACTGCAGTGGTCAGTGGGGGCGCTTTCCTTGCCTTGGCGTGGATGCGGACGGGAAACGGCACTGGTGCTTCCCGAGGGACAAGAGAATTCACCTCCATTCTGGGATACATGCCCAGAAAAAATAAGGTTGCCAACGGCCTGATTTTCCCTTATTATAATGACATATTCATGTTTCCCAGCCGTTGACCAAAGATGAGTCATAGCGAAACGGCGCAGCGCATTGACAGGGAATTGCGCCAGTGCGTTGCGGCATACCTTGTGCGCAACCCGTTTTGCTTGCGCCATGCCCTAGTTGTATTCCAGGGTGTACGGGCTGGGTATATGCGTTCCAAGATTTACACGTCAAAGTTGTGCTGCCGGAAAGGGTAAGAGCTCATATCAGAATTTGAAAGCGCATGCGGGCGATTCGGAATTGTTCGTTGTGGAGCCTACATGCCCGACAATGTGCAGCGAAACGAGACTGAGCAGATCTGTTCTTTCCGGCACAAACAGATACAGAAGCCGGTCTTGTGTCTGTGTATCATGCGAGTCTGTCGCGAGGTGGACTTACAAAAGGGGGTGATAACCAGCCAAAACCAATGAGTACTCGGTACCAAACGTGTATCGTACCTAACGCTCTCTATCTGTTCACAGAAAGGAGATCAGGAGATGAACCCGTTTCGTGTACGAATTGGTCACAGTCGTTCTCTGATTTTTGCGGCTGCACTGATCATTGCAGCCCTGATGTTCGCTGCTTGCGTACCTGTGGCTGCGCCGGCGGCCGACGCCCCGGCGGCAGCGGAAGCCGAAACTGATGAGGGGGGCACCCTCACGATCGGCTCGGTACAGGGCAGCGCCGCCATCCCCACTTTCCTTCCCTGGAAAGCGCACAGCAGTGCGCAGTCATTCCACTGGAACCTGTTCATGAACTCGCTGGTGATGCAGGAGCACAGCACGCTCGAGTGGGTTCCGGACCTGGCCGAGAGCTATGAGATCAGCGACGACGGCCTGACGTACACCTTTCACCTGCGGGAGGGTGTGACGTGGCATGACGGCATGCCTTTCACCGCTAACGACGTTTCATTCTCCTTCCATGCGGCTCTGCTGCCGGAGGGCGGATCGACGGCGTCCGGCGGGCTGAAGGATGCGATCGTAGGGGCAATTGACTATCAGGAAGGCAATGCCGAGAGTGCGGAGGGGATCCAGGTCCTGGACGATTACACGATCCAGTTTCAGTTGACCCAACCGCAGGTGACGATCATCGAGCGGTTCGCTATGCGAATTGCCCCGGCCCACGTGTTCGAAGGGCTTGCGCCGGAGGAGTGGCTGCAGACCGAATTCGCGACGACGTTGCCGTTCGGGACAGGTCCGTTCGTGTTCAAGGAGTACATTCCCGATCAGCACACGATCTTCGAGCGCAACGAGAGCTACTTCAAGGGCGCCCCCTTGCTCAAGAACGTCGTGATTCGATTCTACGGTGACAACAGTGTGATGATCATCGCCCTGGAGAAGGGTGAGATCAACATGGTCGGTTTCCTGAACCCGAGCGCTGACGAGTTTGACAAGGTCACGAACCTACCCGGCATCGCCTGGGAGTACCAGGACAAGTTCCCGGCATACTTCTTCTCGATCACGTTCCAGGACGAGGCACTGGCGGACAAGCGGTTCCGGCAGGCGTTCCTGTACTCGATCGACCGTGCGGAGATTGCCACCCAGCTCTGGGGCAACGCGGACCTGACGAAGGTACAGCCGGTGTCGCAGTGGGCTCCTCCTCCGGGTGTTGAGCTGGACATTGAGGAGTACGCTTACAACCCCGAAAAGTCCAAGATGTTGCTGGAAGACATGGGCTGGGACTTCGACCGCGTCGTCGAGATTGTCTGGTTTGGCACGGATATGCCCGATCAGCTGCCGATTCTGCAGCAGTTCATCGAAGGCGTGGGCATCAAGACCAAGCTGGTACAGACCGATGGGGCCAGGGGTCTGGAGGTCTTCTACGAGACCGGCGACTATGAGATCAGCTGGGTGGGAGGCTGGGGCAGGTCCTACTATCCCGATACGACGGTTGTCGGGTGCGACCGCGTCTATCCAAACGGTTACAACTCAAGCCGCTACTGTAACGAGGAGCTGGATGCGCTTTACAATGAGGCCCTGGCTACGGTGGACGACGACGCACGCAACGAGTTGTACACGCGTGCCACCGCGATCTGGAATGATGAGTTGCCGTGGATACCTCTGTATGCGCCACAGTCTCTGTTGCTGATACACGAGAATGTCAAGGGATGGCGTGACAGCCTCATCGGGCCTGAAGGATCGGCCACGATTGGCGCTGTTACCGATCTTGAGAAGTGGTACATTGACGAGTAGCTGCGCGGTAGCGCCATCTGAATAAAATCGGATCCGCCTGGCGTAGTGGTGTCAGGATTCCGATGATGGGCCTACTCTCCTACGGGGAGCATCGGTGGTGGGGCCGGTATGCGCCGACCCCACCGCCTCCCTCCCACCCTTCAGACGCTGGTTGAACCGAGGGGGTTGCACGTTGGGACGCTATATCTTACGGCGTATCTTGATCTCGTTCCCGGTATTATTCGGCATCACGATCGTTACGTTCACATTCGCGAACTTGGCCCCGGGCGATCCGGTTACGGCGATGATTGACCCGATGAGCGGGATTGAACCGGGTGAGGTTGAGAAACTCAAAGAGGCGCTGGGCATCAACAGGCCGATTCACGTTCGTTATGTGATCTGGCTGAAGGAGGTACTGGGCGGCAACCTGGGCTACTCATACGTGACGCACAGGCCGGTGGCCGTCATGATCGCCGAACGGCTGCCGCAGACGTTGCAACTGATGTTTACGGCCCTGAGCATCAGCATTTTACTGGGCGTTTCGCTGGGCATCTACGCTGCTTTCAACCAGTACTCACTCCTGGACAATGTGTTCACGCTGCTGGTGTTCATTGGCATATCGGTGCCGGCGTTCTTTTTCGCGTTGCTGGCCATTTACATGTTCTCATTCCGGATACCTCTCTTTCCGACTTCGGGCATCAAGGAACCTTTAAGCACTCTCCCTCCAATCATCGACCGTCTCCATCACCTGATTCTTCCGGCCACCGTTCTGGGGATTGAAGGAGTGGCAGGTTACCTGCGCTACACACGTTCGAGCGTTCTGGAGGTAATGCGCCAGGATTATGTAACCACTGCGCGGGCTAAGGGGCTGCGCGAACGCGCTGTCCGTATTGGTCACGTACTGCGCAATGCGCTGTTGCCGCTGGTGACGATTGTCGGTTTGAGTCTGCCAAGCTTGATAGGCGGGGCACTGTTCATCGAAGTCCTTTTTTCCTGGCCCGGCATGGCCCGTATGGCGATCGAGCACACGCTGGGCCGGGATTACCCTGTAATCATGGGAATCGGTCTGGTTTCGGCGACGATGGTCCTGTTCAGCAACCTGATTGCAGACATTGTTTATACAGTCGTGGACCCGAGAATCCGCTATGAGTAGTCCGGTCCAGGCTGGACCAAGGGAGCGGAGAATCCGGCGGTAGACCTCATTCCCGGATAGAGGAAGAAATGGAAGGCGAGGCGAAAGAGACGGCAAGGCAGGCGTTATTTGTCAGCGAAGACCTGCAACATATGGTGCGCGGGGGGGCAGTCGTCGGTCTGCGCGAGCTCATCTGGCGCCGCTTCAGCCGGCACCGACTTGCGCTGGTATCGATTGCCATCATGTTTGTGCTGGCACTTTCGGCCATTTTTGCCCCCTTGCTCAGCAGACCCAATGATCCTTACACGGCCGACCTTCAGAACCTGCGGGCGCCACCCAGTTCTGAGCATATTCTGGGGACCGACCGCTCCGGACGGGACATGCTGGCCCGTATTCTGCACGGCGGCCGCGTATCGCTTTCGGTGGGCCTGATAGCGACATCGATCTATATTTCCATCGGCACGATCCTGGGTGGGGTGAGCGGTTACCGGGGCGGGGTGACCGACTTTGTCATTATGCGCGTTACCGACATCGTGATGTGCTTCCCCAGTTTACTCATCATCCTGACTCTTGTCGCGGTCATAGGGCCCAGCATCTTCAATATCATGATCATTCTCGGTCTATTGGGGTGGCCGAGTATCGCGCGCCTGGTGCGGGGCGAGTTTTTGTCGCTCAGCGAACGTGATTTCGTGATGGCGGCGCGCTGTTTGGGGGCGACGGAGCAGGGTATCATCTTTCGTCATATTCTTCCGAACGTGGTGGGCCCCCTTGTGGTGGCCGCCACCTTCGGTATTGCCGGGGCCATCATGGCGGAGGCAGGGCTGAGCTTTTTGGGGCTCGGGGTGCAGGCGCCGAGGCCGAGTTGGGGCCAGATGTTGAGCGCGGCGACGTCGCTGACGACGCTGGAGAGAAGGCCCTGGATCTGGATGCCGCCGGGCGCGATGATTGCCATCACTGTGTTGAGCATCAATTTCATTGGCGACGGTTTGCGCGACGCGCTCGATCCGCGCACGATGCTGGATTAGGTCATGTTGACGTTTAAGGAAGGCCGGTCAGGATTCAGAAAGTATGGAAGCCTGTAGGGCTGTTCGGGAAGATTCCCGCTTGCGTGTTGTGATAAACGGAACCAATCGATCCGCGAAGGCACGCGAAGGGTCGCGAAGAACACCAGGGGCGTGTTGAGTTCTTGGATGCGGGTTGCTTACGGAGAGAGAACAGTGGCAGAGGCCATTTACTTGACCGACATGTCAGAGTGTCTGCCTCAGGACGTACTGTCGACGACGCCGGAAAGGCACAAGTGGCAGGTGGTGGAGTACACGGCTGAGGAAGGCCTCGCCGGCAAGATGACCTTCGCGCATGCGCTCTACGAGACGCCGGCTATCACGTTGCCTCTGAACGTGGAGGGATGGCATGCGTTCAGCATCGGCTTCTGGCCCGGGGTGGAGCAGGAACACACAAGCCTGGTCAAGTACAGGCTGTCCGGTGAGTCCGTGTACACGGTTGCTGAGAACTATGTACAGAGCCCATCGTTACCGGGGAATTTCTGGGACAGAACGGAGCTCGTCGAGACGTTTCCCCGGTACGCCGACCTGACAGGGCAGGAGCTGCTGTTCAGCAAACAGAATACCGCTCATCCTCCGACCCTGGCTTGTGTGGCCTACGTCAAGCTGGTGCCGCTCACGCAGGCGGAAGTGGAAGAAATACAGCGCGACAGGGAGCAGAGAGAGACACGCAGGGTCGTTGGCATGATCGACGGCGAAGGCCTTTTTCACCAGAGGTGTCCGACGACGAGAGAGGAGCTCCTGGAGCAGATTGAGCCATTTCGGTATGCGGATGTTGGAAGGGTGCTGTGGGGCGTCAACCTGAGCGATTTGACCTACTATCACTCCAAGGTGGGACGATTCTTTGGGACTGAGGACGGTGTGAGTCCAGTGTTGCGCCACGAACATGCGCTCAGGAGCCATAAGGCGCTGGCAGATCAGGGTATCGTCCCGTTTGCGGCGGCGATGGAATACGCCCATGAGCTGGGCTTGGAGTTTCACACGTACTACCGGCTGAGCATCGTGGACAAGGCCCAACCCTACTTTTTCTTCTCGACGGAGACCAGATTTGTCCGGGACAATCCGGATTGCCGAATTGTGGCCAAGGATGGCTCGCCGCTGATGAAGGCCAGCTATGCGTTCCCGAAGGTGCGGGATTTCATGGTCTCTCTCATGGAGGAGGCGATGGAATACGACATTGACGGGGTACACCTCTGCTTCACGCGCGGGCCGGAGTATATCGGCTATGAGCAGCCGGTGCTGGACGAGTTCATGCGGCTCTATGGGGAGGATGCGCGAGAGGTAGCTGATGACGATGAGCGGCTGTACAGGGTCAAGGCGAGTTTCCTGACGGAGTTTGTGCGAGCTGTGCGGAAGACGGCAGGCAAGTACGGGGACAAGAGAGGGCGCAAGATGCAGGTGTCGGCGATTTTTGAGGGCGGCAAGGAGGACATGCGCTATTTCGCATACGATGCCTACACGTGGGTAGAGGAGAAACTGGTCGACTTCATCATCACGAATCCTCCTTCGGACCTGGTCAGGCTGGCCAAGGAGAACGGATGCAAGGTGTACATATTCGCTACGAAAGATGACAAGGTGCTGACGATGAAGCACGCGTACGCCGGCGGAATGGACGGGATGGCCATTTGGGACATCAACACGACGCGTCCAGAAACGTGGGCGATAGAAAGCAGATTGGGTCACCGCGACGAAGTCGTGGATCTACCGAAGCCGGAACGGTATCCGAAGATGAAGCGGACCAGGTTGATCACGATTCGGGGTCGGGATTTCTCGCAGACGGTAGACAAGAACGTTCCCTCAGGATGGCCCCCCGAACTGCTTGTCATCTACACGGGGGGATAGGAAAGGATTGAGGAGGGTTCCGATGTGTGCAGAACGCAAGGCCATTTACATCTCCGATATGGGCCGCTGTGAGCCTGGATCGGCCATTTCAGAGACGGCCAAGCATGGTCACTGGCGGGCGATCCCATACGAAGCGGAGGGCGTGTCGGGCACGATGATAACGGCCGGCATCGAGTGCAAGGCGCCCACGCTTACCCTTCCCCTGGAGGTGGAAGGATGGTATGCCATCCACCTGGGTATCTGGACCAATTGGGTGGACAGGGTGACCCGGGTGAAGCTGACGGATGACCCCTGCTTCAGTACGGCGACGACGCTGTATCCGGACATAAAGAAGACGAATTATTTTGCAAGTATCGGCGAGGTGTTCTGGAAGTGCGCTGATCTGACGGGCCAAGCGTTGCATATCGGCCAGCAGAGCCACGGCACGCCGTGGGCGTCGGGAATCGCCTATGTGAAGCTGGAGCCTATGACCCCTGAAGAGGTTGCTGCGATCCAAGAAGAGCGAGCCGGGAGCGAAGCGAAACGACTGGTCGCCTACAACGACGCGTGGAGCGTTTTCGGGGAACGAACGCTGTATACGGAGGAAGATATCATCGAGGAGGTAGAGCCCTTTCGGGATACCGACTTCCAGAAACTTTTATGGGGAATCGGCGCGGGGAGCATGGTGCAGTATCTGTCCGACGTGGGCGAACTTGCTGAGAAGGAGGGGATGAGCGACTTTTCGCGGTACTGCGACCGCCAGGCAGCAGAGAGTTTCCGTATGCTGAAGGAGAGGGGGATCGACCCTCTGAAGACGGTGATCGACCATGCCCACGATCTGGGTATCGAGCTGCATGGCACGTACCGCGTGGGCGGGTGGGTTTTTCCGCCACCGGATGATTTTGAAGACGGGCTTTACCGCCAGCATCCTGAATGGCGCTGTGTGAACCGGGACGGCCGGCCCGTCGCCCGCCTGAGTTATGCCTTTGCGGGCGTCAAGGACTTTGTGATCTCGCTGTTTCGCGAGGTGGCAGAGCGGGGGGCGGACGGTGTCAATATGGCCTTCATTCGCGGACTGCCGTGTGTCCTGTACGAGCAGCCGATCGTGGAAGGATTTCAGCAGTTGCACGGACAGGATCCGCGAGAGCTGGCGGAGGATGATCCGAGGTGGCTATCCTACAGAGCGACTTGGATGACGTCATTCATGCGGGAGCTACGCGAGGAGATGGACCGGGTGGGCGAACGGCAGGGGCGACACATTCAGGTATCGGCTTACGTTATCGAGACGCTGCCGTACAATCTTCAGTATGGGCTGGATGTGGCAGCCTGGGCTGAAGAAGGGCTGGTTGATTTCATTATTCCCAACCCGTGGCACGGCGATATGGACGTTGATATTGCCTCGTTCGTGGAGGTGACGCGCGGCACCGACTGCAAGGTCTACGCCGACATTTTGCCGCGACGGATGGCGACGGGCGAGTACCGGGAGCGGGCACTGGAGTGTTACGCAGCAGGTGTGGACGGACTGGCTTTCTGGGACACGAACAGCCGTTACCCCTTCCTGGACGAGTGGAGCATGATACGGCGGTTGGGTCATGAAGAGGCGTTGCAGGAGTGGGCGGCTGACGAGTGGCCTGCGTACCGGCTGGTGCCTCTGCACAGTTTGGGGGGGCACCATATGGGTAGTTATTCGCCTTACTGGTCGGCTTGAGGCGTGCGGGCGCGGGCGAGGGTGGTGAAGAAGCAGATCTTTGGTCCACGGAAGGCTATGGAGAACACCTTTTCTATCCGCGAAGGCACGCGAAGGGCCGGGAAGAACACCTGAGGCGGACCGAATTTTCTTCGCATGGCTGCGCGGTTCTGTGCAGATTAGCCGCACTTTGCTTCCCCAATTCCCTGTTCTAACAGACTTCAACGAACCCGAAAGACACCCCAACAATCTGACCTACGTTTTCCTTCCACTCTTCGGTATGAGGCGGCGATTTATCACATTCTTCGCCTTGAGCTACCTCGAAGGAGTAGCTTAGCCATGTTTGTGGACATGCAGCCTGCGGACTATCAGCCGGTAGTGCCTTCAGACCTAAACTACGGAATTGGCCTGGTTGGATGCGGCATCCTCGTCGAGGGCTTGGAGATGCCCGCCTACAAGAAGGCCGGCTACCGCGTCGTCGCCTGCTGCGACAAAATCGAGGAGAGGGCACACATCGTGGCAGCCAGTTTCGGCAGTCCACTTGTTACAACGGACTTGGAGGTACTGTTATCGCATCCTGAGGTGCAGATTGTTGACCTGGCGGTACATGCTCACCAGCGCCTGCCCTTGGTCGAGCAGATCGCCGCGGCAGGGAAGCACATTTTTTCGCAGAAACCTCTGGCTCCCAGCTTGCGGGAGGCCGAGCGTATGGTGGGGATTTGCCGTAACGCCGGGGTAACGCTGATGGTCAATCAACAGGCGCGTTGGGCGCCCCCACATCGGGCACTGAAGCTCCTGATTGACCGAGGTGTGTTGGGGCATGTCTACGCCATTACCCACTTTCATCGGGCTTATCAGGACTATGGCTGGTATGCGGAGCGGGAGGACTTCAACATCGTTGATTATGGGATCCACTATGTTGATTTGAGCCGCTACTTCAGCGGTTACACACCGCGGCGGGTGAAAGCGACAACTGCGATGGTGCCCGGCCAGAACGCGGTCTCGCCGATGATCTATACGATCCTCTTTGAGTACGAGCCTTCGGCCCAGGTGACGACGACCCTGCACTTTAACAATATCATTTCAGCACACGCTCTCCATGATCAAGTGTGGTTCGTGGATGGAACGCGGGGGAGCGCACTGTTGAGCGATCCCGCGGGAGCGGCCAGGTTGAGCGTGTCGTTCAAGGATTCTCCTGAACGGGTACAGAGTTTCGATAGCGCTGGCACGTGGGAGTTTGAAGGGTTTGCCGGTTCGATGGGCGAGATGTTAATGGCAGTGGAGGAGGGGCGGGAGCCTGAGAGTTCGGGTCGGGAGCATCTGGAGAATTTACGAGTGGCGTTCGCGGCGGTGGAGAGTGCCAGGTCGGGTGAGAGTGTGGAGTTGAGGAGGTAGGGTGTAGCTGGCCGCGAAGTCGGACTATGGGGGTCGGGTCGGTTGGGAAGTAGGGGATATTGAAAGCCAGATGACTCATCCAGATGCGCGGTCCTCGAGTTCGGCGTGCAGTCGATCAAGCCCAGACAGCAGAACCTGGAAACTTTTCGAATTGTTTCTTTCTCGCGTAAGAAGACCAGCCATCGCTTTGGCGCCGCTGACTTTCCGGAAGCCAGGGATGAGCCTCCTTAAGGCCTCGGAGGGCTGCTGCACTGCATCCGGATCGCGGAAACCCGCCCTGCGACCGATGCCTCGCAGTCTCTCGTTGTCGAAGGCTTCCGCCAGAGCGTCAGGTTCACCCAGATACCAGGCTTCCAATTGCTGGCACACGATTCTCACGAGCGTGTCAGCCCGGCCTGCTTGACGGCAAGATTGCAGAAGCCGCCTCTTCAGACGCAGACAGTCGCCGCCATCGTTGTCTCGCAGGATGACAAATCGAACGCCTGGCTCGCGCCATGCTCGCAGCTTGCGCGGGATGCTCCTATCCAGGTCGCTCTTCCCTTCGTGCACCAGGTATTCGAATACCATATTGGGGTATAGGCGGGGAAGCAGTCCAACGAGCAGGTCGCGCATGGATGCCTCTTCCAGCAAGAATACGACTCTGTTCACTCGAGCCGGGCACCATCGCGATCTTCTTGCCTCCAGTGCAGACCGGGCAAGTCGAATACTCCTTGTCTCCAGAGCGCGCCCGGCAGGTCGCCTTCGTGGACCAGGTTGCGCAGCAGCTCGCTCTCCGACGCCCGGCGGACCTTAGTGAAACCGTCCTCCTTGACCAGCCAGCGTATTTCGTCGAGTTCGGCGCCGTTCAGAAAGTCGGGGGAATGGGTAGACACGAAAACCTGGCCGCCGCGCTGGGCGTAGTCGTGAAACTCTTCTGCAAGCTCCCGCATCAGAGCGGGATAGAGTTGATTCTCCGGTTCTTCGACCGCCAGCAGAGGGTGTGGATTGGGGTCGTAGAGAAGGACGAGATAGGCAAACATCTTGATGGTCCCGTCCGATACATACGGGGCGATGAAGGGATCCTGGAAGTTGTCATCCTGGAACCGAAGAACCAGCCTTCCGTCCTCGGTGGGCTTTGCTTCCACGTCACTCACGCCGGGGACGCGCTGGCGCATGGCCTGGAGTACTCTATTGAAATGCCGGGGATGGTTTTCATAGAGGTATTTCGCTACCAAAGCGACGTTTTCGCCGCGCGTGGATAGATGCTCGGCGTAACCGAAGTCTGCGCTTGGCCGCGCGTCGGCAATTTGGAAGTCGGAGATATGCCAATTCTCGATAAATTTGCGGAACTCCGAAACAATCGGAAACTCCTGGAGTTGGCCAAAGCTCTTGATTGCCAATGTGCTGGGGTCATCAAGCTTGAACTTCCTCTTTTTCTGGTCTGCGTCTTTCATAGCGGACACACCGTACTCGGACTCGTTGGTGATCACTTCGCCCTCTCCGCGGCGATTGTCGACGAAGCGCCACCCCCAGCGGCCGCCCTGCCCTTTGCGATAACTCAGCGCCTCGTGCTCCACCTCTGCACGATCTCGGGCCTGAGTTATTTTCAACTGGTATGTCGCCAGCCGACCGCCGCTCTCGCGAAACTGCAAGGTGATCTCCAGCGGCCCCGCCTCTCCGCGGGTGACCAGTTCACGATATCCACCGCGTTGCGCCACCGCTGCGGCGACGTTTTGCGTCAGGGCATCTTTTAGAAAAGTGAACACATCGAACAGCGACGACTTGCCCGAGCCGTTTGGACCCACAACTATTGTCATGCGCGTCAGTTTATCGAGCGTGATGTCGCGAAGGCAGCGGAAGTTCCTGACGGCAATGCTTTCGATCTGCATGGGGCCTGGCAATTGAAATCGTCCTCGGATTCTCAAGTTCAGGGCCGGGAGAGAAATATCTCGTCCAGAAGGGCAGAGAATCCCTCCAACACCGGAGAAGTCAGAGTCTGCCCCTCGGTGTAGGTAGCTCTTTCAGCGTAGCCGTCCGCGCCCAACAGTAGAACGGTGATGGTCCTGGCTTCAGGGTCCACCAACCAGTACTCACGCACCCCATATTCGGCATACAGTTGGCGTTTGCGTGTCTCGTCGCGCTCGGCGGTGGAGTCGGAGCGGATCTCGACGAGCAGGTCGGGGGCGCCCTGGATGTTGGCAGATGTGACTATGCCGGCCCGAACTGAGGAGATGAACATCAGGTCGGGTTGGACTACGTGGGTTTCAGAAAGGACAACGTCGGTGGGGGCAAAGTAAACAACTCCCAGTTTCCTCTCTTCAACAAATGTGTCTAGCCGCGTCGCTAGTTTCATGGCTACGTGCTGATGGGCTATACCCGGGGCGGGTGGAATGAACAGTTCTCCATCCAGAAGTTCGTAGCGTTCATCTTCG
Source organism: Caldilineaceae bacterium (assembly GCA_022821585.1). Classification (GTDB taxonomy): domain Bacteria; phylum Chloroflexota; class Anaerolineae; order Caldilineales; family Caldilineaceae; genus Bin5. The sequence continues at coordinate 53,653 of JAJEDI010000032.1, forward strand.
GAGGTCTTCAGGTAGTCCTCGTATGTGAGTTTGGTCGTTATTGGACTGCCGTTAGGACCAAGATTAGTTCTTATCATCTTTGCTTTCCAGTCCTGACTAAAGTGACCGGCCCCAGCCATCCTTTGAACACATGTTCTCGTACTTGACCGGCATTGTCAAATGAATGTTTCCTAAGGGATACAGTTAATTCTCTCACGAGTCTAGGCGCGTCTCATAAGTGGTGCATCCTGGATTTGAGGCGGGAACAGTCTGGCGGGGAAGTCGTGCCAGCGGTGGCTGGAGTTGTTTACCAGCTTTTGGAGTGACGCAGGGCAGGAGGCAGGGCGAGGAGAGTGCGGAGAGGATTGAGTGCCACAGTTTGGGTTGGGTGAGATTGGATTGGGGACTGGCGGGGCGTGGTCTGGCGAAGCACTTTCGACTGGGCACCTGTTACGAATATCGACACCGGGTCGGCGAGGCATGTTGTTGGCCGGGGGCGTTGCGGGGGCGGAGCCCCCGCACAAGGGAGGGCCGAATAGGCCCGACCGCCCAAAACTGCAGTGGTTAGTGGTCAGTGGTCAGAGGGTGGGGAGGGGCTCAGCCTTTGAGACCGGTGAGGACGACGCCTTCGATGATGAAGCGCTGGACGGCGATGAAGAGGGCGAGGATGGGGACGATGGCGAGGCTGGCGCCGGCCATGATGACGCCGTACTGGTTCCAGAATTCGCCGACGAAGGTTGCGAGGCCGACGGTGATGACGTATTTGTCGTGGCTGGAGATGACGACGAGAGGCCAGAGGAAGTCGTTCCAGTTCCACATGAAGTAGAAGGCGATGAGGGTGAAGAGGGCGGCGCGGGAGAGCGGGATGATGATGCGGTGGAAGATGTACCACTCGCCAGCGCCGTCGATACGGGCGGCGTCGATCAGCTCTGTGGGGATGGTGTACATGAACTGGCGGAACATGAACATGGCGTAGATTGTGAAGATTTCGGGGACGATGAGGGCGGTATAGGTATCGGCCCAGCCGACCTGGACGGTCATGAGGTAGAGGGGGATGAGATAGACTTCGAAGGGGATTATCCAGGTGCTGAGGAGGATGTAGAAGATGATGTCGCGGCCGCGGAAGACGAATTTGCCGAAGATGTAGCCGAGGAGCGCGCTGGTGTAGATGTTGAAAATGGTCTTGATGACGCTTATGAAGGTTGTATTCCAATAGAGGCGGCCCATGTTGGCGCGGTCGAAGACGTCGATGTAGTTGGAAATCGTGGGGTTGATGGGGAAGAGACGGGGCGGGAAGGAGACGGTCTCGGCCTGGGGTTTGAAGGAGGTGCTGATCATCCAGATGAAGGGGACGACCATCAGAATGGCGCCGGCGCCCAGGACAAGGTAGTTGATCAACAGGCCGCGGCGCAGGCGCTGGAAGTCGGTTGCGCCGCGGTTGAGAGCCCGCGTATCGACCTGGCTGGGTATACCAACAAAGTCCTGGTTAGCCATGCGTTTCTCCAGAAAGAGACCAGGTCAGACAAGGGGGATGACAGCGTCGGGTTTGAAAGCAGCTCATAGTTCCCAGTCGACCCGTTGCAGTTTGAACTGGACGAGAGTAAGGATGAGAACGATTGCGAAGAGGACGAAGGACATGCTGGAGGCCTGGCCCATGAACATGCGCTGGAAGGCGTAGTCGTAGATATGGAGCGCCAGCACCCTGGTGGAGTCGAGCGGGCCGCCGCCGGTCATCATGTAGATAGCCTGGAAGCCGCCGCTGAAGCCGCCGATGACGCCGGTGATGAGGACGAAGGAGACGACAGGTTTGAGCAGAGGCAGTGTGATCCTGAAGGCCAGCTGGAGGCTGCTGGCGCCGTCGATTTCGGCGGCCTCGTAGTAGTCTTTGGGGATCCCTTTCAGTCCGGCGAGATAGATGATGACGGTAAAGCCGATCCCGCCCCAGATTCCCATGACGATGATGCTGGGCATGGCCCAAGTGGTGGACTGGAGCCAGGGGACAGGTTGGATGCCCACAAAGCTGAGGAGTTGATTGAGCAGGCCGAAACGGGTCTGCAGCATCCATTTCCAGATGGTGGCGCTGGCGATAACGGAGGTCATGACGGGCAGGAAGTAGAGCAGACGCAGGAGGATGCTGCCGCGCTTGATTGGGTTGAGGATGAGAGCGACGATGAGGGAACAGAATGCGCCGAGGAAGGTGCCGGCGAAGGTGCGGTACATGGTGTTCCACATGACTTTGTAGAAGAGCGAATCCTTGGCAAGGAGGACGTAGTTGTCGAGACCGACAAAGGGTGAGACGTTGCCGAAGAGGCTCCATTCGTGCATGCTGATGAAAAAGGAGAAGAAGATAGGGTAGAACTTGACTATGGCGTAGAAGAGGATGGTGGGAACGAGGGCAATGATGATGAAGCGGTGCTCGGCGGCGCGCAGGGTGGAGCGGCTACCTGTGAATTTCTGTGCGATATTTTGAATCATCACATCGTCTCTAAAGGGGCGTTCGCGGTGTTTTGTGCGGGGGCCGGCGAACAGATTGTGCAAAGGTGGTGCGGATTGCAGCAGAGCAGATTTGAGAGCGGACGCGGGTCACCCGGACTGGTGGCGATCCTTGCGGCCGGCGAGAGCACCGGGGCGGAATACAGGTCTCTTTCGCGAACGTCCTGCCTAGCCCTACGGGCCAGGCAATTCGGATTCCCGGACCAGTTGAACATCAGATGTGTAACTCCCACGCCTATAGCAGGCGTGGGAGTTACACATTCGATAGATAGCCTGCAGTGCATGCCGGCTGTCCGGTCTAGACCCAATACTTTGCCAGGCCCTCGTCGATGAGCTTCTGGATTTCGGCGTCGCCGTACTCCAGGGCCTCGGCCACCGACCGTCCCTCATTGACGATCAGATGCAGAACGTCATTTTGAACGGCGCCGGCGCGTTCGGGCACGGCGGCGTAGTTGCGTTCATGGGGATTGACTTCAGAGGCCTCTTTAAGGCCGGGTGTTTCCAGCAGCCTGGGGTCGGACATAAGGTCGGCGCGCTCGGGCACGAGCGAGATCAGTTCGCACAAGGCCCAGTAGGCATCTTTGCCGCCGTCCTTGTAGAGGAACTCCATGAACTCCCAGGTGTCGCCATCGTTTTCGGGGTGGCCGGTTACGGCAGAGATAGAGGTTACCGTGTCCTTGTAGCCATAGAGCGGGTCGGGTTCGCCGGTTGGGGTAGGCGGGTGCGAGTAGCCGATGTGGGGGTACATATCGGGATAGGTGTTGACGTACTCGCCGACCACCCAGGTCTGTTCCTCGGTCATGGCGGCGAGACCGTTGCCGATGGAGTCGAAGTTGGGGAATCCGGAGTCCCAGACTTCGTGGACGAGGGACAGGTCGGTGATGTAGGTGAAGGCCTCATGGACTTCGGAGCTGGTCATGAGAGAGATCTGTTCATCGCCATTGTTCTGGATGACGTTGCCGCCCAGCTGATAGATCTGGCTCAACACGGGCCATTCGCCGGTGAGGGCGAAACCGGCGCGTGAAATGGCACCTGTTCCGTCCTTTTGTGTGAGCGCTTTGGCTGCTGTGGTGAAGTCGTCCCAGGTCTTGGGTGGCGACTCCGGATCGAGGCCGGCCTCTTCGAACATCTGCTTGTTGTACATCAGGAGGGTACAGGTGGTGCCGGTGGGAAGTACATAGCGCCCGTTGGTCTTGATGTCAAAGAGGGGATAGGCCTCTTCAAACCAGCTGGGCGGGAAGATGTCTTCAGGGAACTCAAGGACGAGATTTTCTTCGCGCATCTGGTGCATGAAGGCAAGGGAGCGCATTTTGATCATGTTCGGCCCGGTGCCGGCTGCGAGTGCTGAGTAGAGCTTTTCGACATATCCGCCGGCAATGGACTGGACATCGACGGTGATTCGATCGTTTTGTTCAGCGAATTTGTCAGCGACGCTGCGGTAGAGATCCATGCGGATATCCCACCAGCCCCAAAGGGAAAGCTCGACCGGTTCTTCGTCGGCGGCTCCCTCCATACCGGGCGCGGCTGCGGGAACGCAGGCGGCCATGGTCAACCCGAGGCCGGTGAGACCGGCTGTTTTGAGAAACTGACGTCGGCTAGCGTTTGGCATTTTCATGCTATTCCCTCCTGGAATTGGGTTGTATAGAGGTGTTGGGACATGAGGACTAATCAGACCGTTTTCCGTCTCAAATTCGACCGCCGGGAGGCAAAGAGACGGATCAGGACATTTTTCTTTTGCCATATAGTTGACATGTAGCCGGTGGGTGTAAGCTAACACACGGGAAATTCATTGTCAATGCGGTACCTCGTTTGGACACAGGTCAGTATAGAGGTGAGAGCCCGGATGTTTACCAAAAGAGTGAGCAGGCTGCGCGATCTGTTCGGGCAGGTGGCCACCAGGGGACATTTGGTCAAGAAGGAAGGATCAGAGGGCACGCACAAGGGGTGCCCCTACGGGGATGTGCGGAAGGGCAGGTCCGGATCAGGTGGTCATTTCCTCTGAATCAAGGTCTGGAAACAGGTCGTTCAAATTGATAAATAGGCCATGCAGCATGGGAGAATTCAGAGTCTGGCATAAAGTGTAGGTAGCTGCCTCCTCGTAGCCATTCTCGCCCAGCAATAGAACGGAGATGGTTGCGTCTTCAGGGTCGACCAGCCAGTACTCCTCAACACCACAGTCTGCATAGAGCTGACGTTTGAATGACTCATCGCGCTCGGCGGTGGAATCGGAGCGAATTTCGACGATGAGGTCGGGTGCGCCCTGGATGTTGGCGGGGGTGATGATGTCGACCCGCTCGGATGATATGAACAGCAGGTCGGGTTGGACGACGTCGGTGCGGGAGAGTACGACGTCAGTGGGGGCGAAGAAGAGATGGCCGAGTCCGCCCTCTCTGATAAAGCGAGCCATCCGCCATCCTAACTCGGCCTGAACTGACTGATGGGCTGTATTCGGAGCAGGCGGCACTATCAGAGCTCCGTCCAGAAGTTCGTAGCGTTCATCATCGGGGGTTTTCAGGTAGTCCTCGTAAGTGAGTTTGGTCGTTGCAGGACTGTTTTGAGAAACAGGTTCCGCTCTCAACATTGTTGCCCTCCTGTCAGAACAACTTTGACCGGCCAGAGCCGTCATCTGAACACATGTTCTCGTAGTTGCCCGACTTTGTCAAACGGGTTTTGCCAGGGAAAACAGCTGATCTGCTCGCGGTGATGCGCAGTTGCTTCAGGACAATGCCTGAAGCAAGACATGCGGTACTACGAATCACCGGCCACTCACACTTGCGCCACCGGCCACTCGCTACCTGGATCGATACCAAGCCGATGGGCGCGTCGGGCGACCGACGCGGTCACTGCCTGGCCTATCTCATGCTCGTCGACGCGGGTGGAGCGGCCGCGGCGGAGTACGATTTCGCCGTTGACGAGGACGGTGTCGACGCTTCCGGCGCCCAGCGTGAGGGCGAGGAGGTGAACGGGGTTGTTGGTGGGGTAGGCGCCAGCGGCGCGAGGGGAGCGGACGACGACGTCGGCGCGTTTGCCCGGTTCGAGGCTGCCGAGCTCGGCCTGGAGGCCGGCGGCGGCGGCGGCATTCAGAGTCTGCATTTCGAGGAGGTCGGAGGGGGATACGGGGTCGTCGCCTACGCGTGCGGCGAAATGTGCGGCCTGCATGAGCTCGGCGGGCGTGCAGTCGAAGGCGCCGTCTACGGCGAGGGATACGGGGATGCCGCGGCGGTGGCGTGCGGCCATTCGGAAGTCGGCTGTGCGGGCGATGCCGAGAGAGAAGAAGGAGATTGGGGACCATATGATCTGGCAGCCGCTGTCCCGGATGGCGGCCTCTTCGTCGTCGTCCAGCAAGTTGGCATGGACGATGAAGGTGTTCTCATCGAGGACGCCGAGCTCGTGCAGGTGGACAAGCTGGCTGAAGCCTGTTATTGAGCGATAGATTTCGCCTTCGCCGGGGGCGTAGCCGGCGTGCAGGTGGAGGGGGACGTTGCTGGCGCGGGCGCAGGCGTGGGCGGCTTGCAGCAGTTCGGGGGAGGCGGTGCCGACGCCATATACGAAGACGAAGCCGCGTACCAGTGCATCGAGGTCCTGATTTCTGTGCAGCTCGGCGTCGAGGAGTCCGAGCGCGCGGTCGCGGTCGACCGGGGCGCGGGCCATGAGGCGGGGGCTTTCGAGGCCGGGCATGGCGGCGAGCGTTTCGCGGCGGTCCCAGATGTAGGGCGGGGCGAAGAGCGCCCTCATGCCGACTCGCTCGACTGCTTCGGCGGCGGCTCCGGTTGAGAAGAGGGTGCCGGGCTCGATGAACATGGTGAAGCCGCTTTGCAGCATTTCGAGGGAGGCCATGGCGGTGGCGGCAGCTTCGTCATCGGATGTGACATCGGCTTTCCAGTCGGCGAATTTGATTGTGGAGGCGTCTACGTCGTGGATGTTGCCGAAGACGCCGCGGCAGGTGGTGTGCACGATGTGGTTGTGGGCGTCGATGAAGCCGGGATGGACGATGGCGCCGGCGGCGTCGATGGTTTCGCCGGCGTCATATTTTGGGCGCAGTTCGGCGTCGGCGCCGACCTCGACAATGCGCGAGTTTGTGACGGCCACGGCGCCGGAGGGGTAGATGGTGCGGGCAGCGTTCATAGTGACGAGTTGCCCGTTGTGGATGAGAATGTCGCACCGGTTCTTGTTCATTGGACTAGCCGGCCTTTCCCTGGCGCAGTGCCAGCCGCAACAGTTCGCTTTCGGTCAAGTAGGGCTGGATGCTGGCGGCGAAATCTGCCACGGACTCGGCTACCGTCGCGGTTGATGTGTCCAGCCTGAATTTCTGACGTATAAGCGAGTGATCGTACTCTTCTTCGAAGCGCTGGATGATGTGCTCGACATCCGGTTCGGGCACGACGGGGTAGGGATGGGGGGCATCCTGCATGCGCTGGCGGATCACGTCGGGCGCGGCCTCCACGAGGATGAGGACGGCGTCGGGCCTGAACTGGAGGATGCGCTGTTCGAGATTGCGGGAGATCACTGTGCGGTCACCGTCCTGGCCGCGGCCGCCGTATCCGTAGTACTTGGTGGCGTAGACCAGCTCGTCGAAGTAGAGGCCGATGCCCATGAAGTTTTCGTCGGAGCCGGAGGCCCAGGGCGTGTGATAGTAGAGGTTGTGCCGCTGGATTACCTCGGTGAGGCGGGGGCTGAGCTGCTGGAAGGCGGCGATATCTTCGGGCGTCAGCTCGGGGCCGTGCGGCTTGGTATCGGGCAGCTTGTTATGGTCGTGAATCAGTTTGAACTCGGTACCCAAGGACTCTTGGGCCCAGTCGTTGATGGCGTGGGCGAGGGTTGTTGTGCCGGCGTATTCGCAGCCGATGAGAATCAGGTACATGGTAGGTTTCTCCGAAAATGTCGCTGTCCAGGCAGCTGGCGGTGTTGGAATTGGCGGGTCTAGTTTATGTCGAGTGTCTGAAGAAGTCCTTTTATGTAGCCGGCGGCGTAAAGGAGTCCGTGGTGGACTCGCTCGTTGTCATAGATGGTGTGAGGGAAGTGGCCGGGGATGAGCGCGCCGGAAAAGCCCACTTCTCTGAATGATTTGAAGATCTCCAGAAAGTCACAGTCGGCCTCTTCGAGGAAGCATTCGCGGAAGTCGGGGGAAGCGCCCTGAACGCCCTGAACGTGGCCGTAGACTATCTGGCCGCGGCTGCCGAAACGGCGGATGGCGGCGTGGATGTCGACGTTCATGGCGGTCCAGTTGCCGAGGCAGAAGTTGAGGCCGCTTGCGGGGCTGTCGGCGATGTCCATGGCGCGCTGGAAGCCGGCAGGACTGCAGAACAGGCGCGGGATGCCGCCCAGCTTTTCGACGGGCGGGTCGTCAGGGTGGAGGGCCAGTCTGACGCCTGCTTCCTCGGCCACGGGGATGATGGCCTTGATGAAGTATTCGTAGTTGCTCCACATTTCCTCGTGACTGTACTCGCGATCGCGGAAGAGGGGGCCGCGATCTGCCACATCCTGTTCAAACCTGCTTACCTGGGCGTTGCCGCGGCCGGGCGTGGTGAGCGAGGTACGCCATGAGTTGCGGGTGACTCCAGGTTGATTGACCATCCAGTGGTAGCCGTAGACCGGGATGCCGGCGCGGCCCATGTTGCGAATGGTCTCGGCGACGTTTTCGATCTGCTGGTCGCGGCCGTCCTGGCCGAGGACGATCTTTTCGTAGCACCAGTTGGGCAGTGGGTTTTCTATGGAGACGACATTGAGGCCGGCGTCTTCGCACTGGGTGCGCGCCCACAGCAGGGTCTGGAAGTCCCAGAAGGCGCCCGGTTTGTCGGCGGCATCGGGTGAGAAGCGCGTCCGGTGATCGGGATGGCAGGTGGAACTGAGGGCGACGTCGAGGATGTCGTACTGTTTGAGAAAGCCGAGAAAGTTGTCGTGGTCGGGCAGGGCTACGTAAACGCATACTCTCATGTTTGGCTCCGGTTCGATTCAGGATGAAAGATGTGAAAGCGGTTAGTCGAAGGGCGCTGCATGATGAACTGGCGCTTGTCGACGGGCCGGGCGGGCGCGTCACTCGGGCTGCTAGGGCAGGCGAAAGACAATCTCCGGTTGGGCGGTCTGCATTTTGGTCGGCGGCAGGCCGGCGAGCATGGTTTCGAGGTCATCGACGACCATGCGCCCGATGGTGTGCATGTCCTGCCAGACGGAGCCGGCGCGATGGGCGGAGAGAATGGTATTGGGGGCGGTGCGAATGGGATGATCGGCGGCCAGGGGCTCCTGGGGGAAGACGTCGATGGCGGCGCGGAAGCGGCCCTGATGCAGAAGGTCGGTGAGGGCGTCGAAGTCGACGAGGTGGGAGCGGCTGATAAGGAGGAGGACGGCGTCGGACCTGATCAGCGAGAGCAGTTCGCGGTCGAGCATGGCTTTGTTCTCATTGGAGGGGATTGCCAGGACAAAGATGATGCGTGCTTCTGAGAGCAGGTCCTGGAGGCTGACCGGTGTGCAGCCGCGTTCGCTGATGAAGCTTGGGGGCAGCCAGGGATCGTAGACCTGAATCGGACAGCGAAAGGGGGCCAGCAGCGGACGGAGAGATTGGGCCAGACCGCCGAAGCCGATAAAGCCGACGGGCTGGTCGTAGAGTGTGAAGGCGGTGCTGTTGCTGGGGTAGAGATAGAGCTCTTCGCCGGCGACGAAGTCGTTGTGTGCGCTGACGATGCCGCGGGCGGCGGCGATGGCCATGCCGAGCGCCATTTCGGCGACCATGGGGCCGTAGGCGGGTGCGCAACTGAGGACGCGGATGCCGCGGGCGAAGCAGGTCTCGTAGTCCAGGTGAGCGGGGCTGGGATGGCGGCCGCCGGTCTCCATAATTGCGCGCAGGTTGGGCATGTCGTCCAGTGATCTGGACCGCCAGGAGGAGGTGATAAAGGCGTAGGCGTCGCCACAGGCGCGGGCGAACTCGGATTCGGGAATGTCTTCGTCCTTGCCCCAAACGACGTCGACCAGATCGTGGAGTCGTTCGGCGTCCTGGTTGGACATGACCATATCGAGGGGGCGGGGGAATGGATTCAGAATTACTTTTTGTTTTGGCATTGCAGGAAATTCTCCGCGTTGGCGTTGTGGTGGGGCGCCAGTGTCCTGTGCTGCGCCCGGCGCAGGCCTTTGCGCAAGAGATGGGAACTGCCGTAGACTAGCTAGAGTTTCGAAACCGCTCCAGACGCCCCGCCGGCATTGGTTCGAAAACTACGGGAAAGAGGTCCCAGACGCTATGTGTGAGCAACAAGAGTATGCAGAGTTTCCGAGTCACACGGTCTCTTATGAGATTATGACCAATGCAGACGATGAAGACAAGGAGCGCAGCTTTACGGTGCTGGCAACGCCGAAAGAGATAGAGCAGCTGGGCAGGCAGGGTTACTTGATCCGGGAGGCGCTATTTCGCGGCGAGCAGTTGGCGCGGCTGCGGGGGGCGCTGGACGAGGTTGAAGCTGCTGAAGTGGCAACCTACCCTCGCTCAGACGGCGAAGAGGCAGCACGGTCCCCTGCTATCAGCCGTTCAAAAAGATTCGGCGGCTGGTTTCCGCGTTATCTGATGGACAAGCACCCGGCTTTTCTGGAACTGATCGACTTTCAGCCGACTCTGTCGGTGGCGCGTGCGGTGTTGGGGCCGTTTGTGCGCATCCGCCAGTTGGGCGGGCGGGTCAGTTATCCGGGCGAGCCGAACCAGGAGACCCAATGGCACCTGCACCGGCGCACCGTTCCCAAACCGCTACCGGCGTTTTTCTCCTTTCCCCACACTTTGGACAGTCTGATGTATCTTGATGAACTGAACGACGCAAATGGTACGCTGGCAGTTGTACCGGGATCGCATTTGCGGGTCCACAATCCGCTGCCGGCCGATTGTTTCGACGACCTGCCGGGGCAGAAGGTGGTGCGGGGGCCGGCGGGAACTTGTATTATCATGCACAGCAATCTGTGGCACCGGGCCTTGCCGACGCGTCCTGAAGGTGAAAAGCGCCGTCTGCTTATACTCTGCTACGGTCCGACGTGGATGCGTTATTCTCCCTTTGGCGTGAAACCGGAGAACAGTCTCGTCGATGCGCTATTGGAAGAAGCCTCCCCGGAGACGAAGGAGCTGTTGGGGATCGGAGGTTATCAGTAGGCGCGTTCAGCCGCGGCCCACGTATGGCATCTGATTGGCCATGACTGTCAGGGTAAGTACGTTGGTATCCAGAGGCAGGCTGTCCATGTAGAGGATGGTTTGGGCGACGCCGTCGGAGTCCATGTTCGGCTCGACCATGACACTGCCGTTGGCCTGCGGAATGCCGCTACGCATGCGTGCGGTCATTTCGGTGGCGGCGTTGCCGATGTCGATCTGGCCGCAGCAGATGTTGTAGGCGCGGCCGTCGAGGGAAGTGGATTTGGTGAGGCCGGTGATGGCGTGTTTGGTGGACGTGTAGGGTGCGGAGTTGGGGCGGGGGGTATGCGCCGAGATGGAACCGTTATTGATGATGCGGCCACCCTGGGGCGTCTGATTTTTCATGATACGGAAGGCGCGTTGCGAACAGAGGAAGACGCCGGTCAGGTTTATGTCGACGACGGATTTCCAGTCTTCGTAGGAGATCTCGTCAAAGTTGGCGCGGGGGGCGCCGCGGCCGGCATTGTTGAAGAGGAGATCGAGGCGGCCGAAGGCTTCGATGGTGCGGTCGAAGAGGTTGTCGACGGCGGCGGGGTCGGTCACGTCGGTCTGGACGACGAGGGCGCGATCACCGGCGCCGGATTCTGCGGCGGTTTCTTCGAGGCGGTCGAGGCGGCGGCCGGCCAGGGCGACGGCGTATCCTTCGGCGAGCAGGAGTAATGCTGTGCGTTTGCCGATGCCGGAGCCGGCGCCGGTGATGATAGCGACTCTACCGGAGGTGGTCATATTTGTTTGCTCCCCTATTATCGTGGATAGTGGTTCACGGCCAGTGGATTTTGTAGGCAGCGGCGACATTCGCCTTGTTGCCAGCCTCAATATGCCGTTGTGCACAGTCTAACACGGCTGCAACCCTTTTGCTACTCAATTGACATGGGGACGGCCCCGCTAGCAGAAGGCCATGACAGGACGTAAGCAGTAAAGAATCATGTGAGGAATTCACAGAACACCTTTTACAAGGAGGCGTATCAGAGATGAAGATTTTGCGCTACAGTGCGGACGATGCAGTTCGGTACGGCATTCTGGAGGAGGACGGCACCGTCCGCCAGTTGACGGCGTGTCCGTGGGACAGCATGGAAGAGAGCGGGGAGACGACGCATCTGGACAACGTACGGGTGCTGGCGCCGATCGGGAAGCCGCGGCTGATTGGCGTGGGGCTGAACTACCTGGCCCATGCCGAAGAGGGGGGCCAGACGCCGCCGGACCAGCCGATGTTATTCATGCTGCCCTCGACGGCTATTCTGGACCCGGAGGAGGCGATCGTTTACCCGAAGCAGGGGCAGAACGTCCATTACGAGGGCGAGCTGACGGTCATAATCGGCAAGGAGGCGCGCCGGGTGTCGGAGGCGGATGCTCTGGATTGTGTGCTGGGGTATACCTGCGGCAACGATGTGAGCGAGCGGGTGATCCAGGCGAATGAGATGGCCAACGGCTGCATGCTGATCGGCAAGGGGTTCGATACGTTCAAACCGATTGGTCCGTATATTGCGACCGGGCTTGATTCGACGAATCTTGAGTTGACGACGCGTGTGAACGGCGAGGTCAAACAGCACACGAACACGGACGACCTGATCTTTACGGTGGCGCAGCTGATCGCTTACATCAGCGAGGCGATTACGTTGCTGCCGGGTGACGTGATCATGACGGGTACGCCGTCGGGCGTGGGGCCGGTACAGCCGGGCGATGTGGTGGAGATTGAGGTCTCAGGGGTTGGCGTGCTGCGGAACCCGGTGGTGGCGGAGGAGTAATTTGGGACAGGCGTTTTGTGAAGTCTCCGAGCTTCCCAGTTCTGCGGGAATGTGGGGAGATTCGGTGGCTTCACAGACTGCTCACCGTCTTCCTGCAACACAAAGAGGACTATCTGCTCTGTCGGGCTACGTACTCTTTGAGGATAGTGCGAACCAGGGTCTGATAGGAGGCTCCTACTTCTTTTGCTTTGCTCTTGAAGAAGGAAACTGTCTCTCTGTCGAGAGAAACCGTGCCATATTCTGTCTCGGCGTCTTTAAAGACAAGATCTTCCGGGCGCGGCAGGAATCCCTTGTCTACAATTTGCAGGTCTTCAATATCTGGTAGTTCCGAACTATCAGTATATTCTACGGTCTCCCACTTCTGTGTTGGCGGGTCAAGATTCTGGTTCATGCTGTCCCCTGTTCCAGATATAGCGCTCGGTATTTCCTCCAGAGTCCAGCTCCGAAGATTCTGATTCTGTTCGCACTGTAGGTAAAGCGAACGGTAAGTGTACTATATTCTACTCTTCCGACACCTAAAGGCCTTGTATCTTCACGCGTGCTGTGACGTCACAGGGCTTCCCAGTTTGGCGGGAGGATGGGAAGGTTCCAGCCAGCGGGCGGGCGCCAGGCAGCCCATTCCTGGAGATGCCGGCGGCGCGACGTAACGCACTTACCGGCGATACGCTGTGTTTCGCGGCGGATCTGTTCTGCTTCAGCTACTGAGAACAGAGCAAGGTCGACGGCGACGGCGAGCTCGTCTTCGTCCTTGAGCTGCCATGAAGTGAGGTCGGCGCTGATGACGGCGTCGAGGACGTGGTCGGTTGTGTCGAAGCCGAGGGGCGTACGCTTGAGGGGCAGTTCCGGGTTGACTTTCCAGCCGACGTGGGTCCAGTCGGGGGCGGACCAGATCGTCCAGATGGAGGCGGCTTCGCCCGGCAGGGATGACCAGAGGTGGTGTTGCCCGGTCCACTCGTAGCGTTTCAGTTTCCACGCGCCGTTTGCGGCGACGTGCAGATGCTCATCGCGGGAGCAGTCTGGGCCGGCGAAGGTAGTGCCGGGCGCGATGTAGAGGGAGACCAGGTCGCTGCTGTCTTTGACAATGGTGGCAGGGATGGCGGCCCAGATGCCGCCCGGCCAGACCTGGCGCAGCAGGACATGGTCACCTGAGGACCAATGAGATGCGGATGTTTCCCGGGAAGTCAAGGAGTGGGGGACTCCATCAATTGATGATCATTCTTGTGCGCTTGCCCAGCAGTTCAGATTGGCGTAAGAGGACAAGAACGATTGCGGAGAGGAGGCGAGTTTATCCATGACCTCCTTCATTCGCTCCATCTGGGCCTTCTGACCCTTAACCTGATTTACTTCAAAGAGGGGTGCACTCCCGAAGCAGAAAGGGCGTGCAACTGGAAATTCCGATAGAGACGCGAGGTAGTCCTGACAGTTGGTCTCGCCTGCTGCCGAGCCGTAATTCAGCGTTAAACGGGCCGCGAGGTCGTGTATGACGGTCAAGTAAGGAAACTGGACGTTTTCCAAGGCCTTTGCCCGGGCGGCATACGCCTCGACAAATTCCGTTACTTCCGCTCTATTCTCGGTACACAGGCTTTCAGCGGTGGCAAAGGCGTTCATGTATATTGCGGTTATTATGTGGTCATCCAAGGTCACGTCCGGGATTTCTCCTCTTTCAAGAGTCTTTGCAAGTCCCAGTGACCCGTCGTCTTCCATTGCAGTCATTGCCCACAGCTGCAACCATTGATCGTTTATCATTTGCTCTGCGCCCAGGGCGGTGACAGGTTCGCCCCGTGCGTTGAGAAAAACAGCGGGTACCTCATCAAGATATTGTAACGAGTTGAGGTGTTGGGCAAAACGAGGTGGAATCTGAACTGGCTCAGTTTCAGGGATGAGCGAAAGAGATGTCGCGTCCATGACGCAACCGGACAGCAAGAGTATTGGAACGCAAAAGAGCAGGACTCGTTTCATCGTAACCCTCCCTTCTGTCTGCATATCCTCGACTTAACAAAAACTGAAAACGCTGACTTCACTGCACTGGAGATAGAGTGCCCGGTACGATGCAACCATTGAGTGAAATGATAGAGAAGACTATAGTGGTTGGGTATGAATGTGTGTTAATTGTAACATGGACCAGGGGGTCTAACCAGAGTGGAAAACAGAGAAGGCTTAGGAGATCTGTCGCGGCTCAATGTGCCCTTTGGTACGATTTGCCAATGCATGATACGGGTTGAGGTAATCAAGAATGAATGCTCTGCAGTCAGAAGTTGCGGAGGTATAGAGGATGCCTTTTACGATTGAGGGCGTCGTGCCCTGGGGGAGAACGATGGAGGAGTACTGCGGGATGTTCGACCTGGGGGAGCGGGACCTGCGGGGGCGGATTCTTGGGTGCGGGGACGGGCCAGCCAGCTTTAATGCGGAGATGTCGGCACTGGGGTACTCGGTCGTTTCGGTCGATCCGCTGTACGCGTTTTCGGCGAAGGCGATCGAGAAGCGGGTTGAAGAGACGCACGACATCATCATTGAGCAACTGGCACTCAACCGCGACGATTTTGTCTGGACCTACGTGCCATCCCTGCCGGCTCTGGGTCAGCGAAGGATGTGGGCTATGCGCAAGTTCCTGGAGGACTTTGGGCGGGGGTTAAGCGATGGACGCTACGTGGATGCCTCGTTACCCGATCTTCCCTATGACGACAACAGCTTTGACCTGGCACTTTCTTCCCATTTTCTGTTTCTGTACAGCCAGGAGTTTGACCTGAATTTCCATATACAGGCACTAGAGGAGATGCTGCGGGTGGCTCCGGAGGCGCGGGCTTTCCCCCT
Source organism: Caldilineaceae bacterium (assembly GCA_022821585.1). Lineage (GTDB taxonomy): Bacteria > Chloroflexota > Anaerolineae > Caldilineales > Caldilineaceae > Bin5. The sequence continues at coordinate 68,836 of JAJEDI010000032.1, forward strand.
GTTGCAGGTCGGGGGCGCGCCGTCGCCGCACGTCCAGGGTGTGATTGACGCTTTCTCAGCACAGGACATTCAGGCTAGAATAGAAGAGGTCCCCTACGAGTTTCAGCGGGGGGGCAGCCGAATGTTACGGCTACGGAGGATCTCTCAGACGTAAGTGGACAGGTAGAAGCCGGAATTGATAGAGGTATTGTGAAGCGATGGCCATTCTTCCACACTCGCACGAAGATTACGACCCCATAAACACGCGCAGCACGATTCCCGGCGCGCGCATAATCACTGCGCGCACTTGCGGCGCGAAGCAGATGGAGCTGTGGGAACAGTATATGCCTCCCGGCGGGGTTATCCCGCTACACTACCACGATTGTGAGGAGAGCCTGACGTTTCTCAGCGGTGAAGTCGAAGTCACCCTGGGTGAAGAGCGCCACCAGGTGGGCGCCGATACGACGGTTTTTGTGCCGGAGGGCGTCCTTCACGAGGTGCGCAATGTGGGGGCGGGGCCGGTGCGCCTGATTGCAGTTTTCGCCCGCGCCGCGCCTGCAATTCTGTACCCAGATTCTTGAATGTCTGACACAGATCAGAATTAGAGCACTATTTGAATTGCAAAAATGGTGCTATAATCGTTTGAATCTGCCATTACGATGGCATTTGTACGCAACGTGGCGGCAGAGCGTAAGGCGGACAGTTTCAGAGCGCACCGGCAACGCGCTGTTGAGTAAAGGATGAATACCCGACTATTTTTGGCCAAACTGATTGATGTATTGCTGCCGGTGCTGGCGATGGTGATCGCACTGTTGGTAGGCGTCTTGCTGCTGTTGCTGTTGGGCACCGACCCTTTTGAAGCCTATAGCGCTCTGATACAGGGTGCGCTGGGCAACGTAAGCGGCATCACGCAGACTCTGACGAAGGCCACGCCACTGCTGCTGGTCGGTCTGGGCATATGCATCGCATTTCGGGGCGGCGTGATCAATATCGGGGGCGAAGGGCAGATCGTCGTTGGGGCGCTGGCCGCCACCGCATTCGGAGTGGGGTTTGGCAATCTGCCGGCGTTGATTCTGCTGCCGCTGACCCTGATTAGCGGGGCGACAGCAGGGCTTATTTGGGGCGGCATTCCGGGTCTGCTGAAGGCGCGTCTGGGCGTAAACGAGATTCTCACCACGGTGATGATGAACCAGATTGCGCTGCGCCTGATGAACTTTCTGCTGCGCGGGCCGATGCTGGATCCGGAGCATGTTGCGGCGGGCACGAGCATTCCCCAAAGCGCAGCGCTGCCTGAGTCGATATGGCTGACGCGGTTGGTGCCGCGAACACTCTTCCACAGCGGCGCAATACTGGCCGTTCTCCTGGCTCTTGCGGTTTATTTCCTACTCTGGCGTACGACGATCGGCTACCGCATTCGCGCGGTAGGTTTGAACCCCCATGCATCAAGGTATGCGGGCATTCCCGTCCCCAAGTATGTGACATTATCGCTGGCGCTTAGCGGGATGCTGTGCGGGCTGGCCGGTGCGGTGGAGGTGTTAGGGGTTCATCATCGGATGCTCGAGGGGTTGAGCGGGGGTTACGGTTTCAGCGGGATAGTGGCTGCGCTCTTTGGCAAACTGCACCCGTTAGGGGCGATTCCGGCCTCGGCGTTATTCGGCGCACTCCTGGTCGGCGCGGACAAGATGCAGCGGGCGGTTCAGGTTCCCAGCGCACTGGCAATCGCACTGCAAGGGCTCGTGGTACTTTTCGTTGTTTCCAGCGATCTTTACGTACGACGGCGCACGCGGCGGCGAGTAGGGGAAGATGGATCTGACGGACCGCCGGCAGCGGAGGGTGAGAGACGAGAAGAGAGTGAAGAGGAGAGAGACCCAGCGCAACTGGCAAGGGGCGAAGGGGGAACCATTCAGGCGGGGTAACGCCGGCATACACGGGAGGCGCAGGGAGGGCGTGCGTCGAAGTTTTTCCACTGATTGCGGACATGATTGACGAACTGTTTACGATTTCCACACTAATCGGAATTCTGCATAGTTGTGTACGGCTGGCAACGCCGTATCTCTTTGCCTCATTGGGGGAGACTTTCGGCCAGCGTTCCGGCGTCCTGAATCTGGGCGTGGACGGCATCATGCTAATGGGGGCCTTTTTCGGCTTTTACGTCGTGTTTGAAGGGCACAATTTGTGGGTGGGCGTGCTGGCCGCGATTGCAATTGGTGTAATGATGGGACTGTTGAAGGCTTTTGTCAGCGTGACGATGCAGTCGCTGCAGGGCATCAGCGGCATTGGTCTTTATCTATTTGGCCTCGGTTTAAGCAGCCTGCTGTTTAAGACTCTGATCGGTTCTGTGGAAGGGGTCAGCGGCTTTCGACAGCTGCCCATCCCACTGCTTGCCGACATTCCTGGAATCGGACACATTCTGTTCAATCATAACGCGCTGGTGTATCTCGCCTATTTGATGGTGCCGGCTTCCTGGTTCGTCATTAACCGCACGACACTGGGCTTAAAGATCCGGGCAGTGGGACACAACCCGGAGGCAGCCGATACCCTGGGTGTGAGTGTGAATGGCGTACGCTATACGACGCTGATGATCGGCGGCGCCCTGGCTGCGGTGGCGGGGGCGTCCCTCAGCATAGGTCTGCAGAACGTGTTTCAGGAGAACATGACAAACGGGCTTGGATTCATTGCGGTTGCCCTCGTTTACTTTGGCAGTTGGCGCACGGTGGGTGTACTGGGAGGTGCACTACTATTCAGCCTGGTTAATGCATTGCAGCTATGGGTCCAGGCTTTAGACATACCGGTCCCATCAGAAGTAGCCGTAATGATGCCATACATCATGACAATCGTGGTGCTTGCCTTCACAGCACGGCAGATTCAGAGGCCGGCAGCTTTGGCCAGGTCGTATGAGCGCGGTGAGTAACATGGGCGAATGCGTCGCCATGGATTCCTAACCCTAGAGAGGGAATCATGCTAAGACGAATCAGAATATCATTGTTGATCTTCTTACTGCTTCTCGCCGGGTGCGGTCGATCGAACCAGGATGACGAGGAGGTTGACGCGGAAGGCGCCCCCTTCCGCGTTGCGATTGTCATGCCAAGCAGCACTACGGATATCGCCTGGAGCCAGTCGATGTTCGACTCGTTGACTGCGGTACAAGCTGAGATGGGCGGAGAGGACGCGCTAAAGATCGCGTATTCGGAAGGGATGTTCCGGGTGACCGATGCGTCAGCGGCCATTCGAGATTATGCGGCGGAGGGATACGACCTGGTGATCGCTCACGGCGCGCAGTACGGCAATTCGGTGTTTGAGGTGGCCACTGATTTTACGGATACCAGTTTCGCATGGGGCACATCGTCGGATACGGGGGCGGACCGGGGAATCAATAACGTATTCGCATATGGGGCGGTAGCCAACGAGGGCGGGTACGTCAACGGCGTTGTGGCCGCGATGCTTTCGGAAAACGATGTAATTGGCGTCATCGGCCCGGTGGCAGGTGACGCGAAGCTTTACATTGACGGTTTTGTAAGGGGAGTTACGGTTGTAAAGCCGGACGCACAGGTAAACATCAGCTACACCGGCTCCTTCAGCGACACGACGCTGGCCGCCGAGGCTGCCCATGTCCACATTCAGGCCGGCGCCGATGTGCTGACCGGCTCGGCTCAGCAGGTAGTGGGGGCGATCGGCGTCGCCAATGAGAACGGGGTGGCGTGGCTGGGCACGCAGAGTGATCAGATATCGCTGGGGCCAGATGTTGTGGTTACCAATCAGATCTACAATTGGGCCAACGTCATCGCAGATATGATTGCCAAGATCGAGGCAGGAGAATTGGGCGGCACTGCATACAGACTTACGTTTGAGAACGACGGGCTGCGCCTGGAGTTCAACGAAAGCATTGAAATTGACGACGCAGTTAAGGAGGCAGCCCGCGCCGCGATCGAGGACATCAAGAGCGGCGCTGTCGATCCGGTATTGATTGAAGAAGACGACGAGTGAGGTAAAGGGCAGTTTGCTGCCCAGAGATGTTGTGATGTAAGGACAGTTTCACATGCCGACCGGTCGACGCAGGATTGAGGATCAGATTGTCTACGGGATCTCAAGACCCACGGGCGGGCATCGAGCGGTAAACTTCCGCTTGAACGCGCCGTATGTGCAGATGTACGGAATCGTCAAGCGGTTTCCGGGCGTCCTGGCCTGCGATCACGTGGATTTTGACGTGCGTCGGGGGGAACTGCATGCGCTGCTGGGTGAAAACGGCGCGGGCAAGTCCACACTGATGAGAATATTGTACGGTCTGTATCAGCCTGAGGATGGCAGGATTCTGCGCGACGGCGCCGAGGTGACGATCCATTCTCCTACCGACGCGATCCGTCAGGGCATAGGCATGATCCATCAGCACTTCATGCTGGTGGATACGCTCACGGTCACCGAGAATGTAGCATTGGGGTTGAAGTCGAGCAGGGAACCGCTCCTCGATCTGGACAGGGTGGAGGATGGCATTCGCGAGTTAAGCGAGGCGTACGGGCTGCAGATCGACCCGCGGGCGCCGGTGTGGACTCTTTCGGTCGGGGAACGGCAGCGGGTCGAGATCATGAAGGCACTTTACCGCGGTGCGGCCATGCTGATTCTGGACGAACCGACCGCAGTGCTGACGCCCCAGGAAGTGGATGAACTGTTCGTCACGCTGGGTTACATGAAGGAGAACGGGTACAGCCTCGTTTTGATCAGTCATAAGCTGCAAGAGATCCTGGCCATCAGCGATCGCATCACGGTATTGCGGGAAGGGCGCCTGGTGGGGACGGTTCCCACTGGGGAGATGAGCCGACAGGAGTTGGCGCGCATGATGGTGGGGCGCGACGTCATGCTGGAGAGGACACGGGAAGATGACATTGACGTAGGTGATGTGAAGTTGCGTCTGAACGATGTCAAGGCGCTTGACGTTACGGGACAGCCGGCCCTGCGGGGCGTATCCCTTTCGGTCCAGGAAGGCGAAATTCTGGGGGTGGCCGGCATCAGCGGGAATGGGCAGAGAGAACTGGCCGAAGTGATAGCCGGTTTGCGTCCTATCGCCGGCGGAAGCGTGGAGATGGATGGCACGCCGATTTCCGACTGGACGACGGCGCGGCGGACTGAGAGCGGGCTGGCATACATTCCCGAGGAGCGGATGCACGACGGGATTGTGCGCGATTTTGCTGTGTCGGAGAATCTGGTGCTGCAAGAGCATACAAGTGACAAGTTCAGTAACGGCATCTTCCTGGCTTTCGACTATATCGCTCGATACAGCCGGCAACTGGTACAGGATTTCTATATCAAGACGCCCGATATACGCACGATGACCAGAAATCTGTCGGGCGGCAATATTCAGCGGCTGATTCTGGCGCGTGAACTTTCCCGGCGGCCGAAGGTGTTGGTAGCCGCCCAACCGACACGCGGCATCGACATTGGCGCGATCGAATACATTTATCAGCAGCTGCTGGAGCAGCGGGATACGGGCATGGCCACACTGCTTATATCGGAAGATCTGGATGAGTTGCTGGCGCTGTGCGACCGAATCGCCGTAATCTATGAAGGGCAGATTATGGATACCCTGATCCGGGAGGAGACGACTGCCGAAGAGTTGGGGTTGCTGATGGCCGGGGTACATCCGCAAAAGCAGTAATGGTTTGAGGGAAGAGGAAAGGCCCCGCCTAGCGGCGGGGCCTTTTTTTTGAGCCGTTGGTCGGACTCGAACCGACGACCTACGCTTTACGAGAGCGTCGCTCTACCGACTGAGCTACAACGGCAAACCGTCTCCACACTATAGCGTACCGCCCGACTGCGGGGCAAATTCGAGGGTCGGCGCAATCGGGACACTATTGCACACGCGTGACATAGCGGCCGTCGCGTGTGTCGATGCGAACGGTGTCGCCTTCCTTGACGAACATGGGCACGTTCAGCCGGAAGCCGGTCTCCAACTCTACTTCCTTTGTCGGACTATTGGCGGTATCTCCGGCGACGGCCATTTCTGCCCACACAACTTCCAGATCGATCGTTGTCGGCAGGTTGACACTGATCGGCTCTCCTTCGAAAGATTCCAATTCGACGACGGTATTGTCCTTGAGGAACTGGACAATCTCTTCCAAGGCGTCTTTGGAAAGGGCAACCTGTTCGAAGGTCTCGGTGTCCATGAAGTGATAGAGGTCGCCATCGGTATACAGGTATTCGACGTCGCGGGAATCGAGGCGGATGTCATCGACGCGCGCGCCGCTGTTATAGGTTTTCTCGATGGTAGCGCCGGAGCGAAGGTTGCGTACCTTGAGCCGGATGGTGGCGCCGCCGCGGGCCATTTTGATGTGCTGGAAGTCGAGTACCCGCCACAGTTGACTGTCTTCTTCGTAGATGTTGCCCCTGCGTAACTGCTGAACGTCAGCCATCGCTTTTGCTTTCCCATTTCAGTGAATTCGGTGCAGAATCGCAACGGATTATAGAAGAGATGGTTGCGAGTGTCAAAACGGCGAGGGTAAAGCAGAAGCTGGGGATGTTCCGGGAGGCCTGCGCTGCGGTGTGAGAGGGGCAAGATGGCGGGGGCTACTCGCCGAACTGAACCAGCGCCATCCTCAGCCGGTCCTCGACACCGGATACGTCTGCGGGGATTTTCTGGAGGGCGCGCTGGGCTTCGACAACACTGTACCCCAACCCGGTAAGCGCTTCCATCACCTCGGCGTCGGCATCGAGCGCGGTTGCCAGACCGGCCAATTCACCCTCAGCCGGTTCCAGCTTATCCTTGAGTTCGACAACGACTCTTTCGGCTGTGCGTTTGCCGATGCCGGGCACACGGGCGACGACGCCAGGCTCCTCATTGGCGACGGCGAGGCGCAAGGCATCGGGCGTCAAGGTGCTGAGGGCGGCGAGGGCGACCTTTGGGCCGACGCCGCTCACGCCGAGAAGCGACTCGAAGACAGCCAACTCTTCAAGCTCTTCAAAGCCATAGAGGCTCAGGTCGTTTTCCCGCACCTGAAGGTAGGTATGAAGCTTGAGGTTGTCTCCGGTGCGGAAGCGTGCGGAGGTCGGTTCAGGGGTGAAGACGCGAAAACCGATGCCGGCTTCTGCATGGCCGATTTCGATGATCAGGAAGTTGGCGCCTACGGCCGTAACAGTACCACGAACCTGGCGAATCATGCGGGATCCTTGAGGGGAATGGGTGCTCTGCGGCGGTCGGTTATGCGTCGGCGACGAGCGCGTGGAAACGTCCTGTTTGCAGGTGACATAGAGCGATGGCTACGCCGTCGGCGGCATCGTCCGGGTGGGGGGCTTCGTCGAGGTCCAGGAGCTGGCGAACCATGGCCTGCATTTGAAATTTATCGGCGTTGCCGTAGCCTGTGAGCGCCTGTTTGATGGTGGCCGGCGTATATTCGGTCAACGGCAGGTCGGCCAGTGCTGCCGCGAGCAGGGCTGCGCCGCGTGCCTGGCCGACGGTGATGGCGGTTGTCACATTGCGCCCGAAGAAGAGCTCTTCGACAGCGACCTCATGGGGTTGGAATTCACGGATCAGTTTCTGAATGTCGAGGAAGATCTCGCGCAGACGCAGGTGCATCGGCTGTGCGGGCTCCGTACGAATTACGCCGCAAGCGAGCAGTTCATAGTCGCCGGAGCCGGTCTCCATGACGATGCCGTAGCCGGTAGAGGCGGTGCCGGGGTCGATTCCGAGGACGCACCATTCGCGGTCGGGTTCGTATGGGTGGGAGCCTAGGCTGCGGGCTGTCATGTCGGGGCTGTCCCATCGAATGACGATGGTCGGTTCGGGAAGTGCGGAGACGTCGTTTTGCGAGCCACCTGAAGCTAAGCGACCTGGGCAACCAGCTCGTCGGTCAAATCCAGATTGTGATGGACCTTATTGACATCGTCAAGGTCTTCGAGCGATTCGAGGAGCTGCAGGACGGTGAGGCCGGCGCGTGTATCGAGAGAGAGCGTCTGATTGGGCTGCATGATCAGCTCCGAGGCGTCCGGCTGAATGCCCGCTGCCCGCAGGGTTCTATCAACCTGTGCCAGGTCGGTCCTTTCGGTGTAGATTTCGACGGCATCATCGCTAACTTCGACGTCTTCGGCCCCCGCATCCAGGGCCTCCATGAATATTTCCTCGGGGTCCAGTTCGGTGGAATTGCCGTCGCCGTCCAGGAGTTGAATGGCGACATAGCCTTTGGTCGTGAACTGCCAGGCGACGGAGCCCGGCTCGCTGAGATTGCCATTGGCCCGGGAGAAACAGCGCCGCACTTCGGCGATGGTGCGGTTGCGGTTATCGGTCAGGCACTCGAGGAGGACGGCGACGCCGTAGGGCGCGTAGCCTTCGTAGAGGATTTCCTCGATTTCGGCGGCGTCTTTGTCGAGGCCGGCACCGCGTCGGATGGCCGACTCGATGCGGTCCTTGGGCATGTTCTCGGCGCGCGCCTTTTCGATGGCCAGGCGCAGGCGCACATTGGCGTCACTGTCCGGTCCGCCTTCGCGGGCAGAAACCTGGATTTCCCGGGCCAGCTTGGTAAAGAGTTTGCCGCGGGCGCTGTCATTTGCGCCTTTTTTTCGCTTGATCGTAGACCATTTGGAATGACCAGACATTTCTGCTCCTATTCTGATCCCATTTGCGTTTGCATCGAAGACAGACCCGTGTGCACTGAGATTGAAAGGAGGGCGGAAGCGCCCGCCCTTCGAGCTAGCCTCGCCCGGGGTCCCTGATATCAGACGGCCTTGTTGTTCACGACAGGGGATGGCCGAGGCATTCCGTTGGAGCTATGCAGGGACTGTTCGGCTTCACCGGTTTGCGGGTTGCGGCGCTGGATGGCTGCACGGATGAAAGCGCTGAAGAGCGGATGCGGGTTGGTTGGGCGGCTCTTGAATTCCGGGTGGAACTGCGTACCCAACATGAAAGGATGCTCGGCCAATTCAACGATTTCGACGAGGCGGCCGTCGGGTGAGCAACCGCTCAGCACCAAGCCGTGGGACTGCAACCGGTCGCGAAAGGCGTTGTTAAACTCAAAGCGATGGCGATGGCGCTCGTTGACCTGTTCGGGGTGGCCGACGAGGGCATAGGCGGCGCCAGCTTTCGAGTCGGTCATGAGCTTGCAGGGATAGATGCCGAGCCGCATGGTGCCCCCCATATCGGCGATATCGCGCTGCTCGGGCATCAGATCGATTACGGGCATTTCAGTGCTGATATTGAACTCGGTGCTGTTGGGCTCGTCGCTTTGCAAGGCGGCGCGGGCGAACTCGATACAGAGCACCTGCATGCCCAGACAGAGACCGAGGTAGGGTACTTCGCGGGTGCGGGCGAAGCGTGCGGCAACGATTTTGCCCTCAATGCCGCGGTAGCCGAACCCGCCTGGCACGACGATGCCGTCGAGCCGGTCGAGCCGGTCCAATTCGCGGCCCTTTTCCAGAGACTCTGAACTGATCCATTCGATGTCCAGTTCGTAGCCCTCGGCCAAGGCGGCATGAATCAGAGCCTCCTTGACACTCAAGTAGGCGTCCTCCAACTCCACATATTTGCCGACAATGCCGACATTGATGCGCTCTTTGGGGCGTGCCAGTTCGGTCACGATACGCCGCCAGGCGCTGAGGCCGTCCCGGGAACCGTTGGCAGCTACGAGGGCCAGCCGGTTGACCAGGAGTTCGTCGAGGCCGGCTTCCTGTAAACTGAGGGGGACTTGATAGATGGTGTCGACGGTGACCATGGGGATGACGGCGTTCTGGTCGACGTCGCAGAAGAGGGCTATTTTCTCCTGGGCGTCCTCATCAACGGGGTAATCGGAGCGTACGACGATGACGTCCGGCTGGATACCGATGTCGCGCAGTTCGCGTACGCTGTGTTGCGTTGGTTTGGTTTTGAGCTCTTTACTGGCGGCGAGAAAGGGCAACCAGGTGAGGTGGATATAGAGCGCATTCTCGGAGCCGACGTCTTTGCGCATTTGGCGAATGGCTTCGAGGAATGGAAGGCCTTCGATATCGCCGACGGTGCCGCCGATCTCGACGAGGACGACATCGGCCTCGCTGAGGCGGGCCATCTGTCCGATATGGCGTTTGATTTCGTTGGTGACGTGCGGAATCACCTGGATCGTGCCGCCGAGATAGTCTCCGCGTCTTTCTTTTGTGATGACGTCGTTATAGATTTGCCCGCTGGTCACGTTGCTGAGTTTGTTGAGATTCTCGTCGATGAACCGTTCGTAGTGACCTAAATCCAGATCTGTTTCGGCGCCGTCCTCGGTTACGAAGACTTCGCCGTGCTGATAGGGTGACATTGTGCCCGGATCAACATTCAGATAAGGATCGAGCTTCATGGCGGCGACGCGAATACCCCAGGTCTTGAGCAGAAGGCCGATGGAGGCGACGGTTACACCTTTTCCAAGACCCGAGACTACCCCGCCAGTAACAAAGATGTATTTGGTCATCTTCGATTTCACCTCATGGGGACACTCTATACTTCGCTTGATCGATATCAAGACCGCCGCTTCAGGCAGGTCAGAAGATTGTTACGCCGACGATGGAGCAGTGGACCAATTCGTTGAGACAGACACGGAAACCGGCTCCCGAGAATTGAGCGTGTCTCCTCCGTTGCGCGGCACCTCGGAATCCCAGAAATGCGTCGCTCACAGACAGCGAGGCGGTTTGATTTCAACAACAAAGAAAGGTACGGGGCCAAGCCCCCGTACCCATCCTCCTAGTCTCCGCCGGCAACAGCTGTCGCAGTGCGGATTGGTGAAACATGTGGGATGACGGCGTCGGGTACGCTCATTACTGGCTCTCTGGCTCGGCGCCGAACCGGCGCAAAACCTGTTAACCAGCCCGCGATTATCGTAACATAGGGGTATCGCGGTGTCAAAGGAATTTCGGATGCTGCGCCGTCCAGGCCGGCGCCGAAAACCGGGAAAAAGGCGAAGAAGTCAGCGAGATTCAGCGGCGTGTGACTGCCCGCCCAGAGCAACAACAAAGGCGATAGCCCGCTCATCGTCGTGGCTAAGGCTGACGGACCAGTGGCTCAGACCCAGGGACTCGGCGCGACGTGCGGCTGCGCCATGAAGTTTGACAGAGGGCGCGCCGCGTGCGTCGGAAATTACTTCCAGGTCGATCCAACGGATGCCGTCCCGCCAGGCACCGGTTCCCAAGGCTTTGGCGATCGCCTCTTTGGCGGCGAAACGGGCGGCGAGGGATTCAACGCGATCACGGCAGTGGCGCAACTCGGCCTCGGTGTAAAGGCGCTCCAGGAACCTTTTGCGCGCGGGTGCCGTGCCTTCGTAACGGGTAATGGCCCGGCGAATGCGTTCGATTTGTACGATGTCGACACCTGTGCGCAGGTTCATTCTTCAGTCGGTGTGATTGCTGCTGCCTTCAGATAGAATCACAGCGTACTTCTTCCAAGCCTTCGCCGTGCGGCGTGCGCTCGGACCAGCTGGTGACCGTTACGGCTGGGGGGGGTCATCGGGATCGCTGAAGCCATACACTTTGGAGACGACATAGAGCGGACGGGCTTTGACGTCGTCGTAGATGCGAGCGAGGTACTCGCCGATGATTCCCAGGAAGATCAGTTGGATTCCCCCCAGGAACAGGACCGCGACAAGGGTGGAGGCCTGGCCGAAGAAGGCGTTGTTGCCGGAGAGACGCAGGACCGTTGTGACGACGATTCCCAGCAGGCTCACAAAGGCGAGGAAAAATCCAAAGTAGGTGCTGAGCCGGAGGGGAATGTAGCTGAAACTGGTGATTGCATCGAGTGTCAGGCGGAGCATTTTGCTCAGTGGGTACTTGGTGTCGCCGGCAAAACGCTCGGCGCGCTGGTATTCAATGCCGGTCTGGCGGAAGCCGACCCAACTGCTGAGGCCGCGCATAAAGCGATGCTTCTCGCGCAGACGGCGCATAGTGAGGAGGACCTGGCGATCGATCAGGCGGAAGTCGCCGGTGTTTACGGGGATCTCGACATCGGTAATGCGACGGAGGAGGCGGTAGAAGGCGCTGGCCGTCCAGAGTTTGAAGCGGGATTCGCCGCGCCGGTGTGCGCGCACGGCGTAGACGACCTCATAGCCTTCGCGCCACTTTTCGAACATGTCACCGATCAGCTCGGGCGGATCCTGCAGGTCGGCGTCAATGATGGCGATGGCGTCGCCCAGTGCGTAGTCCATGCCGGCGGTGATGGCGATCTGGTGGCCGAAGTTGCGAGAGAAGTTGATGATCTTGACGCGAGCGTCCTGTTCACGCAGGTCGAGAAGCATGGAGAGAGATTGGTCGCGGCTGCCGTCATTGACGCAGACCAGCTCCCACGGTTGACCGATGCCGTCGAGGACGGCGACCATGCGCCGGTAGAGCTCGGGGATCACCTCCTCTTCGTTGTAGATGGGCACGATAACGGAGATGACCGAGCCCTGGTCTGCGGCCTGTTTGGCGGCTGCGTCTGCGGACGGGTCGGGTGCGTCGGGAGGCCGTTGAGCTGTCTCGGGCGGCACGGTCTCAATTTGAGGGCTCATTTGTGTTCCTTCTACAGTCAACATCCCGCCTTCGCGTTTCGCCTTTCGAGAAAGCCCAGAGGGACGACCGTGTTAGCTGCACTTTCGCAAAGGGCCGGCACTGTCCTGCATCGGGGTGCTGACAAAGTAGCTTGTTTCAATCGTACTGAAATCCGTAGGGTTGGTCAAACAGGGGGCTGAGGGGGTGCATCCCAAATTGTTTGCTGGGTCAGGTAAGGCCAAGGAGAGCAAGAGGGTTGAGTTGGTGCTGGCTAAGTAGTGTTGAGCGCAGAGCGAGCATAGCTTGAGCGCCGAGACGAGACCAGCGCATCCCGGATTGCTT
>JAJEDI010000074.1 GCA_022821585.1 Caldilineaceae bacterium
TTTCCACCACCCCCCCCCCGGGGCCCGTGGGGTGGGGGGGGGGGGGGGGGGGGGGGGGGGCCCCCCCCCCCCCCAAAAGGGAGGGCCGAATAGGCCCGACCGCCCAACTGCAGTGGTTGGTGGTCAGAGAGGGCGCTGTCCCTGGATCAGAGTTGAACGTGGACTGGCCGTGGTTTATCTGCAGCTAGAGGTATTCGAAGGTTCGCCCCCATTTAGGGACGCGCCCTGCCCACGACGGATAGCGGCCCGAAAAATGGGCCTGCATGTGATATACTGAGAGACTGACTCGGTGGGAGATTCTGACAGGGAGGTTCAACTGAACAGTAACGAACTGGCGCGGAAGATCGTGGAGATCATTGAAGAGAAGCAGGCGGCAGACATTGTCCTACTTGACGTGAGTGAACAGACCAGCATTGCAACTTATTTTGTGTTGGGCAGCGTGGACAACGTACGACAGGCCAATGCGATACGGGATGATCTGTGGGAGCAGTTGCGGATCGAGCAGAAGATGCGGCCATTGAACGTCCACGACCTGCGGCAAGAAGGGGGAGGGTGGCTCCTGGCCGATTACGGCGATGTCATTTTGCATCTATTTACGGAGGAGACGCGGCGCCGATACGACCTGGAAGGGCTGTGGAGCGACGCCCACGTGGTCATGAAGATTCTGTAGGGGAGCATTTTGGGCGCGGGTACGGCCGGCTGCGCCTCGGGGACAGGCGGCCGGCGCGTTCAGGAAGCGACGTTTGACCGATAGAGTGCGACGGCTGCCTGGGTATCCATGTGTTCGGTGGCGTCGAACAGGTCGGTGGTGTCGCCTTCACCATCGTGGACGTCAGGGTTTTCTTGTGCCCGATAGGCGTCGTCCTGTGCGATCCCTGCGGCGAGCATTGTCTTGACGATCCGGGGCGGTGTGGAAGAGATGTCGGTCCCGACCAGACTGCCGAAGAAGTTGGCGATTTCGAACATGGCCTCGAAGGGCCCGGCGGAGAGATGGACGCCGTTGTTTGCGATGGTCACTTCTTCGAATCCGTAGCGGGCGGGATCGGCGTGAAGCCGGCCGCGGATGGAGCCGGTTAGGGCGCGTTCGGGGAAGGTATCTCCGATCATATTGTCGCGCAATTGGGCCCATCCCGTGTCGGAATGGAGAAGCATGAGGGCGATGCGATGGGCGGGCTCGGTGAAGTGGGCCAGTTGGGCGGGGTGGAAGCCGTTGACGAGGATGAATTTCTCGCCGGCCTCCTCATAGGCCTGGACGTAGAAGCCGGAGCGAACCTTGTGCGCTTTCCTGGTGAACCAGAGGTCGTCCAAAGTGGCCGGCGTGAATGCAGGATGGGCGTTGAGAAATTCGTGGCCGCCGAACAGAGGGTAATCGGCAGAGGAGACGGCGAGCGCGTCGTAGACAGAGTTTCTGTCCGCGGCGTCCAGGCCTCTTGACGCGGTCTTGGAGAGGACGTTGATGGCGCCGTAGTGCCTGTCCATGCTTTCTTTACGTTCGAGGGCCGGGCCGCCGACCAGGACAACGCCCTCTACGGAAGCGTCAGACTCTGAGAGTTTGGCCCAGATCAGGTCGATGGAATTGTTGAGGCAGCTTCGATTCTCAACTGCCAAGATCTCCGGTTTTATGAACATGAGCAGTTCATTCTGCCGCTCCGTCTGCCCGATGGCGGGGGGCTGAATGACCGCGAAGTCCTCATCACTTTGCAGTGAATCAAGCAGCGCCTGTTTCAACTGTTGCTGACTCTGCACACATCTCTCCTTTGGTGCGCCGGGGTGTACGGAGGTAAGGTCTGGAAGCGAGATTCTCGCGCTCGCTACCGGACTGGATTTCCTTGGCGGTCCCGGCCGTTCCGCCTGCGCAGCAGCCTACCGCAGCCCCTTCGTTTTGACAAAAAAAGTGTGATGTTGGGACGGGTTCACCAGGGCCGGGCCGGGTCGGGGCGCGGGCCAGGACCGGTCAGTAGGCTCTCCTGGCGGCGTTCAGCAAGGCGGCGTCCTCGGGTGAGACGGCGATGTCTGTCGGGACGGCGGAGGCATTTTCGTAGGCAAAGCGTGTGACGGCGTATTCGCCGTCGGGGTCCATGGCTTCGAGGGGCGCCCTGGCCAACGCCTTGTCGTCTTCATCGCCGATGCGGGCAGACACGACCCAGCCGAGAAGAAGGTTGGAATTGAGAGAGACCAGGAGACGGGCAAGGTGGAGTGCTTCCTCTGTGCGCCCATCGTGCCAGGCGGCTTCAAGGAGACCGCTCTGGTAGTCGAGCCGACCCGGCTCCTCGTCGGTCAGTTCTGCGTAGATGCGGATGGCCCTGTCCCAGCGGCCGCCCATCCGGTACAGGGTGGCGAGCGCGGGCCGGGTGAGCATGAGAGGGCGCTTTTGGCGCAGGAGCGTGCGAGAGAGCCCCTGGCGGATCGGACGGTTGTAAGGCGCGTTTTCCAGGGCCAGAGTCCAGAAGCGTTGTGCTTTGGTCAGGTTGCCGCCGGCTTCAGCTTCTCTTGCGAGCACGGCCCAGGCCAGTTCGCTGCCGGGGTCGGCGCTCAGGAGACGCAAGGCCCAGTCCTGTCCTTCGCTCCAGCGACGCATCAGCCAGATGACCTGGAGGAAGCGGAAGTAGGTGGGCAAGTGGCGGGGCAGGCTTTTGAGGATAACGCGAATCAGGGGGACGGCCTCGTCGGGGCGGTCGGCCGCCAGGCAGCGGTCGATGACATCGTTCCAGTGGGAGAGTTGCGTGTTAATTGCGGGGGATCGGCCAAAACGGTTTGGAGTCATTCGAGCCGACGTGCCCGGTCCTTCTGCAGGAGTTCGATCATCACGCCGTGTGCGGCCTGGGGATGGACAAATGCAACGAGGCCGTGGATGCCCTGGCGAGGTGTCTCGTCGATCAGGCGGACGCCTTGGGCGCGGAGCTCCTCCAGAGTGTGCGCAAGGTCGGGGACGGCGAGGCAAACGTGGTGACTGCCTTCGCCGCGACGGGCCAGAAAGCGGGCGGTACCGCTTTCTTCATCGGTCGGGGAAAGGAGCTCGATGGTGCTGGAGCCGGCGTCAAGGAATGCGATCTCGACGCCGTGATCGGGCGCGTCGAGGCGTTCGAGGAGGCGGAATCCAAGGGTGCCACAGTATGTGGCGAGGGCGTCGTCGAGGTCATGGACGACGATGCCGACGTGGTCGATGTGGGCGTTGGAGAGTTGCACGGTTTCCAGGGTATTCACCTTCACGTCCTACTGCGAATCTGTTGCCGACTGGCCAGAGTTGGCCGCTGGGACTGCTTCCAAATGGTCTAGCCATCGTCCAAAATGTGGGCATTCTCTACTAATGGCTTCCAGGCCGATTTCAAACACGGCAAGTGTGCCCAATATCGGCTTAGTGTAACCCGGCACAAGCTCTTCGACGCGCTTTGAAGGAGCTGATAAGGGTGAGTCATCAATCTCTTCCGGACTGGCAAAGGCATTTCGGATGGCCTGAAACTGGTTTGCTAGTGTCGGTCTGCCTATGCCGCGACCAAACGCAGCGCAGTCGCTAAAGAGCATCGCCTCAAACTCATGCATCATTACATATGGGATGAATCTACTGGGATTGAAGTTTGACCCCATATCCAGGCAGACATCTGCCAAGAGTTCTTTTTCGACGGTCCGAGCCTTTTCTGGATACTGTGCTGCGTTGGCATTCTTCCTTCCAGGCCATGAGCCGGACCCGCTCTGTGGCAGACCATAGAAGTCAACCATCGTGCTGACTACGCGTCCAGCATCTTGCTTCAGAAACCTCAATATATCCCTTTTGGCACTCGGCCATGGCTTTATTCCGCCGGTTGGTCGGGGAACGACCTCAGTGTATCCATAGGAGTAGAGATGGGGAGCAAGAACCTCCTTTACAAAACTCTCTTCGGTCTGGCCATCAACATAGAGGAATAGCCTTGTCATCTCCGCAGTCCTCCAATCATTCCCGATTGGGGCGTCCGCCGAATTCATTCATTTCCCACAACTGTCCTAGATTGTATTCTTCTAACCAATCTCTCAAGCTCTCAGCGTCTAGCCGAGTGAACACAGTCTTTCCCCTAAGACGGTCTGTCACGAGCACGTCTTCGGGTTCAAAGTGATTGAGAAGGATAGGAGATTGTGTTGCCAGGATGACTTGCGACTTTACGGAGGCAAGCTTAACTAGCGAGGCCAGCAGGGTTATCGCATAGGGGTGCAATCCTAATTCCGGCTCATCTAAAAGGATTACCGAAGGGCGCAATTCCTCTGGTTGCAGCATCAGAGTGGCCAGAGCAATGAAGCGTAAGGTCCCGTCGGAAAATGAAGAAACGTCAAAATAGGTGTCAGTTCCCTTATGCCGCCATTCGAGGCGAATCCTATCTTGGTTTAGAGCTGAAGGTTCAAGTAGAAAATCTTCGAAAGACGGCGCGACTAGCCGAACGGTACCCCGGATGAGGCGGTAATATTCTTCATACCTTTGGCGCATGAGATGTAAGAATGAGGCCAAGTTTGAGCCATCCATTCGTAAAGATCGATTGTCATTTACATCCGCTGTCTTGCGCAAAGGGGAAGTTGAACTTGTGTCATGAAAGTGATATAGGCGCCAACTACCCAGATGGTTCTGAACATGCCATTTGACTCCTCCACTGGCCGGCCTACTTATTCCTGCCTCTCTGCCCCAACCAGTAAGGTTTTCGGAGTAGGGGTCAGGAAGGTTCCCCTTTTCCCGGTAGGTAATAGTCTCCCTGCCCGTATGAAGTTCGTCAGTATCGGTCGCCTGCAGATGTACTTCAAATTGATTTACCTGGCGATCGAATGACAAATGGAATCTCAGACTGTCGGTCGTCCTCGAACCGAAGTGCATGATTCTGTCAGCACCTCCTGCACGCGTCACATACAGTTGCAGGCGCCCCTGACGGAGGGCGTTTAGGAATGAAAAAACTCCGATAAAGTTCGATTTCCCTGACCCATTTGCACCGATCAAGACGTTGATCGTGCCAATCTCTAGACTCTGGATCGACGCAATGCTCTTGAATCCTTCCACACTGATGCTGTCGAGCACTTGTTACTCCTTATCCTCGTGGAGACGCCAGCCGGGTAGGGCCACTGCCGGTTCCGAAATGGCGTTCAGGGGTAGTTTGAGGAATTTGCCTTCGGCGCTTACGCGATTGTGCCGTCGGGCAGATAGATTACGCCGCTGCCAGTGAACATGCGGCGGTTCTGGGTCAGGACGCGGCCGCGGGCTCTGACTTCGGTTTCGAGCGGGACGGGATGCAGGAAGCGTGTGGTCAGCTCGGCGGTGATGCCCCATCGCTCCACGTTCAGGCCGGAGCCGAAGTTTAGGGCGCGGGCGATGGTCTCGTCGAGGACGCCGGTGAGGACTCTCCCGTGCAAGAGACCGGGATAGCCCTGATGGCAGTGCCGTCCGGAGAAGCGGGCGAGGAGTTCGGCGGCGCCATCGTCGGAGACTGTTTCGTAGAAGCGTACTTTCACTCCGGCCACGTTGTCCAGACCGCAAACAGAGCAGTAGGCGCTGTTCGGTTGCTTCTGCATCACACCCAACTGGAAGGCTGATACTCGCCGAAGGCCGCCCTGAGGGCGTCACAGATTTCGCCCGTGGTGACATTGCTCTCAACCGCTTCGACAAAGAGCGGCATCAGCGGGGCGCTGGGCGTACGTGCGGCATCCTCAATGCGTCGGAGGATGGCGGAGGCCTTGCTCTGATCGCGGTTGGCGCGCAGTGCGGCCAGGGCTGCTATCTGCTCATTCTGCACGCCCTCGTCGACTTGCAGGGTCTCTTCGGGGAGCGTTGCTCCGCCCTGGTAGCTGTTGACGCCGACGACGGTCTGATCACCGCTTTCGATGGCGCGCAGGGAGGCGTAGGCCGACTCCTGGATTTCGCGTTGAATGAAGCCATCGGCGACGGCCTGCATGGCTCCGCCTATTTTGTCGATGCGTTCTAAGTAGTCGCAGGCGCGGCATTCGATTTCGTCGGTCAGCCATTCAATGTAGTAGCTGCCGCCGAGCGGGTCGACGACATCACCCACGCCGCTCTCGCCGGCGAGAATCTGTTGTGTACGGAGGGCGATTTCGACGGCTCTTTCGGTGGGTAAGGCGAGCGCCTCGTCCTTTGAGTTAGTGTGCAGGCTTTGGGTGCCGCCGAGTATTGCGGCGAGGGCCTGGACGGTAACGCGAACTATGTTGTTGTCCGGCTGTTGGGTGGTGAGGGTACTGCCGCCGGTCTGGGTGTGAAAGCGAAGCCGCCAGCTTTTGGGGTCGGTCGCGCCGAAACGTTGTCGCATGAGTTTTGCCCAGAGGCGGCGGGCGGCGCGGAACTTTGCCACCTCCTCCAGAAAGTCGTTATGGGCGTTGAAGAAGAAGCTGATCTGGGAAGCAAAGTGGTCCACATCAAGCCCGACATCGATCGCCTGTTGAACGTATTCGACAGCGTTGGCAATCGTGAAGGCAACTTCCTGGACGGCGCTGCTGCCGGCTTCGCGGATGTGATATCCGCTGACCGATATGGTGTTCCACCTGGGCAGATGCCGGGCGCAGTAGAGAAAGAGGTCGGTCATCAGACGCATGGAGGGCGCGGGCGGAAAGATGTAGGTGCCGCGGGCGATATACTCCTTGAGGATATCGTTCTGCACTGTGCCGCGCAGTTTTTCAGGGGGAACGCCCTGCTCGCGGGCGACAGCAATTACCATTGCCAAGAGGATCGCTGCCGGGGCGTTTATCGTCATGCTGACGCTGACTTTGTCCAGGGGGATGTCATGGAGAAGGGTACGCATGTCCTGCAGGCTGCTGATAGAGACGCCTACTTTGCCCACTTCGCCCTGGGCGAGCTCGTGGTCTGCGTCATAGCCGATTTGGGTGGGGAGGTCGAAAGCGACTGAGAGTCCGGTCTGTCCCTGCTGGATCAAGTAGTGGTAACGCCGGTTGCTCTCGGCTGCCGAGCCGAAACCGGCGTACTGGCGCATGGTCCAGAGGCGGCCGCGATACATATTGGGCTGTACGCCGCGGGTATATGGAAATTCACCGGGGAAGCCGAGCTTTCGAAGGTATTCGCCGGCGTTTGCACTTTCCGGATACGCGTCGGCGGGTGTATATAGAGGTTGGATGACGATGGAGGGGCTGCTGGTCGTGAACTTTGCCTTGCGCTCGGGGAACCGACTGATCACAGGGGCGAGCGTGTTTTGCCGCCAGGCCTGTTTCAGGGTGGACAGTTTTCCGGGGTTGGTGTGCGACTGCGAGCCATCTGCCTGCGGCTTGCCATTCAGTTCATCCATCTCGATACACTCGGTTGGCGTGCCTAGAATCCTGAAGGTCTTACATTTCCAGCCGTCCGGCCAGGGCATTGCTGAGGGTCATTTCATCGGCGTACTCGAGGTCGCCGCCGGTTGGCAGGCCGCGGGCCAGGCGGGTGACGCGCAGGCCCAAGGGCTTGATGAGCCTGGCAATGTACATGGCGGTTGCTTCGCCTTCGAGGTTCGGATTGGTCGCCACCAGCAGCTCGCGGGTTTCTACGTCATCGGGTTGTCTGCCGGGCTGCAGCCGGTTGAGCAGTTCGTGAAGCTTCAGGTCGTCGGGCCCAATTCCTTCGACGGGCGAAATAGCACCGTGGAGAACGTGATAGAGACCCTGAAATGATCCAGTACGCTCTATGGCCTGTACGTCGAGCGGCTCTTCGACGACACAGATGATGGAGCGGTCGCGCTGTTCGTTGTCGCAGATTGCGCAGGGGTCTTTGTCGGCGATGTTGTGGCAGAGGCCGCAGAATAGCGTTTCGGCCTTAAGCTCCTGCAGGGCGGACGCCAGCGAGAGTGCGATCTCCTCGTCACTGCGCAGAAGGAAATAGGCAAGGCGAGAGGCGGATTTAGGTCCGATGCCAGGCAGGCGGCTAAAGGCGTCGATGAGGTTGGAAACGGGTTGCGCGAGCGGCGCCATTGCGCGTTCCTAGGATGCTTGCCGGTTCAGAATCCAAGGCCTGGGAGGCTCAGGCCGTCGGCGAACCCTCCCATGCGCTCTTCGGTGAGGGACTTCACTTTTTCCGATGCGTCGCCGATTGCCGCCAGGAGCAGGTCTTCCAGCATTTCCACGTCGTCGGGATCGACCACTTCGGGTTTGATGCGCAATGCCTGTACAGCCTGATGGCCGTCCATATCCACTTCAACCATTCCACCTCCGGCACTGCCGGTCACAATCTCTTCGGCCAACTCCTCCTGGGCCTTTTCCATGTCACCCTGCATTTTGCGCACGCGCGCTGCAAGGTCGCCGCCCATGCCGCCACCCAGGGAGCCACCGGCAGGCATGCCTGGGGCGCCGCCTCCGAATGGATTGTTGCCGCTTCTGGTTCTGCGATTCCTCTTCTTTTTCGCCATCAATCTTGCTCCCGGTG
This sequence comes from Caldilineaceae bacterium, assembly GCA_022821585.1. Classification (GTDB taxonomy): domain Bacteria; phylum Chloroflexota; class Anaerolineae; order Caldilineales; family Caldilineaceae; genus Bin5. The sequence continues at coordinate 8,366 of JAJEDI010000074.1, forward strand.
CAAAATGATAAATCCTTTTCTATTGCCGTTCTGCTTCCCGCTGGCCGTCGCTTACCTCGGCGCCCAACTCGGTTACAGCGTACTCCAACAGGGGATCCGGTCCGCTGGCCGGAGGTTCCTCTACGGCTTGCCCAGTCGTGGAGGGAATTGTGGCTTTCTCGCCGCTCTGGCAGATGAGCGTTATTTGCTGGCCCAGGATCTCGCTCAGGATTCCGGATAAGGTATCTCTGGTTTTGGCTTCGGAGATCATTTTCTGGGAAAAGGTATTATTGCCAAAGGCAATTGCCACAGAATCGCCGCCGATGGCAAGATCGCGTATTGAGCGTAGCGAGGCCTGCTGTTTGTGCCCGCAACGATCGCGTACGGTGACCATGAATTCGTCCCACCGGTCTCTCAGTCTCTGCATGGCCCCGGCGTCCAGAGGTGCAGCGGTCGTCTGTTCGGGGACCGGACTTTTGCTGGGGCGAGCAGCAGGGGGGGCAGTTTTTCGGGCATCCTGGGGCGGAGCAGGGGATGCCGGTTGTGTCTTTGACTGGACCGGTACTGCCGCGGCCGGATGCTGTTGAACGCCTTCGATGAGTTCGACGAGCGCCAGCTCCAAGGGGAGTTGGGGTGCGAAGCCTCCTTTGAGCTCAGTCATGGCCTGGCTGAATCTCTTGATGGCCCAGAGAGTATCTGCGTTCTCTATCTTTTGCGCCTGCTTCTGCATAATGCGGACTGTATCGGGGGCAGAGTCTTCCAGCAGCGCGCCGTCGCCGACCATCTGAATGAGCATCACTCCTCGCAGGTGTTCGATGACCTGGGCCACGAACTCATTCAGGCTTCCTCCCTTGAGGAGCAGGTCGCGGATCATCGCAAGACCGGCTGAAACGTTCCTGGCGGCCAGAGCGTCCACGAATGCGGTTACGGTTTCGCTGGCGGCGCTGCCCAGGACCTGTTGCACATGTTCCAAGGAGATTGCCAGGCTGTCGTCAGCGGACTCGGCTGCGCCGTAGCTGGTCATCTGATCGAGCAGGCTAACGGCGTCGCGCATGCAGCCTTGCGCGCTGCGGGCGATGGCGAAGATCGCCGCTTCCTGAACTTCGAAACCTTCTTCTGCAGCGATATGCGCCAGGTGAGCCGCGATCTCGGCAAGGGGAATGCGGCGAAAATCGAAGCGCTGGCAGCGGCTGAGAACGGTTGCGGGAATGCGGTGGGGTTCGGTCGTTGCCAGGACGAAGCGGGCGTAAGGGGGAGGCTCTTCCAGCGTTTTGAGCAATGCGTTGAATGCGCTGGGGCTGAGCATGTGGACTTCGTCGATGATGTAGATTTTGTAGCGGGATTCGCTAGGCTGAAAGCCGACCTTTTCGCGCAGTTCGCGGACGTCATCGACACTATTGTTGCTGGCAGCGTCGATTTCGATGAGATCCAGCATTCGGCCCTGGTTAATAGCGGTGCAATGGTCGCAGCGGTTGCAGGGCCGATTCTCTTCGTCCGTGCAGTTGAGGGCTTTGGCGAGGATTCTTGCTGTAGAGGTCTTGCCTGTGCCGCGCGGGCCGGCGAACAGGTATGCGTGGGCCACCCGTCCTTCGCGCAGTGCGTTGAGGAGGGTGGTGGTAACATGCTCCTGCCCTACGACCTCTTCGAAAGTCTGGCTGCGCCACTTGCGGTACAGCGCCTGTGCCATCTGTTTCGCTCCGGATGGGCGACACAGTCCAATTGGATTTGCGCCCTAATACGGCCAGTACGGACATCCCAAGTCAGTCTACCATCGGGCCTGACCTGAAGCAAACGGATGGGCGTTTTCCCACGTGGTATACTTTAGATATGGGCAAGAAGATCATTCATTCTCTCCGGGAAAGGCGGCTGGTAGAAGAGGCGGTCGCCGGCCTGGCCGATACAACTTCTGAAGCTGAACTGTCGCGGGAAGTGCAGAGGATCGCGCACGAGTACGCGCCTGAACTGGTTCTGGCGGCGGTACGCAGACATTTAGGCACTGACAGCAGCCAATTGAGGGGCGGCCTGGGCCGACTGTCAGCATTGATGGCTGGACCGGAAACGTCTGCGATGCTGCGAAAGGAGGCCGGTCGACGCGACAATCCGACCCAAAATCGGATGAACGCCGCAATGATCCTGGAGAAGTTCCTGCAGGTCGAGGTGTCGGCGGGTCTGATGGGCGATTTGAGGGACCCGAATCTGATTGTGTTGCAGAGCCTGCGGGAGGCTGTGGAGGAGGCGCGGACCAACCGACGGATCTTGCTGGAATACGTGCGACAGATGCGTCAAGAGAGCCAGGATGTCGCCTACCTGGTCCTTGACCTAATCGGGCAACTGGTAGAGCCGGACCAGCCGGAGTTGCTGCGGCTAATCGCCTACGATTCCCGGAGAGGCGTCGCGGAAACCGCATTGAACCGATTGAGCTCGCTGCGCGGGCCGACAGTCGGGACACAGAGCGCGTCGGCTCTGAACACGCTCCGTGCCACTTTGCCACCAGACATCGCGCAGGCGGCGGAACGAAACTTACGTAAGTTGCAGCTTGCCGGCGTGCCCTGGGAACTGGAACGGTCAGACGAATGGTGGGCGTTACTTTCGCCAAGCGACTTGCAAGGCATGCAGAATCTCTGGTTCCTGGATTACGGAACCGACGGTGAAGGCAGGTTGGTCGGGCTGCGCGTCAGCGGAGCGGGCGGAGTGCTAGGCGCCTTTGGAAGCGATAGCGTAGACCGCCGGCATCTTCCGCCCAGGCGGCAAGTAGGCGAGACACTGTCAATTTCCACTGGGCCTGGAGAAAGCACAGTTTTCGTCACCGTTCCGTACAGCTATGCACGGTATTGCCTGCAGGGGGCTTTGGAGCGCCACCGAGGAAGGCAGCCGGAGCGCGCTTTGCCTGAGGAATTCACACTTTTCTGCCCGTTGCTGTTTCAGTGTGGGGCTGGCCAGATTTCCGAAGAGCTTGCTTCTTTGCTTGCGTCCGGGCCAGATCTGTGGAGAGAGGGACAGGAAGCACTTTCGGGCGTTACGGCTGCATTACTTGAACACCCGGCAATGTCAGGATGGATACTGCAGGTAGGAAAGTCGGAGAGGGACACAGGAGAGATTCATCGGCAAAAGCCGGACCGCCAGACGGTTGGAGCCGATATGCAAAGCCTGGCCGGCTTTTCGTTGGTGGAGTTGGGCAAGCTGGCGGCATCGGTTGTGTCGAAAGAGGTTCCGAGAGAGCTTAACGAGCAGCTGCGTCAGGGACTGCTGGCCCAGGCGGCGTGGTTGCATTTTGCCGGCGACCAGAAGTCGGCACGCCAAGCAGTATACGTTGCCGAAAGCTTTCTCAACGAGGAATTGCACAGCCATCCGCTGCTTTTGCAGATGATTGGGCTCGGCTTTCTTCATCCTCCACGGGAGGGAAGCGCGCCATCAAACTGAAGTGAGATTGGCTGAATGGCTTGCAATTCTCAAGTCCAGGCAGATATCAGTCAGAGGGTCGCGTTGGAGGTTGTCGCGAACCGAATCACACGCTACGGGTGCAGTTCAGTCTTGGGGCGAGAAAGTTCGGGTGTGGGCATCGTGCCAGAAGTGGCTGAAATTGCTTGCTGTCGACCGAACAGGTGGCAGATAGGCAGGGGCAATGTCGACACTTACGGGAGCGTGACGGGGACGGGGCGAAGCACGGCCGCCGCGGGCGGACAACGTCACATTGCCCTCAATCTCACAGCGGCGCGAGCAGGACCGGGGGCGTTGCGGGGGCGGAGCCCCCGCCCAAGGGAGGGCCGAAGGCCCCACCGCCCAGAAATGCGGGGCCAGGGGTTAGTGACGGCACTGCACCTGAATCAGAGTTGATCGTGGACTGCCCTTGGTTTATCTGCAGCCAGAGGTATGCGAGGGTTCGCCCCCATTTTGGGATCAACACCGCGCTACATACAGATTTTGCACAACAGCGAAAACTGTGTATCTTTAAGGGCGTATAGTCCTGAAAACTGCGGCGTGCACAGTGCACAATTACTTTAGCCAAGTGTGCACAATTACAATTGCCGGAATCAGATGTATAATTTGCACAAGGACAGAATTTCTTTCTCAGCATTTTGCCGGGCACAGATTCTGCATTGAGTGAGGAGGCAGACTCTCTGGGCATTTTGGTCGTTCCTTACGGTGACCCCAGAGAGGACAGCAATTTTAGGCAGCGTTAGGTATTCGCGAAAAGTACGACTAGAAGCCCCGTAGCGTGGTTGACTTTTGGCCCGCCTGGTGTGAACAGAACAGCAATGAAGCTGGCACTTACAAATCCATCGGGAACCACAGCCAAACCTATAGCGCCAGATCGGGGTTGCGTGCGTTGCGTTCCTCTTTCCTCCCCTCCGGAAGATAGCAAGGATTCTCCTGCGCCCCGGGCACCCGGACGACACAATCGATCGCAGTCAGGGCTCATACGGATTCCGGCGTGTGATGCTCTGCCGTTCTTCCATAGATGCTCTGCCAAATCTGCCGCGATCCGCTCCAAAGTGAAGCGGATAAGTGGTTTTCCCTATGGGGAGAATCAATATCGGAACTCATGTTACTGAACGTGGATTGAGGCCGAAAGCGAAAGTATTCTGGCAATTCATTGGTGTGAAAGAAGGAGTTTGCCTCAACTTGGCAATGGAACGACAGGGCTACATGCTCCAATTGTTGCGACAGACGAAGTGCATCTTGAATTGTTTTGGGGGCGAGCAAGTCAGGGATAGCAGGAAGAGATGCTGCAATCCTAGTTGAGATTAGTTGAAAGAGTGTTCGCACACTTGAAGACGAGCGGACGCAGTTAGCTTCCAAACGAATTGCAGATTCGGAAGCGTGGCCTATCGGTCTTTGTGATTCCGTCAGATATTTCCATGGGAGAAGTGTGGGTGACAGCTGTTGAAAGGGTCTTCTTAAGTAAGATTGGCGACTTGCCGAGCACGTACGTGTTTCGAGGGCAGGCGGATTGCAGTTGGAGACTGCATTCTGCTGCTACGCGTCGTTTGATCGACTATTTCGATGAGGACAGTAGTGTCATCGAAGAGGCTTACTTCTCCGAGATGCACTGGGTCTATCATCGTTCCGTGCTGCTGGAACCTGCTCGAAATTTTGGATTCGGAAGCGTAAACGGCCACAGGATACCGGACATTCAGCTTCTCGCCAAACTGCATGGCTTCGGGGCTGCGACGGGCTTCCTAGACTTCTTCCCAGATCCCCTGGCGGCATTGTGGTTTGCATGTGAAGGGGATGGAACTGACGGGAAGGTATTTGTCCTGGACCTAAACAATGGGAAACGCTTTCGCCGGATATTGATAGAAGAATCAGAACAGAGTGCCGAAGAGATTTTCAGACTATCAGGCAAGGAGAAGGAGAACCTCTTTTTTGAGACGTCAGATCAGGAGGGGAAAGCTGCATCTGAATCGCGAAGAGAAGGATTGAGCGTTCAAGCGTGGCCGCTAATTCCGACAGAAGCCATCAGGTCTATCGTTATAGCCGCAACTGACAAGCCGCAGATCCGAAGGGAGCTTGAAGGGTTGTTCGATTTCCGCAGACCTGCGCTTTTCGCGGATTTACAGAGGTTCTCCGCTGTAAACAGCCCAAGACTTCCTTTGCCACAGATCGAGGATCCCGAGTTTAGCCTGATTCTTGGCAATCAGTGCTATTTACAGGGTGACTACCCTGGTGCAATATCTCATTATGACAAGAGTATTGAACTTTCTCCAGAGGATGATATTGGATACTTTTGTTTTATCCGAGGGAACGCCAAAGCAGCAGTCGGGGATTTGAGAGGCGCCGTTCAGGATTACAGTTCGGGAATTGCCAGTGAAGAAAGGCTGGCACAGGATCGTGAAAAGAAGGCCAAGGGAATCACCAACGGGTACCGCATCAGGCGACTCTACTTCAACCGCGGAAACGCAATGGCTGAATTAGATGAACTAAATGGCGCGTTAGAAGATTACGAACAAGCAATCCGTATTTGCATTCAAGAAGGTGTACGTGACTCTTCGTATTTCATGAACAGAGGAAATGTCAATTTCCTGCTGAACAAATATTGCGATGCCCTTCGTGACTATGAGGAGTCCTCCAGATTAGGCGACTCCAGCGCGCTCTTTAACAAGGGAAATATATATGTCATACTAGGCCGCTTCGACGAAGCACTTCAGATTTATGATGAGGCAATCCGGGAGGGGGATGACAGGTCCGCAGTAATATGTAATCGAAACGGGGTGGCGGCAATTCTGAACAGAATTGGTGGGGATGGCTACGTAGTAAGCTCTCCACGATACAAAGACTCTACGCGAAGATTTGTAATTGAAGTATCCTTAAGGGCCGACGCCAATAACAGATTTAATGAGTTCTTTAACTTCCATGGCATAAGAGGTAACATAGGAAACACAAGTGGCCAGCACCTGCCGGGAGGCAAAGGTTACCAGGGCCGGCCTGGATTTGTCGTCGTGGTGAAAGGGGAGGAGTGGTAATCCATCGCGCGTCAGAGTACAGTACGCACTGAATTGCATAGTCCGTATCGCGTAGCGTCAGGCAGTACGGCCGTGATTTCACGGTGAAACCTGCGGGGAAGGTATTGATTTCAAGAGAGATCCACATTGGTGCTGGATCGGGACTGGTTTCCCAAACAGTTGAAGCCAGACGTCCCCAGCAAATTGCGAAGCAACCTTTGTTTCCGCTGCCAGTTGGCACGGCCTGGAGGCTGATCGCGTCTTGAAATGAGAGTAAATCTGATTATGAGGTCTTCTCTCGTCTTTGTGGCGACGATGGCAATCGCGGCCGCAGTCGTTTTGACGGCCCCACCGGCGATGTTGGCGCAGGCTCCGACGGGACAGCAAGGCGGAACTACGGAGGAAAGCTCGGTAGTCGACGCGGCCACAGAGGTGGAGATTCAGCGCAGATTCAACGAACTCCGTCGCGAGATTCTGGACGACCGTGCCGACTCGATCGGCTGGTGGCTGTCCGGCATCGCTCTGTTGCTCGCCGTTTTGGTTCTATTGGTTGGGTTGGGTGCATATCTTGCGTTCAGGAGATTGCGGGATATAGAGGATGCTGTGCTACGCAGTGTCGAACAGGCACGCGTGCATGCAGAAGAAGCCGGCAAACTTGCAGAAGAGATTCGAGGCTACGGGGGCGAGGCGGACGAGGCGTTGCGGAGCATAGACGGCGCTGAACTGGCACTTGCGCGAACACAGATCGGCGAGGAGTTCAGTCGAGTTCCCGGCAGAGCCGGCGCAACCGCAATTGCGGAGGCCCGCCAGTTGGAAGGAGAGGGACGTCTTGGCGAATCGATCGAGAGATGGAAGCACATCGCCAGCGTTGCTGAAGGGAGCAATGATGAACTGGCTGCACTAGCCTTCCGATCGATTGGCGACCTGTCTGAACGTTTGAGCAGGAGCAGTAGATGATGGCCAGCCGACAGGCGCGTGCGTATTTCCTGCCCAGGGGCAGGTTGGACGAGGCAGCCTTATCTCAATCACGGGAAGCGCTGGCCGCGTACTCGAACGCGGTTCGATTGAGACCGGACTACGCAGAGGCCTACAATAACCGAGGCAATGTAAATAGCAATCTGGGACAATACGAAGAGGCGGTTGCGGATTACGACAGAGCGATTCACCTGAAACCTGATTTGGCCGACGCCTACATCAATCGCGCCAATGCCAAGGCCGCCCTTCGGCAGTTTCAAGATGCCGTAGTCGACCTTGGGACGGCGATCCGGTTCAACCCAGACAATGTCATTGCGTTCCTGAATCGGGGCCTTCTCCTGGCCGAACTGGGCCAAAATGAGGATGCTATTGCGGATCTGGACGAGGCAGTTCGTCTTGAGCCCGAATTTGAAAGAGCCTACCTTGTTCGAGGAAGCGTAAAGTCGGCACTCAGTCGGAGCCAGGAGGCAATCGCCGACTTCGATAGGGCAATCGGTCTGAATCCAGACGCTTCCGACGCATACAACAGCCGAGGACTTCTGCAGGTCGAGCTGGGCCGTTACGAGGCGGCAGTCGCCGATTATGCCCTTGCGATCCGGTTGCAGCCAGGGCACGCGGCGGCGTACAACAATCGCGGAGTCGCGCAAGCGAAGCTGGGACGCCTGGGCGCGGCAGTGGACGACTATGATGAAGCGGTCCGGCTGCAGCCTGAAATCGCCGAGCCTTTTTTCAATCGAGCAAATGCGAAGGAGCGGCGCGGCGAATTTGAGGAGGCCATCGGCGATTACGATCAGGTGATCCTCAGGCGACCCGACGATGTCGAAGCGTACCGAAATCGGGCTGTCGTGAAGGCGGAGTTGGGACGGACTGAGGAGGCGAGGTCGGACTTCGACAGGGCGCTGGCGATCGTCGCGGGGCGAATCTGAAGCTGATGTGATTTTGGCCGGTCGCGGAATGGCGGGTCCAAGTATTTCAAGCTGGACCGACCGCCACTCAGAACAGAGGTAGGGGGCGGGCCCTATTGCGGGCCTCAGTACTCAGATGACCGCCACGGAAGGACACACTTCAGTGCACTCCCAGCCGAAGGCGCGGCGTTCCAAGGCCTGGAGTCGAGCCTCTGGCCAGAGTTGCCGCTGACTGTCAAAGTAGAGCGTGGGAAGCCCTCCCGATTCAGAAAATGCCCAACTCGTCCTTTGCGTCTTCGGACATCATGTCGGGATTCCAGAAGGGGGTCCAGACCAGGTGGACGTTGACTTCGTCGACGCTGGGGAAGGCGTTGTGGGCGGTGCGCTGGACATCGCTGATGATCTGCGGGCCGACTGGGCAGCCGGGGCTGGTCAGCGTCATCGTCACGTCGATGTTGTTCTCTTCGGTCACTTCAATATCGTAGACCAAGCCGAGGTCGACGATATTCATCATCAGTTCCGGATCCTTCACATGTGTGCGGATCTCGGCTCTTACCTCATCGGGTGTAGGCAGTGCGTTATCGCTCATCGGTTAATTCTCCTCAGAAGGGCTTTTCCACGTAGATGTCGCCACCTTCAACCTGGACCTCATAGGACGGGGTTGGCTCGAATGCGGGCATGCTCAAGGCATCGCCGGTGCGGATATCAAAGCGGGCACCGTGGCGGGGGCACTGGACCTGACCGCCGTCCAGAACTTCTCCTTCTACGAGCGGGCCGCCGTCATGGGTGCAGACATCCTCGATGGCGTAGAATTCGCCGTCCAGATTGAAGACGGCTATGCGGATTCCGTCCAGTTCGACCAGGAGCCGCTCGCCGGGCGGGAGGTCTTCGGTCGCGGCAACTCTTTCAAAGTCTTCCATATGCGGTGATTACCTCAGGGCGTGAACTATTCGGGCCATTCGGTCAGTCCGTACAGCCCTGCTTTGAGCGCCTGGAGGGGAAGCAAGGCGCATTTCAGGCGCACGGGCCCGATCTCGATACCGAGCAGGTCGAGAACATCTTCCTTACCCCACTCCTTGAGTTCGGCCACCGGCATTCCGATGATCTCTTCCATCAACATCGACGCGCTGGCCTGGCTGATGGCACATCCCCGGCCCTCAAAGGCGGCATCCACCACGACGTCTTCCACGATCTTCAGTTGGACGGTCACCTCGTCGCCGCAGAAGGGATTGGTCTCGTGGCGGTGGACGTCGGCGTCTTCCAACTTGCCCTTGTGCCGGGGGTGCTTGTAATGGTCAATAATGGCTTCGCGGAACAGGTCCATGCGCTCAGGGATTTTACGTACGCGAAAGGCAAAGGGCGGTAATTGCCCCTTGCCTTTCCCGAGTGGGCGACTTCAGATTTCGGAACGGATCAGAAGGCAAGCAGGCCTTATTTTTCGATGGGCAGGCCGACTGCGTTGCCCCATTCAGTCCATGAACCGTCGTAGTTGCGGACGGTGTCGTAGCCGAGCAGATAGGACAGCACGAACCAAGTGTGGCTACTGCGCTCGCCGATGCGGCAGTAGGCTACGATGTTGTCGCTGCTGCTGAGCCCCTGCTCCTCTTCATAGATGGCGCGCAGGTCATCGGCGTTCTTAAAGGTACCGTCGTCGTTGGCTGCTCTTGCCCAGGGTACGTTGCGGGCGCCGGCGATGTGACCGCCGCGCAGCGAACCTTCCTGGGGATAGTCTGCCATGTGAAGCAGTTCACCGCTGTATTCAGCTGGGCTGCGCACGTCGACGAGTGGCAGGCCGGCCTGCTGGTGGGACAGTACCTCGTCGCGCATGGCGCGGATGGCAGCGTCGTTGCGCGCGGGCGCGCTGTAGGAAGCGGCGGGATAGGAGGACTTGTCGGTCGAGAGCTCCCGGCCTTCGTCGACCCACTTCTGGCGGCCGCCGTCCATCACTTTTGCGTTGGTGTGCCCGAACAGCTGGAATACCCAAAATGCGTAGGTTGCCCACCAGTTGCTCTTGTCGCCGTAGAAGACGATGGTCGTATCGTTTGAGACTCCGAGCTGCTCCATCAGCGTCTGAAACTGCTGCTGGCCCACATAGTCGCGCACGACGGCATCGTTCAGGTCTTCCTGCCAGTCGATCTTCTGTGCGCCGGGGATGTGGCCCGTATCATAAAGCAAGACGTCTTCGTTTGACTCGAGCAGGCGGATGCTGTCGTCGTTCAGATGAGCGGCGACCCACTCAGTGCTGACCAACACGTCTGGTTTGGCATAGCCTTTGTCTGGCATAGCACTCCTCCATAAAGGGATGTATGAGATTACCTACTTATCTTGCGGCCGATTACTTTTTCCAACTTGTGCATGACGGCTTCTACAGGTACGCGATCGAGCACGCCTTGCAAGAATCCCTGAACTATCATCCGTTCTGCCTGCGGCCTGGTGAGGCCGCGTGCCATTAGATAGAAGACATACTCGTCCTCGACCTGAGCGGCTGTGGCCGCGTGGGTACAGCGTACGTCGTCGGCCTCGATTTCCAGTCCAGGGATGCTGTCGGCACGGGCGGATCTGTCCAGGATCAGGTTGCCATTGCGCTGGAATGCGTCGGTCTTCTGTGCGCCCGGCAGCACTTTGATTATACCCATATATACGCTGCGGGCACGATGTTTGAGGGCGCCGTTGAAGAGCAGGTCGCTGAAGCAGTTGGCTACACGGTGCAACTGCAATGTCTGGTGGTCGATATGCTGACGCCGAGTTGGGAAGTAGAGTCCGAGCAACTCACCGTGTCCACCTTCTCCCCGCAGATCCAGGTCGAGGAAGGCCTTGGTCAAGCGGCTACCCCAGCTTACCTGGATCCAGCGCAGGTCAGAGTCCTTGCCCATCACCGCCCGTCCGTTGAGGAAGTTCCAGGCCGTATGCTTGAAGTCCTGCAGATTCATGTAACGGACCTGTGCATTGTCCTTGAGGATGAGCTCCACAACTGTGGCCTGAAGGGAGTTTTCGGCGCCCATGAAATCATCGACCAGGGTCACTTCGGCTCCTTCCTCGGCCACGAGAAGGGTATGGTGATAGCCGCCGACGCGGTCGCCCTGGTCGAGGATCGCCTGAAGGGGGAGTTCGACCCTGGTGTTGCGCGGAACGTAGATGAGGGACCCGGTGTCCCACAGTGCCGCGTGCAGGGCAGTGAATTTGTTTGCATCGGGCGTCACGGCTTCAGTCATGAAGTACTGTTGCACGAGTTCGGGATGCTCATGTACTGCAGTCTGCAGGTCGGTAAATATTACGCCCAGATCGTTCAGATCTTCGTTTTCCTCGTTGAAGAGGACACCGCCGTCGCGATAGATCAGACTGGCTGAAGATTCCATCTCGTCAAGCGCATCGAGGAGTTCTGGATCCAGCTCATAGCGTCCGACGGTTCTGCCAGGGATGGCGAAGGGTGTGAAGTTTTCCAATTTGAAGCCGGTCAGGCGGGTCCGGCGCCAGGCTTCGTCGGTAGGCTCGGGCCAGGGCAAGCTATCGAATGTCTGCCATGCGCGCAAGCGGAAGTCCAACATCCAGGTTGGTTCGTTTTTTGCAGCCGACGCCTGCCGCACGGTTTCCTCCGAGAAGCCGGCGGTTGCCTCGACTATTTCTTTAGGTTCCTCTATAAGTAAAGTCACTATCAGTTGCCTCGTTACGGGAATACGGGAGACGGTTCGTCTTTGAGAGTCTCCCTGTGCGCAAGGCGCATTTCGAGTCGCCTATTGCCCATCGAGTGGACGGGAATTCCAGGCGGGCGCGTTATCCAATACTGCCCTCCATCTGCAATTGGATAAGGCGGTTCATTTCGACCGCGTATTCCATGGGCAGCTCTTTGACAAGGGGCTCGATGAAGCCGCCAACTATCATGGCGGCGGCCTCGTCTTCGTCGATGCCGCGGCTCATCAGATAGAAGAGCTGTTCTTCGCCTATTTTGCTGACCGATGCTTCGTGGCCGATGCTGACATCGTCCTCGTCGATTTCGATGTAGGGGTAGGTGTCGGAGCGGCTGTCTGCATCCAGCAGCAGAGCATCGCAGACGACATTACTGCGGCTGCGATGGGCGCCTTTGGCCACCTTCAACAGGCCACGGTAACTGGCGCGGCCGCCGTCCTTGCTGATCGACTTTGAGACGATTTTGGAGCTGGTATTGGGGGCGGCATGGACCACTTTACCGCCGGCGTCCTGGTGCTGGCCGTTGCCGGCGAAGGCGATTGACAGGATTTCGCCGTGCGCCTTGGACCCCATCATGTAGACGGCAGGGTACTTCATCGTCACCTTGCTGCCGAGGTTACCATCGATCCACTCCATGGTGGCATCTTCGTAGGCCAGCGCACGCTTGGTAACCAAGTTGTAAACGTCGGTACTCCAATTCTGGATAGTTGTATAGCGACAGCGTCCGCCCCTCTTGACAATGATTTCCACGACGGCGCTGTGAAGGCTGTTGCTCGAATAGATAGGCGCGGTGCAGCCTTCGACGTAGTGGACGCTGGCTCCCTCTTCAACGACGATTAGCGTGCGTTCAAATTGTCCCATGTTCTCGGCGTTGATACGGAAGTAGGCTTGCAAGGGGATGTCGACGTGAACACCTGCCGGGACATAGACGAAGCTGCCGCCGCTCCAAACGGCACTATTCAGCGCAGCAAACTTGTTGTCGGCGGCTGGGATGACCGTGGCAAAGTACTCCTTGACAATATCCTCATGCTCGCGAAGTCCGCTGTCCATATCGAGGAAGACGACGCCGAGTTTTTCCCACTCGTCCTTCAGGCTGTGGTAGACGACTTCGGACTCGTATTGCGCGCCGACACCTGCGAGGAATCTGCGTTCTGCTTCCGGGATGCCAAGCCGGTCGAAGGTACGTTTGATGTCCTCCGGCACATCATCCCAGCTCTTTCCCTGCTTCTCGGCGGGACGCAGATAGTAGTAGATGTCATCGAAGTCGATACCGCTGAGGTCGGCTCCCCATGTCGGCATCATCTTGGCGAAAAAGATGTCGAGAGCGTCGTGCCGGAACTTGCGCATCCATTCCGGTTCGTTTTTGATGTCGGCGATCTGGTCGACCACCTGGTGTGTCAGGCCTTTATTGGACTTAAAAACAGCGTTTTCTTCGTCGCGGAAGCCGTAACGGTACTCTTCTTTGACGCCTTCTAGGTGCTGTAGATCTGTATTTGCTGCCACTTTGACCCTCCTCTAACAGGACTGGTAAGGACCGGCTGAGCGTATACGGTTGCCTTCTTGTCCTTGTCCTCAGTTGTCAGCTACTTAGCCGGGCAAGTCCCGGCACTTTCTTGCCTGCCTGTTGTGAAGACTGCGACTTTCAAGCGGTTACGGCTCCGGCTACCAACTCCTCCTCGACCCACTTGTAGCCCCTCTCTTCCAGAGTCAGCGCCAACTCGGGGCCGCCGGTCTTAACGATGCGCCCGCCGAAGAAGATACTCACGTAATCGGGTTTAACGAAGTTCAAAATGCGCTGATAGTGGGTGATGAGCAGGAATCCCCGGTCTTCCGTGGCCAGTTTGTTGATGCCGTCGGAGACGACCTGCAGGGCGTCGATGTCGAGGCCGGAGTCGGACTCATCGAGGATCGCGAATTTCGGTTCAAGCATTGCCATCTGAAGGACTTCAGTGCGCTTTTTCTCGCCGCCGGAGAATCCTTCGTTGAGGTAGCGGCGGGCGAAGCTGGAATCGACGTTGAATTCTTTCATCTTCGCATTCAATTCGCGGCGAAACTCGCGCATGGGCATGAGGTTGCTGCCGATGACACCGTTTGCGTTGCTCTCCGCCTCTTTATTGGTGAAGCCGCGCACGTTGGAAACAGCCGTACGCAGGAAATTGGCGACGCTGACACCAGGAATCGAGACAGGGTATTGGAAAGCGAGGAAGATTCCGGACCTGGCGCGCTCATCGGCCTCCATGTCAAGAATGCTCTCGCCGTCGACGAGAATATCGCCCTGGGTTACTTCGTAATGGGGGTGGCCTGCGACAACGTAGGAAAGTGTCGATTTTCCGGAACCGTTCGGTCCCATCATTGCATGGATTTCCCCGCTGTGCAGGGTGAGGTCCACACCTTTGAGTATTTCCGTATCTCCTACGGCGACGTGCAGGTTCTGAATTGTAAGCGTACTCATAACTTTCGTGACTCCTCAATTTGACGGCCATGTTCGGCCGTGGTCAACACGAATGAATGCCTCTTAAGAAAAGAAGGATTCAGGACTCTAATTCGAGTTCCGCGGTGCTACTCGGCGAGATGACAAATGAACAGCTGCCATGCCCGTCCATGATACAGTCATCCAGAGAGACATCTGCGCCCAAGGCCTGCTGCATCATCAACTGATCCATATCGCAGATCTCGCGGTGTGCAATTGCAAGGTCGTGGTAGGGGCAGTTATACATTTTCAGCGCTATGGCGTTGCCTCCGACCGTGGATACGTCAGTGAGAACTCCTTGCCGACCCAGCGCCCCCGCCATTTCTTCAACTCGCTGTTGCAGTTCGGCGGCAGTTACACTTTCGGCGTACCTTTCAGCAAGCCTGGCGCCTACCCGCTTCAAAAGGCTTCCCATCTGTTCTGCGCCCACCATACCGTACATTTCCTGGAGCATAGTGAGAGCGAGCACATCACATCGACATGCAAACAGTTCTCGGGCCGCGTCGGTAGCCACGTAGATGTAATGCGGACGCCCCACTCCGGAGCGCTCCTCACGCCTGTCCAGGTATCCACTGGCTTGCAGGGCGCTGAGATGCTGACGAACGGCTGTTGTTGTTACGCCCAACAGGATTTCAAAATCCTTGATCGTGGCAGACGGGTTGCGTTGCAGATACTCAAGGATCTGCCAGGCGGGCGAGTTCTGGTCGGGACCGATAGACATTGGAGTTTCCCCTGCTGTTCAGGGCCGGATGCGGCACAGAGCACACATCAGAGGTCAGGCCAATTTCAGCGAATTTTCCCTACTGTAGCACAAAAAAGACATTTTGTCAATTTACACAGTTTATATTGTGAAAATTGACAAAACCCATAGCATGACTTTGTGTTTATA
The DNA here is from genome assembly GCA_022821585.1 of Caldilineaceae bacterium. GTDB lineage: Bacteria > Chloroflexota > Anaerolineae > Caldilineales > Caldilineaceae > Bin5. The sequence continues at coordinate 23,711 of JAJEDI010000074.1, forward strand.
CCATCTGCGTTTGGTCCAGTCCAAAATTGGAGCCCTCTGATCGACGCTGTTTTCGGAAGTGCGTCAACGTTCCGGGGAAGGGCATTCCCGCTCATCTCCTGCACAGGGCGACTTTTGGAGGATCGTCCGTCATCCCTATATAATCGCAATTTGTGCGGTCGCCACGCAATGCGGGGATTGCCGCCCGGCCTGCTGCTGGAAGACATATTGCACTGGGTACAGAGCACAGGCAGCGCGCCGGGAACAGGACGGTGCTGCCCTGGCGGTCTTGCAGGAGCAGGGCAGGAGGGACGGTAGATGGAGTTCAATGTTGCACAATTGATGAAGGAGGCGACCGGCGCACGAAGGGAGTTTGATCTCGACGATGATATCACGAACCTCGATGGCGGTCTGAGACCCCTAAGCCATCTGACGGGAAAGCTGGAGTTGCTGCGCATCCACAGCGGGGTACTGGCGAATGGTGCCTTTCGCGTTGCGCTGGCATTGGATTGCGGACGCTGCCTTGAACCGGTTTCGATTGCCGTGACCGTCGAGTTCTCCGAGAGCTTTCGCCCGCTTACCGACATTCAGACAGGGCGTTTTCTGTCGCCTGAGGAGTTTGAGGGACAGGCGGAGGACTTGACCGACGAGGCCCTTCTTATTGATGCGCAGCACATACTCGACATTTCGGAGGTTGTGCGACAGAACATCTGGCTGGCTATTCCGATTGTAGCCGCCTGCGAGTACATTGACCCGGAAAACGGCGCTGCCGATCCGGATGCTTGTCCGAAATTCCAGGAATTGCTATCTGAGTCTGCTCTTGCCGATCCGTCCGGCAAGCAGGCAACTTCCGGAGCCGAAGGGATCGACCCGCGATGGGAGGCCCTGCTGGCACTGCAAGATGACCCTCGCGGTGAATAGATGAGGAGAACAGAAAATGGGACCGCTACCGAAACGAAAGATCAGTAAGGGCCGGCGCAACCGGCGGCGTGCGCACCATGCGCTCGGCACTCCGAGACTGGTAACATGCGCGCAGTGCAATGAAAAGACGCTGCCGCACCGGGTCTGCCCGCACTGCGGGACATATATGGGCCGGATGCAGATTCTGAACATGGACGAAGAAGAAGCCTGAATCAGATGAGCCTGGCGCTTTCGTACGGTGATGAAACCAGTCCACTGATTTTCTTGTTCCCCGGGCAGGGCAGTCAGCACGCGGGCATGGGAAAGGAGCTGGCCGAGGCTTACGCGTCTGCGCGCGCGGTCTTTTCAGAGGCGGACGACGTTCTGGGTGCAGCGATCAGCAGGATCTGCTTCGAAGGACCTGAGGATGTTCTGACGGATACCGTCAACGCGCAGCCAGCCTTGTTTGCATCAAGTTTGGCGGCGCTGTGCGCCCTACAGGAGGAGATAGGATGCCTACCGCGACCTGCCTACTTCGCCGGTCATTCGATGGGCGAGTACACCGCTGCTGCTGCGGCCGGTTGCATTGGTTTCGCCGACGGGTTGCGGCTTGTGCGTGAGCGGGGCCGCCTAATGAAGGAGGCTGGTGCAAGACAGCCGGGGCGCATGGTGGCTGTGATCGGTTTGGCGGAAAGCGTGGTGGGCCAGATTTGCGCTGAGGCGGCTGCGGCGAATGATGGCGTTGCCCAGATCGCAAACGACAATTGTCCGGGCCAGATCGTGATATCCGGGGACGAGAACAGTATTGCGACGGCTATGTCCGAGTTGGAAAAGGCCGGGGCACGGAGAGTGGTACCGCTGGCGGTCAGTATTGCTGCACACTGCCCGCTGATGGTGCCGGCTGCCTCGCAACTGAAGGCTCGGATCGAAGCGGTTGAGGTCAAGGAGCCGACGGCGCCGGTAATAGGCAATACCAGCGGGCTCCCACTTGACAGCGCCGCAGCGATTTGTGAAGAGTTGAATGCGCAGCTGACCGGCAGCGTCAGGTGGACTGATTCGATGAAGCACGCCGTTGACGCAGGAGTCGAGACAGCTGTGGAGATCGGGCCCGGCTCGGTGCTGACCGGACTGATGAAGCGAATTCAACGCAAGGGGAAGAGGGTCAATATATCGAATGCCGCGGAAGTTCGGGGTTTTGCCGGGCAGTTCGGTTGAGAATCCGTGCCCGGCCCAGTTCGGCAGTGCGACTGGCCGCTGGTTGCCCTTGAGCGTCCGACTGCAGCGACGACTCCAGCCCGTTCATTTCTGCGCATTCAGAGTTCGTTTTGCTGTTCCTCTTTTCAGCCTACTGTAGTAGAATAGCGGCACGTTCGACACCGCACCAAGGAAATCCATGGACTTTACAGGCAAGATTGCGCTGGTTACTGGTAGTAGCAGCGGAATCGGGGCGGCCATTGCAAAGGAGCTGGCTGCCGGGGGCGCGCGCGTCGCGTTAACCTACCGAGGCAATATGGCCGGCGCCGAGTCGACAGCTGGTGAGATCCGGGAAGCCGGAGGCGAATGCGCAGTTTTTCAGGCAGACGTAGGTTGCTTTGACGGTGCCTCCGAGCTGGTAAAGGAGGTCGAAACGGAGTTGGGCAGGGTTCACATACTTGTTAACAATGCGGGTACGACGCGGGATGCGCTGATGATGAGCATGAAGGAGGATGGATGGCGTGCAGTCCTCGGCACAAACCTGGACAGCATTTTCAATGTAACCAGGTCCGCGCTGCGGGGCATGATCCGGCAGCGATGGGGGCGAATCATCAACATTTCCAGCATTGTCGGCCTGGCGGGTCAGGCAGGGCAGACGAACTATGCGGCCAGCAAGGCGGGGATGATCGGTTTGTCCAAGAGCCTCGCCCGGGAGGTAGGTAGCCGAGGCATCACAGTGAATGTGGTGGCGCCCGGGTTCGTGCCGACGGCACTGACGGATGTGATGAGCGATGACCAGAAGGCAGAGACACTTGCCCGTACGCCTCTGGGGCGGTTCGGTGACCCGGAGGAGATTGCCTGGGCTGTGGCGTTTCTTGCTAGTGAACGTGCGGGATTCATTACCGGACAGGTGCTGTCAGTAGACGGCGGCCTGGTGATGATGTGATTATGGCGAGTTGACATTCACAAGATAATGATAGACGATTCGCAGCAACTCATGGAGCCACCAGCAGCAGACGATCCAGCGATTGCCTGTGAGGACGAATCCGCGCACGAGGAGGGGATAGCAACGCCTCTGCCTAGTGCGGGCGCCACCCGGGTTACACCAAGCGCTGCGGAAGTCGGTACAGAGGTCGCGGACCAGTGGGACGGTAACGGCGAGAAGGTCGTTGGCCGACCGGCTGAACGCCGACGGGCTCGCCGCACGGCGTTGCAGGTTCTTTACGAGGTAGATTGCACGGACCACCGTCCAGGCATCGCCTTGGATTACCGCCAGGCAGAGGAGAGGTACGCCGCGGAGACACTTGCGTTCCTGTATTGGTTGGTGAGCGGAGTCATCCGATACAGGGCCGACCTGGATGCGTTGATTGGCCGCTATGCTCCGGAGTGGCCGGTAGGCAAGCTGGCGATCGTGGATCGCAACGTACTTCGCCTTTCCATTTTTGAATTGTCGAGTCCAGATGCTGACGCGCCGCCCAAGGTTGTCATCAACGAGGCGGTGGAGCTGGCCAAGACATTCGGCAGCGACAGCAGCCCGCGATTTATCAACGGTGTCCTGGGCACAGCGCTTCGAGAGATATCCCTGCCACCTGAGTACAGACAAGTGAGCCGGTAAGACGTGGCATGAACAGCATCTTTGGCATTGGCGTCCTCGAGTTTGTCTTCATATTAATATTTGCCCTGATCTTTCTCGGACCGGAAAGGTTGCCCAAGGTAACCAAAGAGGTCCTGTTTTTCATTCGAAAGCTACAGAGGCTTTCGGGAGAGTTGACGCGGCAGGTCAACGAGGAGATAGGTGATCTGCGCGAGCTTGATCCCAGTTATCACATGAAGCAACTGATGGACGAGGAGGAGGAGGAGGAAGAGAAGTCGATCGGCCAGGAGTCGGCTGCGTCGACGAAACAGACGTCCGCCCCCTCGCAGCCTGCGCAGGCCGCGGATGCAGCAGCGGCTTCCTCCGGCCAAGGGGCTGCTGCAGAAAAGTCTTCGCCCCAGCCGGCACTTTCGGACCTGAATGCGGCTGCGTCGACGAATGGACGGCAGCAGAGCGGGGGAAGCGGCGACAGCAACCTCAAGACAACGGGAACTGCGATTCCGTCCGCACCCAAGGCGAGTTCGTCCAAGGTGACGACCAAGAGCACGGGTGTTGGTGTGACACCGAGGCGGACCGGGAGTACGCAGAAGCGAGGGGTAAAGACTCTCTCGGAACTACGAAAGCAACAGCGGGCGAAAAGGCAGTCCAGTGCCAGCGGATCTGACTCTTCCTATCTGGATGAGCGCAACAAGCGCGCCCAGACTCGAGCCGACAGCCGTCGTCAGGCTGTGGCGGCCCAGAAGAGCGAGAGTGAAGACGCGGCCGAGCTTGATGATGCCGCGGCTGATTCGGCTGAAGGAAGAGCAGATAGTGAACATAGTGCCGTTGCCGGGGTAAGTAGTAACGGCGAAGGCAGTGGGGAGCGCGCTGCAGAGACCGACATCGCCGCGGTGACTGAAGAAGCGGACGGCGAGGGTACTGAGGAGGCGCAGTTGTGACACAGCAGGCTGCACAACAGGTTCCGCCACTGGATGCCGATCCGTTTGATGACAGCCGAATGGGGCTGCTCGAACATCTGGCCGAGTTGCGCAACCGGATGATATGGATTGTCGGCGCGTTGTTTTTCGGTATTGTGGTTAGCATTGCCTTTGTCGAACCGGTAATTGCCTTTATAACCGAGCCCGTTACCAGCGCCGGCGGCTCTGAAACAGATGCAAACAAGCTGATTGCAATCGGTCCCACTGACACAATTTTCGTTTTCTTCAAGGTCATGTTTGTGATGGGCGTGATCGTAGCCATGCCTGTCCTGGTATACCAGATCGTTGCTTTCATTGCGCCCGGACTTTATCCGCACGAAAAGCGAAGTCTTTTTCTGCTCTTGCCCGGAGTTATGGTTCTCTTTTTCGGGGGCGCGGCCTTTGCAAATTTCGTTATGCTTCCGGTGGCGGTCGGCTTTCTGCAGAATTTCCTGGGAGACGTGATCGACCAGGAGTGGACTGTCGACCGGTACGTGGGATTTTTCACGCGAATTGTTTTCTGGATTGGTGTTGCCTTTGAAACGCCTCTCGTGATCGCCTTTTTGGCGCGCATTGGTTTGGTCAGCGGTCCGAGGTTATTGGGTATGTGGCGGCAGGCGATCGTTATTATCTCGGTGGTGGCGGCGATGATCACGCCCACGATCGATCCCATCAATATGACGATCGTAATGTTGCCGCTGATCAGCCTCTATTTCCTTGGAGTCGGTCTGGCGTACCTGTTGTATAAGCCGCGGGCGCCGCGCAGTTTCGATGAGATGGACTGGGGAGACGATGAAGAGTGATCGAGAGTCATTGATCTCTCGTAAACATGAAGTCCTGCGTGAATTGACGCGAGCGCGGCGGCAACTGGAGGCCGCACGTAGTGCCGACAGTGCCCATCAGCGCAGCCTGCGGCAGCGTCTGGAGAGCGAGGTCGAACAGTTAATGGCTGAAGAGTATCGCCTTCGCATAAAAATCGACCGGACGTAGTAGCGACAAGCGGGCCCCACCCAGGGGTCGATCCAAGACTTCCAAGTCTCTTCGGGGCAGGCAGAAGAAAGTTGCCTGCCCCGAACTATTCGTAGGCAGAATTGAGCACTGAGGGCGTGCTGGCTATCGCAGATGAGGGGGCGCCTTGCAAGAGCAGTTCGACGCATTCATCACGGCGGGGTATGACCCTGACAGAGTGGACCGAGTCAGTGCGGCGGCAGGCGTGGCGCACAAGTCGCATGTGCCTTTGGTGGGAAAGCCGATGGCGTGGCATGTCGTACAGGCGCTGGGGGAGAGCGATCGCATTGGGGAAATCGTAGTCGTCGGACTTGAGCCTGACGAGATCAGTTTCGGCGTGCCGGTACATCATGTGCCAAACCAGCCCAACCTCTGGGCCAGCCAGAATGCCGGGCTGAGGAAGCTCCGTGAACTGAACGCAGACGACCGCTACGTGATTGCTCTTTCAGCGGACATCGCGCTCTTGACCGGACGGATCGTCGACAGATTTATCGGGGCGTGCGAACCGTTCGAGCACGATGTTTACTGGGGCATTGTTCGAAAGGAAGTAATGCTGGAGGCGTTTCCCGACAGCAAGCGGACTTACCTGCCGTTGCGGGAGGGAGCATTTTGCAGCAGCGATCTGTACCTGGGCCGTCTGTCCGCCGGTTTCCAGATCCAGGATCGAATCCGGTATTTCATTGACAATCGCAAGAACGTTTTGGCGCTCGTTTGGAAGCTGGGACTGCCTACGATGGTCAAGTTTCTGCTGCGGCGCCTTGCAATTGCCGACATTGTGGACGTCGCCTATCGGATCGCGGGCGTGCGCGGAGGGCCAGTAGTTTTGCCGCTGGCGGAGGCTGGGATGGATGTCGATAAGCCGGAGCAGCTATTGCAGGTGCGCGAGTACCTGGAGAGGCATCCAGAGCATCCGGCCAACACGCGCGCGCAGAGGTAACTGGCGGGATCAGGCGAGGTCTGAGAATGCGAAGGGTCCTGGAGGAACTCAGCGGGCTGGATAAGCTGTACAGCGCCCGCGCGGCCCTGAACGAAGAACAACTGACGACGCGCCACCCTCTCTACTGGCTGGCGCATGTTGGCGCGCATCTTGGCGACACCGTGCTATGGGTGCTAGTAACCCTCTTTTTGTGGCGACGGTCCAGGGGCGACCAGCGTAGGCAGAGAAGTCTGATAGGTTGGACTATTTCGTTCGCGGCCGGCGCCGTGGGGACGATGCTGGTCAAGCAGGCGGTGCGGCGTCCCCGACCGGGCAGCGGGCGGTTTCTCTACGGGGCTGGGCCAGACGAGCACAGTTTTCCCAGCGGTCACGGAGTCAGGTGCGGGGTTATATTGACCTGGGCGACAGCACTGTGGCCGGGCGCGGGAAAACTTGCCCCGTTGTTGGTACTTTGGATCGGGTGGGCGCGGATCGCCCTCAACATTCACTATATCGGAGACGTAGTTGCCGGCCTTGTCCTCGGTGCAGGTGTGTCACAAATAGTTCGCAGGCGGGCATTGGGCAGTCGCCGGAAATGATGCCAGTGAAGTGGACGATCTCGGGGCAGGGCAGGCGGGTTATGGGTCCTGGCGCTTCTCGATTCGATACTGATAGACAGCCTCTTCAGTCGTCACGGGTGTCAGTCCGCTTATAGCCAGGACGACCTCACTTTCTCTATCCACGCCGTGCAAATCGATATGTAGCGAACCGTTGCTGTCGACCGGCGCCCGCGACAATTCTGTCAGCGTGCCCTTGTGGAACACCATCGTTTGCACGAGCCACTCCTGCGGGAGTCGATTGTCGGTCAGCAGCCAGCCTTCGCTCTCCCAGCCGTCAGCGCCGTGCGCCCAGTTTGTCGCGTACCCAATCGATGGGATTTCGACTTCGTCGATGAACCAGCCGGGCGCGTTCACCGCGTCGTCGGTGACGTACTCGAACCGAACCCATATCTTTTGTCCGGCGTATGCGCGGAGGTCGAATGTCTCCTCGATCCAGTTGGGTGTTCCGGCAAGACGCGAAGGTGCACTGCGGGCTGTGTACGCCGAGCCGAAACTGTTGCCGCTTGGGTTCTTGGTTGTAGTGTGACGGCCCGGCAGGATATCCCATTTTCGGCGGTCGCGGCTGACAAGCACGTAACCGTAGTCGTAGTTTTCTTCGATGTCATACCACATACGCACGGTCATCGTCAGGTCTTCGGCTGAGGAAGCGCCCGTGAGGTCGAATTCACGAGTCAGACGGACGTCGGAGTCATCGGCCCGGTTGCTCCACCAAGCGCGGTTGCCGCTGAACTGTTCCGCATCGGCAAATCGCGTCATTGAGTTGCCATGGAAGTAGATCGTGGCGTCTCCGCGTCCGCTAATTGAGATGTAATCTACGCCAAAGTTGGCCACGGAGCCACTCTTTGTCGCCTGAGTCAGGCGACCGATGGACTCTGCCAACGCGGGCTTGGGCGCTTGCAACTGCCGGTAACCGAATATGCCATGTTGGGCGAGTGCATCGAAGTCGTCGACATAGTTGGCAATGACCCAGTCGGCGAAGACATCCTCGAAGGAAAGTCTCAAGCCGGCCTCCTGCAGAGCTGCGTCGAAACCGCGTGTACCGTTTTCAGGTTGGGAAACGACGGCGCGCATCAGGTCCTCGCCGAAGCGTTGCAAGAAATAGGCCATGAAAAGATAGGCACTCCCGTAATGCCTGCCGTTGTCGTTGGGGTCAATGTTCCAGGTGTTGAGTTGCGTGTCCGGGTTGCCGGCGTAGACGCCGGCGAACCCAAGGTCTGGAGGATAGCCGGCAACTTCCTGGGCGAGTTCACTCAGCCCTTCGTTGACCCAGGTTTCCTCATTGCGATCGTTGTGCCAGTGAACCATGTGCTGGAATTCATGCGCCAGAACGGTCTCGTACAGTTCGTAGTCACGAAGCTGAAGCAGCCAGTCCAGGCTGATGGAGAACATTTCCTTCTGGTTTGAGAAGGGATTGGCGAGAGAGCTGAAGGCATCGGCACCGCTGAAGTACCCGGCGATTCCGCGTCCCAGACGCCTGGCGTGGAGTATGTGCAGGCGGGGGTCGCCGTCGATTCCCGGGTTCGGCTCAGCGCCGAAAAAGGAACGTACCTGCGGATAGATTTGCTGTGCGAATCGGTCTGCGGATGCGGCCATGGCATCCAGGTCAAGATCATGGTCGCGTTCGGCCCAGACGTATACGATTTCGTTCTTGTAGAGCAGTTCAGCTTCGATTTGAAAATGCTCATTTGAGTCAACGTTTGCCACCCAAAATGGGATCCGGTCCCCGACCGAATACTCGGGGGCAGATTCCGTTTCCGGGACGGAATCTATTTCCGGGCGCAGGCGTAGTGCCAGGTCGCGCAGATCCCGGATCGGGACATTGACGGTCTTGCGGGCCTGAGACTCAAGGGCGAGAGAGACGGGCTGAAGTGTTTGCGCGGCGCCGGCCGGCCCTACGGACTCTTCTTCAGCCGGTGTTGCCTGAAGCGAACCTGAGTTGTTATGATCGCGAACGCTGACTCGCGCGGGGCCGTCGCCACCGCTGCCTGCATTGAACAAGGCATCACTGAGGGACGCGCATGCACCCAGTCCCACTACGCCGGATACGAGAATCGCGACGATGGAACTGAGCAGGAGCCGACTTCTCATCTTATTCATGTAGTTAGGAGAGGTGTGTACATGCCAAAGCAGGACTGTGGATGACTGATTCCCTTTGCAGTCCCCGAACTGGCCAGGCGGACAGAAAGGCGACGGTCAGAGGCGCCCGACAAAGGCTTGCGGTCCCGATTTGAATCTCGGGCTGATTTCGAAGGGTGGCACCGGTCACGGGCCAAGGACCCGATGTTCCAGGCCAGGCGCGATGGTGCGTTTGGTTGCGTGCCAGCTGATAGGTTGCGGCCGCGGAGCTTCGAAGTTTCGAAAGACACGGCCCAGGAGGGCCACGGCAACTCCAACATACACGACGCTGCCAAAGAACCAGATGATACCGCCGCTAATCATCTGATCCTGCATGGTGGTCAGCTCGAGGACAGGCAGGCGGCCGGCGTAGTAACTGTAGGCAGGCGTGTTGCGGAATGCCAGCGTTACGCCTGTTACCATATTTGGTACCTCTCCACCGAGGATCACAAACAGGAAGGCGATGGCGGGGTGCATCGCCCGGCGCAGGCGCGGGCCAGTTCCCAGCGGATGCCACCAGAAAAGCATGTATGTGAACCAGACGCCCCACAGGCAGAGGCGATAGGCAGAAGGGTGATCCAGGAGCCAGTTGGCTATACTGGGCTCATGCCAAAGGAGGAACACGCTGAAGGCCAGCAGCCAGATCAGGAGCGGTTGGGTCAGTCTGCGAATCAGGATCCCCGACCAGGAAGATCTTTTGAGCTTGCTCGCGATCCAGCGACGCGCACAGGGCGGCAGGCCGCGCAGGATGACGTGTGCGGGGCAGGCCAACCACAGGAGAGGAGGGGCAAGGAGTCCGATGAGCATCTGTTGCCCGGCTCTGCCAATCAGCAACTCCTGTTGTAGCGCGACGAGGGGCGAATGGAAGGCCAGGGCCAGGACCGCAGTCCCTGCGCTGAAACTGACCAGGCGGGCTTTGGTCGCAAGTGGGGAGCGGCAACGCCTTAACCGCACCCAGCACACTGTGTACGGCAGGAGGATAACCAGCAGAGCGGCGGCAGAGCCGGGATAGAACTCCCAGGCCGTCAGAAGTTCCCGTATCGAGACGTTCATGGGTGCAAGCATAGTCGCGTGCGGAGGATTTGACAAACAGCAGTGGACAGTAGTCAGAAGTCAATGAGGGCTTGGGGGCGGTTGGTTGCAGTTGGATGGTGGTGAGAGGGGCGGGGAGGATGGCCGAGGAGAGGGTGAGCATTTACGAGAGGATGCTTCTTGTAGTTCGGGAGATCCCTCATGGGCGAGTGGCGACGTATGGACAGATTGCCTGGATTGCAGGGGCGGCTTCGCCGCGCATGGCCGGTTACGCGTTGGGCGGATTGCCAGCTGAGACCGACGTCCCGTGGCAGCGGGTCGTGAACGGTAAGGGAGGCATCAGCCCGCGCGGGGACCCTCTGGCGACAGACCGTCAACGAAAACTTCTGATGGAGGAGGGCGTCCGCTTCGAGGCGGACGGGCGCGTCGACCTGGACCAGTTTGGCTGGGACGGGCCGGATCCAGAATGGCTGGAAGCGAACGACTTTACGCTTCTGCCCTGGCGTGCTCGCGGTTGAGCGGCAGCGTCAAGACTGGGGCAGGAGCGCGCCTGCTCTGCAGCTATGAGCCGTCCGCCTCCTGTGGTTGTGTCTGCCAGGCGAGGCGATTCTGCAGCAAAGACCTGGCAGCAAGCTGCAGGTCGGAATCGCCCAGGCCTCCTATCAGCGCGAAGACACAGGCGTAAGCAACCAAACCGGGCAGGATGGCCAGCCATTTATTGACGCCAATTGCAGACAGGCCGTAAAGAAGAAATCCCATTGCGACTGCCGAGACCAGTGGGCGCCAGACCATATCCGGCCAAGGCGTTGGGCCGACACTGCGGTGGACACGGCGAGCAAAGAGGAGCAGCAGGCAGATTTCGCTCAGGATGGTCACGACGGCGGCGCCGATGAAACTGAATACGGGAATCAGAAGTAGATTGCCGATCAGATTAAATGCGACGCCAAAGGCGAATGCCTTGGTCAAATAGCGTTGCTGGTCGGCGGCAATGAGGACGTACTGGGTCACGCTGTTTACGAAGCCGATTGGGATGCTCCAGATGATCACCTGGAGGGCTAAGACGGAGCCGCTTCTGGTAGGCAGCGCGCCGCAGTCGAAGGTCCCGATTATTTCCCCCAAGACCTGGCAGACACGGCCCGAAATCACGGCAACTTCATCTGAGGCACGGGCGAATTGGACTCCTCCGAGGAGAAAAATCAGAGGCTCAGCCAACATGGCAACGGCAACGGCCAGCGGCAGGCTTACTATCAATAAGAGGCGTACGCTAAGCGAGTAGGATCGAAGGAGAGCCGCTCCTTGCTGCTTCGCCAGCCGACTCATCAAAGGGAAGATGGCAAGTGTGAAGGTACTGGGGATGATGTTCAGACCGTCCAAGTATTTTAAAGCGACGCTGTAGAGCCCCACACTGGCGGCGCCGACGAGGGGGCGAAGAATCCAGATGTCGATGCGCCAGAAGATTGTGGCCAGGAGGTGGTTGATCATAAGCGGGCCGCTCGTGGCAAGCATCGACTTCTGCAGGGCCCAGTCCCAGTTCCATTGGGGCTTAAACAGCGTTGAGCGAACAAGCCAGCTGAGCCAGATGAGCTGAACGGCGTTTACGACCAGCGCCACCCAGGCCAGGCCGACGATGCCCCATCCGAGCAGCAGGACAAGGGCACCCAGGGTTACCTGGAGCAGCGCCATGGCGATGCCGAGCCCGGCGGTGTATTCCATTTTTTCGAAGGCGTTGAACAGACTGCTGAAGGCATCGGACCAGTTGGCAACCAACATCACAAGCGCGAAGACGGCGACTGATTGTATTTCTACAAGGCCGATGGGAGCCGGCACGTCCCGGGTTGTTTCCACTCCTGACCAGCTTGTCGTCATTGACAGAAATGAAGTCCACAGGTTGGCCAAGGACTGGGCCCAATTGGATGCCGCGCCCACCGAAGAGGTGATTTGGGAGCCACCGACTGCCAGTCCCATGAGAACGATGCTGACGGCCCACAGGAGAGTGCGAAGGGACAGTACATTTGTCAGATAAAGGCTTGACTTGCTCCTATCGGCCGCGACTTCGCGAGTAACCAGGGTCCCCAGGCCGTAGCGGCTCAAGATTTCGAAGATGCCGTATACGGCGATTACCCATGCATATTGTCCGGTCCCCTCCGGCCCCAGCAGGCGCACGTAGAGCATTGCGAAGACGAAGTAGATTACTCTGTTGGCCAAGTTAAGGCCCATGGGGACGACCGAATTCTTGGCGACGGTACGGGCTTCGCCGGCGGTTGCTTCCGGGCGGTAGAATCGGCCCCACGCCCACCACAACAAGAGCAGCAAAGAAAGCATTGCCGCCAAGAAGGTGACATAGAGGCCGAGTTTGAAGCTCATGGGGCTGTAGGTGAAGCGGACGGTCCACTGGCCGCTATGAGGCAGATAGACGGTGCGGAATGCCGAATTTGCGCGGTGAATGGTCAGCTCTTGTTCGTCGTTCTCGTCGCCGCCGAAGGGACGCAGGTATGCCTTCCAGCCGGGGAAGTAGGCGTCGGTGAGGACCAGCCAGCCTCTGTCGCTGAGGTTGACATCGACGAAGACGGTGTTAGCCGTGTAACGGCTGATTGACGTGTCTGCAGTCTGCGGGCTGGAGGGGACGAGAGCCTCGGCCGACGAGGGGGCCTCCTCAATGAATACGGTTCTGCGCAGGTCGGCATCGAGGAGCGGCTGCTCCGGGGAGGGGAGGACGACGGCTTCGGTTGCAATGAAAGCGCGGGGGAAAACCTCCAGGTTCTCGTATACACGCAGGGCGTCGTCTTCGTATACCTTCTGCCAGGTATTCGAATTGGGTACCACCAGCTCCGACAGGATGTATTTAACGCCGAGAAGGTCGAGCAGCGGACTTTCGAGTGCGGCAAAGGGATTGTGCCGGTTTGCCGAGTTTGCCGACGCGTAGATAGGTGCGATGCGGTTATAAAGCAGTTCGCCGCTCTGGTCGGCGATGCGGTTCAGCAGGTTTACGTACTGTTTTGGAATGATTGAGTCGTAGCCGCGGATGTCCTGCCAACCGTAATACATGCCGACATTGGCGTTGAAGGTCTTGCTGCCGGGATTGTCGAAAGTTGTAAATCGGAAAGGGGCGTAGCGGATTTCGCTGCCTTGGCCGGTGCTCTCCTTTTGATTAATGAACTGCACAACCGGCGGCACATTTCTCAGAGGTGATAGCCCCTGGTCAGCTGCGGGGTTGAAGTAGCCATGGACTGCGAAGAGATCGAGAGCGAGGAGGGCGACGAATGAATAGGGAAGCAGGCTGGCGAGACGCGCCCATGTCGTCGCGTTTCCGGGGGCGCCGTCTGATTCCTGATCTCGCCCGTCAGCCTTGTGAGCAGTTCTGGTAATCCACCAAAGGAGCAGCCCACTCACGAGGGCAAAGGCGCCGAAACGGGCGATGCCGACACTTTGGTATCCCCAAAACATGCGCCCGTCGGCAAAGGCGGCCTGTGCCAGATCGGATGCTTCCACGGCCCGCTGCGCCAGGTTTATGAACGGCGTGGGAACCATGTAGCTGGCGGCGACTACGAGGAGTGCGATCAGACCCGCGACGGACGTAGGGAATGCGAGAAGGGCAGCTAACCACTTCAGCCGGACGTGGAGTCGTCCAAACGAAAAGAGTCGCTTTTCGCCGGCATTCGAGCGGAATGAGAGGGCCTGTTCCAATCCGAGGCCGCCCAATAGCGCCATGGCGAGGGTGAAGGGAAATACCCATCTGAAGGGGCTGTGAAGCTGGTCCCAGCCGGGGAGGCCGTAGAAGAGGAGTGCGTAGAGGGGCGTGCCGAATGCGAAGAGCAGGGAGACCAGCGCCAGCGCGGCGAATAGCAGGACGGGCACGCGCAGGTGCCTGTGTGCAGTGTGCGGCTGCTCGCCGCCTGCACGGAATACCGTTTGGGCAAGCGGGACACCGACCGCGAGCGCGGCCAGCAGCCACGTACTGACGCCCAGGTAGCTGCCGCCTTCCACATAGTTCTTGATGCCCCAGAAGATGGTGTTGCTGGGCTCTCCCAGCCAGTTCAAGGTCGCCGGCTGCCATCGGAGAGCCCAGAGGTCGAACCAGTGGTGATGGCTGGGATTGCCGAAGATGTCGGGCAGGAAGAAAGTAAGGATATGGCGGTCCGGCCAAGCCCATCCTACGATTTGCCGGTAGGACGCGGAGCCTTCACGGAAGTTCTGCTGCACCAGCTCATACAGCGGCAGAAGCTGGACTGCACCTGCGGCAAGGCCTAAGAGCGGGATCAGGAGAATCCAGGCAGCGATTCTGGCCAGTGCCTGCAAAATGTGCCTGTCGTTGCTTTCGCGGCGGGGTTGGTCAGGGGTCGTATTCTGCGCTGTGTGGTCGCCGGTAGCGTTGTGGAGTTTTCGCCATGCTACGAGAAGCCGCACAATGGAATATGTGCCCGCCACGAGCAGCGTGTAGTAGAGGAACTCGGGGTGGCCGGCAAGCACGACCATACCGACCACGCCCACACCGGTCACCACATAGGGTATGGGGCGAAATCCGGAGGTTCCCTTTTCTTCCTGCTTTTGAATCACCTTTTCAATTGTCGCCAACAGCAGCGGCAGCCAGGAGGCTGCGGCGATGACCATGGTGAAGACGACGCTGACCACCATGAAACCGCTGAACTGAAAGGCGACGCCACTGAAGAGGGAGGCCACCGGCCTCAGCTTGAGGACGCGGGCGAGCAGGTAGGCGTTGGCGCCAGCGATGGCCAGTTGGATTGCGGTGAACCAACCGAAGGCAAATTCGATTGGCAGTACGTAGAAGAGTGCGCTGAGGGGATAGGCTGAGCTGGCCTGACCGGCGGCGAAGAAAGGTGCGCCGGTAAACAGCTGCGGGTTCCAGAGGGGAAGCTCACCTTGCCGCAGAGTTCGGCGCACGTGCAGTTTCCAAACTGCGTTTTCCAGGACAAGGTCACTGAGCAGCTCATTGTGCGGCGCGACATTGGGCTGCAGTGATTGCCAGGGCTCGAACCGATATAGGTTGTCATAGGGCAGCAGCGTTTTGCCGGTGAACAGAACCGGGCCGAACCAAATAAGCGGAAGGACAGTCAGTACGGCGAGTGCGAGCAGGTCGGGACGGAAACGTCGTAGCCGTTGCATTACGTTGGCGAGGCGAAGTCGCGGCATCTAACGGTGCGGGGCAGGCCGGCCGCTGCTCATGACTGGGCGGGGCTGAGTCATAGGTTCTCTGGCGCCCGAGACGCGCTTGCGATGCCTCCAGAGAAGCTCCCACACGCGCCAGACTGACTCCAATTTGACTGATACATTCATTTTACTCTGGCCGACGCGACGATCTTCAAAATGAATGGGAAGTTCGATGATGTGGAAGCCAAGTTTCTCGCTGAGATAGGCCATTTCGACCTGGAAAATATAGCCGTTGCTTCTGATCGTGTGCAGCCCGATGTCCTGAAGGGCGCTGCGCTGCCAAAGCTTGAAACCGGCGGTCATATCACGTACTCGAATCTTCAAGATAGTGCGGCAGTAGATGTTGGCCCACTTACTGAGGAGACTTCGCCACCAGCTCCAGGTCTCATCCAGGGTGCCGCCAGGTACATAACGGCTGCCGATGACAACGTCCATGCCTGTGGCAAAAACCACGCCGAGCATCTGCAAAATGTAGGTCGGGCTATGGCTGAAGTCTGCATCCATCTGTACAACGAAATCTGCCCCGTCGGACAGGGCTCGTTGGAATCCGGCTACGTAGGCCGTGCCGAGTCCGCCCTTCTGCGGGCGATGAATGACCGATATTTGTGTGTGGACCTGGTTGTAGCGCAGTGCGAGGTTGTCGGCAAGGGCGCCCGTGCCGTCAGGAGAGTCGTCATCAACTATCACCAGACGCAGGTTTTTCAGCGGCAAGGAGAACAGGTCATCGACCAATTCCTCCAAATTGTCGGCCTCGTTGTAGGTAGGAACCACGACGGCAATCGCTGCAAGCCACCAGTTGGAGGGATCCAAGTTCAGAGCTCCGGCGTCGGGAAGATCCTTTCCATGTTCCTGATGCGGAACCTCCTGGAGTTCAGCGGAAGACAAATCGGAGTGGGGATGCCGGGCATGCGGTTCAGGCCTGTTTGATAGACCGTTCATATTGCTTTTGGAGTAAAGTGACTGGTGACGGCACGATTACTCTACGTATGTAGAACAGCAGACATTCGTGCCCAATGGGAAGGCAAGAAGGACGACTTCCATTAGAACACAACTATTGTCAATCCGCCACAACATCGCTATACTGAAGGTCGCAAAAATGAGGTTTTCATAGGAGAAATGTTCGGCGGCCAGTACCGGGCCGCCGAAAACTTCCCCACCCGACTTCGGCAGCCGAGAGAGATGCAGGATTCATGAACAGAGGCGAATCCAAGGATGATTAACGCCGAGAGGTTACCAAGCAGATCGGGCCAATTGCTACAGACAAGATCGTGGTGTGTTAGCAGGCGGCAAAGAGTGGGACTGACGTGCGTTTTTCTGGGACTTTGCCTGGCCGCGCTCGCCGCGTGCGCGCCGATACCTGCTGAGGACCCCAACCTGGCCGTGGAGCAGACCACCGCGGCGGATGAAGAGGAGAGCTACTTGCCTCCTGGTGTCGTGCCTTTGGAGAGAGTCAACGGGAGCATCGTCTCGCAAGGATCTGAAGGGGACGTAGAAGCGCCAAGTGAAAGTGTTGCGCCTGCAATTCTGACGGTCCGTCGACCCAGGGCCAATATCCGAAGCGGACCAAGTATCGATTTTCCCGTTGTAGCCAGAGCGGTGGAAGGAGATACCTTTACCACTACGGGCCGGACGGCCGACGGGTGGTGGCGCGTCTGCTGTTTCGACAACGCCGATGAAGGCGAAGTTGAGACAACCCAGACCGCCTGGATGTCCCAAATTGTGGTGACGCCCGACGAGGCCGCTGATTCCCTACCCAGTCTGATCCCGCTTTTCCCTGAGGACCTTGCGGCCTCCTGGAATGTTCACTATGAATGCGGCTCACGACGCTGCGCCGTGAATGAGTGCGCCGCGGTATCGAAAACGGAGATACACAATAATCGAGATCTTCGCTGGTTAGCGATCAATCGAATCGTGACCTGGGAGGAGTCGTGCGGAGAAGATTCGACGTGGCCACACCAGATTGACCGGCTAGAGGGAACGGAGCGCTATCCCAACTCGACTGGTCTGTTCTTCTTCAACTACTGGCTCGGGCCCCGACCCGGTATTGCCAATGCGTTGTTCCACTTGGAAACGGGAGAAGAGATTGAGGTCTGGTGCAGCGATGAACAGGTGGCCGAAGTTGCGGAGGAGAGCGGGTGGACTACGGTCTACAATGGTCTGACCTGCCATGACGTCCGGACCGGAATGCTCGTTTCGATGCAATACACGAAGCGGTGGTTCTTCACCGGCGAATTTGAAGGTGACAAGTACGACCGGGCCTATTTCGGTGATTTCGAAGTTTATAGGGTGACGCTGGACCAGACGAACGCGCTGCTGGCGATAGTCAATGCAAGGGCAGGCGAGTAACTGGATCTGGCGTACCGACCTTAATCAAAAGGACCCCACGCAAAAAATGACCCGGCCCGCGCCGGGTCTTGCTGTTTCTTGCTTCCTTAACGGTTCTACCTAGTAAGAGACGGGACTGAATCCCTTCTGCACAAGACAGCCTTCCAGTGCTCGTTTCGCTCTTTCGGCGTAGGCGGCGTATCGTTGACGCTTGTTGCGGACGCGTTCCGGGAGTGGGGGGAGCAGCCCCATGTTTGCCTTCATGGGTTGAAAATCGTCAGCCGAGGCGTGTGTTATGTAGTGGAAGAGGGCCCCAGACATGGCGGCGCGGGGCAGCTGGAGAGGGGGCTCGTCAGACAGCAGGCGGGCCATATTGATCCCTGCCAGGAGACCCCCCAGCGCGCTGCCGACATACCCTTCGGTGCCGGTAATCTGGCCAGCGAAGAAGAGGTCGTCTCTTTCTTTGAATTGAAGCGTCGGTCGCAGAAGTGTCGGGCTGTTGATGAATGTATTGCGATGCATTTGTCCGAGACGCACGAACTCGGCATCCTGAAGGCCTGGAATCATTCGCAGTACGTCAGCTTGCGCGCCCCATTTCACGTTTGTCTGGAAGCCGACAAGATTGTACAGGGTACCGGCGACGTTGTCCTGCCGAAGTTGGACAACGGCGAAAGGACGCTGACCTGTTTTGGGGTCGCGCAGCCCGACCGGCCGCATTGGCCCATAAGCAAGGGCGTCCTTACCTCGCTGCGCAAGCGCCTCGATCGGCATACAGCCTTCGAAGTAGCGCTCGAGCTCCTTGTCTGCGCCAGACAGTTCCAGCTTGGGAGCGTCAAGCAGGGCGTCGACAAATGCCTCGTACTCGGTCTGATTCAGGGGGCAGTTGAGGTAATCGCCATCGTCGGTCCCTTCGGAGCCGGCCTTGTCCCAGCGATTACGACGAAAGGCGATGGATGTGTCTATGCTCTCGGCCGAGACGATGGGGGCCATGGCGTCGTAAAAGTAGAGGTAGGGGCCGGTGAGGGACTGGACGGCGCGGGTCAAGGCGTCGCTGGTCAGCGGGCCGGTGGCCAAAATCGTAGGGCCGTTGGGAATGGCCGTCACTTCCTGGCGGAGTAACTCAATCTTGGGGTTTGAGGCAATGCTGCTGGTGATCTCCTGCGCGAACTCGTCACGTCCGACGGCGAGGGCCTGTCCGGCGGGCAGAGCGTGTTTGAATGCAGTGCGGATTACGAAGCTGCCCATGTGCAGCATTTCGTTCTTGAGAATGCCCAGGGCCCGGTCAGGCAGTGTGCTGCCCATGGAATTTGAGCAGACCAATTCAGCCAACCGGTCGGTGACATGGGCAGGGGTTTGCCGCACCGGACGCATCTCATAAAGGCGGACGGAGAATCCACGTTGCGCCAGCTGCCAGGCGGCTTCGGTACCTGCGAGTCCACCCCCCACAACTGTAACTGTCTTGCCCATATTACGCTCAGGATGGATAATGAAGCGCTGTTCAGATAGGGGGTGCCGCTGTATCTCTTAAGGCGGCCCCAGAGCGCACGGCTTGTGCGCGGCAAGAACGATAACGGAAGCTGCGACCCAATTGCAGCATCGTGCAAGTGTACCACCAACGCGCAAGGCGCCAAAGAATTTCACGATGAATGTAGTCGACCTGATCACCAAGAAGCGGGACGGCGGCGAGCACAGTGCCGCTGAGTTGGAATTCCTGATGGAGGGGATCGTTCAGGGGACGATACCTGACTACCAGATTGCGGCCTGGGCGATGTCGGTCTACTTTCAAGGAATGACAGCGGCGGAGTCGACTGCGCTGACGCTGGCCATGGCGGCCAGCGGGGAGACGCTCGATCTGCGCGAGCTGGCCCGCTCGGACAAGCTGATCGTGGACAAACATTCCAGCGGCGGCGTCGGCGACAAAACCACGCTGACAGTTGGGCCCATCGCGGCGGCCTGCGGTTTACCGGTAGGCAAGATGAGCGGTCGGGGTCTCAGTTTTTCCGGGGGAACGATTGACAAGCTGGAGGGAATCCCCGGCTGGAGCGCCAGCCTGAGTACGGAACAGTTTCGGCGTCAGTTGAGGGAGGTAGGGCTGGTCGTGGCGGCCCAGACGGCCACGCTTGCCCCGGCTGACCGGCTCCTCTATGCGTTGCGGGATGTCACTGGCACGGTGCCCAGTTTGCCTCTCATTGCAGGAAGCATCATGAGCAAGAAGCTGGCCGCCGGGGCCGACGCCATCGTGCTGGATGTAAAGTGCGGGCAGGGGGCTTTCATGGAGTCGCTGGCGGAGGCGCGGGAGCTGGCCGAGCTGATGGTCTCGATCGGCAGAGGCGCCGGGCGCCGGGTGACGGCGCTGGTTACTGCGATGGACCAGCCATTGGGGCATGCAGTCGGCAACAACCTTGAGGTTCAGGAGGCGATCGATACGCTAAGAGGGGGAGGCCCCCGTGACTTCCAGCAGTTGACGCAGGAAGTGGCAACTGAGATGCTGCTGCTGGGCGACCCTGAACTTCACAGTGAACGGATGGCCGGGGGAGAAGAGAAGGGGCGCGATGGATCCAGGCGAAGAGTTCAGGAGGCTATCGATTCCGGTGAAGCCTTTGACAAGTTCGTTCAGTTTGTGTCGGCCCAAGGAGGCGATGCGGCTGCTGTCGCAGGCCCTGGGCGGTTGGCCAGCGCCCCCGTGACAGTGGAACTGCGGGCGAAGGAGGACGCCGTTGTCACCGGCCTGGATGCGCGAGCGGTCGGCCTTGCCGTGGTAGCGCTTGGAGGCGGCCGGCAACGTAAGGGTGACGATATCGACCACCGCGTCGGCGTCGTCCTGAGCTCGAAAGTGGGTGACAGGGTTGCGAACGGGGATCTACTGTGCACGGTCCACGCGGGCGACATGAATGCGGCCGATCTGGCGGCGGAACGTGTTTTGAACGCTTACAGTTTTGCCGGTATACACGGCCTTGATCCGGTCAGCCCGGAGGCGGGGATGGTTAGGGGGGCGGCGCGGGACGAGAGTGATGCAGGGGCCGAGGGACAGGAGCCGTCGATCGTGTTAGCCAGGATCACCAGTTGACGCTCTGCCTCTGCGCCACTACGGCTGCGTACATGCTCAAGGTCGACGCGCCAATCGTGAGCCAGTTATAGGAGCGGGTGACCTCTTGAATTGCGCGAGCACGCATGGCCTGGGCCTGGAGGGGATCAGTGAAGAGCTGGTCTACTGCCCAGGCGATACTCTGCGTGTCGTTGACTCGCACGGTGAGGCCAGTTCGCCGGTGGTCGACGACCTCGGCCAGCCCGCCGACCTGGCTGGCAATGACGCTGCAGCCGGCGGCCATGGCCTCGAGAGCAACGATGCCAAAGGGCTCGTAGAGGCTGGGAAAGACGGCCGCATCGACGCAGCGATAGAGACAGTCCCGCGTTTCGCTGTCGACAAACCCCAGTAACTCCACGGCATCCCCGATTCCCAACTCATCAACCAGAGGCTGCAGCTGCTCGCTGTTTCTGCCTGCCACCAGCAGACGCACATTTGGATGTTTCTCGCGAATGGAAGGGAGCGCCTTAAGCAAGACCTGCACGCCCTTTTCCGGCGTGATGCGTCCGACGTAGAACAGCAGCTTTTCGCCGAAAGGCGCGAAACTGGCTTTCAGTTCCCGAATCCGCTCCTCCGAGCAAGACTGAAAGGGCGTGACGTCGACGCCATTGGGGATAAGGGTTACTTTGTCTAGCGGTACGTCGAAGAATCTGCGCAGTTCGCCGGCCATGTAGGAACTGCAGACGATGAGCCGCCAGGATTCGAAGCAAGCCTGCCACTCCAGCTGATTTATGCTGTGGCTGGTCTCACTGGGCAGGTGCGATTGGTGTCTTCCTCTTTCGGTGGCATGAATGGTGGTAACGAGAGGGATCTTCCAGGCATGTTTCAGCTCGATGCCGGCAGAGGCGGTCAGCCAATCGTGTACATGAATCAATGAGTAGGGGTTGCCGTCGTGCAACTCCATTGCCTTTGACACCAGGTAACGGTTGTTGTCGACGACGCTGTTGAAGAGGTCCAGTGGGTTGACCGAGGGGGTTTCCACCCGGTGGATGGTGACTGCGTCCGACAGTTCTTCATATAGGAGTGCATTGCCGCTGTGGGGTGTCAGCAGGTCAAGGTGGAAGGATGGCGCACTTTCGCCGGAAAGGGCGATGAAAGCCCTCACGAGCTCCGAAACATGTCTTCCGATCCCACCTACTACATTAGGGGGATACTCCCAGGAGATAAAGAGAAGTCGCATTTGAAATTCTGCGGTAGATTCAGCGTGCAATATTCGTGCGCGACTGCCGGTCCAACCTGTTGCGCGTCAGGGAATCCGTACTATTTCAATCAATTCGCTATTCCCTTCAAGGTCGAGGTCAAAGACTGCGAGTTCACGCTCATGTGAAGGAAGATCATCGCCGGCAATCTTCTGCAAGGCCCGCTGCGTGGCCAAGTAGACGGTAAAGTCGGTTGGCGTGGCGTCCTCATGCGCCGATGCCCATTCCATATATTGGTCTCCGTTTTCGCCCAGGGCGATGGTCCAATAGATAGCGCCAGGCGGAGTTCCGTCGAGCCGTTCCATCAAGAGCGAGTGAAAGACCGGGTCTCCGGCTACGGCCGTAGTCCAGAATGGAACTGTACTGCCCTGCAATCGCAGGCGGCTCAGAACCGTCGCGCCTTCATCGGCACTTCCAAGCCAGAGCAGGCCGTCCACTGCCACGCTGGCGGTTAGGGCGTCGACGACAGTTACCGACTTGCCGGTCTTTGATGACAACTCCGTAGCAGAGGCCTGCGGCCATCCGAAGTCCAAGCCGGCAACCGCTATGGTCGTCCCCGGCATTTTGGAGATGATTGCTTCGATCAGGGTTTGGGCCGCTTCATTTGAGGGGGGCCTCCCCTGCGGCCGCCATTCTACACCTGAGGCGGTGAAGACATCGGCCACAGCGGAGACCTGGCGCGCCTGCAGAGGCCCGACCACGGCCACGACAGTGTCGTCGCGGAGCATTTTTGCGGCGGCGCGACGGGCCTGCGCCGGGTCAGCGGAGGTATCCAAGGCGAGGGGAACTGCCTCGACTTTTTTGAGCGGGAAGTCGGCAAGTGCTGTGCGCATTGCCGAAAGGGCTGCGTAGCCGCTCTCTCGATGCAGCCCTTCAAAGGGAGCCAACAGACCAATTTTCACAACAGGCCGCGTGGAATCGCAGGAAAGGAGGGACAAGGACAGCACGAAACAGAAGACGACACGAACTGCCGGAACGGCGCGGACAATCGTAACATAGTACCCAAACAGCGCGAAAATTTTTGCCACCACAGATTTTTCGCCTGACCGTAGCACTCGATTCCGGCGACATCACAGCTTCAGCATTCCCAGTGCTTAAGAGAACTGCCCAGTTAAGGCTGATAGCCGTAGTTCAAGAAGTTCCGATCGTGTTCGGCCAGCGTTTGCGCGAACACATGACGGCCTTCGTCCCCGGTAGCGAGGAAGAAACAGTAGGATGTCTGACTTGGATTTCTGGTCGCCTCGATGGCTCTCAGGCCAGGGCTGGCGATAGGACCGGGCGGTAGTCCGGGATGCAGATAGGTGTTATAGAGGCTTTCCACTTGGGCGTATTCCTGAATCGTCTGCGGCTTCCACCACCAGTTGCCTGTCGTGCCTTTGGCGTACTGCACAGTCGGGTCGGCCTGGAGATATGTTCCGCCAACATCGGAACAGGTATTGTTGAGGCGGTTAAGGTAAACGCTGGCGATCAGCGGGCGCTCGTCATCCTGGACGGCCTCCCGTTCGACGATCGAGGCCAGTGTGATGAGTTCATGACCGCTTATACCGCTGCTGCCCCCGCTGAGACCGTCGGCGCCGACCCTGTTCTCGAAATTGTCCAACATGGAAGCGAGGACAAGCTCCGGACCACTTGCATTGACGGGAAAACGGTAGGTATCGGGGAAGAGGTAGCCTTCCAGAGAGTCGCCTGGTGAAAGGTCCTTCAGAAATTCGTAGTCATCCAACAGGGCCAGGCCCTGCGGCTGGCGGACAGCGGTCAGAAATCGCTCGCTGTCGATGACAAAATTGGCGGCCAAGCGTTCGGCAATTTCTTCGGCCCTGAAGCCTTCGGGAATAGTGACCAGAACCTCTTCGAAACGCGCCTGCTGCAGTTCGCGTGCTATCTCCGGAATGGTCATAGACTCCGCGAGCATGAAGTTGCCAGCTTCAATGTTTCTATCCAGTTTTTCGACTCGCAGGTACAGGTTGAAGAGGTCGGCATCGCGAACGAAGCCGGCAGCGGCAAGGCGGGCCGCGATATAGCGTGCAGGTTCGCCGGGGTTGATTGTGAAAGCCCGGGGACGGGGATCTTCGCCAAAAGGTATCAGCAGTTCCTCTTCGCGGAATCTCAGGGTGAGGGCCAGAATCTGCGCCTCAATGTTCTCCGGAGTCAGCGCGTCCTCACCTTCATCGGGATCGATGAGTGCCTCCGACTGTTTCTCGACCGCCAAGAACTGTTCTGTCAGGTGGGCGCGCGACACAATCACAACACCCCACAGTACGACGATAACCAAGAGGAGGAACCCAGCCCGAATCAGATTGAGTAGCAATGGTGCCCTATGGGTGGGATCGTCAGGTCGGCGTGAAACGGCTTCGCTTCTCACAGATGTGTTTCCAGATTGGGCGGGCATTGGGAACCCACTGACCATCGGCCCGGTAACCTGCCAATTGTAACACCGTGCCAAGCCAAAACCAACGCGAGGGGCAGTTCGTCTTCAGCGTGTGCTTTGTTCGGTATTCGTTTGTCTGATATTCTAGAGTGAACGTTTGACAGCGGCACAGGGGTTCCAAGCGGTCGGAACTACAGTGGCCCCGCTGTCAGGCGCGTCCAGTGCGCCATTGGCTGCGTGCTACACTTTTTGCTGGGCGGTGTCAGGATCCGCGCTCTTATGGACAGTTCTCATCTCTGGAATCTAACCGCCTCGGGCCTGGCATTTCTCCTGCCGGCCGGATTCCTTCTGGTTGCAGCGTCCAGCATGAGTGCACAGCGAGCATGGGATGCTGCTCTGGGGGGCCTGGCAGCCTTTTGCCTGGCGGGGTTGGGTTATTGGGCGGCAG
The DNA here is from genome assembly GCA_022821585.1 of Caldilineaceae bacterium. Taxonomy (GTDB): domain Bacteria; phylum Chloroflexota; class Anaerolineae; order Caldilineales; family Caldilineaceae; genus Bin5. Next base: position 48,616 of record JAJEDI010000074.1, read on the forward strand.
GCTTTGCTTTTCAGTTTGGGAGCGTGGGATTCCTGTACACAGATCACCCTGACCTGTCTGGCCTTTTGCGGGGATGGAGCCCGCTTCCCGAGGGTTGGGGTGTTGGCTGGATAGCGGCCGGGCTGGATGGATGGTTCCTGACCGGTCCAGCGGCGACGCCGGGGGCGATGGGCCTTTTTCTGGCGCATGCGCCCTGGTCGATGACCGCGGCGCTGTTGCCGGTACTTGCCCTGCGCGGGCGGGCACCGGCTCTGGCAACGCTGATTGTCGCGTTTGTCGTCGGCGCAGTTGTCTATCCGCTGGCGGGCAACTGGGTGCAAGGAGGGGGCTGGCTGGCGGCATTGGGTAGAAACGCCGGCCTGGGACACGGGTTGGTTGATTTCGGCGGCGGGGGCACGGTCTTTCTCGTAACGGCTTCGGCATCAATGGCCGCGCTGCTGGTGTGGCCGCCGGGGCGGGGGGCCCGGCCACAGTCAGCCAATTCTGAACTACCTACCGTCCACCTGCCTCTGCTTGCGGTTGTGGGCTCGCTATTCGTGATGGCGGGCGTCCTGGCCTGGGTATGGGCGGGCCCTGTTCAGCAGCCCGGCACGAGTGCCTACACGGCAATGCGAACGGCCGTAAACGGCCTGCTTTACGCCACAGGCGGGGTGACAGTACCTTTACTCTACACTTGGTTCGTCACCGGAACGAGCGATCCGGGGATGAGCGCCCGAGGACTGGTGGCAGGCGTAATAGCCGGACTGGCCGCGGGGCCATTTCCGGGGCATGCGGGCGCGCTGCTGACCGGGTTGCTTGCCGGGGGGAGTGTGCCCTTTGCGACACACGCGCTGCGGAGAGTTTTCCGTCTTGACGACGGCGCCGGGATATTCGCCACTGCTGGGATACCCGCTGCCATCGGACTGGTGAGCGTAAGCATATTCGCGGACGGCGCTGCGGGGGCCGGCTGGCAGCAGGTCGGCGCTGGCAGCTACCTGGGCGTGACCGGACAGGGTGTGACAGGGCTGCTGGCTGCCCCGGGATTTCAGAGCGATTTCCTCGGCCAATTCCAGGCGCAGATGATCGGCATTGTCGGGTTGGGGCTGTGGGGATTCGTAAGCGGCAGCATCATCTGCGTGCCTTTGGGCCTGATCTTCTATGGCTTCGGGAGGGCGGTGCAGAGCGACGAGTATGTGAGGCATCAGGGAGCAGCCCGAGCCAGGCAGCAGCACTGGTCCGAGGGGACGAACGTCGTGCGGGGGGAAGCTTCCTTTTCGCAGGAGATGGCAGCGCGGCCGCCGTCGGAAATGCCGGCGGAGGAGCCTCGTTTTCAGTAGGAATTCCCGGTGTCGTCGGGTAACGCACAGGTTACCAGGTTAAAGTACTGGGCGCCGCCAGGGCCCAGGACGCTGCGGATGAAGTGCAGCTCGCTTACTTTCCAGTCGTTCCAAGTCTGAGACCCGCCATCTTCCGCTGCGCGGCGCAGTTGTTCCGATGCCGTGCGCAGTGCGGGGCGCGGGGCATTGCGAGCGGTTCGTGCAAGGGTTATGTGGGGCGAGTAACGGTTCCGTTCCGGCGAAAATCCTATTTGACGGGCCAGGGATTCAACGTCAGCCTGCAGTTCGAGAAGGGCCCCTAATTCGCCTTCGAGTCCCACCCAGAGAACGCGCAGATTGGACCAGGAGCGAAAACAGTCGAGCCGGGAAGGCTTGAGCGAGAAAGGGGCGTGTCTGGCCGCGACGGCCGCCAGGCCGTTCTGCAGCTGATGGCGCCGGGCTTTGTCCGTTTCGCCCAGGAAGCGCAGCGTAAGGTGCAGGTTTTGTGTATTGGTCCAGCGCAGTAGGGACGGCAGTTCACGCAGCGCGGGGAGTTCTTTCAGATGATCTTGCTGCGCGCGCATTTGCTGCCTCACATCGTGGGGAATCTCTAAAGCGACAAATGTGCGCATCGTTGTTACAGACCTCTTGCATTCAGGACAGCTGAAAGGCCGTCTAGCGAAGCAACTCCTGCAGATCTGCGGCCAATGCCTCTGCGGTCACATCGGCGCTGAAAAGTGCGCGCCAGTTCCCCTCTCTGTCGATGAGAAAGACACGGGAGGTGTGGTCGAGGAGGTAGTATTCGTCGTCGATGCTGTGACCTTCAGGGGGGCCTGTGTACAGCCCGTAGCCTTGTTTGAGGGACTCCAGATCGGACTCGGGTACGCGGACTGCAAAGAACCGGGGATCAAAGGCGAGGATGTACGGCTGGAGTCGTGCGAGGCTGTCGCGCTGCGGGTCAACAGAGACGAACACGACCTTGAGATCGGCGCCAAGGGCTGGGGTTTTCAATTCCAACGCTTTTTTTGCTCCGGCCAGTTCCATCATGGTCAGAGGACAGATGTCGGGACAGAAAGTATAGCCAAAGAAGAGCAGGACCGGGTCGCCGATCAGTTGGGCGAGATCGAAGGGAGCGCCGTCATAGTTTTGGCCGCGAATCGGGGAGGCAGGATTGGCGTCTTCGAAGACCGTACCGGCGTACTGATGCTGTCGACATGCGACACAGAGAAACAGTGCCAGAAACAAAACAGTGGGAAACGCCAGGATGCGGCGCGGTTTCCAAGGGCTGGCCACCGCAGCGGCGAAACGATTATTGCTTCTCTTCATAGCTATTGAAAGAGAGTGATCGTTTGTCTCAGGTTTGCTCAGTCCCTTCCCTCTCATAACCGAGCAGAACTTTCAGTGGGTCGCAATGCCCTGCGCTTTTGGGGGCTCTTTCTCAGACCAGTACAGACGTCGTCCGCCGGCCATGAGCTCCAACAGTCATACGGCTTGCCTATACTATCACACGGCATTTCTTCGCGGCCAAACTGAGTGCCAGTCCACCCAAGCCGATTTGTAGTCCAGAGGCAGCTTCCTTCCCATAGAGTAACTGCTTATCCATTTTTGTGTTTGCGCTGCGTGCCTTCTGGCTGAGTCCAGAATGACGGAACGCAGCGTCAGAAATTCTGTGGCGGGCTCCTGATGGTCTTATCGGAGTACGCCAGGTCAGATTGGGCTTCGCCACATTCGCCTTGCCTACGCTGGCACACAGTTGGAACCAGACACGACGAGGGCTGGGGGAAGCAGCGGTCGCCGCGGGACGCCAAGGTCGAATTACCCTCACACTGGCTGCGGCGCGAGCGGGACCGGGGGCGTTGCGGGGGCGGAGCCCCCGCCCAATGTAGGGCCCAAGGGCCCACCGCCCCAA